>NZ_PKRT01000001.1:662500-1325000 GCF_002855555.1 Novosphingobium sp. TH158 | reverse complement strand
CCCCTAAGACGAGCCCGAAGGGGGTAGTCGATGGGAACCACGTTAATATTCGTGGGCCTGGTGGTGTGTGACGGATCTCGTGTGTTGTCTGACCTTATCGGATTGGTCAGGCTTCGAAGAGGTTCCAGGAAATAGCCCCACCGTATAGACCGTACCCGAAACCGACACAGGTGGTCTGGTAGAGTATACCAAGGCGCTTGAGAGAAGTATCCTGAAGGAACTCGGCAAATTGCCTCCGTACCTTCGGAAGAAGGAGGCCCTGCTTTTGCGCAAGCAATTGCAGGGGGCACAGGCCAGGGGGTAGCGACTGTTTAGCAAAAACACAGGACTCTGCTAAGTCGGCTTCAAGACGACGTATAGGGTCTGACGCCTGCCCGGTGCTCGAAGGTTAAGAGGAGGAGTGCAAGCTCCGAATTGAAGCCCGAGTAAACGGCGGCCGTAACTATAACGGTCCTAAGGTAGCGAAATTCCTTGTCGGGTAAGTTCCGACCTGCACGAATGGCGTAACGACTTCCCCACTGTCTCCAGGATATGCTCAGCGAAATTGAATTCTCCGTGAAGATGCGGAGTACCCGCGGTTAGACGGAAAGACCCCGTGCACCTTTACTGCAGCTTCAGAGTGGCATTGGAAAATTATTGTGTAGCATAGGTGGGAGGCTTTGAAGCACTGGCGCCAGCTGGTGTGGAGCCATAGGTGAAATACCACCCTGTGATTTTTTAATGTCTAACCTCGCGCCGTTAGCCGGCGCAGGGACCCTCTGTGGCGGGTAGTTTGACTGGGGCGGTCGCCTCCTAAAGAGTAACGGAGGCGCGCGATGGTAGGCTCAGGCCGGTTGGAAACCGGCTGTTAGAGTGCAATGGCATAAGCCTGCCTGACTGCGAGACTGACGAGTCGAGCAGAGACGAAAGTCGGTCATAGTGATCCGGTGGTCCCTCGTGGAAGGGCCATCGCTCAACGGATAAAAGGTACGCCGGGGATAACAGGCTGATGATTCCCAAGAGCTCATATCGACGGAATCGTTTGGCACCTCGATGTCGGCTCATCACATCCTGGGGCTGGAGCAGGTCCCAAGGGTTTGGCTGTTCGCCAATTAAAGTGGTACGTGAGCTGGGTTCAGAACGTCGCGAGACAGTTTGGTCCCTATCTGCCGTGGGCGTCGATACTTGAGAGGAGTTGCCCCTAGTACGAGAGGACCGGGGTGAACATGCCTCTGGTGTACCTGTCATCGTGCCAACGGTGCAGCAGGGTAGCTATGCATGGACGGGATAACCGCTGAAAGCATCTAAGCGGGAAGCCTCCCTCAAGATAAGGTATCTTCGAGTCGTGATAGACCATCACGTTGATAGGCTGGATGTGGAAGCGCGGTAACGTGTGGAGCTAACCAGTCCTAATAACTCTGATCATGCTTGATGAATCCCACCATCAATGACAGCCTTGCGGTTGTCTGCGATGAGCGGACGAAATCATAGCCAGAGACGCCTCAAACTGCGAACGCAGCTTAAGAAGTGCATCGATTAAAAACCGTTTCCGCCTGCTTTATTGCTTGGTGACCATAGCGTCTGTGACCCACCCGATCCCATCTCGAACTCGGCCGTGAAACCAGACAGCGCCGATGGTACTGTGGCTCAAGCTCCGGAAGAGTAGGTCGTCGCCAGGCATTACAGCCGGCGGAAGCGGAAAACCCATTCACACGTCAGGGCTTTACAGGCCTGCACTCTAAGGGCCGAGAGGCCCTTTTTGTGTTTCCGGGGACTTGTTTTCCGGCAATTCGGCCTTAATTGGCCATCATGGTGACGCGGGGTGGAGCAGCCCGGTAGCTCGTCAGGCTCATAACCTGAAGGTCGTAGGTTCAAATCCTACCCCCGCAACCACAACAGAACCCCGCTTCGGCGGGGTTTTTTGTTGCCTATTGCCCGCCTGGCGGCAATCGTCGCGGACGATGCAGACGGATATTGATCCACATTACGACATTGCCGTCATCGGTGGCGGCGTGAACGGCTGTGGAATCGCGCGCGATGCCGCCGGGCGCGGGGCGCGCGTCCTGCTGCTGGAGGGCGGCGACCTTGCCGGTGGCACTTCCTCCGCCTCGACGAAGCTGATCCACGGCGGCTTGCGGTACCTTGAGTATTACGAGTTCGCGCTTGTCCGGGAGGCGTTGAGCGAGCGCGAGCGTTTGTGGAAGATCGCCCCGCATATCATCTGGCCGCTGCGCTTCGTCCTGCCGCATGTCAGGGGCCTGCGTCCGCGCTGGCTCTTGCGGCTTGGCCTCTTTCTTTACGATCACATCGGCGGACGCCGCCGCCTGCCGGCCGCGCAGTCGCTCGACCTGTCCCGCCACCCTGCGGGCGCGCCGCTGAAGCCGGAATATGCGCGGGGTTTCGCCTATTCGGATTGCTGGGTCGATGATGCCCGGCTGGTTGTGCTCAACGCCCGCGATGCGGCCGATCGCGGGGCCGTGGTCCGGACGCGCTGTCCGGTAACCGCGCTTGACCGCGGGGGTGATGGCTGGACCATTACCACCGCCCAAGGCACGTTCCGCGCGCAGGCCGTGGTCAACGCGGGGGGTCCGAAAGTGCTCGACCTGCTGGGCCGCGCGCATGAGCAGCCGGAATACGGCATGCGACTGGTGCGCGGCAGCCACATTGTCGTGCCGCGACTGTTTGACCATCCCTTCGCCTATTTCTTCCAACTGCCTGATGGCCGTATCTTTTTCGCCATCCCCTATGAGGACGATTTCACCCTCATCGGCACGACCGACCGCGATCATACGGGCGGCGATCCGCGCGCCAGTGAAGAGGAGATCGCCTACCTGTGCGAAGGCGCCAGCCGCTATTTCCGCAAGCAGGTGACTCCAGCCGATGTCGTCTGGACCTATTCGGGTGTGCGGCCGCTGATTGACGATCATTCCGGCAAACCGGAAGCGGCGACGCGTGGCTATCGGCTCGACCTTTCAGAGCCGGACGAGGGCGCGCCGATCCTGACCGTGTTCGGCGGCAAGATCACCACTTTCCGCCACCTTGCCGAAGAGGCCTGCGACCTTCTGGCCGAGCGCCTGCCCGCGCTGTCAGGCCCGGCCTGGACGGCAGGATCGGCGCTGCCGGGCGGCGATTTTCCCATGGACGGCGCGGCGCAGCTCACCGCCGATATTGCGCGCCGCTATCCCTTCCTTGAGCCCGCCTGGGCGGCGCGAATGGCGCGCAGCTATGGCACGCTTTGCCCGCAGGTGCTTGTCGATGCGACCACGCTCGACCAGTGCGGAATCGATTTCGGCTCAGGCCTGACCGAGCGCGAAGTCCGCTACCTTGTCGAACGCGAATGGGCGCGAACCGCCGAGGACGTGCTCTGGCGCCGCACCAAACTGGGCCTTCGGTTGACGGCCGCCCAGCAAGACCGGCTGCGCGCCTTCATGGCAACGATCGTTCCGGCCTAGGCCAGCAATTCCAGCCTGTCCCGCCAGGCTTGCGGCAGAGGCACGGGCCGGCGGCTTTCGCGACCGACGTAAACGTGACTGAAGTGGCCTTCTGCCGCAGGTTCCGCGCTGTCCGCAGCGAAGACGCCGATGCGGTAAGTGACGCTTGACGAGCCCAGCCGGTCGAGCCTCAGTCCGAGGTCCACCGAGCCCGGATAGGTCAGCGATGCGGCATAGCGGCAACCGGTTTCGACGACGAGACCGATGGGATCGCCATGCTCGATATCGAGCAGGCCCTGCGCGATCAGCCACGAGTTCACCAGGGTATCGAACCAGCGGTAATGCACCGTGTTGTTGACGTGGCCATAGACATCGTTGTCCGCCCATTGCGTCGGCAGGGTCTGCCAGTGGCGATAGGCATCGCGGCCGAGAAGGGGCTGGCGGCTCATTCGGTTCCTCCGGGGATGACGACCTGGCGGATGGCCTGTCCGTCGGCAAGGCGATCCATGCAGCGGTTGATCTCGCTCAGGGGGGCGACCGAAGTGAGCAGGCGCTCAACCGGCAGGCGGCCCTCGCGCCACAGGGCGATGTAGCGCGGGATGTCGCGCGCGGGGATCGACGATCCCATGTAGCTTCCGATCAGCGCCTTGCCTTCTGCCACCAGCGACAAGGCAGGGATGACGAGCTTTTCGGACGGGTGCGGCAGCCCGACAGTGACGATCCGCCCGCCGCGCCGCGCGCGGGTGCAGGCATCGGCCAGAACGCTGGCCCGGCCCACGGTTTCGATTACCACATCGGCGGTATCGAGGCTGTCCGCCTCCTCCGGGGAAACGGCCGCGGCTGCGCCCAGTTCGAGAGCCAGCCCGCGCTTTTCGGGCGAGGGGTCTATCGCCGTGACCCGCGATGCGCCGCCCGCCAGCGCCCCCATAAGCGCCGCCATGCCGACGCCGCCGAGGCCATAGACCAGCACGCTTTCGCCTTCGCGCAGGGCTGCGGTGTTAAGCACGGCGCCGACGCCGGTCAGCACCGCGCAGCCGAACAGCGCGGCGATCTCTGCCGGGATATCGGACGGGACCTTCACGGCGGAGCGGCGATCGACCACGGCGTGGCTGGCAAAGGCCGAGACGCCGAGGTGATGGTGCACGGGCGCGTGCCCTTCGCTAAGCCGCCCGCCGCCGCCGATCAGCTCGCCGCGTCCGTTCGCCGCCGCCGCGACCTCGCACAGGTAGCCGCGGCCATCGCGGCACAGCGCGCATTCGCCGCAGGCCGGCAGGAACACCAGCACCACCCGGTCGCCCGGGGCGAAACCAGGATCGTCCGGCGTTCCGGTGGCGATTACGGTCGCTGCCGCTTCATGCCCCAGCGCCATCGGCATGGGGCGGGGGCGGTCTCCGTTGACGACGGAAAGGTCCGAATGGCAGACGCCTGCCGCGTCGATCCGTACCAGCAGTTCGCCCGGGCCGGGCCCGGCAAGGTCCAGCTCTGCCAGTTCCAGCGGCGCGTTTTGCGCATAGGGCCGGGGCTGGTCGCCCGATTGGCGCAGGACGGCGGCGGTGATGCGGCGACCGTTCAAGTCACAGCGCCGGGCCGAGCAGCTTCTTCGTCGCCTCGGTATTCCACTCGCGCGGGCCGGTGATGCGCCAGACCTCGCGACCCTCGGCATCGTAGAGGATCGACGTGGGCAGGACCTGGATATCGTAATGCACCGAAAGATCGTTCTTGGCATCCAGCCAGGGCTCCAGGTGCTTCACGCCGCGCTGCTTGAGGAAATCGGCGACCTTGGCCGTGTCCTGATCCTGCGACACGGTGACCACGCGCAGCCCTTCGCCCACCAGTGCGTCAAGCTGCGGCAGCTCGGCCACGCAGGGGGCGCACCAGGTGGCCCACAGGTTGATGAGCACCGGCTTGCCCTTCAGCGATGCCAGCGAAAGCGTCTTGCCCGAAGGATCCTCAAGCGTGAAATCGGGCAGCTGGTTGCCCTGCTTGGCGCAATCGGGCTCGCCCACCTTGGCGGGGATCGAGGTGCAGGCCGCGCTTTTCGCAGCGCCTTGCGCCTTCTCGCCGCTTTGCCTATCGCACCCGGCAAGCAGGCCCCCGGCAAGGGCCAGTCCAAGGACAGCAGAATTGAGCGATCGGGATAACAGCAAGGCAGGCTCCAACCAGATGTGGGGCGGACGGTTCGCGGAAGGACCGTCCTCGATCATGCGTGAGATAAATGCCTCGATCCCCTTCGACAAGGCACTCTGGCGGCAGGACATCGCCGCATCGAAGGCCCATGTCGCCATGCTGGGGGCGCAAGGCATCGTTTCCGCCCAGGATGCCGCGCTGATCGCCGAGGGGCTCGACAAGGTTGCCGCCGAATACGAGGCCAGCGGCGTGCCCGAGGACTGGGACCTCGAAGACATTCACATGACCACCGAAAGCCGGCTGGCCGAACTGATCGGCCCCGCCGCCGGCCGCCTGCACACCGCGCGCAGCCGCAACGATCAGGTGGCGACCGATTTCCGCCTGTGGGTGCGCGATGCCTGCGACCAGGCGCTTGAGGGGCTGAAAGCGCTGCAGGTCGCGCTGGTCACCCGCGCCGGCGAACATGCCGACAGCATCATGCCCGGCTTCACCCATCTGCAGACCGCGCAGCCGGTAACGCTCGGCCACCACCTGCTGGCCTACTACGAAATGGCGGCGCGCGACGTGTCGCGCTTTGCCGATGCGCGCGCGCGGATGAACCGCTGCCCGCTGGGTTCGGCAGCGCTGGCGGGCACCGGCTTCCCGATCGACCGGCAGGCGACCGCGAAGGCGCTGGGCTTTGACGGGCCGACCGCCAACAGCCTCGATTCGGTTTCGGACCGCGATTTCGCGCTCGATTACCTGATGGCTGCCAGCCAGTGCGCGCTGCACCTTTCCCGACTGGCGGAAGAATTCATCATCTGGGCCAGCCAGCCCTTCGGTTTCGTGCGCCTGCCTGACAGCCTGTCGACCGGCAGCTCGATCATGCCGCAGAAGAAGAACCCCGATGCCGCAGAGCTGGTCCGCGGCCATGCCGGGCGCATCTCGGGTTGCCTTGTCAGCCTGATGATGACCATGAAGGGCCTGCCGCTCGCCTATTCGAAGGACATGCAGGACGACAAGCCGCCGGTCTTCGAAGCCGCGGGCCTGCTCACCCTGTGCCTTGCCGCAATGACCGGCATGGTCGAACAGACCACGTTCCGCACCGACCGGATGCGCGCCGCTGCCGAGCTTGGCTATGCCACGGCGACCGACCTTGCCGACTGGCTGGTGCGGCAGGCGGACATTCCCTTCCGCGAGGCGCATCACATCACCGGTTCGGCGGTGAAGCTGGCGGAGTCGCGCGGCATCGCGCTCGACCAGCTGCCGCTGGAAGACTTGCAGGCCATCGATCCGCGCGTGACGGCAGATGTCTATGCGGCCCTCTCGGTCGAAGCCAGCGTCGCGGCTCGCGCCAGCCATGGCGGAACCGCGCCGGATCAGGTAAGGCTGCGCCTTGCCGAAGCGCGGCTGGCGCTCGGGCTGGAGTAGTTCGATGAAGAAGGCCGTCCTTGCCCTTGCCGTCCTTGCCCTGCCGCTTGCCGGTTGCGGGGTTACCGCGCCGCTGAAACCGCAGGCCGGCAAGGACCTGCCGGTCGCACCCCTGGGCCGCGATACCCGTCCGACCTCGGACGAGCTGCTGAAACTCAGGCCGCAGGCCGCACCCGAACGCACCGTCGAACTGCGCAGCAAGTCCGAAGACCGCGCCGACGATCCTTACGACCTGCCCCCCGAGGGCTGATTTTCCGCAAAGACCCGATTCATGGACCATTTCGAACTCAGGAACGGCGTGCTCCACGCCGAGGACGTGCCCTTGACCGCGATTGCCGATGCTGTCGGAACGCCGGTCTATGTCTATTCGCGCGCCACGCTGGAACGGCATGCGCGGGTGTTCCGCGATGCCCTTTCGATCCTGCCGCGCGTGCACATCGCCTTTGCCATCAAGGCCAATCCCAACCTGGCGGTCCTGCGCATCATGAAGCGCGAAGGGCTGGGCGCGGATGTCGTTTCGGCAGGCGAGATGGCGCGCGCGCTGGCGGCAGGGATGCCGGCGGAGGACATCGTCTTCTCGGGCGTTGGCAAGCAGCACCACGAGATGATTGCCGGGCTTGAAGCCGGGATCGGCCAGTTCAACCTGGAAAGCGAGGAAGAGGGCGAGGAGCTTGCCGCAATCGCCGCCGCGCGCGGGCTCACCGCCAATTGCGCGCTGCGCGTCAATCCCGATGTCGATGCCCGCACCCATGCCAAGATTTCGACCGGCAAGGCGGAAAACAAGTTCGGCGTGCCGATCGACCGTGCCGCCGGCATCTATGCGCGCCTTGCCGCGCTGCCCGGCATCAACATGCGCGGTGTTGCCGTTCACATCGGCAGCCAGCTTTCCGAGCTCGAACCCTTCGAGCAGGCCTTCGCCAAGGTGGGCGACCTCATCGCCGAACTGCGTGCCAACGGGCAGACGGTGACCCATGCCGATCTCGGCGGCGGCCTGGGCGTGCCTTACAAGGCGGGCGAGACCTTCCCCAGCCCCGAGGAATATGCCGCCATGGTCGCCCGCGCGACCGAGGGCTGGGACGTGACGCTGATGTTCGAGCCGGGCCGCGTGATCTGCGGCAATGCCGGCGTGCTGCTGACCCGCGTGGTGCGCGTGAAGCGCAGCTCCAACAAGGCGCCCTTCGTCATCGTCGATGCGGCGATGAACGATCTGGCGCGTCCGGCCATGTACGGCGCCTGGCACGATTTCGACGCGGTGCAGCCCAGCGGCGACCGCATGACCGCCCATATTGTCGGCCCGATCTGCGAAACCGGCGATACCTTTGCCATGGACCGCGAATGCGATGCGCTCGTCGCCGGCGACCTGGCCGTGTTCCGCACCGCCGGCGCCTATGGCGCGACCATGGCTTCCAGCTACAACAGCCGCGGTTTCGTTGCCGAGGTGATGGTTGACGGAGACAAGTTCGCCGTGGTTGCCGACCGTATCCTGCCCGAGGCGATTTCCTCCGCCGAGCGCGTGCCAGACTGGCTGGAATGACGAATTCGCTGCCCCTGTTCCACCGCGTGGCCGGCCAGCCGGTGATCGTGCTGGGCGAGGGCGAGGCGGGTGAAGCCAAGCGGCGGCTGGTCGAACGGTTCGGCGCGGTGATCGTCGGCGAGGACAATGGCGAAGCCCGGCTGGCCTTCGTGGCCCTTGCCGAGCCGGAAGCGGTTGCCGCGCGGCTCAAAGCGCGAGGCCTGCTGGTCAATGTCACCGACCGCCCGGACCTGTGCGACTTTACCGTGCCGAGCCTGCTGGAACGCGGCCCGGTGCAGATCGCGGTCGGCACCGGCGGGGTTTCGGCCGGCCTTGCCAAAGCACTGCGCCTGCGGCTCGAAACGATGCTCCCCGCCTCGCTGGGGGCGCTGGCAGAAGGGCTTGGCCGCGCACGCGGCGCCCTGCGCGCGCGTTTTGCCGATGGGGCCGAACGGCGGCGCGCACTTGATGCGGCGCTGGCTGCGGGCGGCATTCTCGATCCTCTGGACGCGGCAAGTGCCGCGCGGGTCGATGCCTGGCTGGCCGGGGCTGCGGCCGGAACGGCGGGCCTTGCCGAAATCGTGCTGCGCTCTGCCGATCCCGATGACCTGACCCTGCGCGAGGCACGGCTGCTGGGCAGCGCCGACCTTGTCGTGCATGATGCCGCTGTCCCGGTCGAGATCCTGCTCCGCGCCCGCGCCGATGCCAGCCGCCGCGAGATCGGGGATGGCGGCGCGGATGCCACTTTCCCGGGGCTGACCGTGGTGCTGCGGGCCCCGCGTTAATACCGGATTACAAGCTTTTAATTTCAGTTGCAGCGCCGCCCCCGGCAATCCGGCGAGGCAAGGCAATGGGGCCTTGCAGAGCATGGGGGTTAGCCATGGTCCTACCTTTGATCGATGTGGCGTCCTTGCCGCATCTCGATGCGCTGACCGGCGTTTTCGGCAGCCTGCTGCCCGGCGGGCAAGCGCAGTCTTCGGGCGATGAAATTGTCATCCTGATGGTGTTCCTTTACGAACTGCTCCATCCGGAACTTTTCCCCACACCCACGCCCTGAGCGAGTGGAGAGACAGGAAAGGCAGCGCTGTGGAAGTGAGACCCGAAATCGCCGCACTCCAGGCCGAACCGGTCCGGCAGGTGCAGGCGCAGGCCGGACTTACCGCAGCGCTGGCTTCCTGGCAGGAGGGAGCCGAGGCGAGGCCGGTTCTGGCCGGTTTTTCCCGCTATGCCCGCGGCGCGCCGCTGGCCGAACAGCGCGCCCTGGCGGACCTGTTCGGCGCGGACGGAGATAGCGCGCGGGCACTGGTTGCGCCCCTGATAGACGCCTTTTCGAGGGAGCTCGCCCGCGAGCCCCTGGGCATCGTCCCGCTCAGGCACTTCGCCGATGGCATGATGGCCAGCCTGATGCTGGCCCGCGAGGCGGATTGCCTGCTCACGCTCGTGGCGATCGACGGGGCAGGGCTTGCCGCCCGTCCCAAGCCGCGATCGGCGGGTTTTGCCCCGGCCGAGGAATGGGAAGTGGTGATTGCCGGGTCCGGCAGGGCGCGGCTGGTCGAGCGGTGCGGGGACAGGATCGCAACGCATGGCATCGACCTTTCGCCCGGCCTGGCCCTCGGCCGCGATGGCGCGCGCGAAGCGCTGATTTTCGACGATGTCGATGGCGTGCTGCTGATGCTGCGCTTGCAGCGGCGGCATGACCTGATGCAGCCCAAGCTGGAAGTATCGCTTGAAGATGGCCGCGTGCTGCACCGCGCCAACGCCACGCCGCAGGAAAGCCGGCTGGAAGTGGCAGTGGCGCTGCTTGGCCGGATGGGGCGGGCCGATGCCGCGCCGGTGCTGGCCGAGATCGCGCGCGATGAAAGCCACGGCGATTCGCTGCGCTGGCAGGCGCTGCGCGAATGCCTGGGGCTTGATACCCGCACCGGCTTCTGGACCCTGACAGCCATTGCCCGCGCCGGCTCCGATGCGCTGGCGATCCCGGCCGGGGCGTTGCGTGCCCAGCTGCTTGAAACCTATCCCCAGCTTGCCGAGGTAGACCCATGCCCCGCGTGATCGCGCTTGCCGACGAGGCGAAGTGCAGCCTTGCCGAATGTGCCGACGCCCTTGCGACGCGCGGCTTTGATCCCATGGACGAGGAAAGCCTGCAGCACGGCGCGCTCTGGCTGCGGCGGCTGGGCAACAATGCCACGTTCCTCGGCGACCTGCTGGTCGAGAACCTGACGCACCGCCATCGCGAGGATGCCGACAGGCAGAGCTATGGCCCGCAGTCGATCGTCCTTTCCGACCATCGCGGCAACTGCTTCCTGCGAGCCAACATCTGGCCGGGCGCGCAGGACCACCTGCTGGCGGCGAGCGGCCGTTCGCCGTTCCTCTACGACATGCCGCACGACCACAATTTCCACTTCCTGACGCTCGGCTATTTCGGTCCCGGCTACTGGAGCGACTATTACGAATACGACTATTCCGAGGTTTGCGGCTGGCAGGGCGAGCCGGTGCGGCTGAAGTCGCTGGGGCGGCAACGGCTCGAACCGGGCAAGCTCATGCTCTATCGTGCGCACCGCGACGTGCACCGCCAGTTGCCGGCCGATGCCCTTTCGGTCTCGGTGAACATCATGCACGCCAATCCGGCGCTCGGCTGGCTCGACCAGTATCGCTTCGATGTGGAGAAGGGCACCCTGGCCGCGATTGTCAGCCACGGATCGACCGACGCTTTCCTGCGCGTGGCCGTGGCCATGGGCGGGGCGGAGGCGCTGGACCTGGCCGAGACCTTCGCCGCCCGCCATCCCAGCGACCGCATGCGGCTCACGGCATCGGATGCGCTGGCCTCGCGACTGACGGACGTGGCCGAGCGCGATGCCTTCTGGGCACGGGCGGAAACGTCGGGCAGCCGCATGGTCGCGGCGGAGGCGAAGGCGCGAAGGGCGGCGCTGGCCTAGAATCCGCCGCCGGCCAGCGCGTCTATCGCCGCTTGCAGGATGACTGCGGCAGCAGCGGAATCGATCCGCTCGGCGCGTTTGGCGCGGCTCATGTCCTGGGCGATCAGGCCCCGTTCCGCGCTGGTGGTGGACCAGCGTTCGTCCCACAGCAGGATGGGCAGGCCCAGCGCTTCGAGGTTGCGGGCATAGGCGCGGCTGGCCTGGCTGCGCGGTCCTTCCGAGCCATCCATGTTCAGCGGCAGGCCGATGACGATGCCCTTGATCCCGCGCTCGGCAATCAGGGCGGCAATGGCGGCCTTGTCCGCGGTGAACTTGCCGCGCGGCAGGGTCTTGCCCGGGCTGGAGAAGCGCCAGCCGGCATCGCAGAAAGCCGTGCCGATGGTCTTGGTACCCAGGTCCAGTGCGATCAGCGCGCCGCCGCCGGGCAGCTCTGCGCGCATGTCCATGATGCTGGCGGTGATCATTCGCTGTCCGCCAGGTTGCCATGTTCGGCGTGCCATTCCGCCTCGTTGCGGCTGGAATGGCGTTCGAGCAGGATCTTGATCATCGCCACCAGCGGATCGGCCAGCACCAGGCCAAGCAGGCCGAACAGGGTGCCCATGATCAGCTGTGCGCCCAGCACCAGCGCCGGGGCCAGGTCCACCGTCTTGCGGGCGATGTAGGGGGCGACGAGGTTGCCATCGATGGTGTGCAGCACGAAGTAGACGATGATGCAGTAGATGCCCATGTCGACCCCGCCCGAGAAACCGACCATGACCATGATCGCCCCCGAAATCGGCGCGCCGATGTTGGGCAGGAAGGCCAGCAGGCCGGTCAGCAGGCCGAGCAGCGCGGCCATGGGCACGCCGTACAGCGAGAGTGCGATCCAGGTCAGCACGCCTTCCAGCAGCATGCCGAGCAGGCGCCCGGCCATCAGCCGGCGCAGCGATCGGCCCATCTGTGCCGCCGTGGCGTGGAAATGCGCGCGTTCGGTGATCGGGAACATCCACGCCACCCCGCGCTGGTACAGCCGCGGTTCGGCGGAAATGTAGATGCCCAGCACGATGACGAGGAACAGCGTCGTCGCGCCGCCGATCAACCCGCCCACGGCATGGGTAACCTCGCCGACGCCGCCCAGGACTTCCTTGGCGACGCCTTGCACGGCTTCGGCATTGATCTGCATGCCGTGGTTCTGAAGCCAGGCAATGATCCGCAGCGCCTGCGATTCGATGATCTCGGGCAATTGCGCAGCCTGCGCGGCAAGCTGGCTTCCGGCGAACATCAGCGTCCACAGCAGGAAGGCCGTGGCCAGCAGGATCACGATGGTCACCCGCCAGCCGCGCGGGATGGGCAGGGCCCGCCCGAGCAGCCGCGCGCCGCCATCGATGGTTGCGGCGAAGACGAGGCCGCCGAAGATCACCAGCAGCGCCTGCGACAGGTAGACCGTCAGCACGATCAGCCCGGCCATGCCGAGCCAGACGGCGGCTCGCTTTACCTCGCTTCGCAGCATCGGATCGGCAAAATCGGCCGGTCCGGCAACGCGCGCCTTGGTGGGCGGTGCATCGTCCTTGCTGCGGTCGGCGTCGCTCACTGGCTCTCCCCGCTTGGCGCGCTGTTGGGCGCAATGGCCGGGCGCAGGCTGCTCCAGGCGCGGCCCGAACGCAAGGCCCCCCACCAGGTCAGCGGGTTCCAATCCTGCGTGCCATCCAGCGAGAAGGTGATGAATTCCGCCCTGCCGCCCACATTGTGAAGCGGCACCGGCCCGTCCAGACCCTGCGACCATGCCGGGAAACGGCTGTCGGCGGAATGGTCGCGGTTGTCGCCCATCAGGAAGACATGGCCGGCAGGAACGGTAATCTCGGCAAAGTCGTCGCCCACCGTCTCTTCGGTATCGAGCGTCACGTAGGTCGCGCCGTTGGGCAGCGTCTCGCGCCAGGTGGGCAGTTCGAGCACCCAGCGCCCGTCGGGCAGGCGAATGCGGTGGCGGCTCATGTCCGAGGCGGCATAGCAATAGTCCTGGGCATGGCCGCTGTCGCAGCGCAGGGCATCGTCGGCTGGCAGGCGGATCGCGGGCTCCATCTCGCGC
This sequence comes from Novosphingobium sp. TH158, assembly GCF_002855555.1. NCBI lineage: Bacteria > Pseudomonadati > Pseudomonadota > Alphaproteobacteria > Sphingomonadales > Sphingomonadaceae > Novosphingobium > Novosphingobium sp. TH158. The sequence goes on along the minus strand of NZ_PKRT01000001.1, from coordinate 1,311,539 downwards.
TTGATCGGCTTGCCGTTCAGGTAGATGTGCCCGGCCTTCACCGCTATACGGTCACCCGGCAGGGCGACAACGCGCTTGATCAGGTCTTCCTCGCGATCGCGCGGCACGACGATGACGATGTCACCATATTCGGGCGTTCCGCCCAGCAACCGCCAGGTGCCGCGCGGCAGCAGGTGGAAGCTGACCGAGGACCAGTTCCAGCCATAGGGATATTTGGAAACCACCAGCCGGTCACCGACCAGCAGGTTCGGCGTCATCGAGATCGAGGGGATGTAGAACGGCTTGGCGATAAACGAGTGGAAGGCCAGCACCGCCAGCAGCATCCAGGCAAGGCCGCGGATTTCCTCAAGCCAGGAAACCCGGGGGCGGGCATCCGCCGGGGCGGCGGGTTCGGCATTGGCAGGCGTCTTCGGCTCTTCGACGGTCATGGCTGCTTTCAGGCAAGGGGGCGGGCTTCGATCACCACGAAGGCCTGCGCCCAGGGATGATCGTCGGTCAGCGTCAGGTGGACCACGGCTTCATGTCCGGCGGGCGTGATCGCCGCAAGTCGCGCGGCGGCCCCGCCGGTCAGGGCAAGGGTCGGCGCGCCGGACTTGGCGTTGACCACGCCGATGTCCTTCATGAACACGCCCGCCTTGAACCCGGTTCCTACCGCCTTCGAAAAGGCTTCCTTGGCGGCGAAGCGCTTGGCGAGCGTGCCGGCCTTGGTGAAGGGGCGGCGATTGGCCTTGGCGCGTTCGGTTTCGGTGAAGACGCGCAGTTCGAAACGCTCGCCAAAACGGGCGAGCGAGTTCTCGATCCGCTCGATATTGCAGAGGTCGGAGCCCATGCCGATGATCATGCGCTGACTGCCGCAAAGACAAGGGGGACCAGCATGGCCAGGCAGCAGGCGATTTGCGCCCACTGCGCGCGCCTCGCGCCAGTCGCGTCAGCCGATCGGAAGGCGCGGTGCGCGGCCCGCGTCGCCAGGGCAACGCCGGTGATCGGCAGCACGGCAAACAGGCCGATCATGAATGCGGCGTCGGCAAGGCTCCCGCCTATACCGGCAACGGCAATGGCCGAGAGGCTATAAATAAGGAGAAGTGTGCCCGAGACGACCGTGCACAGCATGGACAGCGCGGCAGCCGGTCCGGGAAGGGGATGTTCCCGTGCCTCGATCACCGCGCTGCGTCCATCAGCTCGCGCATCTTCACCACTGCCGGTTCCAAGCCGCAGAAGATGGCCTCGCCGATCAGGTAGTGGCCGATATTCAGTTCGGCGAGCTGCGGGATCGCGGCGATGGGCTGTACGTTCTCGTACGTCAGGCCATGGCCAGCGTGCGGCTCGATGCCATTGCGCGCGGCGAGCGCCGACATGTCGGCAATGCGCTTGAGTTCGACCGCGCGCGCCTCGCCCTCGGCATGGGCATATTCGCCGGTGTGGAATTCCACCACCGGCGCGCCGAGCCGCATCGCGGCTTCGAGCTGGCGCACTTCCGGCGCAATGAACAGCGACACGCGGATGCCCGCGTCAGCCAGCGCGCCGACGATCGGCACCAGTCGGTTGTGCTGCCCGGCAGCGTCGAGCCCGCCCTCGGTCGTGCGCTCCTCGCGCCGTTCGGGGACGATGCAGGCGGCGTGCGGCTTGTGGCGGAGCGCAATGGCCAGCATCTCGTCGGTCGCCGCCATCTCGAGGTTGAGCGGCAGGTCGGTCGCCGCCTGGATGCGGGCGAGGTCCTCGTCGCGGATGTGGCGCCGGTCCTCGCGCAGGTGCGCGGTGATGCCGTCGCCCCCGCAGGCCGCGACGATCTCTGCCGCGCGCACGGGATCGGGATGGTCGCCGCCCCGCGCATTGCGGATCGTGGCGACGTGATCGATGTTCACGCCAAGGCGAAGGCGGCCGGGCACGATCACGCTGCCGGCCTCATGGCTTGGCCCGGCTGCCGGGCTTGACCGCCTCGGTGCCTGCCAGCTCGGGCGGCAGCTCGTCAGGAGCATAGGTCGGGAAATTGAGCGCGATCAGCGGGAAGAACGGTACGCCGAGATCGACGCTGCCGGCCGACCGGTCGACCAGGGCCGCAGCCGCGATCACCTCGCCACCGGCTTCCTCGATGGCCTTGATCGCCTCGCGGCTGGAAAGGCCGGTGGTGACCACGTCCTCCACCATCAGCACCTTGTCGCCCGGCTCCACGCTGAAGCCGCGGCGCAGTTCGAAGGTGCCGGTGGGCCGTTCCACGAACATGGCCTCGACTCCCAGCGCGCGGCCCATCTCGTGGCCGATGATCACGCCGCCCATGGCGGGGGATATCACCTTGGCGATCTGTTTGCGCAGCTCGCGAGGCAGCTTTGCCGCAAGTGCAACGGCCAGCCTGCCGGCCCGCTCGGGATCCATCAATACGCGCGCGCACTGAAGGTAATGTGCGCTGTGACGGCCCGAGGACAGCAGGAAGTGCCCTTCGAGCAACGCCTTGCTGGCGCGGAACTCGGCCAGGACCTCTTCATCTTGCATGATTCGCCATGCTCCCAGGGAATGAATTTCGGGAAGGACTTGCGCCCGGTCAAAAATATCCCCTAGAGGCGCTTGAGTGGCCCCGCAAGCGCGCGTATAGGCCCGGTCAAAATAGGCCTCATCTGTAAGGCGAGGGGGGCACGGTAACGCTCTCGCCGGCATAGGAAAGCGGAAAGCGAAAGCTGTGATGACAATTGGCGAAAAGGCAGCCGGATCGCTCCGGCGGGCAGGATCGGCCCTCAAGGCGCTCAGCGTCCTTGCCGGCGCAACCTGCATGACGGGCGTGGCTTACGCGCAGGAAGCAGCCAAGGAAGCGGCTCCTGCCGCCTCTGCTGCACCGGCGGCGGGCAGCTACACCCCGATGGCTCCCACCCCGGGCATCGGCATGCCGGTGGACAAGGGTATCGGTTTCCAGGCGCAGTTCTCGCCCAACGGCGAATATGCGGCGTGGATGCACGATGCCATCCTCCTGCCGATCATCGTGGTCATCACGCTGTTCGTGCTTGCCCTGCTGCTCTGGGTCATGGCGCGCTATAACCGCCGCGCCAATCCGAACCCCTCGAAGACCAGCCACAACACGCTGATCGAAGTGATCTGGACGCTGGTTCCGGTGCTGATCCTGGTGATCATCGCGGTTCCTTCGTTCCGCCTGCTGGCCAAGCAGTACGAGCCGGCTCCTGAAAAGGCGTTGACCGTCAAGGTCACCGGCAACCAGTGGTACTGGACCTACGGATACCCCGACAACGGCGGGTTCGAAGTGATCTCGAACATGCTCAACCAGAAGGGCCAGCCGGTCGTGAACCCCGGCATCCGCGAAGCGGGCAGCCAGCCCTGGGACGGTCCGGCGCAGCTTGAAGTCGATAACCGCCTGGTCCTGCCGGTCGGCGAAAAGATCAAGATCCAGGCCATCGGCGCCGACGTGATCCACGCCTTCGCCGTCCCCAGCCTGTGGTTCAAGATCGACGCCGTGCCCGGCCGCATCAACGAGCGTACGCTGCTGATCGAAAAGCCCGGCGTCTATTACGGCCAGTGCTCCGAACTGTGCGGCGCCCGCCACGGCTACATGCCGATCGCGGTCGAGGCCCTGCCGCGCGAAAAGTTCAACCAGTGGGTCCTGACCCACGCCGGCGGCAAGATCGACGGCCAGCCCGAACCGGCTGCCGCCGCTCCGGCCCCCGCCGCCGCCAAGGCTGATGCCGCCGCTCCGGCTGCTGACGCTTCCGCAGCTCCTTCCGCTTCCGCGGCGCCCGGCGCCTGAGCGACCCGAGACAAGGTTAGACTGACATGGCTCACGACCATCACGACGATCATGATCACAAGCCGGGCTTCTTCGCCCGCTGGTTCATGTCCACCAACCACAAGGATATCGGTACGCTCTACCTGATCTTCGCGATCATCGCGGGGATCGTGGGTGGTGCCTTCTCGGGCATCATGCGCGCCGAACTGGCTGCCCCGGGCATCCAGTACCTTGGCTACTGGGCCGAATTCTTCGGCACCGCCAACCCGACCTTCGACCAGCAGCTCCACCTGTGGAACGTGCTGATCACCGCGCACGGCCTGATCATGGTGTTCTTCATGGTCATGCCGGCAATCATCGGCGGCTTCGGCAACTGGTTCGTGCCGCTCATGATCGGCGCGCCGGACATGGCGTTCCCGCGCATGAACAACATCTCGTTCTGGCTGACGGTCGCTGGCTTCATCTCGCTGCTGCTCTCGGCCTTCGTGCCCGGCGGCACGGGGCAGGGTGCCGGCATCGGCTGGACCGCCTATGCGCCGCTCTCCACCTATGGTGCGCAGGGCCCGGCCGTGGACTTCGCGATCTTCTCGCTCCACCTGGCTGGCGCGGGCTCGATCATGGGCGCGATCAACTTCATCACCACCATCTTCAACATGCGCGCGCCGGGCATGACCCTTCACAAGATGCCGCTGTTCGTGTGGTCGGTGCTGGTTACCGCCTTCCTGCTGCTGCTGGCCCTGCCGGTTCTTGCTGCCGCGATCACCATGCTGATCACGGACCGCAACTTCGGCACGACCTTCTTCGATCCGGCCGGCGGCGGTGACCCGGTTCTCTACCAGCACCTGTTCTGGTTCTTCGGCCACCCCGAAGTGTACATCATGATCCTGCCGGGCTTCGGCATCATCAGCCAGATCATCTCGACCTTCTCGAAGAAGCCGGTGTTCGGCTACCTCGGCATGGCCTACGCCATGGTCGCGATCGGTGTCGTCGGCTTCATCGTCTGGGCGCACCACATGTACACCACCGGTCTGTCGGTGAACACGAAGATGTACTTCACGGCGGCGACCATGGTCATCGCGGTGCCCACCGGCATCAAGATCTTCTCGTGGATCGCGACGATGTGGGGCGGCAGCCTGGAGTTCAAGAGCCCGATGATCTGGGCGATCGGCTTCATCTTCCTCTTCACCGTCGGCGGCGTGACCGGCGTCGTGCTTGCCAACGGCGGCGTGGACGACAACCTGCACGACACCTACTACGTCGTGGCGCACTTCCACTACGTGCTGTCGCTGGGCGCGGTCACCTCGCTGTTCGCCGGCTTCTACTACTGGTTCCCGAAGATGAGCGGGAAGATGCACTCCGAGTTCCTCTCGTACCTGCACTTCATCGTCTTCTTCATCGGCGTGAACATGATCTTCTTCCCGCAGCACTTCCTGGGTCTGCAGGGCATGCCGCGCCGCTACCCGGACTATGCCGAGGCCTATGCCTACTGGAACGGCATCTCCTCGCTGGGTTACGCCATCACGGCCGGCTCGGTGGGCATCTGGTTCCTCAACATCATCTACGCCTTCGTTGGCGGCAAGAAGGCTGAGGACAACTACTGGGGCGAAGGCGCAACGACGCTCGAATGGACGCTGTCGAGCCCGCCGCCGTTCCACCAGTACGAGACCCTGCCGGTGATCGACGACTCCAAGCATCACTGATTGGCAGTCTGACAGGCAAGAAAGGGCCCCGGAAGGAAACTTCCGGGGCCTTTTGCATGGCGAATTGCAGCGATTCATCGCGGACTCGCTTCCCCTCGCGCGTCAGGCGGATTATAGGGCGCTCGCAATGGCCGCCGCTCAGATACAGACCCTGCCCGCCGACTGGCGTGACTTCCTCTCGCTGACCAAGCCGGGGGTGATCAGCCTCGTCGTGTTCACGGGGCTTTGCGGCCTGCTGGCAGCGCCCGAGCGGCTCCATCCGGTCCTCGCCTTCACCGCCATCCTGTGCATCGCCATGGGCGCTGCCGGCTCGGCGGCGCTTAACCAGTGGTGGGAAGCGGATATCGATGCCGGCATGAAGCGCACGGCCAAGCGCCCGCTTCCGGCCGGCCGCATGGACCGTACCTCCGCGCGCGATTTCGGGGTGGCGCTCTCGGCGGCTTCGGTCATCATCATGGGCCTGGCGATCAACCTGCTTTCCGCCGTGATCCTCGCCGTCTCGATCTTCTACTATGCCGTGGTCTACACCATCTGGCTCAAGTCGCGCACGCCGCAGAACATCGTGATCGGCGGTGGGGCCGGGGCGTTCCCGCCGATGATCGGCTGGGTCGCGGCGACGGGGGACATCACCCTCATGCCGGTGGTCCTGTTCCTCATCATCTTCATGTGGACCCCGCCGCACTTCTGGGCGCTGGCCCTGTTCGTGCAGACCGATTACGCCAAGGTCGGCATCCCGATGATGCCGGTGGTCGCGGGCGAGCGCTCGACCCGCCGCCAGATCCTCGCCTATTCCGTGATCCTGCTGCCGCTGTCGATGGTGCCGTGGTTCATCGGCGGGACGGGCGCGGTCTATGGCCTCTCGGCACTGGTGCTCTCGGGCCTGTTCCTGCTGCTTTCGGTGCCGGTCGGCCTGCGCTCGCGCAGCGGCGATGACGATGCGATGAAGCCGGAAAAGCGGCTGTTCAAGTATTCGATCCTCTATCTTTTCGTCCTGTTTGCCGCACTCGTGGCGGACCGGATGCTCGCCGGAGCGTGATCCATGACCGATCCTGAAATCCAGACTTCCGAAGAACAGCGCCTCAAGGTGATCCGCCAGCGCAACCTGGTGTTGGCCCTGACGCTCGGTGCTTTCGTCGTGCTGTTCTTCGCCATCACCATCGTGAAGTTTCAGCACTGATGGCTACGGCACCCGTCATTCCTTCGCCGCGGGACAACCGCAAGGTCGGTCTGATGGCTGCCGGGCTGGCGCTTGCCATGCTGGGCCTGGGCTGGGCATCGGTGCCGCTCTACCGCCTGTTCTGCCAGGTCACCGGCTTCGGCGGCACGGCGCAGCGCGTCAGCGAGGCCGAGGCCCGCAAGATCGAGGCGCTCAACACGACGATCTCGGTGCGCTTCGACGGCAATGTCGACAAGGGCCTGCCCTGGCAGTTCGGTCCGGAGCAGATCACCCAGACGGTGCGCCTCGGCGCGCGCAACATGGCGATCTACACGGCCAAGAACACCTCGTCCGTGCCGATCACCGGCATGGCGAGCTTCAACGTTTCGCCTGACGAAGCGGGCAAGTATTTCTCGAAGATCCAGTGCTTCTGCTTCACCCAGCAGACGCTCAAGCCGGGCGAGGAAGTACGCATGCCCGTGACCTATTATGTTGACCCCGCCATCCTTGAAGATGATGTCGCCAAGTCGATCAAGCAGATCACGCTGAGCTACACTTTCCACGAGGATCGCACCAGCGCGGCCAATTCCGGCGCGAATGGGCTGGACCGCGGCACAAGGGCGCGATAAGGGGCCAGCAAATCCATCTTTGGCGGGCCTACCGCCTTATGCTGCAACAGGGACTTGAGGACCATCATGGCCGGCGCAAAGAACCACGATTTCCATATCCTTCCGCCCGACATCGTGCCGCTGGCTACGACGATCGGCGCGCTCACCTTCACCTCGGGCATGGTGCTGTTCATGCACGACATGGCCGGCGGCAAGTGGGTTCCCTGGCTGGGCATGGCGATCCTGCTGCTGGCCATGTACCAGTGGTTCTCCAAGATCGTGACCGAGGCGCATGCCGGCGACCACACCCCGGTCGTGCAGCTGCACCAGCGCTATGGCATGATCCTGTTCATCGCTTCGGAAGTGATGTTCTTCGTCGGCTGGTTCTGGGCCTTCTTCGACTTCTCGCTGTTCCCCACGGCGATGACCGAAGTGGTTGACGGACAGTGGCCGCCCAAGGCGATCGAAGCGGTTATCGACGCGTTCGACCTGCCGCTGCTCAACACGCTGATCCTGCTGTGCTCGGGCTGCACGCTGACCTGGGCGCACCACGCCCTGATCCACGGCGATCGCGACAGCATGAAGAAGGGCCTGTGGCTGACGATCATCCTCGGCCTCGTCTTCACCGCGATCCAGGCCTTCGAATATGTCCACGCTCCGTTCGCGTTCGGCAAGAACACCTACGGTTCGGCCTTCTACATGGCGACCGGCTTCCACGGCTTCCACGTCATTGTCGGCACGATCATGCTGATCGTCTGCCAGGTTCGCGCCTACAAGGGCCACTTCACCCCGCGCCAGCACTTCGGCTTCGAAGCGGCCGCGTGGTACTGGCACTTCGTTGACGTGGTGTGGCTGTTCCTCTTCGTCGCCATCTACGTCTGGGGCGGCTGGGGCTATCCGGTCCACTGATGAACGGCGAAACGCCAGAAACGAAGGGGCAGCCGGGACAAGTCCAGGCTGCCCTTTTCGGTTTGTGCCCCCGCTGCGGGCAGCGCACGCTGTTCGGCAGCATGACCCAATTCGCCGACAAGTGCCGTTCCTGCAGGCTGGATTATGGCCAGTTCAACGTGGGTGACGGGCCGGCGGCCTTCCTCACGCTGATCATCGGCGCGGTCATCGTCGGCCTGGCGCTGTGGCTCGATGCGGCATGGCGTCCGCCGTTGTGGGTTCATGCGATCCTGTGGCTGCCGCTGACCGCCGGTTCGGTGGTCTGGGGCCTGCGCGCGGCGAAGGCCTGGCTGATCGATGCCGAATTCCGGCGCAAGGCGGTGGAGGCCCAGGCCAAGGACCTGCGCAGCGAATGATCCGTCGCCTGCCCCTGATCCCCACGCTCGTCGTGCTGGCGGCCGTTGCCGTGATGGTGCGGCTCGGCTTCTGGCAGCTTGACCGCATGCACGAGAAGGAGCTTGAGCTGGGCCGGCTGGCGCAGAACGTTTCGGCTGGGGTGGTTGATTTTCCCGCTGACCGCTTCGACCAGTCGCAACTGTTCCGTCCGGCGCGGCTCGATTGCCGCAATCCCGCCAAGCCCACGCTCTCGGGTGCGGGCAAGGTCGGGTACCGCGTGATCGCCCGGTGCGAGGGCGGGGCGCTCGTCCAGCTTGGCACCAGCCGCGATCCGCGCGCCGTGGTTGAATGGGCAGGCGGCAGCGTAACCGGTTCGATCGGGCAGGCGCCCGATTCGCGACCGCTGATCGTGACCGCCTTCGATCATTCCCCGCGCGAGCTGATGCTGGTGACCGATAGCCCGGTTCCCGGCCTGTCCGCCAACCCCAAGCGATCGCTGGAAGAGGTGCCGAACAACCACTTCTCCTATGCGGTGCAGTGGTTCCTGTTCGCCGGCATTGCCCTGGTGATCTACGGCATTGCGCTGAGGAAGCGGCTTGCCGCGCGGGACCAGCGCGGCTAACCGCGCGCCAGATTTGAACAGGATGGCCATGGAATACATCTCCACACGCGGCAGCGCTCCGGCGCTCGATTTTGCCGGCGCGACGCTTGCGGGCCTGGCCTGCGATGGCGGGCTTTACGTCCCGCGCGAATGGCCGCGCTTTACCGAGGCCGAGATCGCCGCGATGGCCGGCCTGCCCTATGCCGCGCTTGCCGCGAAGGTGATGGCACCCTTCGTTGCCGGCAGCCTGACCGAAGAGCGACTGCTCGAACTGACCACGCAGGCCTATGGCCGCTTTGCCCACAAGGCCGTGACGCCGCTGGTGCAGATGGACGAGCAGAACTGGCTGCTGGAGCTGTTCCACGGCCCGACGCTGGCCTTCAAGGATGTGGCCCTGCAGCTGCTTGGCCTGCTGTTCGAGGAATTCCTCGGCCGCACCGGCCAGAACCTGACCATTGTCGGCGCAACCTCGGGCGATACCGGTTCGGCGGCGATCGACGCGGTTGCCGGGCGCGAGCGGATCGACATCTTCATGCTCCATCCGCATGGCCGCGTTTCCGACGTGCAGCGCCGCCAGATGACCACGGTGCTGGCACCCAACGTTCACAACATCGCCATCGAAGGCTCGTTCGACGATGCCCAGGCGATGGTGAAGCGCATGTTCAACGATGCGGCGATGACCGGCCAGTTCAACATCGGTGCGGTCAATTCGATCAACTGGGCACGCCTGATGGCGCAGGTGGTCTATTACTTCGCCGCCGCGCTCCAGCTTGGTGCGCCCCATCGCAAGGTGGCCTTCTCGGTGCCGACCGGCAATTTCGGCGACGTGTTCGCCGGCTATGTCGCGGCGCAGATGGGGCTGCCGGTGGAACGGCTGATCGTGGCGACCAACGTCAACGACATTCTCCACCGCGCCCTGGCCAATGGCGACTATTCGCAGGGCACTGTCACGCCCACGGCGGCGCCTTCGATGGACATCCAGGTCTCGTCCAACTTCGAACGCCTGCTGTTCGACCTCGGTGGCCGCGACGGCAAGGCGCTGGCCGACCAGATGGCCGGCTTCGAGGCGAGCAAGGCCATGCAGCTGACCAACGCCCAGCGCGAAGGTGCCGCCGCGCTGTTTTCCAGCGCGCGCACCGATGCCACCGAAATGGCCGCGGCAATCCGCTGGGGCTGGGAGCAGTGCGGCGAGATGATCGATCCGCACACCGCCTGCGGCATCCACGCCGCCCGCACGGCAGGCATCGATGCGTCGGTCCCGGTGGTCACGCTGGCGACCGCGCACCCGGCCAAGTTCCGCGACGCGGTGGAACGCGCCACCGGCCACCGCCCGAGCCTTCCGGCGCGGGTGGGTGACCTGTTCGAGCGCGAGGAACGCTGCGCCGAACTGCCGGGCGACTATGACGCGATTGCGGACTATGTCTCGGTCCACGCGGTGCCGAAGGGCTGATGGCGCACCTCAGGCCCGATCCGCTGATCCTCGCGGGCGAGGGCTGGGCCGACTATGGCCTTGTCGATTCCGGCCACGGTCGCAAGCTTGAGCGCTATGGCCCCTTTCGCTTCATCCGGCCCGAACCGCAGGCGATGTGGACGCCGCGGCAGGCCGACTGGCAGGCGCATGGCGAATTCATCCCGGCATCGGACGATGATGGCGGCGGGCGCTGGCATTTCGACCGGCCGGTCCCGCGCGAAGGCTGGCAGCTTGCCCGTGGCGAGGTGAAGTTCACCGCAAGCTGCACCCCGTTCCGCCACCTCGGCTTCTTCCCCGACATGGCCCCGGTGTGGGACTGGATGGACGAACAGCTTTCCGGGCGCAGTGATGCGCAGACGATGAACCTGTTCGGCTATACCGGCGTCGGCACGCTTTCGCTCAGCCGGCATGGTCCGGTGACCCATGTCGATGCCTCGAAGAAGTCGGTTGCCGCGGCGCGCGAGAACGCCGCGCTTTCCGGCATGGGCGACCGGCCGGTGCGCTGGATCATCGACGATGCGGCAAAGTTCACCGCGCGCGAAGTCCGCCGGGGCAAGCGCTATGACGGCATCATCCTTGACCCGCCGAAGTTCGGACGCGGTCCGGAGGGTGAGGTCTGGCGTCTGGAGGAAGGCCTGCCGGGGCTTATCGCCGATTGCCGCCAGTTGCTCGATGGCGAAAGCCGCTTCCTGTTCCTGACGGTCTATGCCGTGCGGATGTCCTCGCTCGCGCTTGCCGGGCTGCTGGCAGAGCACTTTGGCGATCTGCCGGGGATTATCGAACATGGCGACCTTGCCGTGCGCGAGGAAGGTGAGGGCGCGCGCCTGCTGCCCACCGCGATCTTCGCCCGGTGGCGCGCTCAGGATACCTGATCGTCGGTTTCGCGCTCGTCGCCCTCGGCGCCGGCAAGGCGCTTGATCGGGCGCATCACGCTCAAGGTCAGGAAGGTCGTCGCCGATAGCAGCACGGCGACATCGAGGCTGCCCAATCCCACTGCCGCGCCCACGGCGCCGGTAACCCACAGGCTTGCCGCCGTGGCCGTACCGTGGACCGAATCGGCGCGCCGCAGGATCGCCCCGCCGCCGATGAAGCCCATGCCGGTTATCAGCCCCTCTATGATCCGGGCCATGGCTTCGGGATGGCCGGTGGCCAGCGCCTCGGTCGCCTCGATGAAGCCGCAGGTGGCAACCGCAACCAGCGGGAAGGTGCGCAGGCCGGCGCTGCGTTCTTCCTTCTCGCGGTTCCAGCCGAGCGGCAGCGCCAGCAGGTAAGCCAGCGCCAGCGCAACGATATGCGCGCCGAAATCCGGGGGCTGCATTCCGGGAAGGTCCAGCATGGCGGTTCAACAATTGGCGGGCCGGATTTGTGCCGTGAATACGCGGACTGGACAGGCGGGGGCGGCCATGCCATCGCGCCGCGCATGGCAGACAGCCTCATCCTTGAAGTCGCCAACCTTGAACACGATGTCCTGACCGGCATCTATTCTGAGGAAACCGGCCGCCCGCAGCCCCTGCGCATCACCATCCAGGTGCGCATGAAGGTGCCTGCGCGCTTCGAACCCGATACCCCGCTTTCGGCCAGCAAGAACTACATGGACCTGAAGGCCGCTGCGACCGAGGCGCTGCCGCAGGGCGTGCACTTCAAGCTGATCGAGGCCGTGGCCGATCACATCTGCGAAACCCTGCTGCTGCAGGATGACCGGGTGGAGGCGGTGACGGTGAAGATCGTCAAGCTGGCGATCAGCGAGAATGGCGAGGACATCGGCATGACGCTGACGCGAGAGCGTCGCTGACATGCTGGTGCGCATCGGGCCTTTGCCGGACGGGGCGCTCGATGCGGCAAGCGCTTTTCATGCAGCCGAGCTGCCGCGCCTTCGCAGCATGGCCGATCCGGTTGTGACCTTCCTGTTTGCTCCCGCAGACCATACCCACACCGCCTGGCGCCGCGCCGCCGTGCAGTCGCTGGCGCGCGAACTGGCGCCGCGGCGAATCAATGCGATTGCCAGCGATGACGAATCGGCGATCGAAGCCGCGCTGGCCTACCTCGCAGCGGCAGATGGCGTGACCGGGCAATACCTTGCGCTGGATAGCGCCGGGGCAGGCAAGGTGATAGAATAGCGGCGTGAGCACCAGCCGCCCCCTTCTTGACCAGTTTGCCCGGCGGATCACGTACCTCCGCCTGTCGGTTACCGATCGTTGCGACCTGCGTTGCGGCTATTGCATGCCCGAACGGATGAGCTTCCTGCCCAAGGCAGAGGTGCTCAGCCTCGAAGAACTGCACCGCATGGCGCTCGGCTTCATTGACCGCGGCATCACCAAGATCCGGCTGACTGGCGGCGAGCCGCTGGTGCGGCGCGACATGATCGAGCTGGTCCGCGCGCTGGGCCGCAAGCTGGGCGACGGGCTCGAAGAGCTGACGCTCACCACCAACGCCACCCAGCTCGCCGCCCATGCAGACGATATTGCCGCGGCCGGTGTGCGGCGGATCAACATTTCGCTCGACACGCTGGATCGCGATAGCTTCGCCCGCCTTGCCCGGCGCGACCTGCTGCCGCAGGTGCTGGAAGGCATCGCGGCGGCGCAGGCGGCGGGGCTCAGGGTCAAGCTCAACACCGTGGCCCTGAAAGGCATCAACGAGGACGAGATCCCCGCGCTGGTCGAATGGGCGCACGGCAAGGGCATGGACCTGACCCTGATCGAAGTCATGCCGCTGGGCGAGGTGGAGGAGGATCGCTTCGATCATTACCTGCCGCTCTCCGAGGTCCGCTCGAAGCTGGAAGGCGACTTCACACTCACCCCCAGCGATCACCGCACGGGCGGGCCGGCGCGCTATTTCGACGTGGCGGAAACGGGCGGCAGGCTCGGACTGATTACCCCGCTGACCAACAATTTCTGCGAGGGCTGCAACCGCATCCGGGTAACGGCAACGGGCCAGCTCTATCCCTGCCTTGGCGGCGGCGAGCGGGTGGACCTGCGCGCCGCGCTGCGCTCCGCCGATCCGGAGGCTGCATTGGATGCGGCACTGGACATGGCCATGCGGATCAAGCCTGAACGCCACCATTTCCGTATCGATGCACCCGGCGGCGCACCGGCGCTGGCGCGGCACATGTCGACGACCGGGGGGTAGTCCGGGCGATGGTGCGGCTGGTATTCCTGGGCAAGCTGGCGGACCTTGTCGGCACGGGCACGCTCGATCTTGCCCTGTCAGGCCCCACATCGCTGGAGGACCTGCTGATCGGCCTGCCTGCCCCGCTTGCCGAACCGCTCGGCGATGCGCGGGTGAAGCTGGCGCTGAACGGCAGGCTTGTTCCGCGGGGCGAAGTGGTCGTCGATGCCGGCGATGAACTGGCATTCCTGCCCCCGGTAAGCGGCGGCTGAAATGGCGACGGACGTTCGCCTGCTGCTTCGGCCATTCGACCCCCAGTCGGAGCTGGCGCGCTTTACCGCAGCGCATCCGGAGGCTGGCGGCGTGGTCAGTTTCCTTGGGCAGGTGCGGCACGGAGGCGGCGTCGAGGCGCTGGAGCTATCCCATTACGAACCGCTCACCCTGCCGGGCATGGAAGACCTTGCCGCGCAGGCCCTGTCGCGCTGGGCGCTTGATGGGCTGCTGATGATTCACCGCTCGGGCGAAATGGCGCCGGGCGATCCCATCGTGCTGGTTGCCGCAGCCGCGCGCCACCGCCGCGATGCCTTCGCCGCAGCCGATTTTGCCATGGATCACCTGAAAAGCTGCGCCTGGTTCTGGAAGCGCGAGAAGGTGGCAGGCACCTGGCGCTGGATCGAACCGCGCGAGGAAGACCGGCAGGATCTTTCACGCTGGGGCTGAGGGCCTTTGACCTTGGTCAAGGATCGGCGCGGTGCTCCAATCTATCCCTGCAATCAACCGATCAGTCGCGCAGGCGACCTCTCAGTTCGGCCAGCGCCGCATCCTCATCGGCGACCCATGCGGTGACCTGGTCGCGGGCGGCGGCGATGGCGAGTCCATCGCCGCCGTCCACTCGATTCCGGGCATAGAGCGAATCAAGCTCTGCCAGCGCGACCATTGCCTCGCTGCGGCGCGATTCGAGTTCCGCCAAGGCAACGCTCGCCACGACCCAGGCTTCGCTGGCAACGGCCGCACCCTTGGCGGCGGCGGAAAGCCGGTCTGCCTTCGGACGGGTGGCGATGAAGCCGGCGTGCGCCTTGCGCGCCTGTTCGACAAGCGCGCCGAGCCGCGCCGCTACCGCCGGATCGAGCGGCTGCGGAGTGGCGGCCGGAGCAGGCGGGGGCGGCGGAGCATCGGTAATGCGTTCTGCCGGACGGCGGGCCAGCGAGGGATAGCCTGCCGTATCGCCGCAGGCGGAAAGCAGCAGGCAGGCGCTGAGTGCAGCGGCGGCGACGGGCAGGTTGGGCTTGGCCATGCCTTGCCATACCGCCTCGATGCCCCAAGCGAAAGTCCCGCTTCCGGCGTTGACAGGCAGGGGCGGTTGGACTAGGGGCGCTGCTTCTTGCGGACCCCCCTGGCTCAATTCAGGGAGATTCGGCGCGCCGGATGCGCGGGCTTCGATTCGACGAAGCCGGTGGACCGGGGTGGAAAAGACAGACAGAATTGGAAGCAGGTATCATGTTCGCAGTCGTGCGCACGGGTGGCAAGCAGTATCGGGTTGCCGCCGGAGACAAGATCGCAGTCGAAAAGCTGGCCGGTGAAGCCGGTGAGACCATCACCCTGGGCGACGTCCTGCTGGCCGGCGACGGCGGCGAAATCAAGGATGCCAAGGGCGTCGTGGTTTCGGCCGAGATCATCGCGCAGGCCAAGAGCGAAAAGGTGGTGGTGTTCAAGAAGCGCCGTCGTCACAACTATCGTCGCAAGAACGGCCACCGCCAGCAGATGACCCTGCTGCGCATCACCGCCGTCGGTGCGGATGCTCCCGCCAAGAAGGCTGCTGCCAAGAAGGCTGCGCCCAAGGCCGAAGCCGCCGCCGAAGCCGAATAAGATTTCCGGAGTAGAAGACCATGGCACATAAGAAAGCAGGCGGCTCCTCGCGTAACGGTCGCGACTCAGCCGGTCGCCGCCTTGGCGTGAAGAAGTTCGGCGGTCAGGAAGTGATCGGCGGCAACATCATCATCCGTCAGCGTGGTACCAAGGTGTACCCGGGCGCGAACGTGGGCATGGGCAAGGACCATACCCTGTTTGCCCTGACCGAAGGCCGCGTGCGATTCCACGATGGCAAGCTCGGCCGCAAATACGTCTCGGTCGACATGGCGCAGGCCGCCGAATAACCGGACAGTCGATAAAGGGCTGTCCTTGACGGGATAGCCCCCAGCCGGTGCATCGCGATGCCGGCAGGAAAAGAGGGAGAGGGGCAACCCGTCTCCCTTTTTTCGTCTCTCCCTCAGCACGCATCGGACCTTGTGCCGCATTCCGGCGGTTGTCCGACGCAAGCGTAATGGCGCTGTCATGCGGGCCGGCTAGACCGGTCTTGCGGGGCCCGAGTTGGAGAGTTCGAATGTTCATGCGCAGTGAAAGGCTGTTTCTGCGGCCAGCCTGGCCGGAAGACTGGAGCGAGATCTTTGCCCAGATCTCGGACGAGGCGGTGGTGCGCAACCTCAGCCGCGTTCCCTGGCCTTATACGCAAGAGGCGGCACAGCACTTTGCCGCCCTTCGGCAGGATGGCAATCACCCGCATTTCCTGATTACCCTTCCCGACGCGCAGGGTGTGCGGCTGGTCGGCTGCATCGGCCTGACCCCCGGCTACGATGCGGCGGAGCTGGACTGCTGGATCGGGCGCGAGCACTGGGGCAGGGGCTTTGCCACCGAGGCCGTTCGCGCCATGCTCAGCCTTTCCCGGGCGATCGGCCACCGGCAGCTTTCGGCAGCCCATTTCATCGACAATCCCGCTTCGGGCCGCGTACTTCGCAAGGCCGGCTTCTGCCCGACCGGTCGGGTCGAAGAGCGCTATAGCCTGGCCCGTGGTCAGGTGGCTCCTGCCGCGATCCTCAAGATCGCGCTGGGCGAGCCCTGCGATTGCGACGATGACCTGCCGGTAAGGCGAGCCGCCTGATCGTTCAGGCAAAGGCCCCCAGTTCCGCTTCGGCGGCGGGGATCAGGTGGCGGTCGTCGTGCTTCCACGGGTGGAAGCCGGGCAGGAAATAGGCGAGCCATGCCGGGAATACCCTGCGCAGGTATCCCGGCGCTCCGAACACGTACCACCAGACGCGCAGCCGCGCCTTCCAGCCGGTGATGCCGTCCTGCGCGAGCAGGTCCACCGTATCGTCGATGCGGTGCGAGACGAAGCGGCGGGTGATGGACAGCATGCTGATGCTCTTGAGCAGCCAGCGCCGGCGGCGCGGCCAGCCCTTCGTGGCGTTGAGGAAGGTGTCGAAGGCAACGGCCTTGTGTTCGATCTCTTCCACGGCGTGCCAGCGCCACATCGCGGCGACCTCCGGCTCCGCGCCCTTGAGGATCTGCGGATTGGTCAGCAGCAGGTGGGCCAGGATCGCGGTGAAATGCTCCAGCGCCATGGTCGCCGCAAGGTTGACGATCGGCGGCCGCCCCTTGGCGAGATCGAGCATCTCGGTAACGTGGGCATCGATGCGCGAAAGATCGTAACCGGCATCCACCGCCGCGCGATTGAACGCCAGGTGTTCGCGGCTGTGGTTCACCTCCTGCTGGATGAACTTGCGGATTTCCTCTGCCAGCGGGGCCGGTGCGCCATCGCGGAAGGCGCGCACCGATTCGATGAAGAATGCCTCGCCGCGCGGGAAGGTTGCGGACAGGGCATTGTGCCATGCCGTGGCCACCGGATCGCCGCCCAGCCACCAGCGCCGGGGTTTGCCCTTGCGATTGAAGCGCATGTCGCGCACGACGATGTCGTGACCAAGGGGAGCGGCCTTGCCTGAAGCGGGGGAGGATTCTACCTCGATGGTCGATCGGGCGTTCATGGTGTCGCGAACATAGGCTAACTTACAATAATGTCAATAAGGCGCAGACTCACCCAGGAAGAAAGCCGCACCGCCGCGATGGAGGCCGCGCGATCGCTGCTGATCGAGGCAGGGCCGCAAGCCGTGACGCTGAAGGCCGTGGCCGCGCGGATCGGCCGCACCCATGCCAACCTGCTGCATCACTTCGGCTCGGCATCGGGCCTGCAGAAGGCGCTGGCCGAGCATCTTGCCGGTACGATCTGCGCCACGATCGGCGAAGCGGTGATCGCCACCCGCACCGGCGTGGGCAGCCTGCGCCGCGTGGTGGACCTGACCTTCGATGCATTCGGCCGGGAAGGCGGGGGCGCACTGGCCAGCTGGATGCTGCTTTCCGGCAACGAGGACGCGCTCGACCCGATTGTCGAGGCGATCCACGACATGATCGACGAGGTTCACGGCCATGACGTGGAACCGATGCACGAGGTGACGCTGACGCTGGTGCTGATGGCGCTGGGCGATGCCCTGATGGGCGAGGCGCTGAGCGCATCGCTTGGCCTGCCGGCCTCTGCCGCGCGCGACCAGGCGGAAAAGATGCTGGTGGAAGCCGCCGAACGTGCCGGGATCGTGCCGGCCAAGGGCTAGCGGCTCAGGCCTCTGCAAGCCACTGCGGCAGACCGGCGGCGGATATGTCGTCCACGCGCCGGTGATCGACGGCCAGGCCAAGGTCCGGGTAGGCCACCCGCCGGCGCGCCGGATCGCTTTCTTCAATGGGCACGACCACCAGGCGGCGGTTGACCTTCTGCCGCCAGTTCATCCGCGCGGTGTTTTCCTGCCCGACATAGCAGCCCTTGGTGAACGAGACGCCGTTCAGTTCAGCCGCGTTGCATTCCAGCCAGAGCAGGTCGGCCAGTTCGGCACGGCCTTCGCAAACGCCGAGGGACAGGCGGTGGGCAAGCCACTGCGCATCGGCCGCCTCGCCTTCGGGCGGGCCGATCCAGCGGGTTCCCAGTGCGGGCAGGCGCGGATCGTTCCCGGCGCCGTCGGCGCGCCAGTGCACCGCCTGGGCCGGGTCCCGCGCAATGGTGATCGGGCGGCGCAGGCGATAAAGCGAGAGCCGTTTCGCCAGCGCCTCTGCCTGATCGGCCTCGCAATCGAGCAGCAGGTCATCGCCGTCTGCCCAGATGAGAAAATCGAAAAGCACCTTGCCCTGCGGGGTCAGCAGGGCCGCCCAGACGGGCAGCGCGCCGCCGACGTCGCTGGTGACAAGTCCCTGAAGAAAGCCCCGGCAGTCTTCGCCCGAAAGGCGGATCACGGCGCGGGTTGCCAGAAGCGTTGCAGTCATGGGTGACAGATAGGGTGCGAGGTGACTAAGGGGAAGCCATGACGCAGCAACTCACCATCCGCCGCCCCGATGACTGGCACGTCCACCTGCGCGATGGCGCCGTCCTGCAGGGCGTGCTGCCGCATACCGCGCGGCAGTTTGCCCGGGCGATCGTCATGCCCAACCTGTCCCCGCCGATGACCGATTGCGCCGGGGTTGCCGCCTATCGCCAGCGCATCGAAGCGGCGCTGCCTGCGGGCATGGACTTCACGCCGCTGATGACCCTTTACCTCACGGACGCGACCGACCCGGACGAGGTGGCGCGCGGCTTCGCCGAGGGCGTTTTCGTGGCGGCAAAGCTCTATCCCGCCCACGCCACCACCGGATCGGCCCATGGCGTCACCGATGTCGCCAACATCCGCGCCGTGCTGGAACGCATGGCCGCAATTGGCATGCCGCTGCTGGTCCATGGCGAGGTGACCGATGCCCACGTCGACATCTTCGACCGCGAGGCCGTGTTCATCGAACGCACACTGGCGCCGCTGGTGCGCGAACTGCCTGAACTGAAGGTCGTGTTCGAACACGTGACCACCGAGGAAGCCGTCCGCTTCGTCGAGGGCAGCGGGCCGAATGTCGCGGCGACGATTACCCCGCAGCATCTCCATATCAACCGCAATGCCATGCTGGTGGGCGGCATCCGCCCGCACATGTTCTGCCTGCCCGTCGCCAAGCGGGAAAAGCACCGGCTGGCCCTGCGCGCAGCGGCAACTTCTGGCAGCGCCAAGTTCTTCCTGGGAACGGACAGCGCCCCCCATGCCGTGGGGGCAAAGGAATCCGCCTGCGGCTGCGCCGGGATCTTCAACGCGCCCTTTGCGCTGGAAAGCTATGTCGCCGTGTTCGAGGAAGAAGGCGCGCTTGACCGGTTCGAGGCATTCGCCTCGCTTAACGGCCCGGCGTTCTACGGCCTGCCGGTGAACGAGGCGAAGGTGACGCTGGAAAAGGTTGCCGTTGCAGTGCCGGACCAGATCGATGCCAACGGCACGCAGATCGTGCCGTTCCACGCCGGGGAAAGCCTCAGCTGGCGATTTGCCGGCTAGTCCTGCGCCGCGCCAGCAGATCGGCCACGAACAGGCCGATGGCCGCCCAGATCAGCAGGAAGCTGCCAAGCTGCACGGTACGCAGCGGTTCGTGGAACACGAACAGGCCAAGCAGGAAGACGATGCTGGGCGAAAGGAACTGGACGAAGCCCAGCGTGGAATAGTCCATCCGCCGCGCCGCCGCTGCGAACAGCAGCAGGGGAACGGCTGTCAGCACGCCGGAAAGTGCAACCAGCAGGTCGGGCACCATGCCTTCACCTATCGCCGTTCCCTGCGGCCCCTGGCCATAGTAGCCGATGATGGCCAGGGCGGGCAGCAGCAGCACGGCGCTCTCGATCGTCAGGCCGGGGAGCGATTCGACAGGGGCGACCTTGCGGACCAGCCCGTAGCCCCCAAAGCTGAGCGCCAGCGACAGGCTGATCCACAGCATTTCGACTGCACCGAAGGCCAGAAGCGCGACCCCGGCCCCGGCAAGGGCGACAGCGAGCCACTGGCGGCGGTTCAGCCGCTCGCCCAGGAATACCGTGCCCAGCAGCACGTTGATCAGCGGGTTGATGTAATAGCCGAGGCTCGTCGCGAAGACATGGCCAGACTGGATCGCCGCGATATAGATCAGCCAGTTGCCGCCGATCAGCAGCGAACTGGCCAGCAAGGTCAGAACGGTCCGCCGGTTGCCCAGTGCCTGCCGGATCGCCGGCCACTGGCGCGCGAGGGTTACCGCGATCATGCAGAACGGCAGGGTGAATACCACTCGCCAGCCGACGAATTCGAACGGCGGCACATGGTGCACCAGCCGCAGGTACAGCGGCAACAGGCCCCATATCAGGTAGGCGCCCAGTGCCAGCGGCAGGCCACCCTGCCGGTGTTGTGCGCCCGTCATGTGTGTGCGGCCTTCATGCCGCCGCGCCTAGCCGGGGGCAATTGCGCGGGCAAGCCACGATCCACCCCCGGCTGTCGCTCGGTTCGTCGCAAAATTGCAAGCTGACTAACCGGTTGCCGCCTGTTCAGCTTCGGAGGCTTATAGCTGAACATGTAGCCGATGCCCGAGTCGGCTGAAAGATCGCTGAAGGAGTGCCTCGATGACCATGAACCTCAAGAACGCCGCCCTGGCGCTGGTTGCCCCGGGGCTCCTCGCCACCGCTATTCCGGCCCAGGCCCACGAAGGCGAATATGGCCGTCCTGGCTGGTCGCAGCAGAGCGACGGCTGGAACCACGACCGCCGCCGCGGCTGGAACAACGACGGACGCTACGGCAACTACGGCTATGGCAACGACGGCTACTATGGCCGCGGCTATGGCGAGCCGGTCTATCGCAACACCCGCGTCTGGCGCGGCGATGACGGCCGCTATTACTGCCGCCGCAACAACGGCACCACCGGCCTGCTGATCGGCGGCGTGGTGGGCGGCGTACTCGGCAACGAAATTGCCGGTCGCCGCGGAGACCGCACGCTGGGTGCCATCCTTGGTGCCGGTGCCGGTGCCTTGCTTGGCCGCGAGATCGACCGTTCGGGCAGCCGCTGCCGCTAAGCGCGAACTGCCCCTTTCCGAAGCGCCCCCGGCCTCAGTCCCCGGGGGCGCTTTCGTTTATCTTAACCTTGTTCGCCGATAAGCGCGGGCCATGCCTGCCCGCCGTTTCCCCGCCGTCGTTGCCGCGTCGCTGGCGCTGGCCGCCTGTTCGTCGGGAGATGACGCTGCGCAGAAGCCGGTCGATCCCGCGATCAGCGCGGCGCTCGCCGGGCCCTTGCTGACGGAGCCGGACCTTGCCGAACTGAACGGCGCCGGCCGCGCACTTTCCGGCACAGGGGTCGCCTCTGCCCTGGTGCCGGCAGGGCTGTTCAACAGCGAATCCGTGGCTGCGGCGAAGCTGGAAGCGGCGCGGCTGGCCGGAGGCTCGCTTTCGCCCGCTCCTGCGGCAAGCAGCGACGACAAGGCCGAGGCTGGCGCCACGCTGCTGCTTTCGCTGCGCCGGGCCTTCGGGCGCAGCGCCTGTGAAGACGGGCTGGGCTGGTCGGCAGTCTGGGCCAGTCGGCTTCCCGAGCCCTTCGCCGTCTATCCGCGCGGCCATGTCCAGGATGCGCTGGGTTCGGACGCGCAGGGTTGCCGCCTGCGAGGCATCAGCTTCCGCACCGGCGTGGCAGTGAACGATGTCATCGATTTCTACTGGGCCCGCGCAACTAGGGCCGGGTTCAATCCGCAGCACCACGCCGAGGGCGATGCCCACGCCATTCATGGCCGCAAGGGCGGCACTGCCTTTTCTATCTTCGTGCGGCCGGGGCCGGAGGGTTCAACAGCGGTTGACCTGCTGACCAGCGGCGGCTGACCGCGATCAGGCGTCGCGCAGGCCCACGCCGATGGTCGCGCGCGGCTGTTCCATCTCGGTGCTGGTGACCGGATAGGCGCAATAGTCCGCCGCATAGAACGCTGCCGGGCGATGGTTGCCCGAAAGGCCCACACCGCCGAACGGCGCGGCCGAGCTGGCACCATTGGTCGGCCGGTTCCAGTTGATGATACCGGCGCGAACGTTGGCCCAGAAGCGGTTGTATTCCTGCGGGCTGCCGCCGATCAGCGATGCGGAAAGGCCGAAGCGTGTGTTGTTCGCCTCGGCAATCGCCTCGTCGAAATCGTCGACGCGGATCACCTGCAGCATCGGGCCGAACAGTTCGACATCGGGGCGTTCCTTCATCGCCGTGGTGTCGATGATTGCCGGCGAGAGGAAAGGCAGGTTGGGATCGATCCGCACCATGTGCTTGATCGGCTTGCCGCCGTTGGACAGCAGGTAGACGAAGCTTTCGGTCAGCCCGTCAGCCGCGGCATTGTCGATCACCGGCCCCATGAACGGGGCGGGGTTTTCGAACGGTCCGCCAACGATGATGCGATCAGCCAGGCGCTTCACCTCGTCGATCATGGCATCATAGAGCGAGCCCTTGACGATCATCCTCCGCCCGGCGCTGCACCGCTGGCCGGCAGAGGTGAAGGCGCTTTGCACAACCAGGACCGCGGCATCGGAAATCTTGGGGGTATCCCAGACGACGATCGGGTTGTTGCCGCCCATTTCCAGCGCGACGATCTTGTCGGGACGGGTGGCGAGCTTGCGGTTGATCGCGATGCCGGCATGGGCGGAGCCGGTGAACAGCACGCCATCGATGCCTTCATGCGCGACGAGTTCCTGCCCTTCTTCCGGTCCGCCGACGAGCAGCTGGACGACCGCGGCGGAGATCCCGGCGCGGTGGAAGCACTGGCAAAGGAATTCACCGACCGCGGGGGTCTTTTCGCTGGGCTTGAACACCACCACGTTGCCCGCGATCAGGGCCGGCACGATGTGGCCATTGGGCAGGTGAGCCGGGAAGTTGAACGGCCCAAGCACGGCCATCACTCCATGCGGCTTGTGGCGCACGGCCATGGTGCCCTGCAACGCGTTGTCCAGCTTGCGCTGCGAAGTGCGCTCGGCATAGGCGCGGATCGAGATTTCCACCTTGCCGACAACCGTTTCGACCTCTGACCGGGCCTCCCACAGCGGCTTGCCGGTCTCGCGCGAGATCAGCTCGGCGAACTTGTCGCTTTCCTTGCGCACCTCGTTGGCGAAGCGGCGCATCAGTTCCATGCGGGTGGCAAGCGGCTGGGCTGCCCAGGCCGGCCATGCGCGGCGCGCACGCGCGACGGTCGCGTCGACATCGCTGCGTTTGCCCCGCCACAGCTCTTCGCCGGTTGCCGGTTCGTAGGAGATGATTTCCTTGCTCATGGACTGTGCAGGGTTCCTGTCTTTTGCAGGCAGCTACGCCGATTGTCTTGCCAAAGGGTCAATTTCCGGGTCCGCCAAGTGCCGCTCCCAAGCTGCGTATTGCCGATATCTTGTCGGCAAGCGCTTGCCAATCGTCCTTGTCGGCGATCTCGCTCCAGATACGCTCGACTTCCTCGATCACCAGGTCCGGCGCAGCGGGTGCGGACCACAGCGGATGGTCAAGCGCACCGGCGGCGGGTGTGAGGGCCTGAAGCATCTCTCCCAGCTCTCCGTCAGGCCGGTTGCGGCCGCCGCGATGGGCGAAGAAAAAGGCGTCCGGTCCCTGGCCGGTCTCGCGCATGTGGCGCTCCGCCGCGCTGACCAGATTGCGTGCCCGCTCCGCGCCAGGGTGTACGATGCCCAGCCGCCAGCAGAACTGCCGGGCCAGTGCCTCCTCGTAAAGCGGACCAAAGCGATCGAGCGCGAAAATCAAGGGCTTGGCTTCGGCCAAGGGACGCAGGGCCACGGCCATCTGGCTGCAATTCCACAGCAGTGCCTCGGGCTGGCGACCGAAGGCATAGAGCCCCGAATGGTCGAAATAGGCGGCGGTGAAGCCCGGGTCCCAGCGCGGCAGCCAGCGCCACGGGCCATAGTCGAAACTCTCGCCCGAGATGTTCATGTTATCGGTGTTGAGCACCCCGTGGACAAAGCCGGCGACCATCCATGTCGCGGCCAGTTCTGCCAGCCGCTCGACCACCTGATGCATCAGCTGCACCGCCGGTTCGTCAGCCCCGGGAGCATCGTGTGGAGGGGGTGGGCC
Organism: Novosphingobium sp. TH158; assembly: GCF_002855555.1. Classification (NCBI taxonomy): domain Bacteria; kingdom Pseudomonadati; phylum Pseudomonadota; class Alphaproteobacteria; order Sphingomonadales; family Sphingomonadaceae; genus Novosphingobium; species Novosphingobium sp. TH158. The sequence continues at coordinate 1,287,141 of NZ_PKRT01000001.1, read as the reverse complement.
GGGAAAGGTGTCGAGACAATAATTTACAAGTGTCTCAAGGTTGTCCCGCTCTTCCAGCACCATCAGCCGCTGGAAGGTGCCGATGCGGACGTGGCCATGGCTCAACCGAACCAGCACGGCCGAGCGGGTGGGCGAGGGTTCGTCTCCCCGCCACAGGGACTCGCCCGTCTCGATGACGGAGAATGTCTTGGAGGTGTTGACCCCCAGCGCCTCGAGCATTTCTGTGGCGAGGATTTCGCGCACGGCGCCCTTCAGCGTCAGCCGCCCATCGCCGTCGCGGCTCCACGGGGTTTGGCCGGAACCCTTGGTTCCCAGGTCCAGCAGGCGGCCAGCGCCATCGCGCATCTGGGCGAAAAGGAAACCTCTGCCATCGCCGATATCGGGGTTGTAATGGCGGAACTGGTGCCCGTGATAGCGCAGCGCCAGCGGCTCAGGCAGGTTGCCCGGCAGTGGATCGAAACGGCCGAAGTGCCTGATCCACGCGGCATCGTCGAGCGTCTCCAGCCCCACTGCCGCGGCCCAGCGATCGTTGCGGAAACGCAGCCGGGTTTCGGGGAAGTCCGCCGGGCGCACCGGGTCGGCAAGCCATGGGGCAAGGGGGGCAATTGCAGGTTCTGGCCTGTACTCACTGGGTTGCGGTTCGGCGCGCATCACGCGATAGTGGGGGCAAGAGTGGCCCCGCGCAAGCGGCGCGCAGTTGTTCAGGGGTTTACGTGAGCCAGTTCGAAGACCGCTATTGGACGAGCCAGGACGGGCTCAGGCTGCATTATCGCGACTATCCGGGCAGGGACGATCGCCCGCCGGTGTTCTGCCTGCACGGGCTGACGCGCAATGCGCGTGACTTCGACGGGCTGGCCCCGCGGCTCTCCGCCGCCGGCTGGCGCGTGATCTGCCCCGACATGCGCGGGCGGGGCGACAGCGGCTATGCGAAGGAATCGGACAGCTATTCCCCCGTCCAGTACGTCCGCGATGTCGTGCTGCTGCTGGAAGAGCTGAAGATCGACCGCTTCGTTTCCATCGGCACGTCGATGGGCGGGCTGATGACCTTGCTGATGGGCTTTACCATGGCCGATCGCGTGGCGGCCTGCGTGATGAACGATGTCGGCCCCGAACTGGAAATGAAGGGCATCGAGAAGATCAAGGACTACCTTGGCCAGGGGCGGACCTTTCCCACCTGGATGCACGCGGCCCGCGCGCTGGAAGAGGTGCACGGCGCATCCTTCCCTGACTGGACCATCGAGCAATGGCTGGTCATGGCCAAGCGCACGATGACGCTGTCGAGCAACGGGCGCATCGTCTTCGATTACGACATGAAGATCGCCGAACCCTTCATCGGCATGGACTTCACCAGCCAGCCTGATCTCTGGCCCGGCTTCGATGCCCTCGCGCAGCGGCCCGTGCTGGTGCTGCGCGGCGAGATATCCGACCTGTTTTCCGAAGCCACGTTCCGCAAGATGGGCGAGCGTGGGCCGGATGTGGAGCTGGTTACCGTCCCGCGCGTCGGCCATGCCCCGACGCTTGACGAACCGGAAGCGGTCGCTGCGATCGAACGCCTGCTGGCCAAGCTTGCCTGAGCCAGCGGCGTGCGCGTTCTCCACCTGCATTCCAGCTTTCACGCCGGCGGCAAGGAGCTGCGCTGCGCCAAGCTGATCAACGCCTTCGGCAAGGGCATCGAGCACGATATCGTCTCCGCCATCCCCGATGCGCTGGACGCGCACGAGGCGATCTCGCCGCACATGAAGGTGCGCTATCCGCGCGATTTCCCGTCGTTGCAGGGCAAGCCGCTGCCGCGCCGGCTCGAACGCATCGCCCGCGCCTTGCTGGGCTACGACCTTGTGCTCACCTATAACTGGGGCGCGATGGACGCGGTGATGGCGCATACGCTGCTCGGCCCGCGCATGGGCCTGCCGCCGCTGGTCCACCACGAAGACGGGTTCAACCATGACGAGGCGGTGAAGCTGAAGACCACGCGCAACTGGTATCGCCGGGTGGCGCTGGTCCATGCCGAGGCGCTTGTCGTTCCTTCGCGGCGGCTGGAGGAAATCGCGCTGAACACCTGGGCCCAGCCGCGCGCCAAGGTCCACCGCATCGCCAATGGCATCCAGACTGCCGCCTATGGCCGCAAGCCGCGCCGCGATGCCTTGCCGCGGGTAATCAAGCACGAGGACGATCTCTGGATCGGCACGGTTGCGGGGCTGCGCCCGGTGAAGGACCTGCCCCTGCTGGTCCGCGCCTTTTCCACCCTGCCGGACAACTGGCAGCTGGTTATCCTGGGTGAGGGGCCCGAGCGCGAGGCGATCATCCAGCAGGCGATTGCGCTGGATGTCGGCCACCGCGTGCACCTGCCGGGGTTCATCGCCGATCCGGCCAAGGTGATCGGCCTGTTCGATATCTTCGCGCTGTCATCTCAAAGCGAGCAGTTCCCGATTTCGGTGGTGGAAGCCATGGCGGCTGGCCTGCCCGTAGCATCGCCGGGCGTGGGAGATGTCGCCGCGATGGTCGCTGCCGAAAACCGCCCCTTCATCGTTTCCCCGGGCAGCGAGGCAGAACTTGCCCTTGCGCTGGAAAAGCTGGCGGCCGATCCCGTGCTGCGCCGCCATGTCGGTGCCGCCAACCAGGTGCGGGCACGCGCCGAATATGACGAGGGAACGATGGTTGCCGCCTATCGCCAGGTCTATGCCCGGGCGATGAAGCGCGAACGTTTCGGGTGACAAACACGGTTATTCAGGCCCGCTTCACGATCATATCCGTTGAAATGGCAGGCCCATCCGCTAAACACCGCCATCCGGATCAGCTTGCCGAAAGACCCAGACTTGGCCCTTCGCCCCGATAATTCGAAAACGCCCGCAATCAGCCGCGAAGATGCGCAACAGGAAGGCTTCCTGCGCGAAGTGGACGAGGCCCTGCGCGAGCAGGAAGCGCTCGATCTCGTCAAGCGCTGGGGCAAGCTGATCGGCTGGGCCGTTTTCCTCGGCCTTGGCGCCCTCGCCGCATGGCTGGGCTGGAACTATTACCGCGACCAGGGGCGCGAGCAGCGCTCGGAAGAATACGTCAAGGCGCTTGACCAGCTGGAAGCCGGCCGGCTCGACGAAGCCAGCAAGCTGCTGGCTCCGCTGGCCAAGGAAGGTGGCGATGGCAGCCAGGCGGCAGCCCGCCTGCTGCAGGCCGGCATCGCGCTTGAGCAGGGCAAGGCAGACGCCGCGACCAAGATTTTCGCCGAAGTTGCCGCCGATGACAGCGCGCCGCAGGCCTATCGCGATCTGGCCCGCATCCGCGAAGTGGCGCTGCGTTTCGATTCGATGCCGGCAGACCAGGTGGTTGCCGCGATGAAGCCCTTTGCCCAGCCCGGTAATCCGTGGTTCGGTTCGGCGGGTGAACTGCTTGGCCTTGCATACATGAAGCAGGGCAAGAACGATCTGGCCGGCCCCGTTTTCGCCTCGATTGCGCGCGACAAGGCCGTGCCTGACACGCTGCGCCGCCGTGCGCGGCAGATGGCCGGCTACCTCGGCGTCGATGCCGTCGACGATGTGAACGAGGCGGTGAAGGATGTTACCGCGGCCAATGCGCCGGAGCAGGGACAGTGATTGCGATGAAGGATGCCCGGATGACCACCAAGACCCCGTTCCGCCGTGCGGCTGCCGTCGCTGCGCTTGCCATGGCGGTAACGCTTTCGGGCTGCGGCGTATTCGGCAAGAAGGGGCCGACCACGCCCACCGTCGGCAACCGCGTGCCGATCCTCAGCCGGGTCGAATCGGGTGCCAAGGTTGACCCCAACCTCGCCTCCGTCTCGGTTGTTCTCCCCCCGGCAGAGGCCGATCCGGAATGGCCGCAGGCGGGCAACACGCCCAGCAAGTCCTATGGCCACCTTGCGCTTGCCGAAGCGCCGGTGCGCGGGTGGAGCGGGGCGATTGCCGGCAACAACAAGCGCCAGCGCCTTGCCGCCGCACCGGTGGTGGGCGGCGGAACGCTTTTCGCCATGGACACCGAAGGCACGGTTCACGCTTTCGATGCGGCCAGCGGGGCAAAGCGCTGGGCCAAATCGTTCAAGATCAGCGGCGATGGCGCCAGCTCGGTCTTCGGCGGCGGCGCCAGCTTCGATGACGACAAGGTCTATGTGACGACCGGCGTGGGCGAAGTAGCCGCGCTCGACGCCAAGGATGGCAACCAGCTGTGGAAGGTGAAGCCCGCCGGCCCGCTGCGCGGATCGCCGACGGTCGCCTTCGACATGGTCTTCGTCATGACGCAGTCGAACCAGCTGATCGCGCTCGATGCCAAGGACGGCGCGCTGCTGTGGAACGAGAGCGGATCGAACGGCCTTTCCGGCATCTTCGGCGTTGCCGCGCCGACCATCGGGCAGGGCTCGGTGATCGCCGGCTATTCGACCGGCGAACTGGTTACCTACCGCTATGAAAACGGCCGCACGCTGTGGTCCGACGCCCTGGCACGCACCTCGCTGGCGACGACGGTGGGCGTGCTCACCGATATCGACGCCGATCCGATCATCGATCGCGGCCGGGTCTTCGCGCTGGGTCAGGGCGGGCGCATGGCGGCCTATGAACTGCTCACCGGGCAGCGCGTCTGGGAGCTTAACCTCGCAGGCATTTCCACCCCGGCCATCGCCGGCGACTGGATCTTCACGCTGACCGACGAAGCGAAGCTGCTGTGCATTGCGCGCAACACCGGCAAGGTGAAGTGGGTGACGCAGCTGACGCGCTTCAAGAACGAAGAGAAGAAGAAGAACCCGGTGTTCTGGACCGGCCCGGTGCTGGCCAACAACCGCCTGTGGATCGCCAATACCGAGGGCGAACTGCTTTCGGCCAGCGTCACCGACGGTACGGTTGCGCCCTTCACCAAGCTGGGCAGCTCGATCAGCCTGCCGCCGATCGTGGCGGGCAAGAAGCTGTACATCCTGGACGACAGCGGGCGCATCACTTCCTTCCGTTAAGGGCGTTACCGCGCCCTTAACCCTTTGCCGCTATTGCGCGCAGCGTGACGACGCATGCGCCTTCCGCCGATCCGCGGCCCACGAGTGACGTTTCGGCGGCCACCGGGCTGACCGGGCTTGCCGGTCTCGCCCTGTGGGTGTGCCTGTGCCATTTCTGGCCGGAAATCGTTGACCTGCTGGGCCTGGACAGCCCGCGCGAGCGGCTGACCGGGCCGAATGCCGCGCTGATGGGGCTGGTGTTTTGCGCCCTGCCGATGGTCGCATGGTCGGTGCTGGTCGAAAAGGTCCACCTGCGCCCGTCCACCGGGATCAACTGGCAGGTGAAGCGGCCGCTTTCCGCCGTTGTCGATATCTCGATCACCAAGCTTGCCGGCCTGTGGGCCACCTGGGCGATCATCGGGTTCCTCTATTGCCTGTTCCGCTGGTACTGGGATGGCCCGTACCAGGTGGCCATGACCGTGCTCGGCTGGGCCGCGGTACCGATGTTCCTGCTGTCGGTCCCTTATGTCCTCTGGCTTGACCGCGTGCTGGTGGAACCGCGCGACCCCTGCTGGCACTTCGGCGCCTGGCTGATCGGGCGCGAGGCACATGATCCGGCCATGCTGCCGATCCATCTGCGCGCCTGGGCGGTGAAGGGCTTTTTCACGGCCTTCATGATCTCGATCGTGCCGGGCGGTTTCGCCGACCTTGTCGGCCGCGACTGGAGCGGCATGTGGCTGGACCCGGTGGCCGTGACGAACCTGCTGGTGCTGATGATGTTCGTCGTCGACGAACAGATCGGCACGGTGGGCTATATCCTCACGGTCAAGCCGCTCGACGCGCAGATCCGCTCGGCCAATCCCTACCTCGCGGGCTGGGTGGCGGCGCTGATGTGCTATCCGCCGTTCCAGATGATGAACATGGGCGGCCCGCTGTTCTACGAAGCCAATACCGCCGGATGGGCATGGTGGATGGAAGGGCAGGCCGTGCTGCTCTGGGCCTGGGCCGCGCTGCTGGTGGTGCTGACCGGGATATACGCATGGGCAACGGTTGCCTTCGGCATCCGCTTTTCCAACCTCACCTATCGCGGCGTGCTGACCAACGGTCCCTACCGCTGGACCCGCCATCCGGCCTACCTCTCCAAGAACGCCTTCTGGTGGTGCGCCACCCTGCCGTTCCTCGTCACCAATGGCTCGCTGACCGACGCCGTGCGCAACGCCGTGTGCCTCGCCGGGGTCAGCGCGATTTACTTCTGGCGCGCCAGGACAGAGGAAAAGCACCTGCTGGCGGAAGATGCCAAGTACCGCGAATATCACGCATGGATGGAACGCAACCCCACGGTTACGCGGTTCATCAAGCGACTGCTCGCAGGCCTGCGCCCGCAGCGCGGCGCGGTAGCCCAGCCGGCGGAATAGGTCAGCCGCGAACGCCGCAGATCGGTTCGTCGCCTTCGATGGTGAAACGGTTGAGCAGGCGGCCCGATGCCGGATCGAACGGCCGGGCGCGGTGCAATGTCCCGGTGTTGTTCCAGATCAGCAGGTCACCTGGCCGCCACTGGTGGCTGTAGACGAATTCCGGCCGGGTCTGATGCGCGCGCAGGCGCAGCAGCAGGTCATAGCTGTCAGCAGCGGCCATATCCGCAACGTGAGAGACCGAAACGCCAAGCATCAGCGACTTGCGCCCGTCGCAATGCTGCCAGACCAGCGGCTGCTGTGCCGGCGGCACGGCCCGCCAGGCGGCGAATTGGGCATCGCTTGCTTCGGGAAAGGCCGCTTTGCCGGAGGTCTGCGCGCTCAGCACGACGCGCTGCGGATCAATCAGCGCTTTCGTCTCGCTATCGAGCGCGTCGTAGGCGGCGTAGCAATTGAGAAATTCGGTTTCCCCGCCACTGGGGGAAAGCTTCACCGGGCGGAACGAACCGCCGAAGCAGGGAACGGTCTGGTTGTGGTAACCGTCGATGTGCCAGAACATGGTCTGGGCGACATAGGCCGAATATTCAGGGCTGGCAGTCTCGTCGATCGTGACGCGCTGGAGTTCATCGCCCGCAGCACCGCGCAGCGGGCCGATCGAAGCGGTGATCGCGCGTTGCTGCTCAGGCGAGATGTCGAGGTCGCGGAACAGGATCACGCCGCGTTCCTGCAGCAGGCGGCGCAGTTCCGCCCCGTGCACCCCGCTGGCCAGATCGCCGGGATCGCCGCTCACCTCGCTGCCGATCAAGGGCTTGATCGGGTGGTGGTCGAGCTTTCCCGCCACGCCGGTCAGAAGCTTTCCTCGTAGATCCGGGTGAGGTCTCCGCCCCATTCGCCGTGATACTTGTCGAGCAGCACCTGCGCCGGAACCTTGCCGGTCCGCACGATCTCGTCGAGTGGTTCGAGGAAGCCGCTTTCGTTGTCGCCTGCCGAATTCAGCCGCCCGCGTGCGTTGAGTCCCGAGCGCGCGATGGCCAGTACCTCGGCGGCAATGTCGCGAAGGGTTCCGCCGCCGGGAAGGGGAGCATCGAGCGCCAGCTTCGGCACTGACGAGCGCAGCAGTTCGCGCCCTTCCATGTCCCAGTCCTTGACCAGATCCCACGCTGCATCGAGTGCGCCCTGATCATAGAGCAGGCCGACCCAGAACGCCGGCAGGGCGCAGATACGGTTCCAAGGCCCGCCATCGGCGCCGCGCATTTCGAGGAACGATTTCAGCCGCACTTCCGGGAAGGCGGTGGAAAGGTGGTCGTTCCAGTCCCCCAGAGTCGGCCGTTCGCCGGGCAGGGCGGGAAGCTTGCCGTCAAGGAAATCGCGGAAGCTCTGGCCTGCGGCATCGATGTATTTGCCGTCGCGGAACACGAAGTACATCGGCACGTCGAGCATGTATTCGACGTAGCGGTCATAGCCGAAGCCGTCTTCGAAAACGAAGGGCAGCATGCCCGTGCGCGCCGGATCGGTATCCGACCAGATGTGGCTGCGATAGCTCAGCATCCCGTTGGGCTTGCCTTCGGTGAAGGGCGAATTGGCGAACAGCGCGGTCGCCAGCGGCTGGAGCGCCAGGCTGACGCGGAACTTCTGCACCATGTCCGCCTCGCTCGAATAATCGAGGTTGGTCTGGATGGTGCAGGTGCGCAGCATCATGTCGAGGCCCATGGTGCCGACGCGCGGCATGTGGCGCAGCATGATCTCGTAGCGGCCCTTGGGCATGATCGGCAGCTCGGCCCGCGTCTTGTCGGGCCACATGCCAAGGCCGAGGAAGCCGATGCCGAACTTCTCACCGATTTCCTTCACCTGTCGCAGGTGGCGGCCGGTTTCGGCGCAGGTCTGGTGCAGGTTTTCGAGCGGCGCGCCCGACAGTTCGAGCTGACCCGCCGGTTCCAGGCTGACATTACCGTCGGCGCCGGCGAGGGCGATGATCTTGCCGCCTTCCTCGATCGGCTCCCAGCCATAGGCTTGCAGCGCCTTCAGCAGGTCGAGGATGCCGCCGGGCTCGCCATAGGAAGGAGCATGCTTGTCACCCAGCGAGAAGACCAGCTTCTCGTGCTCGGTGCCGATGCGCCATTGTTCGCGGGGTTTCTCACCCTTGGCCATCGGCGCCACGAGATCCTCGCGGCGCTCGATCAGGGGATCGTTGCGATCTGAAACCTGTCTCGTGCTCATGCGGGCGGGTTAGTGCGTGGGGCGCGGCGATGCCACTAAATTCCGCCCTGCAAAGCGATCAAAATTCACGCCGTCCAATCGCCCATGGTGCCCATCCACAACGCGGTTCCGGCAATGGCTGCGGTCTCGCCGCGCAGGATGCGCGGGCCGAGCATGATCGCGCGGGCCTGCGGCAGGGCCCGGATCGCGGCGCGCTCCGTCTCGTCAAACCCGCCTTCGGGGCCGGTGAGCAGGGCGGCTGCCGGGACATTCGCGGCAAAGGCCGGGGCCGCCGGCTCGCCGCCGTTCTCGTCGGCGAAAAACAGCGCACGATCCGTTTCCCAATGCTTGATAAGGGCATCGAGCCTGACCGGTTCGGCCAGTTCGGGCAGCGCGGTGCGGGCGCATTGCTCTGCCGCCTCGATCAGGATGGCGCGGGCGCGGTCAAGGTTCAGCTTGTCCGCCACACAGCGCCGGGTGATCACCGGCTGGATCCGCCGCGCGCCCAGTTCGCAGGCCTTTTCCAGCACCAGGTCGAAACGGTCCTTCTTCAGCAGCGCCGCGCAGAGCGTGAAATTGGGCACGTCCTCGCGCGGGCGGAGCAGGCTTTCGACCGAAAGCACGACATCGCGCTTGCCGGCAGAGCTGACCCGCGCGGCCCATTCGCCCGTCTGGTTATCGCACAGCACCACGGCATCGCCTTCGGCCACGCGCATGACGCGCCCAAGGTAGTGCGCCTGCGGGCCATCGATCGCGACAGATGCCCCTGCGGCCAGCCGTTCGCCAACGAACAGGCGGGGAGCGCTCTTGGGCGGCCAGGCGGGGGTGGCGGGCATGGGGCGGATGGGGCCTCGCTTTTACGATAAGTTACAGGCTGGGAAAGCTTTGGGAAAACGACCGTTAAACATCAAGGCCTAACCCGAGGCCATGTACCCGCAGACTTCCATTCTGGCCACTCGCGATCGGCTGGCGCGGCTGATGCGCCCGCTCGCGCGGCTGAAGCGCGACCGCAGCGGCCAGACCCTGACGGTCTTTGCGCTTTCGCTGACGCCGGTCATCGCCGGTGTCGGGCTGGCGATCGATGCGGCGCAATGGGTGGCCTGGCAGAATGCCCTGCGCAACGCCGCCGATCTTTCCGCGCTCGCAGGCGCTCGCGCCAAGATCAATTCGCAGAATGTCGAACGCGCCGTGCGGCTGGCGCTGGCCAAGAACGAGCAGCGCAGCTTCACGATCGAGGCGGTGCAGAACCCGCCGAGCACCGGAACAGGAACTGCCGACAATTATGCCGTCCGCGTTGTCCTGTCGGTTGAACAGGCCCTGCCGTTCAGCAGCATCTTCCTCTCCACCGCCCCGCGCATCCAGGTGGAATCGACGGCCAAGGTGTTCGGCGGCACGCCCAATTGCGTGCTCGGGCTGGACCCTTCGGGCACGACGGCCGTTTCGGTCACCGGCTCGGCCAGCCTGACCATGCAATGCGGCATGGCGTCCAATTCGATAGGCGCACCCGCCTTGCTGGCCGATGCGCAGACCGTGGCCGTGCCTTCGCTTTCGGCGGTGGGTTCGGTTACGGCGGGAAGCGGGGTTCCGTCTACCACCACGATCAATGCCGGTGCCTCGGCCCAGCAAGATCCCTATGCCGGCCTGCCGCTGCCCAATCCGGGAAGCCTGTGCAACGGCGCCCCGGCCGTGACGGTCAAGAGCATGACCAGCCTGACGATCAACCCGGGCTGCTATTCCAGCATCAAGAGCCTGGGTTCGCTGACGCTGAACCCCGGCATCTATTACATCAACGGCGGCGACGTGCAGGTGGGATCGCAATCGCTGATCAGCGGCGATGGCGTCACCCTGATCTTCACCAATATCGCCGATCCGACCAAGCCGGGGCGCTTCGACGCGGCCGGCAATTCCTATGTCCGCCTGATCGCCCCCAGCACGGGCACCTATGCCGGGATCATCATTTACCAGGACCCCCGGACCGTCACTTCGAGCAAGACCAACATGTTCGTCACCGGAACCTCCTTTGCCGACTACAGCGGCACCTGGTTCTCGCAGTACCAGGGTGCGATCTACGCCCCGAAAAGCTCCGTGCGATTCACCGGCAACAGCGGCGTCAGCACGCCCTGCATGCAGATCGTCTCTTTCCAGGTGGAATTCACCGGCAACACCACGATCACCAACAATTGCCCCAACGGTTCCGGCGCGGGCGCCTTTGGCGGGGCAACTTCGGTGAAGCTGATCGGATGATGACGATGCGGAACCTGATGCGGCACCTGTGGCACGATCAGCGCGGCGTCTCGGCCGTGGAAGCGGCGATCTTCATGCCCATCCTGCTCAGCCTTGCCGTGGGCGCTATAGACCTGACGCAGCTTTCGGTCATGCGGCTGAACCTGCAACAGGTGGCCAATGCAGGGGCGGCCATGGCGGTTGCCGGCGGCAATACCCCGCCCGACAACACCACGCTTGCCGCGCGGTTGGCGGCAGACACCGGCATGGCTGCATCGGCCATCACCGTTACCCGGTGGACCGAATGCAACGAGGCAGCGCAGGCCAATATCGCCGCATGTCCCAACGCATCCGACGTGCGGGCAGACTATCTCACGGTAACAGTTACAGGCAGTTACACGCCGATCTTCAGTGGCCCCTTCGGCAAGCTGGCGCAGACCACCACCTATGTCGCCAGTTCCACGGCAAGGATCCGCTGACCGTGCGCCGTCTGTTACGCAACCGCCGGGGCTCTGCGGCTATCGAGTTTGCTCTCATTGCCCCGCTGGTGTTCCTGCTGATCATCGGCATCCTGCAGATGGGCAATTACTTCTACGTCCGCAGCGCGGTGAATCACGCCGTGGACGAGGCCGCGCGGCTGGCGAGCGTTTACCCCGTGCCCAGCGACGCCGACCTGACGACCCGTTTCCAGCAGCAGGATTTCGGCGCCGTGGCCGATGGCGTTCCCACGCTCACCATCACGCGCGGGCAGGTGAACGCGAATATCGACTGGACCCAGATCACCGCCACCACCTCGATCTCGATCAACCTGGGTTTCGTGAACCTTGGCGCCTTGCCGATATCGGCCAGCAAGCGGGTCTATACCGCCTCGTCCTGATCGGTCTGGCGCAGCTTGTTGCCCGGCCACCTGCTGTGGCATGGAAGGCCGATGTCTTCCTCGGCAGAAATCGTACCCGATAGCCAGCACCGCGGCCTCGTCGCCGCCCTGCCGCAACCCTTGCGTGACTATGCCCTGCTGGCGCGGTTCGACAGGCCGATCGGCTGGTGGCTGCTGTTCTGGCCCGGTGCCTGGGGAGTGCTGCTCGCTGGCGGAATGCAGCGGTGGGACCTGATCGGATGGTTGCTGCTGGGCTCCATCGTCATGCGCGGAGCGGGCTGCGTTTATAACGACCTCGTCGATGCAGACCTTGACCGCAAGGTGGCGCGCACCGCCAGCCGCCCCGTGGCCAGCGGCCGGGTGAGCAGGCGTGCGGCCTGGGCCTGGCTGCTGCTGCTGTGCCTGGTCGGCCTTGTCGTGCTGCTGCAACTGCGCTGGCCGGCGCAGGCAGTCGCCCTTGCCAGCCTTGCCCCGGTTGCCGCCTATCCCTTCATGAAGCGCATCACCTGGTGGCCGCAGGCGTGGCTGGGGCTGGTGTTTTCCTGGGCGGCGCTGGTCGGCTGGGTCGAGCTGACCACCGCGCACCCCGGTGTGCTGGCCCTGCTTTACGCCGGGTCGGTGGCATGGGTGATCGGCTATGACACGATTTATGCCCTGCAGGACGTAGAGGACGATGCGCTTGTCGGCATCCGGTCGAGCGCGCGGGCGCTGGGTACGCGTGTGCGGGGAGGAGTGGCCGGGTTCTACGCTGCCGCCGTGGGGCTTTGGGCGGCGGCGTTCTGGCTGCTGCGGCCGGACTGGCTGGCCCTTGTCGCCCTGCTGCCGGTTGCGCTTCATCTTGCCTGGCAGGTCGTGACGCTGGACCCGGCCGACGGCAGCAACCCGCTCGCGCGCTTTCGCGCCAACCGGTTTGCCGGTCTGCTGATGGCGCTTGCCTGCTGGGTGGTGGGCAACGCCTGATGTGCAACCTCTACCGCATGACGAAGGGCACGCAGGAAGTAGCGAAGCTCTTCGCGGTGGAGGCGCGGCAGGGGATCAACGTCGCCGCGGAACTCTATCCCGGCTTTCCCGGCATGGTCGTGGCCGAAGGGCAGTTGCGTGCCATGCACTGGGGCTTTCCCCTCGCTCTCAAGGGGCGGCAGGGGCAGGCCCTGAAGCCCAAGCCAGTCACCAATGCGCGAGAGGACAAGTTGCTGACGGGCTTCTGGCGGGAAAGTTTCGTCCAGCGCCGCTGCCTCGTGCCGGTCTCGCAATGGGCAGAGGCGGAAGGTGAGAAGGGGCGCATGACCCGCACCTGGTATGGCCTGCCGGACGAGGACGTCTTCGCGGTGGCCGGCCTGTGGCGGCGCAGCGCGGAGTGGGGCGACGTCTACAGCATCGTCATGGTCGATGGGCATCCCCGGATGGCCGAGGTGCATGATCGCATGCCGCTGATCCTCTCCCGTGCCGCTCAGCATTACTGGCTCGAAGGCTCGCCCGAGGACGCGCTGGCCCTCTGCCGGACCTGGGAGGATGACCTGACGGTGGAGCGGACCAGCGAACGCTGGGCGGGTGGCGGGCCCGGCGCGCCGTCGCAACCGGAACTGTTCTAGGCATAAAGAAGGTCTGTAATTCAGGCTGTTGGGCGGTCATGCCATGAAAATGCTTTATCTTGAAGAAACCTCAAGCTAGCTTCAGGTCAGGCGATTTCAGGCCCGGAGGCGGGATTGGACAAGAATGACTTGCTGCCCATTGGCGAGCTGGCCCGGCGCACCGGCCTCGCGGTTTCTGCCATCCGCTTCTACGAGGATCGAGGGCTGATCCAGGCCTTCCGCACCGTCGGCAACCAGCGGCGTTTCCTGCGCAGCGACATCCGCCGTCTCAGCTTCATCCTCGTGGCCCAGCGGCTCGGGCTTGGCCTGGCCGAGATCGAGACGGAGCTTGCCAAACTGCCGCAAGGGCGCACGCCCTCGCTTTCCGACTGGCAGAAGATCAGCCGCTCGATGCGTGGCGCCATCGATGCGAAGATCCAGCTGCTCACCCGCGCCCGTGCCAAGCTGGACGAATGCATCGGCTGCGGTTGCCTCAGCCTGCCGCGCTGCGAGATGCACAACCGGGGGGACAAGGTGGGCGCGGCTGGGCCGGGACCGCGGCTGGTGCTCGACTGAGCTATTCCGCCGCGAGCAGTTCCTCTGCCCCGCCAAGATCCACGCTGACGAGGCGCGACACACCCTTTTCGACCATGGTCACACCGAACAGGCGGTGCATCCGGCTCATCGTGACGGCATTGTGCGTGACGATGAGGTAACGGGTATCGGTCTCGCCGACCATGGCTTCGAGCAGGTCGCAGAACCGTTCGATATTGGCATCGTCAAGCGGCGCATCGACTTCGTCGAGCACGCAGATCGGCGCGGGATTGGTAAGGAACAGCGCGAAGATCAGCGCCACCGCGGTCAGCGCCTGTTCGCCGCCGGAAAGCAGGGTCAGCGATTGCAGGCGCTTGCCGGGTGGCTGCGCGAAGATTTCGAGGCCCGCCTCCAGCGGGTCGTCACTGTCGACAAGGGCCAGGTGCGCGGCGCCGCCCTGGAACAGCTTGGAAAACAGTTCCTGGAAGTGGCCGTTCACCGCCTCGAACGCGGCACGCAGGCGCTCTCGCCCTTCGCGGTTGAGGTTGCCGATCGAGCCGCGCAGCCGGTTTACCGCCTCCGAAAGTTCCGCCTGCTCGGCCAGCGATGCCCCGTGCCGCTCTTCCGCCGCCTTCAATTCCTCCGCCGCGACAAGGTTGACCGGACCGATGCGTTCGCGCTCGGCAACGAGGCGGTCCATCGTCGCCGATTCTTCTGCCGATGCGGCGACGCTTGCGCTGTCGAATTCGAACCGCTCGGGCAGCAGCGGTGGCGGGCACTGGAAGCGCTCGCCAGAGATGCGGCCCATTTCGGCGCGCCGCTCTTCCTCGTTTTCGGCGCGGGCGGCGGCACCGGCGCGTGCTTCGCGGGCGGTGGCGAGCGTTTCGTTGGCGGCGGCAAAGGCTGCATCGGCCTCGCGCGCTTCGTCTGAGGCGACGTTGACCTTCGCCTCGGCCTCGGCAAGCTCGGCGGCAATGCGGGCGCGGATGGCGTCGCTGGCTTCGATTTCCTTTAGCAGGGCGGCGGGCTTGGCGGCGATGACGGCGCGCTCTTCCTCGATCTCGTCCAGCCGCTGCGCCATCTGCGAAAGGCGGCTGGCCGCATCGCCTGCGCGCGATTGCCAGGATGAGATATCGGAGCGCTGCGCGCCGGTTCGCTCTCGCGCCACGGCCAGTGCCTGGTCATGCGCGGCAAGCGCAGCGGTTGCCGCCTGCATGGACTGCCGGGCGGCATCGTTCTTCGCCTGCGCCGCGGCAAGCTGGGCCCTGCCGCTTTCCGGATCGGGCAGTTCGCTCCGGCGGGAGCGGGCGGTGGCCAGCTCTGCCTCGGCCTGCGCTTTCTGTTCGGCGAGATCGTCGGCGGCTGCCGCCAGTTCGGCACGGCGTGCTTCCAGCCGGGCCTTGGCCGCTTCTGCCTGGTCAAGCGCGCGCAAGGCGGTGCGTTCGGCATCGGCGGCCGCGGCAAGGGCACGTTCGGAGGCGATCACGCCAAGCTGCAATTCGGCAAGTTCCGCCTGCACGGATTGGGCGGCGGCCTCAGCCTCGGCCACGGCGGCGCGAAGCGCGGGAAGTTCGCCGTCGAGCGCGGCAAAGCGGTTTTCCGCCTCCAGCCGCGCTGCCTCGGCCGCGCCTTCGCCCCGGGCGACGAAGCCATCCCACCGGCGCAAGGCGCCATCGCGGGTGACGAGCCATTCGCCGGGGCCCAGCTTGCGGCCATCGTCCGCCTCCGCCACGTGCACCAGCGCGAGGCGGGCGGCGAGCTCTGGGGGGCAGGTGCTGACGTGATCGGCGAGGCTCCCGGAAACGCGCGCGGGCGCATCGGCACCCGTCCAGAACCGGCCTTCCACGCCGGAAGGCGCGGCGCCAAGGCCCGCCTTTGCATCGCGCCCCAGCACGGCAGCGAGTGCACGTTCGTATCCCGGCTCCGCGCGCAGGGCATCGATGGCCGATGTCAGCCCGTGGCCACCCTTGGCCTGCCGAGCGCGGGCCTCACGGTCACGCAGCAGGGCTGCATGTTCGCGTTCGATGCCGGCGAGTTCGGCCCGGGCGCTGGCAAGCGTTGACCCCGCGGCATCGCGCGCGGACTGCAATTCGGCCTTGCGGGCCTGCTGCGTTTCGAGCGCGGTGCGGGCCGCGGCAACTTGCGCTTCTGCCTGTTGCCGGCCTGCCTCGGCCTGTTCGAGCGCGGCTTGCGGATCGCCCTCGCGCGTCAGGGCGGCGCGCAGGCCTTCCTGCCGGGCGAGCTCGTCCAACAGGCGCTGCAGCCGTTGTTCTGCCGCGGCGAGTTCGGCATCGGCAACGCGCCATTCGGCTTCGACCCCGGCCTGGGCCGCGGTTGCCTGCGCCAGTGCGAGTTCGGCCTGGCGGGCGGCGCGGTCGGCATCGTCCAACGCATTGGCCATGGTGGGGCGCCGTGCCTCGTCGCGTTGCAGGGCCGCAAGCCCTTCAGCCAGTTCCTTTTCCAGCCTGGCGAGGGCCTCTGCCGCATCGCGCGTCAGGCGATCGGCATCGCCGCGATCCTCTTCCAGCCGGGTGCGCTGGCGGTCGAGATCCTTTAGCCGCTGCTCCGCCGCCTCAAGCTGGGTGGTGAGTGCTGCCAGCCGGTGCCCGTGGGCAGAGGCATCGTCGCGCCGGTCAGCCAGCTCGTCGCGCGCTTCGGCCAGCCGTTCGGCCCCTTCGTGCTGCGCCTTCTGCGCCGCCTGCAGCACGGCCTGCGCCTGCGTTACGCGGGCATCGGCGGCCTGCGCCTCTGCCCGGGCGGCATCCGCCGCGGCGGCGGCGTCGCGCCAGCGGGCATAGACCAGCCGGGCCTCTGCCAGCCGGATCCGGTCCGACAGCGAGACATAGCGCTCTGCCTGGCGGGCCTGGCGGCGCAGCGAGCCGATCTGCTGGTCAAGCTGGCCCATGATGTCTTCCAGCCGGGCGAGATTGGCCTCGGTGGCGCGCAGCTTCTGTTCGGCATCCTTGCGGCGGACATGGAGGCCGGCGATACCGGCAGCCTCTTCCAGCATCTGCCGCCGCTCGGCCGGCTTGGCGGCGATAACGGCGGCGATCTTGCCCTGGCTGACCAGGGCCGGAGAGTGGGCGCCGGTTGCCGCATCGGCAAAGACCAGCGCCACATCCTTGGCGCGCACATCTCGGCCGTTGACGCGATAGGCGCTGCCCGCGCCGCGCTCGATCCGGCGGACGACTTCGAGTTCCTCGCCGCGCGCGTCCTCGGCGTGGAGGACGACTTCGGCGAAATCGCGCGAGGGGCGGTTGGCCGTGCCGGCGAAGATGACGTCTTCCATGCCGCCGCCGCGCAGGCTTTTGGCGGAGTTCTCGCCCATCACCCAGCGGATGGCTTCCAGCAGGTTCGATTTGCCGCAGCCGTTCGGCCCGACAACGCCGGTCAGCCCGGGTTCGATCCGCAGTTCAGCCGGCTCGACAAAGCTCTTGAAACCACTGAGCTTGAGCCGCCTGATGCGCATCGTACCGGCTGTCTCCCCCCTTCAGCCGGCGATCAGCGGATGCCGGCTTTCTGGAGGGCGCCTTTCAGGCCGTTCCAGGTGGTGTCTTCCAGCTTCGCGTCGTTGATGAACAGCGTCGGCGTGGAATTGATGCCCTTGGCGCCATAGGCTTCCGCGTTCTGGGCAACCTTGGTGGCGCGGGCGAAGTCAGCAAGGCAGGCCTTGCCCTGATCGACCGAAATGCCGCGCTGGGCGAAGAATTCCGGCAGTCCGATGGCTTCCGCCATGGCGACGAAGCGCTGGCCTTCCGGCAGGGTCAGGGCCTGTTCGGCGGCCTGCGCACCCTGCTGGGTCTTCTGCGCGAGCTGGTCGAAATTGGCATAGACCTGTTCGACCAGGCTGACGTAGCTTTCCTTAGGGCCGCATTCGAGCAGCACGGTCATCGGCACGTCCTGCGGGTGGATGGCGAAGGAGCGGAATTCGAAGCTCAGGCGGCCCGAGGGGATATATTCGCCGAACATCGTCTCGAAGCTTTCCTGCGCCAGCTTGGCGCAGTGCGGGCAGGAAAGCGAACCGTATTCGACCACCTTGACCGGCGCATTCGGATTGCCGACGCGATAGCCGCCATCGGCGGTCTTCTCGATAACGTCGGCCCAGGTCTTGCCGGCGGGCGGCGGCACGTTGGCGTGCGGCGTGGCCGAAACGACCGGGGTTCCCCCGGCAGCGCCTTCCTTCGGCTCTTCCTTGCAGGCGGAGAGACCCAGGGCGAGGACAGCAGCGGTGGAGGCAAGAGCGATACGGCGAACGAATCGGACGGACATTGCAGGTTCCTCTTTCAAGGCAGAACAATCAGGCTAGCAACTGGCTGGCCCGAGGGAAGGGGGCAGATTGCGCTACCCCCGGATGTGTCCACAACTAGCAGATCAGCGCGTGGCCGCCAGCAGCAGCTTGCGCAGCGAGGCCCAGTCATGAACGGGCTGCAGCTTGCCATTGATCAGGAAGCTGGGCGTGCCGGTGATGCCGATCTGGTCATCTGCCACCGTGTTTTCGCGCGCCAGCCGGTCTGCCAGGGCGCGGTCGTTCAGGCAGCGGTCGAGCGTCGGGCGGTCATACCCGCGCTGCTGGAACAGGTCGTAGAGCTTGAGGTCGGTGGCGATGGCGCGCATCCGGTCGCCGAATTCGCCATAGATCCAGCGCTGCTGCTGTTCGCGGCTGACCGACTTGTTCCAGTTCGCCTGCGAACGCAGCAGCAGGGCGTGGTTGCCGGTGAACTTGTCCACCGGGCCGCACAGGGCCATCAGGGTGGCGGCGATATCGATCTCGTTGCGGAAATAGGGGCGGTATTCCACCGATCCGGTTCCGGGACGGATGAAGCCCAGCGCCAGCTCGCTGCTCGCCTCCATTTCGAAGCGCGAGCACGACGAACAGGTGTAGCTGACATATTCGATCACCTTCACCCGCGCGTTGGGATTGCCCACGCGCACGGCATCGGCAGGCGTGCGGACAACGGTTGCGGTCCAGTTGCCCTTGGCCGCAGCGGCGGGTTTCGGGGCGGGCTTCGTCGCGCCGACGGACAGAACGGCGGCAGCGGCAAGCAGGATCAGGCGGGCGGTCTTCATTCGGTCTTTCCGTCATTTGCCCGGGCATCGAGGCTGCGGGCGAGTGATTCAAGGACAGTACGCAATTCGGGATCGCCGATATCGCGCAGGCTTTCGCCCAGTTCCATCGGAATGGGCTTCAGGCTTGGCGGTGCCGTCGGGCGCTCTCCAGCAGGGGGCGCCTTAACCGCGCCTTGCCGCAGGCGGATGCGGGCAACGGCGTTATAGCCGAAAAAGCGGTTCACCCGTTCGATGATCTCGGGAACCACGTGCTGGATCATCGGGGCGTGGGCCGGCACCACGACCAGCTCCATGATCCCCTCGCTCTTTTCACCGGGAGGGAAGCGGATCGATTCGGGCATGCAGACCCGCGCGTGTCGTTCGCCGACGATTTCGGGCCAGCGCGTGACCACGCTGGATTGCACGAAGCCAAAGCGGCGAAAGGCGGTGCGGCCGATGTCGGGCATCAGATCGGCGATCGCGCGCGCGCCCGATCCGCGCGGGCGTTCGAAGCGCCGCGGCCCCTTTGCATCCTTGCTGTCGCGATCCCGTTCCATTGCGGGCCACGCCATGCCATAGCCGCGCCATGGTTTCCAGCGCGCAGGACATCGCCGGCACCCTCCTCGGCTGGTACGATGCCAATGCGCGCGTCCTGCCGTGGCGTTCCCCGCCGGGATCGCCGCCGCCCGATCCCTATCGGGTATGGCTTTCGGAAGTCATGCTACAGCAGACCACGGTTGCTGCCGTGCAGCCCTATTTCGCGGCCTTCACCGCCCGCTGGCCGAGCGTGGAGGCGTTGGCCGCCGCCGACGATGCCGAGGTGATGAGCGCCTGGGCGGGGCTGGGCTATTATGCCCGCGCGCGCAACCTTCTGGCCTGCGCCCGCGCTGTCGCGGCGCGGGGCGGCAGCTTTCCCGACACTGAGGCGCAGCTGCGCGAACTGCCGGGGCTGGGGGCCTATACCGCTGCTGCCGTGGCGGCGATTGCCTTTGGCCGGCGCGCGGTGGTGATCGATGCCAATGTCGAACGCGTGGTGGCTCGCCTGTTCGCCATTGCCGATCCCCTGCCGGGGGCGAGGGCGGCGATCCGCGCGGCGGCAGACAGCATCACGCCGGACGCGCGCGCGGGTGATTTTGCCCAGGCCATGATGGACCTTGGCGCAGGCATCTGCACCGCCCGCAGCCCGCGATGCCTGCTTTGCCCCCTGGCCCATGCCTGCCGGGGCCGGACGGAAGCCGAACGCTATCCGGTGAAGGCGCCGAAGAAGGCAAAGCCCCAGCGCCGGGGCACGGCCTTCTGGATCGAGCGCGATGGCGCGGTCTGGCTGGTCACGCGCCCGCCGCAGGGGATGCTGGGCGGGATGCGCGCCCTGCCGGACGATGGCTGGTCTGCGCGCGGCGACGGGCATGGCGCGCCCCCAGCCGCAGGGGAATGGCGCGCAGGCGGCCAGGTGGAGCACACCTTCACCCATTTCCAGCTTTCCTTGTCGCTCAGTCTTTATTCAGGCGAAGCCAGCGCTAGAATAGGCGCAAACGACGGCGAATGGTGGCCGGTCAACCGCCTTGAGGAGGCTGGCCTGCCCACCTTGTTCGTCAAGGCGGCGCGGCTTGCCGTGGCCGGTCGGGGAGATGACTGACTTGGACGTGCAGATGAACCGGATTTCGCGCCGCTCGCTGCTGCGCGGCTCGCTTGCCGCGGCCCTGCTGGCAAACCCGGCGCTGGCGCGCGCTGCCTCGGCGGCGCTGGCCGGCGATGTGGCCGCGGACTGGCCGGCGGTGGCGGAACTGATCCGCCGTTATGTCGCCCAGCGCAAGTTGCCGGGTATGATCGCAACTCTCGGCTGGGGCAAGGCCGAACCGCGGGTACTCACCATGGGCAGCCATGCCTTCGACGGGGCGCAACCCGTGGGGCTGGACAGCCTCTACCGCATCTATTCGATGACCAAGCCGGTAACCGGGCTGGTCGCCGCGACGCTGATTGCCGAGGGTAAGCTTTCGCTCGAAACCCGGCTGGCCGACGTGTTTCCGCAGTTCGCCGCGATGCGCGTGGCGATCGACCCGAAGAAGGGCCTGGAATCGCGCCCCGCAACGGTGCCGATTACCGTGCGCCACCTGCTCACCCACACTGCCGGCTTCGGCTATGGCGGGATCGGGCAGGACAAGGCCAGCGCGGAGCTGGCCCGCAACGGACTGATCGCGGGCGTCATTTCGCGCAAGCCCATTCCCGTGTTCACCTCGCCGGTCCCGGTTCCGGGGCCGGACGAATTTCTCCGCCGCGCCGCCGCCGTCCCGCTGGTGGCCGAGCCGGGAACCGCCTGGCGCTATTCGATGGCGCTGGACATCCTGGGGCTGATGATGGCCCGGATGACCGGCAAGTCGCTGGGCGCGCTGATACAGGAGCGGATCTTTGGCCCTGCCGGGATGACCAGCACGCGCTTCCAGCTGCGCGAGGCGGACAAGGCGCGGCTGACCACGAACTATGGCATACTGGGATCGCTGACCGTGCCGATCGATGGCCCGGCCGACACCATCTTCACCGACCCGACAGCTTTCGAATTCGGCGGTGCCGGGCTGGTTTCCACTCCGCGCGACTTCGACCGGTTCATGCAATTGCTGCTGAACGACGGGAAGCTGGGCAACCGGCGGGTGGTCGATCCCGCGGCGGTGCGCCTTGCCGTATCCAACCTGCTGCCGGCGGGGGTCAGCACCAAAGGCACCTTCTCGGAAGGTGCGGGCTATGGCGCGGGCGGGCGCGTGGGACTTGGGGCTGACGAGGGCTCATTCGGCTGGTCGGGCGCAGCGGGCACGGTGTTCTTCATCCAGCGCAGGATCGGCCTGCGCGGCGCACTTTACACCCAGTTCATGCCGCCGGAGGTCTATCCCTTGCAGCGCGAATTCCTCACCGCCGCGAGGGAAGACGTGACGCCCCGGCCGGCCAAGCAAGCTGCCTGATGCAGCTGGACATTGCCTTTGCCGGGTGCCGGATCGACCGTGCGGACCACCTGCGCGCGGATGCCGCCGCGCTGGCCGCGCTGATGGACCACCGCGCGCGCCTGCTGCGGCTGGACGGGCTCGATCCGGTGCTGGACGAGCACGGCGCCCTCGCCTGGGGCAGCCTTGCCGAAGCCGCAGCCGATGGTGAACTGGTTTTCCTCGGTCTTGACGATGGCCGGGCCTGTTTTGCGCAGGTCCCGGCGCGCGCATCGGCCGGGCCGGCCAATCCCCGGCTGTGGCAGTCGCTTTCCTGCGTCTCGCCGCAAGACCTTGCTGCCTATGGCGTGGCCCGCGCGCTGGTAAGCTGGCACGCGCGGCACCGCTTCTGCGCCCAGTGCGGCGCGCCGACGGCCCTGGCCAAGGGCGGCTGGCAGCGCAACTGCACAGCCTGCCGGGCAGAGCACTTCCCGCGCACCGATCCGGTAACGATCATGCTGGTGGAACATGACGGTGACTTGTTGCTGGGCCGCCAGCCGCGCTTTCCGGCAGGCCGCTTTTCCGCGCTGGCCGGCTTTGTCGAGCCCGGCGAAACGATCGAGGAAGCCGTGGCGCGCGAGGTGCTTGAGGAAGCCGGGATCAGGGTGCGCGATGTCAGCTATGTCGCCAGCCAGCCCTGGCCCTTTCCGTCGTCGCTGATGATCGGCTGCCATGCACTGGCCGAGGATAAGTCGATCACGCTGGATGCCAACGAGCTGGAAGAAGCCCGCTGGTTTTCGCGTGACGAGGTCGCGGCGGCCATGGCTGGCGATCCTGCCGCACCCTTCCTTGCCCCGCCGCCGGCGGCCATAGCGCACCAGCTGCTGCGCTGGTGGCTGGCCTGCGAAGTGGCAGAGGATCAGCCGACGATGGCGATCTCCAGACCATAGGCCTTGCCGAAGGTCTTGAGATTGGTCGAATAGTTGCCCGTCGCCGGGATGACAAATTCGCGCCAGTATTCCTCCAGCCCGAACTGCGCTTTTTCGCGTCCCATGGCGATGGAGCTTGTCGTGTTTTTGTAAGGGCCGAACAGCGTTGCCCAGATCGGCGGATCGGCAATCGGCAGGTCGCCCAGGATGGTGATGCGGACCTTGTCCCCGGCCTTGCCGAAGAACTGGATCGAATCCTCGCCGATCACATCGCTGGTCGATTTCACCGGCCTGGCCTCGCGCATCGTGGCTTGATGCATCTTGCCGGTGGCATAGCACATGGGCTTGTCGGCAAGCGGCTTGGCGGCGGGGTCGCAGGGCCGGTTGGCTGCCGTCCCCTGCGGGCGCAGGGCTTCGATGCGGATCAGCATCGCCTTGGTAATGCTGATCGACGGATCCATTGCCCCGCCAAACACCTGCCCCTCGTCAACATAGGCGGTGCACTTGCGTTCCTTCAGCAGGGCATTGGCCACTTCCATCAGCTTGTTCTGGTCAACGCCGCCGCCAGCGCCTTCCAGGTTCGCGCTGCAAAACCCTTCGGACTTGCCGTGGACCAGCGGCACCTTTTTCCCGGTGCGCCCCGTTTCGATGGCCTTCACCACCTCGGGCGTCAGGTCCAGCGCGTTGCGGACGTTTCGCCGCACCAGGGCAACGCAGCGGTTGCGGTTGTAGGCGGTGGAGGAGCTGACCTCGAACGATTTCATGGCGCGCTTGTAGGCGGGATCGTCCTCATAGGTTCTCAGCCGGAACGTAATGTCATCGCGGCCGACGCCTGCCTTGCTGAGCATCAGGTCTTCCACCTTGCGGACATCGAGGAAGCAGAGCTGGCCGGACGGACTTGCCGGCTTGGCGGCCGTCGCCGCGGGCTTGGTCGCCACCGGCTGGGCAGCGGCTGGCGGCACAATGAAGGCGGGCAGCACGCTGAACAGCGCAAAAATGCGGTTGATTGCCTGATGCATTAGCCTGTCGGGACCTTTCGCCATGGAGTGTTGGCAGGCACCGATCATGGACCCCGGTGCCGGGAACGGTCAAGCCGCAGGGCTAGACCAGCCCCAGCCGCGCAAGCTCGCCCGCAAGGTGCGGAGGCATGGCATCTCCGGCAACCTCGCCCTCGGCAAGGTCGGCCGGGGCTTCGGCGTGCTCAAGATAGCGCCAGCCCTGATGCGCCCGCTTGGGGCGGGGGTGAACGTCGATCAGGCCGGTGGCGATGACGATGTTGGTCTTGCCGCCCTCGGCTTCCTCGAAGCGCAGGATGGGCGATCGCATCACCAGCTGGTGCTTGAAGATCCAGAACAGCGAGCCTCCGGGCGAGCCATCGGGCGGCACGATCTCGTCATGGCGCTTGGGCAGGTAGCGGGTGGTCAGGAACGCTTCCTGTCCGCGTGTGGCGAACCAGCGGCGCATGTCGTCCAGCGATTGCGCGCCATAGGCAACCTTGGTCAGGTGCAGGGGCATCAGCCGACCAGCCCGCTGGCCACCGCAAGGCCGAGGAAGGCGAAGAAGCCCATCGAATCGGTGATCATCGTCACGAATACCGAGCTGGCAACCGCCGGGTCCTGATCGTAGCGGTCAAGCAGCACGGGTACGACCAGTCCGGCGATCCCGGCGGTCAGGATATTGACGATCACTGCCGATCCGATGACCGCGCCCAGCAGGGGGCTGCCGAAGAACAGCCATGTCGCGCAGCCGATCAGGCTGGCAACGGTTGCGCCATTGAGCATGGCGACGCGCATTTCGCGCCACAGGATGCGGCCTGTATTGGCCCGGGTCAGCTGGTTGGTCGCCAAGGCGCGCACGGTGACCGCCATGGTCTGCGTCCCCGCATTGCCGCCGATCGAAGCCACCATCGGCGACAGCGCGGCCAGGGCCACCAGCTTTTCGATGGCGCCGCCGAAGCTGGAAATGATCGTTGCGCCCAGCAGTGCGGTGACAAGGTTGGCGATCAGCCAGCGCACGCGGCTGACATAGGAATCGCGGATCGGCTCGTTGATGTCGCCTTCGCCGGCGCCGGACAGCAGCAGCACGTCCTCGCCCGCTTCTTCCTGGATGATGTGGACCACGTCGTCGACCGTGATCTGGCCAACCAGCCGCCCGCTTTCATCGACTACGGCAGCCGAAATCAGCGCGTATTTCTGGAAGCGCAGCGCCACTTCTTCCTGGTCCATGCCGACCGGGATCAGCGTCTGGTCGCGCTTCATCACATCCACCAGCGCCACAGAGCGGGGGGCACGCAGGATCCAGCTGAGCACGCAGGTGCCGACCGGGTGGTGGCGGGCATCGACGATGAACACTTCCCAGAACTCGGTGGCGAGGTTGGGGTGTTCGCGCAGGTAATCGATCAGGCCGCCCACGCTCATGTGTTCGGGCACCGCGATGAAATCGCGGCTCATCAGGCGGCCTGCGGATTCCTCCGGATAGGCCAGCGCCGATTCGATGGCGGCGCGGTCTTCCGGCTCCATCTCGGCAAGGACGGCCTCGCGGTCCTCCTCGTCGAGATCCTCGATCATGGCGACCGCGTCGTCGGTATCGAGCTGCTCGGCGATATCGGCCACCTGCCCGGCGGGCAGGGCCTCGACGATCAGTTCGCGGACGTGATCGTTCAGCTCGGCGAACACGTCCGGGCTCATCAGGTCGGTGATGGCGCGGGCAAGTTGCGGGCGTTCGTCGGCGTTTACCAGCTCGAACAGGTCGGCGATGTCGGCCGGGTGGAGCGGCTCGACCAGGTCATAGACCGCGTCGCGCTCGCCTTCTTCCAGAGCTTCGCGGACCTTGCGGACGAATTCCGGCTTGAGGGTGTTCTCCTCGTCGAGGCTTTCGGACTCCGCCGCATCGCCGGCCATATCGGCGGCCTCTTGCAGCAGGGTCTGGTCGGTTTCCTCGGGAGTCATGCGGGCCGGTCTAGGCGGATGGAATGCAATTGCAACCGTCGCAACCGGCAGGGGCGTGACTTTCTTCGCGCCCGGCCTATATCGGCGCTCGGATTACAGGAGATTCCCCGATGGCCGACGAATATCTCACCCTCACGCTCGATACCGGCGACGTGAAGATCAAGCTGCGTCCCGACCTTGCCCCCGGCCATGTCGCGCGCATTACCGAACTGGCCCGCGAAGGCTTCTACGATGGCGTCAAGTTCCACCGCGTCATCCCCGGCTTCATGGCGCAGGGCGGCTGCCCGAACGGCACCGGCATGGGCGGTTCGGACAAGCCCGACCTGCAGGCCGAATTCAACAATGAACCGCACGTGCGCGGCGTCTGCTCGATGGCCCGCACCAGCTATCCGCACTCGGCCAACAGCCAGTTCTTCATCTGCTTCGACGATGCGACCTTCCTCGATCGCCAGTACACCGTCTGGGGCGTGGTCGAAGAAGGCATGGAAAACGTCGATGCCCTGCCCAAGGGTGAACCGCCGGCGAACCCCGGCAAGATCATCAAGGCAACCGTGAGCTGAAAAGTTCGCTGCCGGAAAACGGAAAAGGGGGCGCTGGTTCGCCCCCTTTTTTGTGCGTGATCAGACCCCGGCGTTGACCAGCCAGTCATGGAACAGGCGCACCGGCCGGGCATCCAGTGCGCGCGGGCGGCAGACGAACCAGTAGGAATAGGGGCTTTCCACCTCGACATCGTAAAGCCGGGCGATGCGCTTGTCGCCCGATCGGCGGAAGTGATCGTCATGCATGATGGCGATGCCAAGGCTCTGCGCCGCCGCCTCAAGGATCAGCTGCCCTGAATCGAAGTGGTCGATCGCTGCGGGCTGCAGGTTGTCGAGCCCCATGGCCTTTTTCCAGGCGGTGAAGCTTTCGGGCAGCTCGTTGTGGATCAGGAAGGTCTGGCGCGATAGCACGGCGGCATCGGGGGCGTTGCCCAGTTCCTCTGCCAGCGCCTTCGAGGTGAAGGCATAGACCTTGTTGTGATCGAGCCGCACCGAATAGAGCGCCTCGTCCGGCTGGCCGGTGACGACGATGGCTGCATCGAGCGTATCGCCCAGCCGCACGTCGAGATGCGGGCCGGTATCGACGTCGATATGCAGGCGCGGGTGCAGCTTGCGCAGTTCAAGCAGGCGCGGGAACAGGCGCTGTTCGGCAAAGAGCGACGGCACGCCAAGGTGCAGGCGCAGCAGCTTGCCGGTATCGACCTGCGCTTCGACCGCTTCGGCAAGGTCTTCGATCAGCGGGCTGACGGCATCGTAGAAAGCCTGGCCTTCATCCGTCAGCTTGAGCGCCTGGTGCTGGCGCAGGAACAGCTTCTTGCCCAGGAAGTCCTCAAGCGCCTGCAGGCGGCGTGAAAGGGCGGACGGGCTCAGGCCCAGCTCGCTGGCCGCAGCCTTGGCGGAACCCTGCCGGACGACGCGAAGGAAGGCTTCCAGCGCGCGGAGGGGGGGAAGGCGGCGCATGGCTATCAGCTTTCTCCTTCGTCACCGGCGGCCGCGGGCGGGTGCAGCCGCAGGCGGGTGACGTGGCGTTCGTTGCCGGCGATAACCTCAAGGCTCCAGCCGCTGGGATGGTGCAGCACGGCGCCCACGGGCGGCACCTGCTCGGCCAGCACGAAGGCGAGGCCGCCCAAGGTATCAACGTCTTCCTCGACCTCTGCGAGGCGCGGGTCGATCCGCTCGCCAACATCGTCGAGTTCGGCCCCGGCATCAGCCTCCCACATGCCGCCTTCCAGCTCGGTCAGCAGGTCGGTGGGGGCATCGTCATGCTCGTCCTCGATCTCGCCGACGATTTCCTCGACCAGGTCCTCGATGGTGACGATGCCTTCGGTGCCCGAATACTCGTTGAACACCACGGCCAGGTGCGTGCGGCTGGCGCGCATGTCTGCCAGCACGTCGATGGCGTTGCGCGATTGCGGCACGAACAGCGGCTGGCGCATCAGGGCGAGCCAGTCCTTCGGCGGAGCCTTCGCCCCGGCCAGGAAGGGGAACACGTCCTTTATGTGGATCATGCCCTTAATCTCGTCGAGGCTCTCGCCATAGACCGGCATGCGGCTGTGGCCGTGTTCGGCAAAGGCGCCGACCAGTTCTTCCCAGGTCAGGCTTTCGGGAACGGCCACGATCTCGCGCCGGGGAATGGCGACGTCATCGGCATCGTGTTCCGAAAAATGCAGCAGGTTGCGCAGCATCTGCCGTTCGATCGGGGAAAGGTCGCCAGCGGGCGAGGGGGAGGAGTCCTCCTCATGCTCGTCGATCGCATCCTCAAGCTGCGCGCGCAGGCTCTGGTCCTTGGCAAAGCCCAGCATGGTGCGCAGGCTGCCGAGCAGCGAGCGCCTACTGTCCGCGTCTCCCGAACTATGATCGGCCATGTAAGAACTCAGTCCTCAGAATCGTTGGCAGTTGCAATCGGTTCAATCGCAATATGGGTCGGTAATTGCCATATGTGCAAGCGCCTTTGTCTCCAGCGCCTCCATTTCGGTCGCATCCTGCGCCGAAATCTCATGATCATAGCCGGCCAGGTGAAGCAGCCCGTGGATAATCAGGTGGGCGGCGTGATGTTCCAGCGGCACGCCTTTATCAGCCGCCTCGCGCGCGCAGGTTTCCTGGGCCAGGGCGATGTCACCGAGCATCTCGGGCGGGCCATCGGCGGCGAGCGCCAGCAGGTCATCCCGTTCCAGCATGGGGAAGGACAGGACGTTGGTGGGCTTGTCCTTGGCCCGCCATTCGCGATTGAGCGTGTGCACTTCCGCGTCCGAAGTGAACAGCAGGCTGGCTGTCAGGCGCGGGTTCGCCAGTTCCGGGGCGACCGCCATGGCCGCCTCGGCCGCCTGAACGGCAAGATCGGCCCAGTCCGTGTCGTTCCGCCAGGGCGCGTCGATTTCGATATCGAGGTTCATCGCGCCGTTCCTAGGCGGACGGGTCCGAACCCGAAAGCGGATTATGCGTCCTTGCCCTCATAGGCCTCGACGATCCGCCCGACGATGGGATGGCGCACCACGTCGGCTGCGTTGAAGCGCACCACCGCGATGCCCTCCACGCCCTCAAGCCGGTCCACCGCGTCCTTCAGCCCGCTCATCGGCGCGCCGCCGGGAATGTCGACCTGCCGCGGGTCGCCGCAGATCACCATGCGGCTGTTCTGGCCGAAACGGGTAAGGAACATCTTCATCTGCGCGGGCGTGGTGTTCTGCGCCTCGTCAAGGATGACGAAGGCATCGGCCAAGGTGCGGCCGCGCATGAAGGCGATGGGCGCAATCTCGATCTCGCCGCTGGCTATGCGGCGTTCCACCTGCTCGGGCGGCATGCAATCGTACAGCGCATCGTAGAGCGGGCGCAGGTAGGGATCGACCTTTTCCTTCATGTCGCCGGGCAGGAAGCCCAGCCGCTCGCCCGCTTCGACAGCCGGGCGCGAAAGGATCAGGCGCTGGACCGAACCGTTCATCAGCTGGCTCACCGCCTGGGCCACGGCAACATAAGTCTTGCCGGTGCCGGCCGGACCCAGCGCGAAGATGATATCGCGGCTGGACAGCGCCTGCATGTATTCGATCTGCGTGGTGGAGCGCGGAACGATGGTCTTCTTGCGGGTCCGGATCATCACCGAGGGGCTTTCCAGCTCCTTCGAGACAATGCCGTCCAGCGTCGGTTCGGCCGACATGGCGATCAGCGATTCCACCGCGCCGGTATCAAGATCATGGCCTTGCAGCAGCCGCTGGTGCATCCCGCGCAACACGTCGCGGGCGCGGGCAACGTCGTCCGCCTTGCCTTCGATCTGGATGCGATTGCCGCGAGCCGCGATGAACACTCCGAGCCGGTTCTCCAGCTGCACCAGATTGGCGTCGAACTGTCCGAACAACGCGCCGAGCACGGCGGGTTCGTCGAATTCCAGTTCCGCCCGGGCACGCTGGGATTGCTGCGGGGCGAGGTGTGCCACGTTGTGGGCACGGGCTGCTTTGCGGGCCATGCGCTCCTTTCGAGAGGGCCGCGGGTGTGCGGCCCACTGACAACCAAGATAGGCAGCGCTTTGTTTCAGGCAAGCGACAGCCGGCGCAGGACTGTGGAATACCCCTCAGGCGTGGGCCGGGTGCAACAGCCGCGCCGAAAGCGAATTGGGCCCGGCCTCGGTCAGTTCTACCTCGACAAGGTCGCCAATGGCGGCATCGCCGGTGAAATGGACCGACTGCAACCAGGGTGATTTGCCCAGCAACTGGCCGGGATGCCTGCCCTTGCGCTCCACCAGCACGGTGCAGCGCTTGCCGACCGAAGCCTGGTTGAAGGCCAGCTGGTCGCGGTTGAGCGCGGCCTGGAGGCGCTGGAGCCGTTCGTCCATCACTTCGGCGGGAACCTGGCCGTCCATCGTCGCGGCAGGCGTGCCGGGGCGGGCGGAGTACTTGAAGCTGAAGCACTGGGCATAGCCTACGGCATCGACCAGGCTCAGCGTTTCCTCGAACTCGGCGTCGGTCTCGCCGGGGAAGCCGACGATGAAATCGCCGGAAAGGGCAATGTCGGGCCGGACGGCGCGGACGCGATCAAGGATCCGCAGGTAGCTGTCGCGGCTGTGGCTGCGGTTCATTGCCTTCAGCACCCGGTCCGATCCGGCCTGCACGGGCAGGTGCAGGAACGGCATCAGCTTTTCCAGCTCGCCGTGCGCGGCAATCAGCCCGTCGGTCATGTCGTTGGGGTGGCTGGTGGTATAGCGGATGCGGTGCAGATCGGGGTTGCGGGCCAGTTCCCGCGCCAGCCCGTCCAGGCCGATGGCCCGGCCCGCGGCATCTTCGCCGGTCCAGGCGTTGACGTTCTGGCCAAGCAGGGTGATCTCGCGGGCGCCGGCATCGACCAGCTTGTGCGCTTCCTCGACCAGGTCCTTGAAGGAGCGCGAAACTTCCGCCCCGCGGGTATAGGGAACGACGCAATAGGTGCAGAACTTGTCGCACCCTTCCTGCACGGTCAGGAAGGCGCTCGGCCCCACCTTGCGGCGATCGGGCAGGGCATCGAACTTGGTCTCTGCCGGCATGTCGGTATCGATCGCGCGACGTCCCTCGACCGCTTCGGCGATCATGCCCGGCAGGCGGTGATAGGCCTGCGGGCCGACCACCATCGAGACGGCGGGCGCGCGCTTCATGATTTCCTCGCCCTCAGCCTGGGCAACGCAGCCCGCCACCGCGATCAGGGGCGATGTGCCATCTTCGCGGCGCAGGCGGCCGATGTCGGAATAGACCTTCTCCGCCGCCTTTTCGCGAATGTGGCAGGTGTTGAGCACCACAAGGTCCGCCTCCTCGCCCTCTGGCGCGGGGATGATACCCTGTTCGGCAAGCAGCTCGGCCATGCGTTCGCCATCATAGACGTTCATCTGGCAGCCGAAGCTTTTGACGCGATAGGTCCTGGGGGGCGGGGTCTGGCGCATGGGCGCTGCGGATAGGGGATTCGCGCGAGGATTTGAAGGGAAAGGTTCGCGCCGCTATCGGGCAGGCCATGGCCGAATCGAACCTGCCCGTCTGCGTTGCTGCGCTTTACCACTTCGCCCGGCACGAGGATTTCGCCGCGCGGCGCGAACCGCTGCTGGCCTTGTGCCGCGAACAGGGCATCCGGGGGACGCTGCTGCTGGCGCGCGAAGGGATCAATGGCACGATTGCCGGAAGTGAGGACGGGGTGGCCGAGGTGCTGCGCCATGTGCGCGCCTGGCCGGGGTTCGAGGGGCTTGGGGCGAAGTTCTCCCACGCGCTGGACCTGCCTTTCCTGCGCATGAAGGTGCGCCTGAAGCAGGAAATCGTGACAATGGGTGAGCCGGATATCGATCCGCTCCAGGGCGTTGGCCATTATGTCGACCCGCAGGAATGGAACGCGCTGATCTCCGATCCCGGCACCATCGTCATCGATACCCGCAACGACTATGAGGTGGGCATCGGCACCTTTGCCGGAGCGATCGATCCGAAGACCCGCACCTTTCGCGATTTTCCCGCGTGGTTCCGTGCCGAGCGGGAAAGGCTGCTGGGCACGGGCGAGGCACCGCCGAAGGTGGCCATGTTCTGCACCGGCGGCATCCGCTGCGAGAAATCGACTGCCTTCCTCAAGGCCGAGGGAATAGACGAGGTCTACCACCTGAAAGGCGGCATCCTGAAATACCTTGAAGAGGTGCCGGAAACCGAGAGCCTGTGGCAGGGCGAATGCTTTGTCTTCGATGAGCGCGTCTCGGTCGGCCACGGGCTTATCCCCGGGGCTTACGGCCTGTGTCGTGCCTGCCGCCGCCCGCTTGCCGAGGCAGACAAGGCATCGCCGCTGTTCGAGGAAGGCGTAAGCTGCCCTTCCTGCCACGACGAACGCGACGAGGCGCAGCGTGCCCGCTATCGCGAACGTTACCGGCAGGAACAGATTGCCGCCGCGCGCGGCACCAGCCACGTCGGCAATTCGGCGAACAGCTCGGTCAGTTCATAGCGGCGAGCAGCGCTTCGCGGGCGGCGCTTGCCATCGCC
This sequence comes from Novosphingobium sp. TH158, assembly GCF_002855555.1. Taxonomy (NCBI): domain Bacteria; kingdom Pseudomonadati; phylum Pseudomonadota; class Alphaproteobacteria; order Sphingomonadales; family Sphingomonadaceae; genus Novosphingobium; species Novosphingobium sp. TH158. The sequence continues at coordinate 1,255,073 of NZ_PKRT01000001.1, read as the reverse complement.
TTGCGGTCCTTCACCGCCTCACCGGCAAGCGGCGGCAGGAAATGGACCGTCAGCTGCACCGGGCGGCGGCGTGCGAGGATTCGCAGGAAATTGTCAACGCCGTGCTCGTCGCCAACCCAGGCGATATCCGCCGCCTCGCGCCCGAAATCGAGCAGGACGGGGATGACGCTGACGCCATCGGGCACCGGCTCGAGCGCGGATAGCAGCGAGCTTTTGAACGGCAGCAGGCCGGTGCCGTCGCTCGTCGTGCCTTCGGGGAAGATCGTCAGCGCGCCGGTGTCGCGGATGGCGCGGCGCACGTCCTCCACCTGCCGGTGCACGCTGGCGCGGTCATGCCGGGCGATGAACACGGTGTCATTCATCGCGCAGAGATGCTTGAGCAGCGGCGTGGAGGCGAGGCCATCGTGGCCGACAAAGGCACTGCCCGTGGCCCGGGCGATGGCGGGAATGTCGATCCAGCTGACGTGATTGGAAATCAGGAAGGCGCCGCCCCGCGGCCTTTCGCCGATTACCCGCAGATTTACCCCGGCGATCCAGCCTATCCCGGCCAGGAACAGGCGTGGCCAGGGATTGTGCAGGCGCAGCAGGGCGAACAGGTAATAGGGCGGCAGGCAAGCCAGCAGCAGGCCCAGCATGGCCATGATGCGGATGACGATCCGGATCAGCCCGAAAGGACCGAAACGGCGGCGCGGAGCCTGCGCCAGCGCCGTCATCAGCTTTCGCCCGATCCTCCGCCGGGCGTGTTGCGCACCAGCTTCACCCCGAACAGTTCCATGCGGTGATCGACCAGGCGATAGCCCAGCCGCTCGGCGATCTGGCGTTGCAGGGCCTCAAGCTCGGGATCGACGAATTCGATGACCGTGCCGGTTTCCACGTCGATCATGTGATCGTGGTGCGCCTCGGGAGCCGCTTCATAGCGGGCGCGGCCATCGCCGAAATCGTGGCGGTCGAGAATCCCGGCCTCTTCGAACAGGCGCACGGTGCGATAGACCGTGGCGATCGAAATGCCCGGATCGATGGCAACGGCGCGTTCGTGCAGTTTGTCGACATCGGGATGATCCGTGCTGTCCGACAGCACGCGCGCAATCACCCGGCGCTGCTCGGTAATGCGCAGCCCGCGTTCGGCGCAGAGAGCCTCGATGTCGATTGCCTGGTGCACAGGGTGTCCGTCAGTAAACAAATGCCTCGCCGGATATTAGTCCGGCGAGGCATTTCTGCAACCGCGCATCGCGGTTTTTACGAGACCTTCTTGGGCCGGCCGCGCTTGGCGGGGGTTCCGTCTCCGGCGGGAGCAGCCTTTTTCGGCATCTTGGTGCCCGGCTTGCGGCCAAGGCCAATCTTCTTGGCCAGTTCGCGACGGCGTTCGGCATAGTTCGGCGCAACGATGGGGTGGTCGGCGGAAAGGCCCCACTTGGCGCGGTATTCTTCAACCGTCATGCCGTGGTGAGTCATCAGGTGGCGCTTGAGCATCTGCAGCTCCATGCCGCAGTCCATGCACACCACCTTGCCCGGCTTGACCGAGGCGCGGGCGGAAACTGCAGGCTTGGGGGCTTCAACCACCGGGGCGGCGGGAGCACCAAGATTGGCGAGCGCGGAATAAACGTTCGAAATCAGCGAAGTAACTTCTTCGGTCGAGACGTTATTATTACTGACATGGGCCGCGACGATGTCCGATGTCAATGTAATCAGGGTTTCTTTCATGTCGTACGCAGGGGTTTCCATTTCTGCTTCCTCTTATATTTTTTGCGACCACTGCAAAGGAAATCAACGGCACCACTATGCCGCCTTGCGTGGAGCTTTCGCGCTTTTCTGGTCGGAATTCAAGCCAAAAAGGTTAACGCGCGATCTGCTTTAAGTGCAGATACTTAAGTATTACGGCGTAATCAACTGCAACTATTCGCAGTTGCACGAAAAAGTTATCGCATCGATTCTTTCGCCATTGCTTTGCCGGTAATACTTGGGCCTTTCGCCGATTGGTTCAAAGCCGTGCGCCCGGTAAAGACGTTCCGCAGGGTTGCCGCGTCGCATTTCAAGCAGCAGTCGCGTCGCCCCCCGGCGTCGCGCGGTCTCGGCAAATCGGCGCAGCAGGCGGGAACCAATTCCCTTGCCTCTATGTTCCGGCTGTACGGCAAAAAGCAGAAGTTCTTCTTCGCCGAAACCATGGCGCGATAGTGAAAAGCCCGCTGCGGGCGCGCCGGGTTCGGGTTCTTCGCCGTCAATACCGGCCAGAAGATAGTGACAATTGCCTACCAGCAGTGCGTCTTCTACCTGGCGACGGGTCCATGCCTCGCCATACAGAGGGTCGAAGGCGGCCTGCATCACGGCCATGATCCGGTCGAGATCGTCGATCACCGCGCGGCTTCCGGCAGGCGCGCATCGGGCGGACGGCCATAGATCAGCGCTGTGTCCGGGGTGATGGCCTGCGATGGCAACAGCGCAAAGCGGCGGGCATCGGGCAGGGCAGCGATCGCTTCGCCTGAACCGCGCAGGCGCACCAGCGCCTCGGCCTGGGTGCCGGCAACCAGCGCGCGGCCAGCCCGTGCTGCTGCCTGGTCCGGTGCCAGCGAGGCAAGGTCGCCAAGGGCTGCGGCGTCCGCGCCGAAATCCTGCACGAACCATTCGCCGTGCCCGCCGGTCATGCAAACCGTCACGCCATCGCCATTCCGTTCGGCGATGACCTGCGCGGCGATCAGGGCGAGGGTGGGATAGCCGACCAGTTCCGCGCCCCAGGCCAGCGCCAGCGCGCGGGCAGCCGCAAGGCCGACCCGGAGACCGGTAAAGCTGCCGGGGCCGAGCGAGACGGCAATCCGCTGTGCCTGCCCCCTGGCGGGGAGCGCCGCGATCATCGGCACCAGCGCTTCGGCATGGCCGCGCCCGAGCACCCGGAAGTCGCCTGCGAGCAGGGTCCCGCCCTCGAACAATGCTACCGAGCAGGCCTCTGTCGCGCTGTCGATCACCAGGGTCCGCATCGGCGCGCGATCAGGCGAAGGTGTTGAAGTGGGCGAAATCGGGCCGCGGCGAACGGTCGAAGATCGTGGCGGGATCGCCATAGCCCAGGGTCGAGATGAAGTTGGACTTCACGCTGGGGCTGTCGGCAAAGAAGGCGGCATCGACCGCGGCATTGTCAAAGCCCGACATTGGCCCCGTATCCAGCCCGAGCGCGCGGGCCGCCATGATGAAATAGGCGCCCTGTAGCGAAGAATTGCGCAGTGCCATGGCCTCACGAGCAGCCGCGGGGACCTTGCCGAACACGTCCTTCATTGCGGAGGCATGGGGGAACAGTTCGGGCAGGGCCTGATGAAAATCGACATCCATGCCGATGATCACCGAAACCGGTGCCTGGCGAATCTTGTCGCCGTTCGTGCCGCTGGCGCAGGCGGCCAGCCTTTCCTTCGCTTCCGCGCTTGTGCACCAAACCATGCGGGCCGGGAGCGAGTTGGCGGAAGTCGGGCCAAACTTCATCAGGTCCCAGATCGCCTCGATCTGCTCGTGGCGGACGGGGCGGTCGAGATAGCCGTTGTATGTGCGCGCGGTGCGAAACAGCTGGTCGAGTGCGGCCTCGCCAAGCGGAGCGTTCATGCCGCGCGAACTTCGGTCACTTCGGGGACGTAGTGCTTGAGCAGGCTTTCGATGCCCTGCTTGAGCGTGGCGGTAGAGCTGGGGCAGCCGGAACAGGCACCCTGCATGGACAGGTAGACCACGCCCTCGCGGAAACCGCGATAGACGATATCGCCGCCGTCGTTGGCCACGGCCGGGCGGACGCGGGTTTCGATCAGTTCCTTGATCTGCACGACGATATCCTCGGTGCCGGGATCATCGCCGATTTCGTCATCTTCGACCGGAACGGAAATGCCGTTGCCCGCACTTTCGGCGAACAGCGGGGCACCCGAAACGAAATGATCGAGCAGCATGGCCACGACCTGCGGCTTGAGCGCGCTCCAGCTGACGCCTTCGCCGGCCGTCACCGAGATGAAGTCGCGGCCGAAGAACACGCCCGCGACATCGCCGAGCGAGAACAGCGCCGCGGCGAGGGGCGATGCCTGCGCCTCATCCTCGTCGACGAAATCGCGCGTGCCAGCGGGCATCACCTCGCGACCGGGCAGGAACTTCAGAACCGCGGGGTTCGGCGTCAATTCGGTTTCGATGAACATGGTGCCGCATGTAAGTGGCCTGCGCAGGCGGTCAAGAGGCGGGGCATTGCCCCGGGCCATCAGATCGCCAATAACCGGGCGGGCATGTCGCTTTATTCCGCCAAGATGTTCGTCGAACGCTCAGTCGCCTTTCATAACGATGCCCTGCACGTCATCGTCGGGCTGCTGATCGCGCTGGTTGCCGCGGCGCTGCTGCGGTCCTCGCTCGCTCGCTGGCGGCCCTGGCTGGTGGTGCTGGCGCTGGAGCTGCTGAACGAGGCGAACGACTATCTGGTCGAAACCTGGCCTAACGAAGTGGCGCAGCAATTTGGCGAGATCGCCAAGGACATCGTCCTCACCATGGCCCTGCCCACGCTGATGCTGGTGATCGCGCGGCGCTGGCCGAATTTGCTGGCGGGCGATGGCAGCCGCGCCTAAGCAAGCGGCATGAAAATCCTTACAGCCGCGCTGCTCGCCATTCCCGCCCTCGTCTCTTCGCAGGCCGGTCTTGCACAGGCCGCATCGCAGATCATCCCGCTGCCGCTCAATCCCGTGATCGAAACGGCAAAGCGCACCTGTTCCGCAAAGACACCTTCCGGGCTGGGCTATACCACCCTGCGTCCGGCGACTGCGGCCAAGCCCGGTGACGGTGATGCCGTGCTGATCAACTACATCGGCTATCTGGCCGCCAATGGCGAGGTTTTCGATCAGGGCACCGGCACGCCGATGCAGGTCAGCGAAGTGATCCCCGGCTTCGCCGAAGGCCTCAAGCTGACTGCCAAGGGCGCGATCACGCGGGTCTGCATCCCTTCTACGCTGGGCTATGGCGCAAGCGGCACGGGGCCGATCCCGGCCAATGCCGATCTGGTTTTCCAGGTGGAAGTGCTCGATTTCAAGTCGATGGCGGAAATCCAGGAAATGCAGAAGAAGGCCGATGATGCAGCAGCCGCTGCTGCGGCGGCCGGAACAAGTGGATCCGCGACGGGCAAATAGTCCTGTTTGCAGCTATTCACTGGTCCTTCACACTCACCCTTCCTATACCTGCGGCATGAACGCTCGCTTCCGCGCCCTGGCGCTTTGTGTCGCCCTGGTCCCTTCCGTCCTTTCCGGCACCCTTGCGGCGCAGGAAACGGCAGTTGCGGCACCCGCAGCCGCCAAGGCTGATACGGGCCCGTGGCTCTATCGGGGCAGCGACATTCCGCAGGACAAGGAATGGGTGTTCGGCGAACTGCCCAACGGCCTGCGCTATGCCGTCCGCAAGAATGGCGTGCCGCCGGGGCAGGTCTCGATCCGCGTGCGCGTCGATGCCGGATCGCTGAACGAGGCGGATAGCGAACGCGGCTATGCTCACTTCATCGAGCACCTGGTGTTCCGCCAGTCGAAATATATCGGTGAAGCGCAGGCAATTCCCACCTGGCAGCGCCTTGGCGCGACGTTCGGTTCGGATACCAATGCCGAGACCACGCCGGTTGCCACCACTTACAAGCTGGACCTGCCGAATGCCTCGGCCAGCGGGCTGGACGAGACGTTCAAGCTGCTTTCGGGGATGATGATCCACCCGACGCTGAGCGATGCCAATATCAAGGCGGAACTGCCCATCGTGCTGGCCGAAAAGCGCGAGCGGGGCGGCGCCGCTGGGCGGGTGGACGAGGCGATGCGGCAGGCGATCTACGCCGGCCAGCCGCTGGCCAATCGCGCGCCCATCGGCACCGAGGCGACGCTCAGCTCCGCCACGCGGGATTCGGTCCGTGCCTTCCACAAGCGCTGGTACCGGCCGGAAAACACCGTGGTCATCGTTGCGGGCGATCGTGCGCCGGAAGTCTTTGCCGAACTGATCGCCAAGTGGTTTTCCGACTGGCCGGTGACCGGCCCGACGACGCCAGCGCCCAGTTTCGGCGATCCGGTGGCCCCTGCGGATGCGACCAAGGCCGATCTTGCCCCGGTGGGCGAAGTGAAGGTCGTCGTCGAGCCGGACCTGCCGCGCGTCTTCACCTGGGCCACACTGCGTCCCTGGCGCCCGGTGACGGACAACATCGCCTACAACCAGGGCCTGATGACCGATGCTCTCGGGCTGGCGATCATCAACCGCCGGCTGGAAGCGCGCGCCCGTGCGGGCGGCAGCTACCTTGCCGCGCAGGTCAACCAGCAGGATGTCTCGCGATCGGTCGACGGGACTTTCGTTGTTGTCACTCCGCTCGGCGCGGACTGGCAGACAGCGGTCAAGGACGTGCGCGGGGTGATTGCCGATGCGCTGGCCAGTCCGCCGACGCAGGAAGAGATTGACCGCGAAGTGGCGGAAATGCGGATCGCCTTCACCTCCAGCGCCGAACAGCGTGAACTGCTGTCCGGATCGAAGGTGGCGGACGACATTGTCCAGGCGCTCGACATCCGCGAAACGGTGGCTGATCCCGTCGCCGTGCTCGACATTTTCGAACGCACCGTGAAGCTGTTCACGCCAGAGGCCGTGCTGCGCCACACCCGAGCGCAGTTCGAAGGCACGGTAACGCGAGGCGTCTATGTTACCCCCGGGGCTGACGAGGCGAGCGAGGGTGCCTTGCGTACGGCGCTTTCCAGCCCCGTGGCTGCCGATGGCGGATCGCGGCTGGCCTACAAGCAGATCAAGTTTTCCGACCTGCCGGCGATCGGCAAGCCGGGCAAGCCGGTACCGGTTGCCACAGGGCTTTCGGGCATCGAGCAGGTGAACTTCGCCAACGGGGTGAAGGCCATTGTCTGGCCGAGCACCGATGAGCCCGGCCGGGTTACGGTCAAGGTCCGCTTCGGTGCGGGTTATCGCGCCTTCCGCCCGGAAGATGCCGCCTATGCCGCCCTGGGCGACATGGCGCTGGTCAGCTCGGGCGTGTCGGTGCTGGGGCAGGAGGATCTCGACCGGGTATCGACCGGGCGCAAGATGGGCTTCGACTTCGGGATCGACGATGCCGACTTCACCTTCTCCGCCAGCACCCGCCGCGATGACCTGGCCGACCAGCTCTATCTCCTCGCCGCAAAGCTGGCCATGCCGCGCTGGGATGCGCAGCCGGTGCAACGCGCCAAGGCGGCGCTGAAGATACAGTATGAAGCCTATGCCAGCTCGCCGCAGGGCGTGCTCGAACGCGATCTCAAGTGGCTCGAGCGCGATCGCGACCCCCGCTACAAGGCCCCGACCCCGGCAGAGGTGGACAAGGCAACGCCCGAACGGTTCAAGGAAATCTGGTCGTCGATCCTCGCATCCGGTCCGGTCGAAGTGCAGGTATTCGGCGATATCGACCGCGACGAGACGGTTGCCGCGCTGTCGCGCACTTTCGGCGCCCTCAAGCCGCGCAAGCCGCTCGCGCCTGCCGTGGCAGGGGCGGGGCTGCGCGTGCCGGCGGGCGGCGGGGCGCCGATCGTGCTCAGCCACCATGGCGAGGCGAACCAGGCCGCCGCCATGGTCTATTGGCCGACCGGGGCGGGCTTTGCCGGCATCCGCGAAGGCCGCCAGCTGCGGATCCTGTCCGAGGTGTTCTCCAACCGCCTGCTCGATCGCATGCGCGAGAAGCTGGGGGCGAGCTACTCGCCGCAGGTTTATTCGACCTGGCCGGTGGAGCTGAACGCCGGCGGCACGATCCTGGCGCTGGCGCAGATCGAGCCCAAGGACGTGGCGACCTTCTATGCCGCCGCCGACGAGATTGCCGCGGACCTTGTTGCCCGTCCGCCCAGCGCCGACGAACTGGAGCGCGTAACCGAGCCGCTGCGCCAGCAGATCACCCGTGCGGCGACCGGTTCTGCCTACCTCATGTACCATCTGGAGGGCGCGACCCAGAAGCCCGAGCTTTACGAGGCGCTGCGCACTCTGATGTCGGATTCCACGAACACCACGCCCGAAGCCATGCAGCAGCTTGCAGCAAAGTATTTGCTCAAGGACCGGTCGTGGCGGCTGGCCGTTCTGCCCAAGGGGCAGAGCGTGGTTGCCGGCGGGGCGGTGCTCTCGACCACGCGATAGAGGCCGAACTTTCGCCGGGTTTAGCAAAGCTGGTTTTGCATTCGCGGGGACTCGGGGCTATGGGCCCACCCCGCAAAGGAGCAAGACTGTGGCAAGTAACTGGAACCCGGAGAGCTGGAAGTCGGCAGAAGCGCGGCACCTGCCCGCCTATGGCGATGCAGAGGAACTGGCGCGCGTCGAAAAGACGCTGACGAGCTTTCCGCCGCTGGTCTTTGCCGGTGAAGCGCGCGCGCTGAAGGCCGATCTGGCCGAAGTTGCTGCGGGCAGGGGCTTCCTGCTGCAGGGCGGCGACTGCGCCGAAAGCTTTGCCGAATTCCACCCGGACAACATTCGCGACACCTTCCGCGTGCTGCTGCAGATGGCGGTCGTCATGACCTTCGCCAGCAAGCAGCCGGTGGTGAAGGTTGGCCGCATGGCCGGCCAGTTCGCCAAGCCGCGCTCTGCCCCGACCGAGACGGTTAATGGCGTTGAAATGCCGAGCTATTTCGGTGACATCATCAACGGCATCGAGCCCAACCCGCAGGACCGCGTGAACGATCCGCAGCGCATGGTGCAGGCCTACAGCCAGTCGGCCGCGACGCTGAACCTGCTGCGCGCCTTCAGCAACGGCGGCTATGCCAACCTGCGCCAGGTCCACAAGTGGACGCTCGATTTCATGGGCCGCAGCCCCTGGGCGCAGAAGTTCGCCGAGGTTTCCGACCGCATCGGCGAGGCGCTGGACTTCATGGAGGCTTGCGGCATCGACCCGCAGACCGTGCCGCAGCTTCAGGGCACCAGCTTCTACACCAGCCACGAAGCGCTTCTGCTGCCTTACGAGCAGGCGCTGACCCGCCGCGATTCGCTGACCGGCGACTGGTACGATTGTTCCGCCCACATGCTGTGGATCGGCGATCGCACGCGCTTCGACAATTCGGCGCATGTCGAATTCCTGCGTGGGGTGGGCAACCCCATCGGCATGAAGTGCGGCCCGAGCCTTGAGCCCGACGCGCTGCTGCGCATGCTCGATACGCTGAACCCGTCGCGCGAGGCTGGCCGGATCACCCTGATCAGCCGCTTCGGCCATGACAAGGTGGAAGCGGGCCTGCCCGCACTGGTCCGCGCAGTGAAGCGCGAGGGCCACTCCGTCGTCTGGTCGTGCGACCCGATGCACGGCAACGTGATCAAGAGCGCCACGGGCTACAAGACCCGTCCGTTCGACCGCATCCTGGCCGAAGTGCGCGGCTTCTTTGCCGTGCACCGCGCCGAAGGTACGCATGCCGGCGGCATCCACATCGAGATGACCGGCCAGAACGTTACCGAGTGCACCGGCGGCGCCATGGGCATCACCGACGAGGCGCTGGCCGATCGCTATCACACGCATTGCGACCCGCGCCTCAACGCGGCGCAGTCGCTTGAGCTGGCCTTCCTCATTGCCGAGATGCTCAACCTCGAGGCGCAGGACCGGGCCAAGCAGGCCGCTTGATCCCGCGCATTCATCTCGGCACCGCGCAGGTCCCCGGCGGGGAAGAGCTGCGGCTCTACTCGCACGGGCGCGATTTCATGATCGTGCTCGATCGCAACGAGCTGATGTCGACGCGCATGCGCGGCTCTGAAGAGGCCCTGGCGACCATGACGCTGGAGCGCCTTCAGGGTCGCGATGCCCACCTGCTGATCGGCGGTTATGGCATGGGCTTCACCCTGCGCGCCGCGCTGGCGAACATGGGCCCCAAGGGCCGCGTTACGGTTGCCGAACTGGTGCCCGAAATCATCGAATGGGCGCGCGGGCCGATGGCCGAAGTGGCGCAGGGATGCCTTGACGATCCCCGCGTAACGCTGCGCATGGGCGACGTTGCCGATGCCATCGTTACCGGCAACGGACTTTACGACGGCATCCTGCTCGACGTGGACAACGGCCCCGACGGCCTGGTGCGCGACGAGAACGACCGCATCTATTCCCGGGCAGGGCTGCTGGCCGCCCGCGATGCGCTGGCCCCCGGCGGGGTGCTGGCGGTCTGGTCGGCCGCGCCCGACAGGGCCTTCGCCGCGCGCATGACGAAGGCCGGCTTCGCGGTCGAAACGGTAGAGGTTCGCGCCCGCGCCAACGGCAAGGGGCCGCGCCACACGATCTGGTTCGGGCGCAAGGCCGGTTGATCTTACCGCTTGCGCGATAAGCGCCGGGGGGAATTGCTTACAGCGCTGTCACTTGCTCATATGCTCGCCATCTGATTTGCGAGAGGCACCTGATGAGCAATCCCTTTTCCCTCGACGGCCGCGTCATCATCGTAACCGGCGCTGCCATGGGCATTGGCGAGGGCGTTGCCCGCCTGCTGGCCGAATGCGGTGCCACCGTGGCCGTTGCCGACCGCGACCTGCCCAAGGCGGAGGCAGTGGCGGCCGAGATCGGCGGCAAGGCCTTTCACGTGGACATGGCGGACGAGGGATCGATCTGCGCCATGGCTGCGGCGGTCGTAGAGCAGCTCGGTACGCCCTGGGCACTGGTGAACAATGCCGGTGTGCAGGATCGCCAGCTTCTGCTCGATGCTACCGCCGAGGAGTGGGACCGCAACAATGCCATCAACGCGCGCGGCCCCTTCCTGCTCACCCGCGAAGTGGCCCGCGCCATGATCGCCGGCGGAGAGGGCGGGCGCATCGTCAATCTGGCCTCGTGCAGCCTGTGGGGACAGGCGATCAAGGGGCTGACGAGCTACATGGGCTCCAAGGGTGCGCTCTGGGCGCTGACCAAGGCGAGCGCGCTGGAACTGGCCGAGCATGGCATCACGGTGAACACGGTGCTGCCGGGCGGCGTGGGCACCCCGGGTGCCATCGCCGCCAAGGGGCCGCCGGCGGAAGGCCCGGCACGGCGCCTGCCGGCCATGGGCTTCTGCGAGCCGAAGGATATTGCCGCCGCCGTCGCCTATTTCGTCTCGCCCATCGCCCGCTATGTCACCAACCAGACGATTTGCGTGGATGCGGGCTGGTCGGTAACCTGACGCGGGGGCGATAGCACCTTTCCGCGCTTGACCTGCGGGCAGCAAGCCTTGAACTAGCGTTCAAATATTCACCCAGGAGAGAAATCCCGTGTCGACCGTTCCCAACGAATTCCGCATCAAGTGGCCGCCCAAGGAAACCTGGACCGACGCCACGCGCGAAGTGCAGTCGTTCTGGGGCGAGCCGAATTCCTGGGAAGAAGGCTCCAAGACCAATATCATCAACGTGATGGCAAACCATCCGCCGCTGGCGCTGGCATGGAGCCACTACGGCAAGTACTTCATGACCGGCCACACGCTGAACAACCGCCAGCTCGAATTCGTCGTGCTGCGCGTCGCGGTGTTGGTCAACTCGATCTACGAATGGCACAACCATGTTGGCTATGCCATGCAGGCCGGGATCACACTTGAGGAGATCGCCCAGATCCGCGATTTTCCGGAAGCCGCCAATGAATTCACCGAGGAAGAGCGCGCGATCCTCTCGACCTGCGACGAACTGATCAAGACCAACAACGTTTCCGATGCGACCTGGGCCACGCTGCAGAAGACGCTGAGCCAGGAACAGATGATGGATCTGGTCATGCTGGTCGGCAACTATGTGATGACCAGCTGGGCGATTTCCGCCTTCGGCGTGCCGATCGAAGGTGGCGCGGATGCCATCGGCTTTGATCTCAAGACCAAGTCCGGGAAAACGCCGGGCGTCACATATCGTCCCGGGGAGAGTGAAGATTGGATCGAGAAGCGCGGCTACTAGAGCTTGAACGCCGCCTGCAACGGGCGGAAGACCAGCTTGAAATCCAGAACCTGCTGATGAGCTATGGCCCGCTGGTGGATAGTGCCACCGCCGGGCCGGCCGGGGAGCTCTGGGTTCCGGGCGGGGGCTATAATTTCACCCTGCCCGATGGCGGCGCGAAACGGCTCGAAGCCCCGGACGAGATCGCCGGGATGTATGCCTGGCCGGGGCACCTCGATCTCGTCAACACCGGCTGCGCGCACCTGACGGCCACTCCGAAGATCACGGTCGAGGGCGATGATGCCCAGGCGGTCGGCTATTCGGTGGTGATCCTCAAGGAAGGCGAGCGCTGGTTCCTCTGGCGCGCGGCAGTCAATCACTGGACGCTGAAGCGCACGGCGGATGGCTGGCGCATCGTCGAACGCTTCAACCGTGCGCTCGATGGTTCGCCTGAGAGCCATGCGACGATGAAGAAGGTGCTCGACATATGAGCCGCGCCGGCCAGCGCTTTGCCGGGAAGGTGGCCGTGGTCACCGGCGCCTCTACCGGCCTTGGCCCCGTGATGTCGCGGATGCTGGTGGAAGAGGGGGCCAGGGTCGTCATGGCCGCGCGCCGGCTTGAACTGGTCGCCGCAGAGGCGCAAGCCATTGGCCCCGATGCCATCGCCGTGCAGGCCGATGTCACCAACGAAGCAGATGTCGCCGCGATGGTGGAAGCGGCGATGAGCCGCTGGGGCCAGGTCGACGTGCTGATGAACAATGCCGCGGTTCCCGGCGCGGACAAATTCATCTGGGAACAGACGGTCGACAATTTCCTCGATACCTACAAGGTCGATTGCATGGCCGCGATGCTGTGCAGCCGCGAGGTTCTCAACCGCTCCATGCTGGAACGCAAGACTGGTGCGATCGTCAATTTCTCTTCCGGTGCGGGCTGGGATGGCATGGTCCGCAAAAGCCACTATTCGGCCGCCAAGGGTGCGCTTCGCGTGCTGACCAAGGTCATCGCCAAGGAGGTCGGCGAGTTCGGCATCCGCTGCAATTGCGTGGTGCCCGGCGCAATCGAGACCGACTTGATGGTCAATTACATGAAGCGGATCGCGGGCGAGAAGGGCGTCACGCTTGAAGAGATCAAGGCAGGCCTGACCGGCAATGTCGCCCTGCGGACCTTTTCGACGACCGAGGACGTTGCCAACCTGGCGCTGTTCCTGGCCTCGGACGAGGCGCGGACGATTACCGGGCAATCGATCAATGTGGATGGCGGACAGGTGATGAGCTGAAGCCGCAAGGAGGAGAGGAAAACATGGCCAACGAAATGCCCCCGTCGAGCGGGTTCACCGGACTTTCGCAATCGGTCATCGCCTACAGCGAAGCCTTCACCCGGCTGACCGACAAGGCCAAGGCCGGGCCGCTTGGCGATGCCGACTGGGCCGAGATCGAAGGGCTGGTGAATACGGCGGAATTCATCCGTGAAGGCGTATTCCTGGGGCCGCAGGCGGAAGTGATCGACTGGCCGACCTACCGCTATTACGTCACGCAGTTCGGCGGGCATACCTCGTGGGAAGGCACCCTGCGGCGGATCACCGAGACCCCCGGCCGCGTGATCCTGGAACTTGAGGAGCGCAACACGCGCGGCGGCGAAACCGACGTTTCCAACACCGTGACGATCTACGAGTTCGACGAGGTGGGCAAGCTGCGTCACCTTGATGTCTATGTCATGCCCTTGCGGAAGCAGCCTGCGTGACGATCGAGGAGCTTCTGGCGCGCGAGGCGATCCGCGACACGCTTGCCAAGTACAACGTTTCGGGTGACCGGCTGAAGGTCGACGATTACGCCGCCTGCTTCACGGAAGACGGCGTAATACAGTCCGAACGCGCGCCGGGAGACTTCATCTTTCGTTACGAGGGGCGCGAGGCGATCCGGGCCTGGCAGAACCGCTGGCGCAACCGGGAGCCGGGACAGGATACGGTGCACAAGGCCAGCTTCGTGCGGCACCACCTGGGAACCTGCAAGATCGACCTCACCGGCCCAGACACCGCAAAGGTGCGGACCTACTGGGCGGCCTGGACCGATATCGGACCGGACCATTGCGGCGTCTATATCGATGATTTCCGCAAGGTTGGCGATCAATGGCTGATCGCCCTGCGCCGCGTCCGCAAGGACTGGGTCAGCCCCCAGGGCCTGTTCGAAACGGCCATCGCCAATACCGATGGCTGATGCCGCTTGCGGATGGACCTTCACGCGGGTTCATCCGTTTTGGAAGATGCCCGATCCTTCGCCTCAAGGCTTGCCTGCCGTCATGGCAAGGAGCAAGTTGCGGCAGGGGGTGGCAGGCCAACCCCACAAGTGCCACAAGGTCTCACTGGGAGAACACTAGATGACAGATCACGAAGAGATTATTCAGCACATCAATCTCTACGGATTTGCCATTGATACCCGGCGCTGGGACCTGTTCGAGCAGATTTTCACTGAATATGTGAACGTCGATTTCGGCGGTACGGCGAAGTGGTACGGCTTGAAGGAGTGGACCAGCGTGTTTGCCGCTTTCCACGAGAATATGGATTCCACCCAGCATATCATGGCCAATCACCAGGTGCGCGTACTTGGCGATCACGCGCATTCTTTCACCTATGGCCAGTGGCGGTTGCTGCGGCATGCGACCGAAGGCGGGCCGCTGCTCGACGGAACCGGCTGGTATGACGATGAATGGGTCAGGACTCACGCCGGTTGGCGCTGCCGCAAACGGGTGTCCCGCATCGTCTGGGCGACCGGCAACATGCGGGTGATGGAAACGATCCCCGGCTCCGCATTCGACATCCGGTTCGCTTCCATGCCGGCAGAGGCTGCTGCAGGGTCGATATCCTTCCTCAAGGCGATTGACGCGCGCGAAGGGACCTGACTACCCATCGCGGCATGGCCAAGGCTCGCGACATCGTCGGCATGACCGGGGAAGAGGTTTCCGCCTTCCTCGACGGCGCCCATTCGCTTCAGGTGGCAACCCTGGGCAAGGATGGCGCGCCGCACCTCACCACCGTGTGGTTCGCCGTGCATGACGGTGCGATCCTCTTCGAAACCTATGGCAAGTCGCAGAAGGTGGTGAACCTGAAGCGCGATCCGCGCATCGCCGTTCTGGCGGAAGACGGACGCACCTATGACGAGCTGCGCGGCGTATCGATCAACGGCCGCGCCGAGGTGATCGAGGACAACCCGCAGCGCACCGACCTGATGCGCGTACTGGTCGATCATCATTTCCCCGGCCAGGATGCCAAGTCGTTGGACGAAATGGCCCGGCGGATGGCGGAAAAACGGGTGGTCATCCGCGTCCATCCCGATAAGATCATGTCATGGGATCACCGCAAGCTCGGCGGCAAGGGGCCCTGAAAGCTCCGGTCGCTGCGGCTTCGATAAGCAGGCAGGGCAGGATGTCGGATACGAAGGCCATCACCATTTCGGTCAACGGCAAGGCGCGCACCGTCAATGCGCCGCCCGAAATGCCATTGCTCTGGGCCCTGCGAGACGAGCTGGGGCTGAGCGGCGCCAAATTCGGCTGCGGCGGCGGCTTCTGCGGGGCCTGTACCGTCCATGTCGATGGTTCGCCCACCCGGTCCTGCCAGCTGACCCTTGGCGACCTGGGAGGTGGCAAGGTGACAACGATCGAGGGGCTGGCCGATCCGCTGGCGGAAAGACTGCGCAAGGCCTGGCTCGAGATCGACGTGATGCAATGCGGCTATTGCCAGGCCGGGCAGATCATGACGGCCCATGCCCTGCTGAGCCAGAATCCGCGCCCCAGCGCGGCGGAAGTGGATGCCGCGATGGAAGGCAACATCTGCCGCTGTGCAACCTATCCCAAGATCCGCGAGGCAATCCGCAATGCCTCCGGGCAGGGAGGCAAGGCATGAACGCGCCCGTGCTGAACCGCCGCGCCTTCCTTTCCGTCTCGGCGCTTGCCGGAGGCGGGATGGCGCTGGGCCTCACCATGCCGGGCGCGATGGCCGCGACCGCTCCGGCCGGCAGTGCCCTGTCCGTCTGGGTGGCGATCGCCGCCGATGGCAAGGTGGAGATCACCAGCAAGAACCCGGAGATCGGGCAGGGCATCAAGACCTCGCTGCCGATGATGGTGGCCGAGGAGCTGGATTGCGACTGGGCGCAGGTTTCCGTGCTGCAATCGGATTACAACCCCAAGCTCTATGGCCGGCAGTTCGCGGGGGGAAGCCAGTCGACGCCGCAGAACTGGCTGCCCATGCGCCAGGCGGGCGCGGCGGCGCGGCAGATGCTGCTTGCTGCCGCGGCGAGCAGACACGCCGTTCCGGTAGCAGAGCTTTCCACAGACCGGGGATGGGTGCTGCACAAGGCTTCGAGCCGCAAGTGGTCCTATGGCGAACTGGCCTCGCTCGCCGCCACCATGCCGGTGCCCGACCCTGCCAGGGTGCCGCTCAAGAATGCCCGGGACTTTCGCATCATCGGCAAGCCGACGACGGGTGTCGACAGCGCCCGCGTGCTGCGCGGCGAGCCGCTGTTCGGCATCGACACACGGCTTCCCGGCATGCTGCATGCCGTGCTGGAGGTCGCCCCGGCGCATGGCGGCAAGCTGATCAAAGCCGATCTTGCGGCCGCGCGCGCGGCACGGGGCGTGGTGGCTGTCCTGCAGATTGCCGGCACGCCCGGCGCGGACGGCCTGCCCGACGGGATTGCCGTGATCGCCACCAATCACTGGTATGCCGAACAGGCGCGCAAGCTGCTGGCGGCAGACTGGGATCTGTCGGCAGCCAAGGGCCATTCGAGCGAGGCCTATGCCGCCGAGGCTGCGCGGCTGCATGACAAGGATACGCCCAAGGACCTGCGCCGCGATGGCGATGCCCTCGCCGGGATCGCTGCAGGTGCCCGCCAGATCAGCCAGCGCTATTCCTACCAGTACCTCAGCCACGCCCCGCTCGAGCCGCAGAACTGCACGGCGCTGTTCCAGGATGGCAAGCTTGAGCTGTGGGCGCCGACGCAGAACCCCGGGGCCGGGGCCGATGCCATCGAACGGCATCTCGGCATTCCGCAGGCCAGCCAGACGATCCATATCACCCGCAACGGCGGCGGCTTCGGGCGGCGGCTGATGGGCGATTTCATGTTGCAGGCAGCCGCCATCGCCAAGGCCTTGCCGGGCAAGCCGATCAAGCTGCTGTGGAACCGGCAGGATGACCTGCAGCGCGATTATTTCCGGCCGGGCGGATGGCACAGCCTGCGCGCAGGCATCGATGCCTCGGGCAAGCTTATCGGCTTGTTCGATCACTTCGTCACCGTGGGCGTGGATGGCAAGCCGGGGCGCTCTGCGGGCATGCGCGACGGCCAGTTTCCCGCCGGCCTGATCCCGGACCTGCTCTATGTGCAGAGCGTCATCCCCTCCGTCATCCCGACCGGGCCGATGCGCGCGCCGGAATCGAATGCGCTTGCCTTCGTGATGAACGGCTTCCTTGACGAGGTTGCGGAAATGGCGGGCAAGGACCTGCCGCAGCTGGTGCTCGAACTGTGCGCGGGTGACCGGACAATCGGCGATCCCGGCGATCCCTCGCGTGCGTCTTCCGCCTTTATCACTTCGCGCGCCCGCGGCGTGGTGGAGCGGGTTCTGAAGGACTGCAACTGGGCCGGGCGCCCGAAAAGCGGCAACCGCCGGCTGGGTTTCGGCTTCTATTTCTGCCACCTTGGCTACTTTGCCGAAGTCGCCGATGTCAGCGTCGAGGCGGGCGCGGCCAAGGTGCACAAGGTGTGGGTGGCGGCCGATGTCGGCCGGCAGATCGTCAATCCCTTCGGCGCGGAATCGCAGGTGCGGGGATCGGTGATCGATGGCATTGCCGAAGCGCTGCATCATGCGATCACCTTCAAGGACGGCGTGATCGACCAGAAGAACTTCGACAGTTACGCCCTGCCGCGCATTTCCTCGACGCCCGAGATCGCCATCTCGTGGGTGCTGAGCGACTATCCGCCCTCAGGCCTTGGCGAACCGGCGCTGCCGCCCGTGCTGCCGGCAGTGACCAACGCGATCTCCGCGGCCACCGGCAAGCGGATCAGGGACCTGCCCGCCCGGCTCTGAGCGGCTGCGCTAACGCCCCTTCCAGACGGGCGGCCGCTTTTCGACAAAGGCGCGCATGCCCTCGTGCGCGTCTTCCGAATGGCGCCAGGCCTGGAACGAGGCATAGTGTTCCTGCGCCTGGATCGCTTCGGCAAGGCTCGGCTCGTCCATCGATCGGTAAGCAATGTCCTTGGTCGCGCGCACGGCCAGCGGGGCGCAGGCGATAATCCGGCCCGCCAGTTCCCTTGCCCGCGCCAGCAGTTCGGCATCGGGCACGACCTCGCTGACGAAGCCCAGTTCCAGCCCCTCGCGCGCAGACAGCGGCTCTGCCGTAAGCAGCGGGATCATCGCCCGCTTGTTGCCCACGGCCCGCACCAGCCGGGTGATGCCCCCGGCGATGGCGATCAGGCCGACCTTCGGCTCGACAAGGCCGAAGCTGGCGCTCTCCGCAGCCACGACGATGTCGCAGGCAAGGCTGAATTCGAACCCGCCGCCATAGGCAAGGCCATTCACCGCCGCGATCACCGGTTTCAGCAGGTCATGCCGCTGGATCAGCCCGGCATAGCCGTGCGGCGGATAGGGCGGAGCCTCTTCCAGGCGGAAGCTCTTCAGATCGCTGCCTGCGCAGAACGCCCGGCCCGCGCCGGTGACGATGGCAACCTGCAAGGCATCGTCGGCGGCGAAGCGGTTGAACGCCTCTTCCAGCTCGGCATGGCTTTGCGGTGACATGGCATTGAGCCGTTCGGGGCGGTTGAAGGTGATGGTCAGCACTGCGCCATCGGGCTCGTAGCGGATCGTTTCGAAGTCCATGCGCGCCATCCTGCCCGGCATCGTGGCGGCGCTCAATGGCTGTTCGGAGCAATGGCAAGCGATTCGGGCGAATGGCCGCTCGACAAGGCTGGGCTCTTTGCCGAGACTGCCGGAAAGAACAGAGGGGAGATGCCATGCACCAGCCGATCAGCGATCGCGCGCCGCTGGGCGATTACCTGGGCGAGATCGCGTCCAACTGGCGGGTGCTTGCCGGGGCGGGGCTGGGCATGGCCGTGGGCTTGCAGATGTTCTCCTACATCACCTCGATCTTTGCCCCGTTCCTCATCAAGGACTTCGGCTGGACGCGTTCGACCTTCGCGCTGATCGGCTTCACCATGCTTGTCACCTTGCCGACCATGCCGATCGCCGGCCGGCTGGCAGACCGTTTCGGCGCCAAGCGCATGGCGCTGGCCGGGGTGCTGCTGTTGCCCGCGGTGATCTGGCTGTTCTCGCGCTTGCAGGGCGATTTCCGCTATTACTTCGCCTGTTCGGCCGGTGTGATGGCGGTCGGCTGCCTGACCAGTCCGGTCACCTATACCCGCCTGATCGTCGAGCGCTTCCAGCGCGCGCGGGGCCTGGCCCTGACCATCGTGATGAGCGCCCCTGCGCTCACAGGCATCCTGCTGCCGCCGACGCTGACGCGCTTCATGGCGGAGAATGGCTGGCGGCTGGCCTACGAATGGCTTGCCCTGTTCGTGCTGGTGGCGGGCCTGATCGCCATCGCCCTGATCCCGCGCGATTGCGGCGGTGCGCCTGTGCGCAAAGTGCGCGAGCCGAGCGCCCCCCGCGAGCGGCACTTCCGCGAGGTGCTGGGCGCGCCGGCCTTCTGGGCGATCTTTGCCGGTGTCCTGCTGACCACGGTCCACACGCCGCTGCATGGCTCGCAGTTCGTCGTGCTGCTCAATGAGCAGGGGCTCGATGCCATGGCGGCGGCGCGGATGCTGCAGGTCTATTCGCTCGGTACGCTGATCGGCCGCATCGTCTGCGGCGTGGCGCTCGACTATTACCCGGCGCGCTACGTCGCGACGATCTCGATGATGCTGCCCGCCTTCGGCCTGGCGCTGCTGGCCAGCCCGCTCGACGTGGCGTGGGCGATCGGCTTTGCGGTGTTCCTGATCGGCGTGACCGTAGGGGCTGAGGGCGATCTGCTCTCGTTCCTGGTGGGGCGCTATTTCCGCATCGAGATCTTCGGGACGGCGCTGGGCATGTGCTATTGCGCGCTCTACATCGCCTCGCTCAGCGGTGTCCTGCTCAACAGCCGCCTGCTGGCAACATACGATACCTTCGGACCGTTTCTGTGGCTCACCGCCGGGGCGGTGCTGGTTGGCAGCCTGCTGTTTCTGCGCTTGCCCCGCGAAGCCGCCGGGCGCACAGGCGAGTGACCATGACCGACCTGAAACCCGTCCGCTCTACCGCCAATCCCGTGCCGGTCCGCCGTGCCGGTTCGATCCGCCGGACGAGCTCCATCGACGTGACCTGGCCCGACGGCGGCGTAGACCTGCGCCGCTTCGAAGGCCGCGCGCGTGACCTGGTGCGCCGCGCAGACGGATCGGACCTTGTCCGCGCCGCCGGCAGCATGACGGCCGACCTCGACTTCGAGCGCAAGATCGTGTCGATCACCGCCGACCCTGCACCGGCAGAGCTGCCGCAGCTTGTCGGCCAGAAGGGCGGCGGGCACCTGCGTGTTTTCCTGCGCGATCTGATGCCCGGCCTGATTGCCGAGGCTCATCCGCTTTACCTGCTGCTCGATGACATTTCCGGCACCAGCCTGGTATCCAACTGGGCCTGGTCGCAGTGGGGCGAGGACTGGCTTTCGCGGATGCAGCGCCTTTCCGGCGCGGCCAACTTTTCCGAGATGCTGGCAGAGCGGACCAACGTCTGCTGGGGCTTCCAGCCCGGCTTCTCCTCGCACGATCCGCATACCCGGCTGGGCGAAGACATCGCTGCCGACGGCATGGACCTGCGCAACCCCGCCGATCCCGAAGGATGGCACGCCTTCCCGGAATCGGAGGGCCTGTCCTTTCGCCGCGCCCGCCGCATCGATGTCTGGCGCGAGGCAGACGCGATCAGGGTGGAGGCATCGTTCCAGGATTCCGCCCCGCGCCGCGAAGGGGGGCGGGCCGCGCTGCACGAATATATCCTGCGCGTCTCGCTCGATCCGTCGCGGCTGGTCATTACCAGCCTTGAACCGGAAGCGCGGGTGCTGCCCTTCCGCGAATGTCCGGGCGCCATTGCCAATGCGCGCAAGCTTGTCGGCACGCCGATGGACGGCATCCGCGAGGCCGTGCTGGACAGCCTGCGCGGGCCTGCCGGGTGCACCCATCTCAACGATGCCCTGCGCGCCCTTGCCGACGTGCCCGAGCTTCTTGCCGCGCTGGACGGACAGGCAACCCAACCGGCCTGACAGCGATTGGCCGGCCCGCCGTGGCTCCCTAGGGTGGCGACACCAAGGGAGAGTGCCATGGCCACCGCAGCGCCGATCAAGATCATCGATACCGACACCCACCTGACCGAGCCGCACGACATGTGGGTGAAGCGTGCACCCGCCTCGATCCGCGAGCGGGTGCCGCAGGTGAAGATGCTGAACGGCCGGCGCTGCTGGGTGATCGATGGCGACAAGTCCATCGGCCACGGCGCACACCCCAACAGCGCGGTGCTGAAGGAAGGCGGCAAGGTCCGCACGCTGGACCGGTTCCTGCAATTGCAGTTCGAGGAAGTGCACACCGGCTCTTCCCAGGTGAAGGAGCGGCTGGCGCTGATGGACGAGGCCGGCATCTTCGCCCAGATCGTCTATCCCAACATCCTCGGCTTCGGCGGGCAGGCTTCGGCCCGGGTCGATCCCGAACTGCGGCTCGCCTGCGTGCAGATCTACAACGACGCCATGGCCGAGATCCAGGAAGAGAGCGGCCAGCGCCTGTTCCCCATGGCGCTGCTGCCCTGGTGGGATGTGCAGCAGGCGGTGCAGGAAACCGAACGCTGCGTTGCCATGGGTCTCAAGGGCATCAACATCAATTCCGATCCGCACACCTCGCGCGACGAGAACGGCGACCCGATCCCCGACCTGGGGCAGGAACACTGGTTCCCGCTGTGGGAGGTCTGCGAGGACAGGAAGCTGCCGATCAACTTCCACATCGGCGCTTCGGAAACCGCGATCGACTGGATGGGCAAGCAGGGCTGGCCCGGCCTGCCGCGTGACCTGCGTTCGGGCATTTCCGGCGCGATGATCTTTTTCAACAACGGCGCGGTCATGTCGAACCTGATCTATTCGGGCATCCTCGACCGCTTCAGGGGGCTGCAATTCGTCTCGGTCGAAAGCGGTATCGGCTGGGTGCCCTTCCTGCTGGAGGCGCTCGATTACCAGCTGGCCGAGATTGCCGAGGGCAAACGCTTCGACAAGAAGCCCTCGGAATACTTCCAGAGCAACTTCCATGCCTGCTTCTGGTTCGAAAAGGGCAAGGCCATGGCCGAAACCGTGCGCCGCGTGGGCGTGGACAATTGCCTGTTCGAAACCGACTTCCCCCATCCCACCAGCCTGTGGCCGGTCGACAATCTTGAGGAACGCACCGCTGACCTGACGGCGGAAGAGCGCGCCAAGGTGCTCAGCCTGAATGCCGCGAAGCTTTACAATATCGCGCTGTGAGAGCGGCCCGGCAGGGGGCGTGAGGTTGACAAGGTTGACACGGTGTAAACCTCGCGGCGAAAGCGCAAGTCCTGAAAAATGGGGACAAATCGCCGTTTTCGCGGGTGAGGTTTACAGGAAAAAAATAAAAAAACCTTTGCGCCGTGCGGTAATGGATGCGGGCACCTGGTCCACCGAGACATCACGATGTCAAAGAGCGCGGCAACCATGCCGCAGCGGCGCGATGTAGGAAAGGCTCAGGTGCTTTCCGCTGCAGCCGTGCCGTGCCGCATCTGCCCCGGCGACATGCCGAAGAACCGGGCGAAGCGACGGCTGAAGGCGGCTTCGGACTGGTAGCCGACACGGGCACTGATCTCGGCGATCTTGGTGCGGCTGTGCTGCAGCAGGTCGGCCGCGGCGTGCATGCGCTTTTCGGTGAGCAGTTCCATCGGCGTCTGCCCGACCTCGGCAGTAAAGCGCGCGGCAAAGCTGGACCGGCTCATCCCCACCTTGCGCGCCATCCGTTCAACCGACCAGTCGGAGGCGATGTCGGCGTCGATCAGTTGCAGGGCATGGGCGATCGGGTCCGCCGATGCCGACATGCGAAACAGCAGCGGGCATTGCGGATGGTTGCGCAGGGTAATTGCCAGCCACAGCGCGGCGAGCCGCGTGAGCAGCGCGGTCGATCCTGCGCCGACCGAGAAGCGTTGCAGCGTTTCGGTGCGCACGACGTTGATCTCGTTGCCCAGCACCTGTTCTTCGATAAGCACCGATGCCGGCATGGCCGTGCGCCTGAGGCCGGCAGGCCAGTTCACCTTAAGCCGCGCGCAAAGCGCCCGCGCCGCAAGCGGACCGGTGCCGATGGTGAAGGTGGGGGGAGTGTCAACCGCCTGTTCATGGCGCAGGAAATCGAGCACGACCGTAGGGCTGCCCGTTTCCGATCGCACCGCATGGGCCTCTCCCGAAAGGATGACCTGGACCTGGCCCTGATGCAGTTCGATCGTGCCGCCGGTGACGCCGGCGATGCGGGCCTTGCCCTTGATAACGCCATAAAAGGTAACGCCATCGTCGCCCGGCAGGTTGAACCCCGCCGAACCCCGCAGTTCGACGATGCACCAGGTCTGCCCGCGCAGGTCGAGCAGATTGAGGAAATCGGACAACGACCAGCCATCGGTGCGGCTTCGCTCGGGCTGGGCAGCACCGGGCTGCAGGATAGGCATCTCCCGTTCGGCAAGCATGGCCGGCTCCGTCTGCAAGGTTGCGGATTGGGCCGGAGACTATGCCGAAGGGGGGCTCGGGACAAGCCAAGCGTCCAGCGCGCTGGACGATCTGCAAAAGAAATGCCCGGTTTCGATGCTGTCCGTCCGGGAAAGCCCGGACGATCCTGCCCTATTGCCGCCCGACGCTGACGTAGGTGAAGCCCTGGGCGCGAACCTCTTCGGGTTCGTAGACATTGCGCAGGTCCACCAGCACCGGCTGGCGCGCCAGTCCCTTGATCCGCTTGAAGTCCAGTGCGCGGAACGCGTCCCATTCGGTAACGATCACCACCGCATCGGTGCCTTCCGCCGCTTCGTAGGCGCTGGCCTTCATCGCCACTCCGGGCATCAGCGGGCGGGCCAGCTCCATGCCTTCGGGGTCATGGGCGGTCACTTCCACGCCGGCATCGGCCAGCGTCTGGGCAATGGCGATCGAGGGGGCATCGCGCATGTCATCGGTGTTGGGCTTGAAGGTCAGGCCCAGCAAGGCAACCTTCTTGCCGCGCGCCGCATCGGCGCCGCCCAGCGCTTCGACCACCTTGCGGCCCATCGCGCGCTTGCGGCTGTCGTTGACCTTAACCACTGCTTCGACGATCCGCAGCGGGCTGTCGTAATCCTCGCTGGTCTTGAGCAGGGCCAGCGTATCCTTGGGGAAGCACGAGCCGCCATAGCCGGGTCCGGCGTGGAGGAATTTCGGCCCGATCCGCCCGTCCATGCCGATGCCACGCGATACGTCCTGCACGTCCGCGCCCACCTTTTCGCACAGGTCGGCCATTTCGTTGATGAAGGTGATCTTCACCGCAAGGAAGGCGTTGGCCGCATACTTGATCAGTTCGGACGAACGGCGGCTGGTGAACAGGATCGGCGAGCGGTTGAGGAACAGCGGGCGATAGACCTCGCTCATCACTTCGCGGGCCCAGTCGCTGTCTGTGCCGATGACGATCCGGTCCGGGTGCTTGAAATCGCCGATGGCCGCGCCTTCGCGCAGGAATTCGGGATTTGAGGCAACGGCAAAGCGCACCGGCGGATTGGCGGCGGCAAGGATGCGCTCCACCTCGTCGCCCGTGCCGACAGGGACGGTGGACTTGGTGACGATCACCGCATCATTGGCCAGGTGGCGGCCCACTTCCTCGGCCACGGCATGGACATAGGACAGGTCGGCATGGCCATCGCCGCGCCGGCTGGGCGTGCCGACGGCGATGAAGATCGCGCTGGCATCGCGGATGCCCTGCGGCAGGTCGGTGGTGAAGGACAGGCGACCGGCCTTGACGTTGCTGGCGACCAGTTCGGCCAGGCCCGGTTCGAAGATCGGCATGATCCCCTTGTTCAGGCTGTCGATCTTGGCCGGGTCCTTGTCGATGCAGACCACTTCGTGGCCGAAATCGGCAAAGCACGCGCCTGAAACGAGGCCGACGTAACCCGACCCGACCATGGCAATCTTCATGGGTGCATTCCCCTGTTAGGCGCTATTCGGCTGGACGGACCCGGGCGGCAATCTCGGTGCCTTCGCCGTGGGTTTCGATCAGCCAGCGGTTGCTGCCCTCAAGCCCGAGCGCGGTCAAGCGGCCGGACTGGTAGGCGCCGGTATCGATGCCGATGCGGTTGGCAAGGACCTGGGCTTCATCGGTGATGGTATGGCCGTGGACGACGACAAAGCCATGGTCGCCCGGATGCGAGAGGAACGGCTCGCGGATCCAGCGCAGCTGGCTGGTGCGCTGTTCCTCCAGCGGCAGGTCGGGATGGATGCCGGCATGGACGAAGACATAGTCGCCGATGCGGATCGTGTCCTCGAAGCCGTTGAGGAAATCCAGGTCTTCCTTTGGCACGGCCTGGCGCATCAGCGCCTGCAACTCTTCGATCTCGGCAGCGGTATAGGCCTGCGGATCGATGGGGTAGGACAGCAGCGTTTCCTTGCCGCCGTACTTGATGAAGTGGCGCAGCGTTTCGATGCTGTCGAAGGAATCGAGGAACATTTCCTCGTGATTGCCGGCGATGAACCGCACGCGGCGCTGCTCGGCCCACATCCGGGCGGCGGTGATGACCCCGGCGCTGTCGGGCCCGCGGTCGACAAGGTCGCCCAGCAGGATCACCGTGGTATCGGCCGGGCCGCGCTTGCGGTCATCGGCCTCGATCGCTTCGGCCAGCGTGACCATCAGGTCCAGCCGGCCGTGGATATCGCCCACGGCATAGACGCGCTGGCCTGCCGGAATGGCAGCCTTCACCGGTTCGGGGCGGGAGGCGAAGAGGGAGCGGAGGGCTTTGAACATGGCAGCAAATACGTAGGGGCGGCCCTATAGGCGCTGTGCTTACCCTAGGCAACTTATTCGCAGGAGGGGCAGGGAGTTGGCCCCCGGCAGGCGTTGCCCAAATGGCACAGATGCCGCCCAAGCGATGCAGGATGGCGGATTTTTTCTTGTGCGGTGCAACATAAGTGTGCTTATCACGTTTTACCGCAGTTCAGCGGGGCCCGGCAAAGAGGCCCCCGGTTGCGGTGCAGGTGGGACGAAGCGACCTTAACAATCTGAGGGATTTGTCATGCTTACGTCCATCCGCGGTGTTCTCGCCGCAACGGCCCTTTCGGGCGCTCTCCTTGCTGCGACCCCGGCTCTTGCCGACGAAGCGGATCCGCCCAAGGAATTCACCGTCACCGGCAATGTTGCCTTCGTGACCGACTATCGCTTCCGCGGCATCTCGCTCTCGGGCGGGGACATGGCCGTGCAGGGCGCGATCAACCTCAACCACTCGAGCGGCTTCTACGTCGGCGCCTGGGGTTCGAACCTCGAACAGGACGCCTTCGACATCTATGGCAACATGGAGCTTGACGTCTACGGCGGCTGGACCGGCGAAGTCGCCTCGGGCGTGACGGCCGACGTCGGTCTGCTCTACTACGTCTACCCCTCGGGCAGCGTGGGTGACGGCAACGTGTTCGAGCCCTATGCCTCGCTTTCCACCACCTTCGGCCCGGCAACGGCCAAGGTCGGCATGGCCTATGCCTGGAAGCAGGATTCGCTCGGCGGTGACGACAACCTCTATGTCTACACCGACCTGGGCGTTGGCATCCCCAACACGCCGGTGACGCTGAACGGCCACCTTGGCTACACCAGCGGCGCGCTTTCGCCCAAGCTGCTTTCGGACCTGGCGGTTGGTGATCCGACGCCCGACACCGATGGTGGCTTTGACTACTCGGTCGGCGTGACCGCGAATGTCACCAAGAACCTCTCGCTCGGCGTGTCCTACGTCGGCGTGGAAGGTCGCTCGGTGAACAGCTACTCCAACGATGCCGTCGTCGGCACGGTGAAGCTGAGCTTCTGATCCGGTTTTCCGCAGGACGGAATGGCGGCCCGCTCCGGTTTACGGGGCGGGCCGTTTCCGTCTATGCTGCCCGGCATGACGAAGTACCTTCACACCATGATCCGCGTCTCCGATCCGGAGGCGACCATCGCTTTCTTCGAACTGATCGGCCTGAAGGAAACACGCCGCATCGATAACGAAGGCGGGCGCTTTACCCTGATCTTCCTTTCCGCACCGGGGCAGGAAGGCATTGCCGAGGTGGAGCTGACCCACAACTGGGGCGAGACGGGTTATACCGGCGGCCGCAACATGGGCCACCTGGCCTTCCGGGTGGACGATATCTACGCAACCTGCGCCGCCCTGATGGCGGCGGGCCACACCATTCACCGCCCGCCGCGCGATGGCCACATGGCCTTCGTCAAGACGCCGGACGGCATCTCGGTCGAACTGCTGCAAGACGGCCACCTGCCGCCGCAGGAACCCTGGGCAAGCATGGAAAACACCGGGTCCTGGTGATACCCGCTGCACGGCATCGGGCATAAGTCTTGACTTGCAGGGGTTTAGGCGGGAATTTCAGGAAAAATAGAACGGGCGCGCAGGTTCCTTCTTTCCGGAGATTCCCGATGCCCAATTCCTTGCTCGCCCGGCTGGCGATGCCCGCCGTTGCCCTTTCCGTCCTGATCCCGCTTGCCACCCCGGCCGGGGCGCAGAACCAGCCGATAAGGCTCGGCCAGCCGGCTGCCACATCGGCAGCGCCGGCCTATGCCCCGGCCGATCCCGCCCTCTCGGCGCTGCGGGCAGAAATTGCCGCCCTGAAGGCAGAGATCGCCCGCATCAAAAACGATATCGCCGCGCAGGAAAATGCCCGCAAGTCACTGGCGACACAGCACTTCTCGATGGCTGCCAAGGTGAACAGCGTCTACAAGGACTTCTACAGCCACCAGCACCACCAGAATTTCCTGTCGGTTTCGAACGTGCCTGGTGAAAAGGGCGGTGTGAACACCAGCCTTGGCATCATGCCCGTATCGCCGCCGATATCCACCTGCGTGCCCAAGACGCCCCCTCCGGGCAAGGCGCCAGGCACCATGCGGTGGGATGATCGCTACGCCTGTTCGCCGCCCGCGCCCTGAGCGGGGCTACGCGCAGCAAGGCGCAGCAGCACGAAGCCCAGGGCGCCCGATAGCGCCGAACCGGCGAGCACGCCGACCTTCGCCTCGTCCACCAGCGCGGGCGAGGCGGGAAAGGCGAGGGCGCCGATGAACAGGCTCATGGTAAAGCCGATGCCGCACAGCGCGGCCACACCCCAGAGCTGAAGCGTCGTCGCGCCAGCGGGCCGGGCGGCGATGCCGGTCTTCTCCGCCAGCAATACCGCGCCCAGGATGCCGGCCTGCTTGCCGATGAACAGGCCGAGCGCCACGGCCAGCGGCAGCGTGCCGAGCGCCTGCGCCCCGCCGCCCAGCGCCACCCCGGCATTGGCAAGGCCGAACAGCGGCACGATCAGGTAGGCGCTCCACGGCGCCAGCGCGTGTTCCATGCGCAGCAGCAGGCTGTCGCCAACGCCGTTCAGCTTCATCGGAATGGTCATGGCGGCCAGGACCCCGGCGATCGTCGCATGGACGCCCGAATGCAGCGTGCAGTACCATGCAATCACGGCGAGCGGCACATAGACCGCGCCTTTTCGCACGCCCATGCGATTGCACAGCGCCATTGCCCCCAGAACCGCCAGCGCCGCGCCGCCCCAGGCAAGGTCGATCCCCGCGGTGTAGAACAGCGCGATGATCGCAACGGCGCCCAGGTCATCGACAATGGCCACGGTCAGCAGGAACAGCCTGAGGCTGGATGGCAGGCCCTTTCCGGCCAGGGCCAGCACGCCCACGGCAAAGGCGATGTCGGTTGCCGCCGGGATCGCCCAGCCCGAAGCCATGCCGGGTGCCCCCCGGGCCACGAACAGGTAGACCAGCGCCGGCATGGCCATGCCCGCAATTGCGGCAATCACCGGCAGGCGCCGCCGGGCAGGGCTGGCCAATTCGCCATCCAGCACCTCGCGCTTGATCTCGAGCCCGACGACGAAGAAGAAGATCGCCATCAGGCCATCGTTGATCCAGTGATGGATATCATGCCCGATCACCGGCAGTTCGCCATGCAGCACATGGTACCACGCCGGCGCGGCGGGTGAATTGGCAAGGATCAGTGCCAGCGCCGCGCAGGCCAGCAGGATCAGTCCCGCCCCTGCATCGCCATGCGCCAATCGTGAAAGCGCGCGGGCAATGCGGCCGGCAAGGTGTCTGGTTCGTGCCATATTCCAGTCATTTCGCGACAAAAGTCGCATTGCAAGCAAATCCGGACGCCCATATGGATAATTCCGTAAGGGAATCGCCCGGGGGGGAGTCGTGCCTGATTTGACGACCATTGTCGGGATGGCACCGGACCTTGCCGGCCTGTTCGGGCTGCTCCGGTCGATCGAACACGAACTCATGCTGTTCGCCGCCTTCTGGTTC
The DNA here is from genome assembly GCF_002855555.1 of Novosphingobium sp. TH158. Taxonomy (NCBI): domain Bacteria; kingdom Pseudomonadati; phylum Pseudomonadota; class Alphaproteobacteria; order Sphingomonadales; family Sphingomonadaceae; genus Novosphingobium; species Novosphingobium sp. TH158. The sequence goes on along the minus strand of NZ_PKRT01000001.1, from coordinate 1,225,740 downwards.
CTGCTCGGCATCCTCGATGAAACCGCGGTCGATGGCGTCTGGCTGTGGCAGCGCCTGTTCCGGCGCAAGCGCACCCATCGCCTGGCCGCCGATGTCGACAAGCGCCCCCTGCAGGGCATGGCTGCGGTGTTCATCCCCGCATGGCAGGAATCCGCCGTGATCGGCACGACGATCCGCCACATGCTCGAGGCATGGCCGCACGGACAGCTGCGGCTTTATGTCGGCTGTTATCGTAACGACATGCCGACCCTGCTCGCCGCCATGGCTGCCACCGGCACGGACCCGCGCGTTCGGCTGGTGGTGCAGGACCATGATGGCCCGACGACCAAGGCCGATTGCCTCAACCGGCTGTACCGGGCGCTCTGCGATGACGAGGCGCGAAGCGGCATCGCCTTCCGCTCGGTCGTTTTGCACGATGCGGAAGACATGGTGCACCCGGCCGCGCTCACCCTGCTCGATACGGCGCTGACCGATTCGGACTTCGTGCAGATCCCCGTCCGGCCCGAGCCGCAGCCCCGATCGCGCTGGATCGCCGGGCACTACATCGATGAATTCGCGGAAGCACACGGCAAGGCCATGGTGGTGCGCGACGCACTCGGGGCTGGCCTGCCCTCGGCAGGCGTCGGCTGTGCCTTGCGGCGCGAGGTGCTGGCGCAGCTTCACGCACTGCGCGGAACCGGATTTGGCGGCCCGTTCGAGGAAGACTGCCTTACCGAGGATTACGAACTGGGCCTGCTGATCGCGCGCAATGGCGGGCATACCCGCTTCCTGCGCCTGCGCGATGCGGCGGGCCAGCTGGTGGCGACGCGCAGCTATTTCCCGGCCCGGCTGGGCGAGGCGGTGCGGCAGAAGACCCGCTGGGTCCACGGCATCGCCTTCCAGGGCTGGGAACGGCTTGGCTGGTGGGGCCGGCCGGTGGACCTGTGGATGGCCCTGCGTGACCGGCGCGGGCCGCTGGCCGCGCTGCTGCTGTTCATCGCCTATGTGCTGCTGCTGCTCACGCCGACGCTGGCGCTGGCCGAGATGGCGGGCCTTGCCGGTCCGCGCGCGGCCTCGCCCCTGCTGGAAGGCATGGTGTGGATATGCATCGCCGGCATGGGCTGGCGCGCCGTCATGCGTTTTGCCTTCACGGCGCGGGAATATGGCCTGGCCGAAGGCTGCCTTGCCGTGCTGCGCATCCCGGTGGCCAACATCATCGCCATCATGGCCTCGCGCCGGGCGCTCATGGCCTACCTGCGCAGCCTGCGGGGCAGCGTGCCCGTATGGGAGAAGACCGCCCATCACGCGCACCCCGCCCTGGTTGCCGAGGCGCGGGCATGAAGCCGCGCTCCCTCCGCCGGCGCGGCCAGCCGGTCATCGCCTTTTGCGGGCTGATGGGCTTCTGGCTGGCCCTGCGTGTCGTGGCGACTGCCCTTCCGGGGTCGCCAGCCGATGGCGCTCACAACCGGACCGACGGCGCGCAACTTTTCCGCGAGGTTCCGGCCAAGGTGCAGCATCACAGCCCCTTGGCGGATACTGCGCCGGACTGGCGGATGCCGCAGCCGGCTCCGGCCGCACCGGCAGGAGTGGAGCGGGCACCGCTCGCCCTGCCAGGCGTAGCCGTGGTCTCCGGGCCCATACCGCCAGCCTTCACCACGGGCCAGCCGGTCACACACCCTGACATGATGGCCCCGGCCATGCAGGCCAGGCCCAACCCCATGCTGGCGGGTGGGCACCAGTTGCTGTTCCTGTCGGCGCTCAGCCAGGTGCCGCTACCCGCCGGGCTGGTCCCCGCCCCCCTTCCGACCCGCGAGGCCGGGCCCCGGCAATCGCGCTGGTCGGGCGATGGCTGGCTGCTGTTGCGGCGCGGCGGCGGGGCTCCGGCTCTCGCGGCGATCGGCGGTTCCTATGGGGCCAGCCAGGCCGGAATGGTGCTGCGCTACCGGCTCGACACGTCATCTGCGCTGCGCCCGGCGGCTTACCTGCGCGCCAGCGCCGCGCTGAACGGCCTGCGCGAACAGGAAGCGGCAGTGGGGCTTTCGCTGCGGCCACTGGCGGCCATCCCTGTTGCCGCCATGGCAGAGGCGCGCGCCACCCGCACGGCCACCGGCACCCGCCTGCGCCCGGCAGCGGCGCTCGTTACCCAGCTTGCCCCGCTGGACCTGCCGCTGCGCCTGAAGGCCGAAGCCTATGGCCAGGCGGGCTGGGTCGGCGGCGCGGGATCGACGGCCTTTGTCGATGGCCAGCTGCGCATCGAACGCCCGCTCGCCCGCCTTGCCGGGGCAGAGCTCGCCGCTGGTGCGGGAACCTGGGGCGGGGCGCAGAAAGGGGCATCGCGGCTTGATGTCGGGCCGACCGCCCGGATCACCCTGCACCCGACGCAATCCTCGACCGTGCGGGTGGCGGCAGACTGGCGTTTCCGGGTGGCCGGCTCTGCCGCGCCGCAGTCCGGCCCGGCGATCACCTTGTCCGCAGGATTCTAGGGTACAGCCTTAACAGCGCACGCCATTCCGGCTAGTGCGGGCGGCGATCCCATGGACGTTTACCTGCCCATTGCCAACCTTGCGGTGAACCTGCTCGTGATTGTCGGGCTGGGGGTGCTGACGGGGCTGCTTTCGGGCATGTTCGGCGTTGGCGGCGGCTTCCTGACAACACCGCTGCTGATCTTCTATGGCGTGCCGCCCACGGTTGCCGCAGCCTCTGCCGCCAGCCAGGTTACCGGCGCCAGCGTTTCCGGCGTGATCGCCCATTCGCGGCGCGGCGGGGTCGATTACCACATGGGTGCGGTGATGGTGGTCGGCGGCATCATTGGCACCGGGCTGGGCGCGCTGCTGTTCAACCTGTTTTCCTCGCTCGGCCAGATCGATACCCTGATCAACATCCTCTATGTCGTCCTGCTCGGCGGGATCGGCACGGTCATGGCGCGCGATGCCTGGGCGGCGCTGAAGGCGCAGCGCACCGGCATTCCTCGCCCCGCCAAGAAGCGGCGGCACCACCCGCTCGTAGCCAACCTGCCGCTGCGCTGGCGGTTCTATCGCTCGGGGCTCTACATCTCGCCACTGGCGCCGCTGGCGCTGGGCGTGATCACCGGCATCCTGACCATGCTGATGGGTATCGGTGGCGGCTTCGTGCTGGTCCCGGCCATGCTCTACATCCTGGGGATGAGTGCCAACGTGGTGGTCGGCACCTCGCTGTTCCAGATCCTGTTCACCACCATCGCCACCACCCTGATGCATTCGGTGACAACGCACGCGGTCGATATCGTCCTTGCCGCCGCGCTGCTGATCGGATCGGTGACGGGCGCCCAGTTCGGCGCGCGGTTGGCGCTGAAGATTCCGGCGGACCGGCTGCGGCTGGTGCTGGCTGCGCTGGTGCTGCTGGTCGCCTTGCGGATGGCGCTGGGGCTGACGTACCGGCCGGAGGCGATCTACACGGTGGCGCCGTTATGAAGCGGCTGTTCGCCCTGCTTTCGCTGTGGCTGCTGACCGGCGCGGTGGACCCCATCCTGGTGCCCGAAGTGTCGCAGCACGAAATCCAGGTGCGGCAGGGCTTCACCGGCACCGAACTGCTGCTTTACGGCGCGATCCTCGATCCCAGCGGCAGCCGCGCCGGGCGCGACTACGATATCGTGGTGATCCTCAAGGGCCCGACGGAATCGATCGTCGTGCGCGAAAAGCAGCGCTTCGCCGGCATCTGGGTCAACGGATCGAGCAGCGAATACCGCTCCGCGCCGGGCTATTACGCGGTGGCATCGTCCCGCCCGATCGAAAAGATCGTCGATGCCCGCACCGCCGCGATTTACGAGATGGGGCTGCCATCCTTGCAGCTTTCGCCGATCGGCTCGATCGATCCGGCCAAGCAGCGCCGCTTTGCCGATGGACTGGTTGCCGAGCGCGCGCAGGACGGGCTTTACCAGCAGAACGATGGCGCGGTGACGATCAGCGAACAGGTGCTCTACCAGGCGCGCATCCGCTTGCCATCGATGGTGCCCACCGGGCGCTATACCGCCGAAACGCTGGCCATCAGCAAGGGCCGCGTCGTCGCTTCGGCCACGGCGCATGTCAACGTCTCCAAGCGCGGCTTCGAACAGGGCATCGCCGATTTCGCGCAGAACTACGGCCTGCTCTACGGTGTGCTCGCGGTCTTTGTCGCGGTGGGCATGGGGCTGGCGGCAGGGCGTCTTTTCAGCCGATTTTAGGCCTATCTTAACAGGTTAACCTTAACCCGCTCAACAAGTTCAAGGGTTTGAGTGGGGCGTCGCATGATGTCGGACATGAGTTCGCGGGGTTTTGAAACGGCCAGTCCGGCCAGTCCGCACGATCTGGCGGGCCATGCCGCCCATCCGCAGATCGACAATGCGCTTGAGCCGATCGGCATCATCCAGGAAATCGCCGGCTCCAGCTCGGCTATCGCGCTCGACCTGCAGCGCCTGCACGAATGCTCGCAGGATCTCGATCCCTCGATCGCGCTGGCCGGGCAGGTTGGCAGCCAGATCAAGATCCGCGTCGGGCGGGGTTGGCTGCTCGCTTCGGTTCGCACGCAAAAGCAGGATTCCCGGACCCCCGGCGGCATCCAGGCGCAGATCGACTTCCTGGGCGAAGGTGACGAGGAAAAGCTGACCGGCCGCATCCACGGCTTCCGTCGCGGTGTTACCTGCTATCCGATCCCCGGCGCGCTGGTCTATCCGGCAACCACGAACGACCTGCGCCAGATCTATGCCAGCGATGGCCGCTCGACCATCCAGGTCGGCGCCGTATTCCCCACGCGCGATATCCGCGCGGGCATCTATATCGACGCCTTCCTTGGCAAGCATTTCGCCCTGCTCGGCTCGACCGGCACCGGCAAGTCGACCAGCGCCGCGCTGATCCTGCACCGCATCTGTGAAGCGGCGCCGCAGGGCCATGTCGTCATGGTCGACCCGCACGGCGAATATGCCGCCGCCTTCCGCACTACCGGCATGGTCTTCGACGTTTCGAACCTCGCCATGCCCTACTGGCTGATGAACTTCGAAGAGCATTGCGAGGCCATGCTCACGTCCACCGGGGAACAGCGCCAGGAAGATGCCGATATCCTTGCCCGCTGCCTGTTGCAGGCGCGGATGAAGAACCGGCTGGCCGAGCAGATGGGGCGCATCACCGTCGATAGCCCGATCCCCTACGTCCTGTCCGACCTGACGACGATCATCCAGAACGAGGCCGGCAAGCTCGACAAGGCGACCACCTCTGCGCCCTACATGCGCATCAAGAACAAGATCGACGAGCTGCGCAACGATCCGCGCTATCAGTTCATGTTCTCAGGCATGCTGGTGACTGACACCATGGCGGACTTCATCGGCAAGATCTTCCGCCTGCCCGCAGACGGCAAGCCGATCTCGATCATCGACGTTTCGGGCGTACCATCGGAAATCACCTCCACCGTGGTCGCCGTGCTGGCGCGACTGGTGTTCGACCATGCCATCTGGAGCCGCGACGAAAAGCAGCGCCCGGTGCTGCTGGTCTGCGAAGAAGCGCACCGCTACGTGCCGAACGAGCGCAATGCCGATGGCTCATCAGTGGGCCGCATCCTCAGCCGTATCGCCAAGGAAGGCCGAAAGTACGGCGTTGCCCTGGGCCTAATCACCCAGCGCCCGTCCGACCTTGCCGAAGGCGTGCTTTCGCAGTGCGGCACGATCATTTCGATGCGCCTGAACAACGATCGCGACCAGGCCTTCGTCAAGGCGGCCATGCCCGAAGGCTCGCGCGGGTTCCTCGATTCCATTCCCGCGCTGCGCAACCGCGAGGCGATCATGTGCGGCGAAGGCGTTGCCATCCCGATGCGCGTGACCTTCGACGAGCTTGAGGAAATCAAGCGCCCGGCCTCGGCCGATCCCTCGATCACCGACCTGTGGCGCGTGACCGGCGGCGAGGAAGCAGCTGTGCAGCGCACCGTCATGCGCTGGCGCGCGCAGGGAAGGTAAGCCACCCCGCCGGGTGGCGATTGAGCTCAGCCCAGCGCGGCCCGGCGACCTGCCATGGCCCGTGGCTTGCGCCAGCCGCCTTTCAGGTAATAGGCCGCCGCCATCAGCGCGGATGACGAGCTGCTGGCCATGAAGGCGAACCAGATCGCCTCTGCCCCCAGCCAGTCGTACAGGCCGAAGCCCAGCGTCAGTCGCACCAGGATCACCGAGACGAAGAGGATGACGAACGGGGCGACAACCGCGCCGTTGGCCCGCACGATCGAGGTAAGCACCATCGAGACCGTCATCGGAATGAAGGTCCAGCCGATCATCAGGTTGATGTGCTCGCCGATGTCCAGCGCCGGGCTGGTGGCAGGCAGGAACAGCGAAAGCAGGAAATGGTCGGTCGGCAGGCTGGCGAGCACGAGCAGGCCGGTCATCGCAAGGTTCACCAGCAGGCCGGTGCGGGCGATGGCGCTGATCCGGTCCCACCGGCCGGCGCCGATGTTCTGCGCAGCCATGGCGCTCACCGCGCTGCTCACCGCGAAGGCTGGCATCTGGATGTAGTTCCACAGCTGGTTGGCGGCATTGTATCCGGCCACCGTATCCACGCCTTCGCGGTTGATCAGGCCCATCATGATCACCGACGAGATCGACATGATGACCATCGACAGGCTCATCGGCACGCCCATTGCCAGCACCGGCTTCAGGCGGCCCCAGTCGGGGCGCAGCAGCCGCCACTGCGAACCGCGCAGGCACAGCGGGGAATCGAGCATGTAGGTGCGCAGCACAAGGAAGATCAGGCACAGCCCGTTGGTGACCACCCCGGCCCATGCCGCGCCGGCCAGGCCCATCGCCGGTATCGGTCCCCAGCCGAGGATGAACAGCGGGTTGAGCAGTACCGAGAACACCAGGTTCAGCACGGTCGTCCACAGCGGGGTCACCGCATCGCCGACCCCGCGCAGCGCCGATTGCAGCAGCATCGAGACGAAGACCAGCGGAATGCCGATGAACACCACATGGAGGAACTCCACCGCGTAGTCGAAGGCCTCTGCCGGGGTAGAAAGCAGGTGCAGCAGCGGCGGGGCAAGCAGGCCGCCGAGCAGCGCGATCGCCAGGCTGATGACGATGAAGGCCCCCGTGGTGGCGCCGTTGACGCGGCGCACCTCGTCGAAATCGCGCCGGCCCATGGCCTGACCGATCATGATCGTGGCCGCCATCGAGAGCCCGAACGTGCCTGAGAAGATCAGGAACATGACCATGGTGGCGATGCCGGTGGCGGCAAAGGCGTTCTCGCCCAGGAACTTGCCGACATAGACCGCGCTGATCGAGCCGTTGAGCGATTGCAGCACGTTCGATCCCAGCGTCGGTAGGGCGAACATCAGCAGGGTGCGGGTAACCGGGCCTTCAGTCAGGTCGCCGGGCATGTGCTCAAGGCGCGCAGGGGTTTCGCTAGCAGCTTCGGGTGGGACGGCCTCGCTCATGTCCCTCTGGTGTCGCCGAACAGGTGGATGTGCAAGCGGTCGGAGAAATTCAGTTCATGTTTTGAACAGTAATCGGCAAGCCATCGCCCGCGCGCGCGGATCGTCTCGCTGTCGCGGCCTTCGGGCATGAGCCAGATGCGCTGGCCGGGGATGCCATGGGCATCGGCAAGCGCGCGGACCTCTGCGATGTCGGCTTCCTCGGCGATGACGAACTTGAACGTCGCGCGCGGATCGGCGGCAAAGGCGCGCAGCGCCTCGGGCCGCAGGGCAGGGTCGCGCGGATTGCCGCTGTGGGAAAGCTTGGGACTGACATTCCACTGGTGCACCAGCCCGTCGAGCGCCGGGGGCGGGGCGACGGTGCCGTTGGTCTCAACCTCGACATGGATACCCGGCAGCAGCGGCAGCAGGCGGGCAAGGGCAGGGGCCTGGAGCAGGGGTTCGCCGCCGGTAACCACCAGCCGCAGCCGCCCGAGCGCGGCGATGCGCGCGGCGACGTCTGCCTCGTCGAGCGTGAGCTGGTTGGCGGACCGCTCGAAGTCCATGCCATCGCGGTGCGGGCGGTTATCGCCGCTAAAGCGCCAGGTATAGGCCGTGTCGCACCATTCGCAGGCAAGGTTGCAGCGCGACAGGCGCACGAAGGCGCAGGCGCGCCCCGCACTCGCGCCTTCGCCCTGTACCGAGGCAAAGATCTCGGGCTCGCCGGGGGTCGTCGTGGCGAGGACGAGCGCCATTTACCCCAGCCGCGCCAGCGCCGCCGCCAGCCGCTCGGCCTCGGCCTTGTGCATGGCATGGTCGGCGCGGGCCTTCTCGACCGCCTCGGGCTTCGCCTTTTCGACGAAGGAGGGGTTCGACAGGCGGCCTTCGAGCGACTTGGCTTCCTTGGTCGAAACCTCCAGCGCCTTGGTCAGGCGGGCCTTTTCGGCGGCAATGTCGATCACGCCTTCAAGCGGCACGACGATGTTGGCATCGCCCGCGCCCACCTGCATGGCCGCGCCCGCCGGTGCCGCATCGAAGCGGATGCCGTTGAGCCGCGCAAGGCGCTCGATGGCGGCCGGGTTGCGCTCGATGATCCCGCGCGTCGCGGGCGAGGGATCGGGCAGGTAGGCATCGAGCTTCGCGCCCGGCGCGATGCCAAGCTCGTTCTTGGCGGTGCGCAGGTTGCCGATCAGCGCGATCAGCCAGTCAACCTCTGCCTTGGCTTCGGCATCGACTGCCGCGCCCGGCTGCGGCCAGGCGGCGGTGATCAGCGGGTAGTTCGCCCGGTCGCCCAGCGCGGCCCACAATTCTTCGGTGACGAAGGGCATGAAGGGGTGCAGCATGACGAGGATCTGGTCGAGCACCCAGCCGGCGACGGCCTTGGTCTCTTCGTCGAAATTGCCCTTGATCAGCTCGATGTACCAGTCGCAGAACTGGTCCCAGACGAAGTGGTAGATGGTGTTCGCCGCCGCATCGAAGCGCAGGTCGGCCATCGCCTTGTCCAGCTCGGCCAGCGTTTCGACGACTTCGCCGATGATCCACTTGTTGACCGCCGATGTGGCCGTGGGCGCGGCGATCGCGGTGCTGGCGCCGATGCCGTTGCTCTCGCAGAAGCGGGCGGCGTTCCACAGCTTGGTGGCGAAGTTGCGATACCCTTCGAAGCGCTTTTCATCCATCTTCACGTCGCGGCCCTGGCTTTCCATGGCGGCCATGAAGAAGCGCAGTGCGTCCGCGCCATACTTGTCGATCAGGCCCAGCGGATCGACCACGTTGCCCTTGGACTTCGACATCTTCTGGCCGTCGGCGGCGCGGACAAGGCCGTGCAGGTAAAGCCGTTTCCACGGCACTTCTTTCATGAAATGAAGGCCTTGCATGGCCATCCTCGCATCCCAGAAGAACAGGATGTCGAAGCCGGAGATCAGCAGGTCATTGGGGTAATGCCGCTCGACAAGCGCACTGTCATCCGGCCAGCCGAGCGTGGCGAAGGGCCACAGTGCCGAGGAGAACCAGGTGTCCAGGACGTCCTCGTCGCGGACTAGGGTTACTGTCGAGTGTGCATTAACGAGTTCGCCGGTGTCTCGAACCTCGCCCACCCAGCCGACGACCTCGTTTCCGACGCGATGGAATGTCACGTTTTGAATGTCGATTATGGGATCGGCCAACCCCTGCTTTCTATAATACTCAGTCGCCAATTGGGTGGCAGCGGCCTCGTCTTCGGCGACAAAAACCTGACCGTCCGGCCCATACCAAGCCGGAATCCGGTGGCCCCACCACAGCTGGCGGGAAACGCACCAGGGCTGGATGTTCTCCATCCAGTTGAAGAAGGTCTTTTCCCAGGTCTTCGGCACGATCTCGATCGCGCCCGAGCGGACGGCTTCCAGCGGTGCCTTGGCCAGTTCGGCGGCGTTGACGTACCACTGGTCGGTCAGCCACGGCTCGATCACCACGCCGCCCCGATCGCCATAGGGGGTCTGGATGGTGCGCGGTTCGGCATCGTGCTGAACCTCGTTGCCTTCCTTGTCCTTGGTGACGTGCGGGATGAGGAAGCCCTGCTCCTTCATCCGCTGGACCACGAGCGCGCGCGCATCGAAGCGGTCCAGCCCGACGAATTCCTCCGGCACAAGCCCGTCCGAAGTCTGCACCACGCGGGCTTCGGCATCGAACATGTTGAGCATTTCCGAGGGCTTGATGCCCGCTCTTTTGCCCACTTCGAAGTCGTTGAAATCGTGCCCCGGGGTGATCTTCACCGCGCCCGAGCCAAGCTCGGGATCGGCGTGCTCATCCGCCACCACCTTGAAGCGGCGGCCGGTGAGCGGCTGGAGGATCTCCTTGCCGATGACCGACTGGTAGCGCGCGTCGTCAGGGTGAACGGCCACGGCCATGTCTGCCAGCATGGTTTCCGGGCGGGTGGTGGCGACCTCGATATAGTCGAGCCCGTCATCGCGCTTCACGCCGTCTGCCAGCGGATATCGGAAGTGCCAGAAACCGCCCTGGACCTCGCGGGTTTCCACCTCGAGGTCCGAGATCGCGGTCTTCAGCTTGGGATCCCAGTTGACCAGCCGCTTGTCGCGATAGAGCAGTCCCTGGTTGTAGAGGTCGACGAAGACCTTGACGACCGCGCGGGTGAAGTGCGGGTCCATGGTGAACTGCTCGCGGCTCCAGTCCATCGAGCAGCCGAGGCGGCGCAGCTGGCGGGTGATCGTGCCGCCGCTTTCCGCCTTCCATTCCCAGACCTTGTCGACAAAGGCCTCGCGCGAATAGTTGGTGCGCTTGTCCCCGGCCGCTTCCATCTGCCGTTCGACCACCATTTGCGTGGCGATGCCGGCATGGTCGGTGCCGACCACCCACAGGGCATCCTTGCCGCGCAGGCGTTCATAGCGGATCACCACGTCCTGCAGCGTATTGTCGAGCGCGTGGCCGATATGCAGGCTGCCGGTTACGTTCGGCGGCGGGTTGACGATGGTATAGGGCTGCGCCTCTGGCCGTTCGGGACGGAACAGGCCGTTATCTTCCCAGTGGGAATACCATTTCGCCTCGATGGCGGCGGGATCGAAAGTCTTGTCGAGAGCCATGGCGGGCCTTTGCCAGCGGGGGGGCGAGCGCGCAACCCATGTTGCCCGGACGCCGGGAATGCGCAGGCCATCTTGCTCCCCGCCTTGCGCGAATGCGCAGGCCATCTTGCTACCCGCCTTGCGCGAATGCGCATGCCCATCTTGCTCACGCCGCATTTTACCGGCAGACACGTATGTCTATGCGCGAATGGGCCGATTTCAGCACCGAGGAAGCCGAAGGCGGTGCGGTTCGCATCGTGTTTTCGGGGCCGCTGGTGGTATCCTCGATCGGCGTGGTCGATCGCCGGCTGCGCGCCTGCGAGGACAGGGTTGCCGAAGTCGACCTCTCGCAGATCTCCGATATCGACACGGTCGGCGCCTGGATGGCGCTGCGCGTGGCGCGCGAGCACAAGGCGCGCATCGTCGGCACCGATGATCGCGCCAAGCGCCTGATCGCCGCGCTTGCCGATTCCGACCGACCGCATCCCGAAGCGCCGGACGAGGGCGGCCTGGTGAAGCGCAGCCTGGCCTATACCGGCGAATTCGTCGAGGCGACGGGCAAGGGCACCGTTTCCATCATCGGTTTCCTCGGCTCGGTGCTCGTCACCGCCGGGCAGACCATCCGCCACCCCTCGCGCCTGCGCGGCAAGGCGGTGATCCGCCAGTTCGAGCTGGTGGGCGTAACCGCGCTGCCGATCATCGGCCTGATGTGCTTCCTTGTCGGCATCGTCATCACCCAGCTCGGTTCCGAACAATTGCGCGACTATGGCCTCGACGGGTTCACCGTGAACCTCACCGGCCGCATCTCGATGCGCGAACTGGGGCCGCTGATGGCGGCGATCATGGTTGCGGGCCGGTCCGGATCGTCCTTCGCCGCGCAGCTGGGCACGATGAAGCTGACCGAAGAGGTGGACGCCATGCGCACCATCGGCGTCTCGCCGATCGAGGCACTGATCCTGCCGCGCGTGATGGCCGGCGTGCTGCTGATGCCGCTGCTGGGCTTCTTCGCCGCCAGCATGTCGATCATCGGCGGCGCCTTCATCGCCTCGCTCACGCTCAATTCCACGTTCCTGGGCTTTCTGGGCGATATCAAGGACGTGGTCCCCACCAAGGACCTGTGGGTCTGCCTGATCAAGGCCCCGTTCTTCGGCCTGGTGATCGCGCTGACCGGCTGTTTCCAGGGCCTGCAGGTGAAGGCCGATTCCGAGGAAGTGGGCCTGCGCACCACCATGGCCGTGGTCCAGGCGATCTTCATGGTGATCGTCATGGACGCCTTCTTCGCGGTGTTCTTCTCCAAGGTGGGCTGGGGATGAGCGCCGACGACGAAATCCTTGATGACGTGCGGGATCTTGCCCGTCGCCGCGTGGCCGGGCGGTTCACGGGCGAGCACCCGATCGTCATCAGCGGCGTCAAGAATGCCTTTGGTGAACAGGTGATCCATCAGGACCTTGCGCTGACGGTGAACAAGGGCGAGATCCTGGGCGTGGTCGGCGGGTCGGGCACGGGCAAGTCGGTGCTGATGCGCTCCATCATCGGGCTGCAGATCCCGTCGGAGGGCGAGATCGAGGTGCTGGGCCAGTCGATCACCGACGCGCGCGACGATGACGATATCGACATCCGCAGCCGCTGGGGCGTGCTGTTCCAGGGCGGTGCGCTGTTTTCCACCCTGACCGTTGCCGAGAACGTGGAAGTGCCGCTCAAGCAGTTCTACCCCGAAATCGATGACGAGCTGCGGCGCGAAATCGCGCTCTACAAGGTCATGCTTTCCGGCCTGCCAGCCAATGCGGCGGACAAGTATCCGGCCGAGCTTTCGGGCGGCATGAAGAAGCGTGCCGGCCTTGCCCGCGCGCTTGCGCTCGATCCCGAACTGCTGTTCCTCGACGAGCCGACCGCCGGGCTCGATCCCATCGGTGCCGCCGCATTCGACCGCCTGACGCGCGAACTGAAGGAAACGCTGGGCCTCACCGTGTTCCTCATCACCCACGATCTCGATACGCTTTACGAGATCTGCGACCGCGTGGCCGTGCTGGCGGACAAGCAGGTGATCGCGGTGGGAACGATCCCCGAATTGCTCGCCACCGACCATCCGTGGATCCAGGAATACTTCAACGGACCACGCGGCCGCGCCGCGCAGGCCAGTGTCTCGCGTGCCAAGAGCATGGACAACGCGCAAAAAGGAAAGGCATAAGCAAGGCCATGGAAACGCGCGCCAACCATGTCTTCGTCGGGACGGTCACGCTGGTGCTGCTGGCGCTGGTTGCCGCCTTCGTGCTGTGGGTGACGCAGCTGGGCAAGGGCAGCCGCGATTCCTACGACGTGTTCTTCAAGCAATCGGTCAGCGGCCTGTCGAAGGGCACGCCGGTGAATTACGCGGGCGTTCCGGCGGGCGAGATCACCGATATCGAACTGTGGCCGAAGGACCCCAGCTTCGTGCGCGTGCGCATTGCCGTGGACAAGAAGATTCCCATCCTGCAGGGCACCACGGCCACGATTCAGAGCGGGTTTACCGGCGTTTCGACGATCCAGCTGATCGGCGGCGTCCAGGGCGCCGATCCGATTACCGAGCCGGGCCCGGCAGGCAAGCCGGTGATCCCCACCAAGCGCGGCGGTCTGGGCGAACTGCTGTCGAACGCGCCGCTGTTGCTGGACCGGCTGGCAACGCTGACCGAACGGCTGAACGAACTGCTTGGCGATGACAACCAGAGGGCGGTGCGCAACATCCTTGCCAATACCGACCGCCTGACCGGCGAACTGGCCAATGCCTCGCCCGAGGTGAAGCGGACCATGGCCGAACTGCAGGTGACGCTGAAGCAGGCAACGGCAACGCTGGCCGGGTTCGAACAGGTGGCAGGTTCGGCCAACAACATCCTTGGCAGCGATGGGCAGGCCCTGGCTCGCCAGCTGCGCGAAACGCTGGGTTCGGCCAAGCGCGCGGCGGACGAATTGCAGGGCGCGCTGGGCGAGGCCAAGCCCGGCCTGCGCCAGCTGAACGACAGCACCCTGCCGCAGGCCGAAGCCGCGATCCGCGACCTGCGCGCCACGACCCGGGCGCTGCGCGGCGTTACAGAAAAGATCGACGAACAGGGTGCCGGTGCCCTGCTCGGCGGGCCCAAGCTGCCCGAGTACAAGCCATGAGGATTTCGGCCATGAAAGGGCAGGCAATGGTGCAACGGGGTATGCGGCTTGGCCTTTCGCTGGCGCTGCTCGGCGGCCTGTCGGGCTGCCTGGGGCTGGGCGGCGGCACCAAGGCTCCGCCCACGCTGTTCAGCCTGACCCCCTCGCGCAGCCTTGAGGCCGGTGCTTCGCTTTCGGGCAAGGCCGAGGATGCGCTGCTGGTGCTCGACCCGGAAACCGATCGCAGCCTCGCGGTGAACCGCATTGCCGTGCAGGTGGATGAAAGCAACGTCGCCTATCTTGCCAAGGCGCAATGGGTGGAGCGCCCCGCGCGCCTGTTCGGCACCCTGCTGGCCGAGACGATCCGGGCCGGTGGCAAGCACATGGTCTTCACCGACGACGAGGCCGCGCCGACCACGAAGAACCGCCTTGGCGGGCGCCTGCTCGCCTTCGGCTATGACGCGCGCGAACAGGCCGTCGTCGTGCGTTTCGATGCCGTGAAGTCCGGCGCAGGCGGTGCCCTTTCCAGTCGCCGCTTCGAAGCCCGCGTGCCGGGCGTGGCGGCAAAGCCCGAACAGGTCGGCCCGGCGCTCAACAAGGCGGCGAATGACGTGGCAGGGCAGGTCGCGGACTGGGTGGGCTAAGTCCCGAAAGGGGGCCTCTTCAGCCTCGGACCATTGCCGCGAAACGCATGGCTGCTTCGAAATCGCGGAACCGCTTGGCCTGCCGGGCTTCGGCTTCGGCGTCGCGGCCCCAGAGTTCGGCCTGGTAAAGCTCTTCCAGCTCGCTTGCCTGCCATAGCGTTTCCGCGGGGTAGGCGCCTTCTGCCGCCAGCAGCGCGATGGTCAGCGAGGCGGAGATGCCTGCCAGCGATCGCAGCGCGGCGAGGGTGAATTCGTCCTTGCCTTCCAGCACGCTGCGCAGGGCGGCAATCGTCGCTTCGGGCTGGGGGCGGTGCATGATGCCGCTGACGCGCTCGAAACGCAGGTTCCAGCGGCTTTCGGCGGCGGTCAGCAATTGCTCCCACACTTCCGCCTGCCGGCGGGCGAGCGCCTCGCCCGGTTCGGCGCGGTAGCACAGCGTGTCGGTTTCGGCATAGGGCACCAGCGCGCGGATCGCGTCGGCCCGGTCTGCGGCGATCACGTCGATCGCATAGTCCGCCATGTCGCGCAGCACGAAGCGGGCGGGGTCGATTTCCTCGCCCTGGTCCTGCCATTCCGCCGCCATGGCACGGGCGAGCGCCTCGCCCGGCACAACCTGCGCCCGCTTGCCCTGCGTCTTCACCCCGCGCCCGTCGAGCGTAACCTGCCAGCCGCCCTCTGCCGGCGAAACCTCGGTCTGCTTGTAGAACCGCTTCACGGGATCAGCTTCTCCACCGCTTGGCCAGCATCAGCGGCACGAGGAAGGTGTCGATCATGCCGATCAGGATGAAGATCACGCCGATGATCCGCGCGCCGGGGATGTCGATCTTGTCGAGCGCGCAGAGCAGGCCCAGCAGGATCATCACCACGCCTGACAGGCGGACAAGGTTCATCGCCAGGAAGCGCTTCTTCGCGAGTGCGTCTTCTTCGGGTGTGCTCATGACAACAGGTACTCCCCAAGTTGGTCCGGTGTTTCGGCGAC
Source organism: Novosphingobium sp. TH158 (assembly GCF_002855555.1). Classification (NCBI taxonomy): domain Bacteria; kingdom Pseudomonadati; phylum Pseudomonadota; class Alphaproteobacteria; order Sphingomonadales; family Sphingomonadaceae; genus Novosphingobium; species Novosphingobium sp. TH158. The sequence continues at coordinate 1,210,078 of NZ_PKRT01000001.1, read as the reverse complement.
CCATTCGGCGCCCGCGGCGACCAGCTCTGCGCGGTCGTGATAGCCCCAGTCGACCCCGATAGCGCGCACGCCGCAATTGACCGCCAGCGCCATGTCGAAGGCGGTATCGCCGATCATCACGGCCTGCGCCGGATCGGCCAGCGTTTCGGCGAGAGCAGCCTCCATCATCGAGGGATGCGGCTTCGACGGGTGTCGGTCGGCGGTTTGCAGCGTGGCGAAGTGCCCGGTGAGGCCGTGAGTGGCAAGGCAGTGGTTCAGGCCGCGGTCGCTCTTGCCCGTTGCCACGCCCAGCAGCCAGCCGGCCTGGCGCAGGTCGTCCAGCAGGGGGGCGATGCCATCGAACAGCGGCTCGGCAATGCGCCCCTGTTCGCGCGCGGTGCGATAGGCGCGCTTGTAGGCATCGACGGCCAGCGCCTGCACGCGGCCATCGGCTTCGGGAGCCAGCCGGCGCACCGCCTGCGGCAGCGATAGGCCGACGATGCGCCGCACGGAATGACGGTCGGGGGCGGGCAAGCCAGCCTCGGTAAAGGCGGCTTCCATCGCTTCGCAGATCGAGGCCTGGCCATCGACCAGCGTGCCATCGCAATCGAACACGGCAAGGCGCGGGCTCATGGCGCAAGCGTCCGCATCAGTTGCGCCACGGCCAGCGCGCCCTGTGCCTCCAGCGCATCGGCCACGCGCGCGCGGTCGGCGGCGTCCTTGTTCTGGCTGAGCTTCAGCGTCGGCCGCCAGCCGCGCACTTCCATCTCGAAGCCGACGATCGCGCCAGCCATCTGCCGCAGCTTGTCTTGCGGCACCTTGTCCATGGTCCACGGCGTGCCGCCCGCAACGCGGGCTTCCTGCCGGTCGGAGAGCGATTCAAGCAGGCCCATCAGCCCGTCGGTGTCCATCCGCCGCACCGGACCTTCCAGCTCGAGCGCGACATAGTTCCATGTCGGCACCTGTTCGGCATCATCGTACCAGCGGGGCGAGACATAGCTGTCCGGCCCGTTGACCACGGTTAGCGCCGTCATTCCCGGCAGGTGGCGCGACAAGGCGTTGCCGCGCGCCAGATGGAACTGCACCGCACCATCGCCGGTGGACAGCAGCGGCGTATGCGCCACGCGCGGCCCGTCCGGCGTCTGGGCGAACACCATGCCGAAGCCGATCTCGTCGATCAGCGTTTCCATCAGCGCACGGTCTTCGGAACGGAAGGCGGGGTTGGGGTGCATCAGCGCGGCTTTCTGGGAGCGCCACCGGGCTTGGCCGGTCCCTTGGGACGGGCTGGGGCGGTGCGCCTGGCCGGAGCCTTGGCGGCGGGGACCGGAGAACCCTTGCCCTTCTTCGGGCCGCGCTTCTTCGGTGCTTCGTCACGCGATCCCGCCCGGCCGGCAGGCGCGCGCTCGCCGCTCTTGCGGCCCTTGCGCTCGCCGCGGCGTTCCTTGCGGTACTGCTTGGCATGGGCCTTGGCGGCGGCCTTTTCCTCGTCCTTGGGCGCGCGGACCGGAGCCTCGATCACGGCTTCGCCATCGGCCTCCTCGAACCCGAGCTGGGCAAGGCTGGCGGCGAAGTGCGGCGGCAGTTCAGCGGTGACATCCAGCGGCGCGCCATCGGGGTGATCGATGATCAGGCGGCGGGCGTGGAGGTGCATCTTGCGGCTGATCGAGCCGGAGAGGAACGCTTCCGGCCCGCCATACTTGCCATCGCCAATGATCGGATGGCCGATGGCTGCCATGTGGACGCGCAGCTGGTGGGTACGCCCGGTCAGCGGCTGCAGTTCCACCCAAGCGCAGCGGTTGCCGGCCCGGTCGATCACGCGGTAGCGGCTTTTGGAGGGCTGGCCGTGCTCGCTCTTGTCGACCATCATCTTCTCGCCGCCGGTGCCGGGCTGCTTGGCCAGCGGCAGGTCGATCAGGCCTTCGTCGATGGATGGGACCCCCGCCACCAGCGCCCAATAGATCTTGCGCGCCGATCGGGTGGAAAAGCGCTTCGAGAAATAGGCCGCGCTGCCCGGCGTTGCCGCAACCAGCAGCACGCCCGACGTATCCTTGTCGAGCCGGTGGACAAGGCGCGGGCGCGTGCCTTCGCCGGCAAAGGCATCCAGCAGCCCGTCGACATGCTCGTAGGTTCCCGAACCGCCCTGGGTGGCAAGGCCGGGCGGTTTGTTCAGAACGAGGGCCGCGCGGTCGCGGTGGATCAGCATGGCATCGGCCATGGCAAGCTGTTCCTCGGTCAGCGGCTTGCGGGCGCGGGGCGTGCGCTCTGCGCTGGCGCCGCCGGGGGGCACGCGCAGGACCTGGCCCTTGGCCAGCCGATCCTCGACACCGGCGCGCTTGCCGTCGACGCGGATCTGGCCGGTGCGCGCCCAGCGGCTGACCATGGCGAAGCTGACCTGCGGCAGGTGGCGCTTGAACCAGCGGTCAAGGCGCACGCCATCGTCATCGGCTTCGACGGTGAACTGGCGAACGGTATCGGTCATGCTACGGCCCTCATGATGAACAGGCCGGCAAACAGCGCGGCAAACCCGGCGACCAGCGAAATTGCGACATAGCCCGCCGCAAGGCCAATGGCCCCGCGTTCGACGAACAGGGCGAACTCAAGGCTGAAGGCGGAAAAGGTGGTATAGCCGCCCAGCACGCCGACGCCCAGCAGCAGGCGCCATTGTTCGCCGCCGCTGCCGTGCCGCGCCAGCCAGCCGGCGAGCAGGCCCATCAGCAGGCTGCCGATCACGTTCGCGCTCAGGGTGGCCCAGGGAAAGGCGCTGGCGGCAACAGGGCCGATGGCGCGGCTCCACAGAGCGCTGGTGGCAAAGCGCAACCAAGCCCCCAGCCCGCCGCCAAGGGCGACAAGAGCGGATGCGGAAAGGAAGGAAGGCGGGGTCATTACCGGCCCCTTAGCCGGGCTCGGGCAGGATTGCCACTTTCGCCTTGCCCATGGCGCAGACGGCCGCCGCCACCAGCGTGCCGGCGCAAAGCTGCCAGGGAAAGGCGATGGCCTTCATCGCGGCCGGCAGCGACAGGCTGTCTATCACATAGGGCTGGAAGGCCAGCACGGTGAGGAACCCGGCAAGGAAGGCGGCGATGACGCTGGCCGAATTGCCGCGCTGCGTGAACAGGGCCACGCCATAGACGCCAAGGAGGCCGGAATAGGCAAAGCTCATCACCCCCAGCACGAAATCGAGCAGGGCGGCATCGGAATAACGCTGCCAGTAGTATGACAGGATCGACATGGCGAAGAGCGCGAGGCCCAGCACCACGCTCGCCGCCCGCCCGGCGCGGACGAAATGCGCCTCGCTGCGCTGGCCGGCGAAGGGGCGGTAGAGATCGTTCACCAGCACGTTGGCCATCGAGATCAGGCCGGAATTGATCGCCGCCGCCGCGATCACTCCGACAGTCACCAGCCCGCGCAGTCCCGGCGGGATTTCGGTGAGGATGTAATGCATGAACACCGTCACCTTCTCGCCATTGAAGCTGGATTGGGCGCTGCCTTCGTAATGCAGCCAGAGCAGCGATCCGATCAGCAGGAACAGCAGGATCACCGGCAGCGACACGATGACCGAGGCATAAAGCGCGCGCCGCCCCTTGGCCGCATTCTCGCAGGCCAGCAGGCGCTGGGTGATGTCCTGGTCAAGCCCCGAGCTGGCAAGGTTCAGCAGGACAACGCCGGTCAGCACCGCAAACAGGCCGAAGGGGGCGGAAAGATCGGCCGAGGGGTTGACCAGCGCCAGCTTGTTGCCCGCCGGTGCATTGGCAAGGGCAGCAATCGCCTCTGCGCTGCTCATCGGCAGGCTGGCCCACAGCGTCAGCGCCACGACCAGCGCCGCGCCGACATAGAGCGTTACCTGCACCAGGTCCGACCAGATGATCGAATGGAGCCCGCCCATGAAGGTGAAGGCAAGGCCGAAGGCAAGCAGCAGGGCCGAGGAAATGACGATGTGCTGCGGCGCAATGTCGAGGAACAGGATCATCGAGACGGCAATCGCCGCCAGATAGAGCCGCGCTCCGCTCGCCAGCACCCGGCCCAGCAGGTACATCACCCCCGCCGCGCGCCGGGCGGTGGCATCGAAACGGGCTTCGAGCAGCTCGTAAACCGTGGTCACGCGCAGCGCGTAGAAACGTGGGATCAGCAGGTTTCCGGCGATCCATGCGGCGATGAGCGAGGCGAATACCCCGCCGATGTAGGTATAGTCGCCGCGATAGGAATTGTCCGGCACGCCAAGGAAGGTTGCGGCGCTCTGCACGGTGGAGAGAACCGAGATCGCCACCAGCCAGGTGGGGGCATGATGCCCGGCAAGGAAATAGCCATCGCTGTCCATGCCCCGGCGCGTCGTCAGCCAGCCTGCAAGGGCAAGGAGGGTGACGTAGCCGCCAAGAACGGCCCAGTCGGCCCCGGTGAAACTGGTGTGCATGTGGCGCAGACACCACAATGCTGAAGCGCGTGCAACCGACCAAACACTTGCCAATCGCGCGACTCTTTGCTAGCCGCCCGCCGGTTCGAGCCGATCCCAAGGGATTCGGCGCGTTTTCGTATTTTTCAGGTTCGGGTGATTCCCGCAGGTCGCGGGCTCTCGCCGCCGTTTGTGAGGTGTGGCTTTTTATGCAGATTCTCGTTCGCGACAATAACGTCGACCAGGCCCTTCGTGCGCTCAAGAAGAAGCTGCAGCGTGAAGGCGTCTACCGCGAGATGAAGCTGCGCCGTCACTATGAAAAGCCCTCGGAAAAGCGCGCCCGCGAAAAGGCCGCTGCCGTGCGCCGCGCCCGCAAGATGGAGCGCAAGCGCCTGGAACGCGACGGCGTAAAGTAAGCTTCCAAGGCTTGCTCCCAACCATGCGTTGGGCCAATAGGGCGCGGCATTCAACCGCGCCCTTTTTGCTATCTGCACACAGGATCTGCCCATGACCGAAATTACCCGCGTTCCGCTCCAGCCCATCGCCAAGGGTGCGCTCGGCAAGATGTGGCTTGGTGTCGCTGCCGCCGTGGCGCTTGGTGGCGGCCTCGCCTGGGCGACGACCCGCGGCTATGACACGCTGGAAGGCGGCGTGCAGATCATCACCGTCAAGGCCGGCGAAGGCGATTCGCCCAAGACCAGCGACGTGGCCCTGATCAATTACAAGGGCATGCTCAAGGACGGCACCGTGTTCGACGAGGGCAAGCAGGCCCCGCTGCCGCTGCAGGGCGTGATCCCCGGTTTCACCACCGCGCTTTCCGCCATGCAGAAGGGCGGCAAGTACAAGATCGAGATTCCGGCCGAACAGGGCTATGGCGAGAATTCCACCGGCCCGATCCCGCCCAACAGCGACCTGATCTTCGAGGTTGAGCTGCTTGGCTTCATGGATTTCCAGCAGTTCCAGATGCAGCAGGCGATGATGCAGATGCGCCAGCAGCAGATGCAGCAGCAGCGCGGCGGCAAGGGCGGCTCGCAGGGCGCGCCGCTGCCAGAAGGCGCCCCCGGCGCAGAGCCGCGCTGATCCTTTCCTGAACGGAGTACGCGTCCATGTCGGTCGATACTGCCACGGTGGCCAAGATCGCCGCTTTGGCCCGCCTGAAGGTTTCCGAAGCAGAGCTTGAGGCCATGGTGCCCGAGCTTAACGGCATCCTGGCCTGGGTCGAACAGCTCGGTGAAGTCGATGTTTCCGGGGTCGAGCCGATGACGGCGGTGATCCCCAACACGCTGCGCTTGCGCGATGACGTGGTGAACGCCGATCCGCTGACCGGCGGCGGCGTGCGCGATGCGGTGCTGGCCAATGCCCCGGCAGCCGAACACGGGTTCTTCGGCGTGCCCAAGGTGATCGAATAATGACTGACCTTACCGAACTTGGCGTCGCCGCGATCCGTGATGGCGTGGCCGCCGGCGATTTCACCGCCGTCGAAGTGGCCGAGGCGTTCAACGCCAACGTTGCCGCCGCAGGGGCGCTCAACGCCTTCATCGTCGCCACGCCGGAACTCGCGGTCGAAGCCGCGAAGGCTACCGACGCGCGCCGCGCTGCCGGCCAGCCGCTCGGCAAGATGGGCGGCGTGCCGATCGGCATGAAGGACCTGTTCGCCACGAAGGGCGTGCAGACCACCGCGGCCAGCCACATCCTCGAAGGGTTCACCCCCGAATACGAAAGCAGCGTCAGCCAGAAGCTGTGGGATGCCGGCGCGGGGATGCTGGGCAAGCTGAACCTTGACCAGTTCGCCATGGGCTCATCCAACGAGACGAGCTATTTCGGCAATGTCATCTCGCCCTGGCGGCGCAACGATGGCGGCAATGCGGCGATGGCCCCGGGCGGCAGCTCGGGCGGTTCCTCCGCCGCGGTTTCGGCCCGCCTCTGCCCGGCGGCAACCGGCACCGATACCGGCGGCTCGATCCGCCAGCCCGCCGCCTTCACCGGCATTTCCGGCATCAAGCCGACTTACGGCCGCTGCTCGCGCTGGGGCATCGTCGCCTTCGCCAGCTCGCTTGACCAGGCCGGCCCGATGGCGCGCGACGTGCGCGACTGCGCGATCATGCTGGAAGCGATGGCCGGCTTCGATCCGAAGGATTCCACCAGCCTCAACCTGCCGGTTCCCGAATGGGAAGCGGGCCTTTCCGCCGACCTGCGCGGCAAGAAGGTGGGCGTGCCGCGCGAATACCGCATGGATGGCATGGACGCCGACGTTGCCGCCAGCTGGGACCAGGGCATCGCCTGGCTGAAGGATGCCGGGGCCGAGATCGTCGATGTCTCGCTGCCGCATACCAAGTATGCCCTGCCTGCCTACTACATCGTCGCCCCGGCCGAAGCCTCGTCAAACCTCGCCCGCTATGATGGCGTGCGGTACGGCCTGCGCGACCTGCCTGATGGTGCCGGCCTGCACGACATGTATGCCGCCACCCGCGCCGCCGGTTTCGGGCCGGAGGTGAAGCGCCGCATTCTGATCGGCACCTATGTGCTCTCGGCCGGCTACTACGATGCCTATTACACCCAGGCGCAGAAGGTCCGCACCCTGATCGCCCGCGATTTCGCGCAGGCCTTCACCCAGTGCGACGTGATCCTCGCCCCGACCGCGCCGACCGCCGCCTTCGGCCTTGGCGAGAAGACGAGCGATCCGCTGTCGATGTACCTGAACGACGTTTTCGCCGTGCCGGCCAGCCTTGCCGGCTTGCCCGCAATGAGCGTTCCTGCCGGTCTCAACCGCGAGGGGCTGCCCCTCGGCCTGCAGATCGTCGGCAAGGCCTTCGACGAGCAGGGCGTGCTGAACGCCGGCCTCGCCATCGAGCAGCGGGCGCAGTTCTCGGCTAAGCCGGAGAAGTGGTGGTAATATGAGCACCTATCGCATCCAGGGCGCAACGGGCGAATGGGAGGTCGTGATCGGCCTTGAAGTCCACGCGCAGGTTACGTCGAATTCCAAGCTGTTTTCGGGCGCGGCGACCGCTTTCGGGGCCGAGCCGAACAGCCAGGTTTCCCTTGTCGATGCCGCCATGCCCGGCATGCTGCCCGTGCCCAACCGCGAGTGCATCCGCCAGGCGGTGCGCACCGGCATGGCGATCGAGGCGCAGATCAACAAGTGGTCGCGGTTCGACCGCAAGAACTACTTCTATGCCGATCTGCCGCAGGGCTACCAGATCAGCCAGCTTTACCACCCGCTGGTGGGCGAGGGGCACATCGAGATCAGCCTGGATGACAAGAATCCCGAGGCCGAGGTCAAGACCATCGGCATCGAGCGCATCCACGTCGAACAGGACGCGGGCAAGCTGATGCACGATCAGCACCCGACCATGTCCTACGTCGATCTCAACCGTTCGGGCGTGGCGCTGATGGAAATCGTCAGCCGGCCCGACATGCGCTCGCCGGCAGAGGCGGGGGCCTACCTTTCCAAGCTGCGGACGATCCTGCGCTATGTCGGATCGTGCGACGGCAACATGGACCAGGGCTCGATGCGCGCCGACGTCAACGTTTCGGTGCGCAAGCCGGGCGATGAATTCGGCACGCGTACCGAGACCAAGAACGTCAATTCAGTGCGCTTTGTCATGCAGGCCATCGAGTACGAGGCGAACCGCCAGGTCGACGTGATCGAGGGCGGCGGCACCGTGGTGCAGGAAACCCGCCTGTTCGATCCCGACAGCGGCACCACCCGCTCCATGCGGTCGAAGGAAGACGCGCACGATTACCGCTATTTCCCCGATCCCGACCTGCTGCCGCTGGAACTGGACGATGCCTTCCTCGAGGAATGCCGCGCCAGCCTGCCGGAACTGCCCGACGCCAAGCGCCATCGTTATGAGAATGCGCTGGGCCTCTCGCCCTACAACGCCGGTGTCCTGACCGCCGAGGTGGAAACCGCGCGCTGGTTCGAGGCACTGCTTGCCGAAACTGCCAAGGCAGCCGGCAAGAGCGAGGCCGATGTTGCCAAGCAGGCGGCCAACTGGCTGATCTCGGAATTCTTCGGTGCGCTCAACAAGCTGGGCAAGAGCCTAGAGGACAGCCCCGTGAGCCACGAAGCCGCCGCAGAGCTGCTGGCGCTCATCGCAGATGGCACGATTTCCGGTTCGATCGCCAAGCAGGTGCTCGAGAAGATGCTTGAAACCGGTGATGGCGCGAAGGTCATCGTCGAGCGCGAAGGGCTGAAGCAGGAAAGCGATACCGGCGCCATCGAAGCGGTCGTCGCCAAGGTCCTTGCCGACAATGCCGACAAGGTGGAGCAGTACAAGGGCGGCAAGGAAGCACTGTTCGGCTTCTTCGTCGGCCAGACGATGAAGGCCATGCAGGGCAAGGGCAACCCGCAGGTGGTCAACGAACTGCTGAAGAAGGCGCTGGCGTAAGCCGGCCGAGCCGCGCAACCCGCTGGACATTCGCTCTGCCCCGCGCCATTCCCCGGCGCGGAAGAGAAACGTCCCCGGTGGGGTGCGCGGACTTCAAATCCGTTGGGAGGCGCTGAGAGCGTCTCCGGCAGGTTCGACTCCTGCCTCTTCCGCCAAACACCGGTTTCACGGTTCCTTTCTCGACCTGTATCCTATGAAATGTTGCGCAACGCGGTACGGGTCACGCAAAACATAGGCCAGACAAGGCGCGGGACGAGTCCCGCGCTGCATGCTCCTGTACAACTCCGAGTTAAGTGAACCGGGTTGTCACAGCTTCAAGCGTAGACCGGCTCCATACGTAATACCGTGTGCGTTGAACTGGTAGGCACCAATGGTACCGCCCGGGGTTCTTGATGTGCCAGTGGTGAAGGTCCCGAGGTCAACATAACGGGCTTCCCCAAAAATTGCGACGTTCGGGCGTACCCGGTAGCTCAGACGACCAGAAACGTGCCAAGCAAAGTTGTCCTTGCTACCGGGATCAAGAAGGAAGGTCGCTTTACCGGGGGCATTCCCCTCGGTGATGTTCTTGAAAGTGTTATGGGCAAGTCCGGCTCCTGTCGCGACAGAAGCATCCCAAGCAGACCGATCACCGCCAATCGGCAAGCTATAACGAGCAGTCAGCATGAAGGCGTCAGTGTTCGTCCTGCCCCCAAAGTAAGACGGATTACTTACGTTTTTATAGTTAGCACGGTAGGAGGCCGCACTGTCGACAGTCTCGTAGCTAATTCCTACGGAGAGATGCCTGCCAAACTCACGACCGAAGCCGATCGACACCAAGGGCTTGGCGTTAACTTTCGGATCAACGACAGTTCCGCCGCCCCCAAAGGCCGCACCGCCATCGGTCGTATCTGAGCTGCTTTGGAATGAGATTCCGGAAACGCCTTGTTCGACATACCATTCGTTCTTCGCAAACGCAGGCGAATTTGCCGTAAGTGCGCAGCATGCGGCCAGAGTAAGTGCAATTTTCATGTGTGGTCCTGTTGCGTATCGTTCACCTTTCGATTCCATTCGCGCGCTGAAGAGGTCAACGTCCATTGCTACCGAAATGGTTCTGCCGCACTTGCGTCGGGTTGGGGTTCAATAGGCGGAAGGCATCGAGCCGAAAAAGCCCTGAGGTTCAGGTATCCGTCAAAAAGCCAAGGTGCGCCTTCAATTGGTGGCGCTCGCTTATCGGCGGAAGGTAGCAGCGATCACTCCGCGCATCATGTCGCAGTCGCGCAAGGGAAGCTTGATGGGTGCCTCTTCCGCCAAACCCTGCAAACCCTGTGTCAGTCGCCCAGCGCGTATCCGGCCGAGCGTATGGTGCGGATCGGGTCGCTCTGCCCGTCCTTGGTGATGGCAAGCCGCAGGCGGCGGATGTGGACGTCCACCGTGCGCTCGTCGATCTCGGCATCCTGGCCCCAGACGGCGTCGAGCAGTTGGGCGCGCGAATGGACGCGGCCCGGGCGCTCCATGAAGTGGCGCAGCAGGCGGAATTCCGTGGGGCCAAGGTGCAGCGATTCCCCGCCGCGGCGGACGCGGTGGGCCACGGGATCAAGCTCGAGATCGTCGTGAACCAGAACCGCGCCGGTCAGCGCCGGTCGGCTGCGGCGCAGCAGCGCCTCGGCCCGGGCGAGCAGCTCGCGGGGGGAGAAGGGCTTGGTCACGTAATCGTCGGCACCGGTCTTGAGGCCGCGGATGCGGTCCTCCTCCTGCCCGCGCGCGGTGAGCATGATCACGGGAACCTGCGCGCTTTCCTTCGCCTTGCGAAGCTGGCGGCAGACTTCGATCCCCGGCACGTTCTCGATCATCCAGTCAAGCACGATGAGGTCGGGCAGTTCCTCGCGGACAAGGTCCAGCGCTTCCTCGCCATCGGCGGTCTGGCGAACCTTGCAGCCTTCGTTGGCGAAGTGCCAGACCAGCAGCTCGGAGAGGGCGGCATCATCCTCGACGATGAGGACCGAGGCTTGCATCAGATCACCTTTTCCCCGCCGCCCGGCTGTTCGCGGTCGGAATAATAGAGGCCCGTCGCGGCGAAGTAGACCATTTCGGCGACGTTGGTGGCATGGTCGCCGATCCGCTCAAGGTTGCGGGCAACAAACAGCAGCTGCGCGACGCTGGAGATGGTGGACGGGCTTTCCATCATGTGACTGACGAGGTTGCGGAACAGGCTGTCGTAGAAGTTGTCCAGCTTTTCGTCGCGCTTGATCACTTCGATGGCGAGTTCGGAATCGCGCGCGCCATAGGCATTGAGCACGTCGCGGACCATGCCCTGGGCGATCTCGGCCATGGCGGGAACCAGCGTCAGCGGGCCGATCTTCTTGCGCCCTTCCTCAACGTCGCCCACGCGCTTGGCGATGTTCTTGGCATAGTCGCCGATGCGTTCGACCACGCCCGAAATCTTGAGAGCGGCAATCACGTCGCGCAGGTCGTCCGCCATCGGCGCGCGCAGGGCGATGATCCGGATGGCCTGGCGATCGACCTCTGCCTCAAGCGCGTCGAGCCTGGCGTCGGTGGCGATCACCTCGCGCGCCTTGACCTCATCGAGCCGGGCGAGGGCATCGACCGCATCGCGGATCATCGCTTCGGCAATGCCGCCCATTTCCGCGATCAGCCCGCGCAGCTGTCCGATCTCGATGTCGAAAGCCTTGACTGTATGTTCGGCCATATCCGAATTCCTTACCCGTACCGTCCGGTAATGTAATCCTTGGTGCGCACTTCGCGCGGATTGGTGAAGATCTGCTCGGTCGGGCCGTATTCGACCAGCGTGCCGAGGTGGAAGAAGGCGGTGCGCTGCGAAACGCGCGCGGCCTGCTGCATCGAATGGGTGACGATGACGATGGCATAGCGGCCCTTCAGTTCGTCGATCAGCTCCTCGATGCGGGCAGTGGCGATGGGGTCGAGCGCCGAGCAGGGCTCGTCCATCAGGATCACCTCGGGGCTGACGGCGATGGCGCGCGCGATGCACAGGCGCTGCTGCTGGCCGCCCGAAAGCGCGGTGCCGGGGTCGGAAAGACGGTCCTTCACCTCGTCCCACAGGCCGGCGCGGCGCAGCGACTTTTCGACGATGGCGTCCATCTCGGACTTGCCGTTGGCCAGGCCGTGGATGCGCGGGCCATAGGCGACGTTCTCGTAGATCGACTTGGGGAAGGGGTTGGGCTTCTGGAACACCATGCCCACGCGCGCGCGCAGCTGCACCACGTCCATCGAGGGGCCGTAGATGTCTTCGCCGTCCAGCTTGATCTCGCCCGTCACCCGGCAATTGGCGATGGTGTCGTTCATGCGGTTCAGCACGCGCAGGAAGGTGCTCTTGCCGCAGCCCGAAGGGCCGATGAAGGCGGTGACGTGCTCGCTGGCGATATCGATGGAGACATCGTTGATCGCCTGCTTTTCGCCATAGAACACGCTGACGTTGCGCGCGGAAATGCGATTGGTTTCGGTCATGTGGTTTACCAGCGTGTCTCGAAGCGGTTGCGAAGATAGATGGCGAGGCCGTTCATCGCGAGCAGGAAGGCCAGCAGCACGATGATGGCGGCAGAGGTGTTCTGGACGAAGGCCTGGTCGATCTCGTCCGACCACAGGAAGATCTGCATGGGCAGGATCGTGGCCGTATCGGTGATGCCTTCGGGCGGCGTCGCGGCAAACACGCGCATGCCGATGATCAGCAGCGGTGCGGTTTCGCCCAGGGCGCGGGCCATGCCGATGATCGTGCCGGTGAGGATGCCCGGCAGGGCGAGCGGCAGCACGTGGTGGAACACTGCCTGTACCGGGCTGGCCCCCACAGCCAGCGCGGCATCGCGGATCGACGGCGGCACCGCCTTGATCGCATTGCGCGCGGAGATGACGATGACCGGCATGGTCATCAGCGAGAGCGTCATGCCGCCGACCAGCGGGGACGAGCGGGGCATGCCCATCACCTGGATGAAGATGGCAAGGCCCAGCAGGCCGAAGATGATCGAAGGCACGGCGGCAAGGTTGTTGATCGAAACCTCGACCCAGTCCACCCAGCGGCTGCGCGGGGCGAATTCCTCAAGGTAGACCGCCGCCAGCACGCCCAGCGGGAACGACAGCGTCAGCGTCACCGCCATGGTCAGCAGCGATCCCTTGAAGGCGCCCCAGATGCCGGCATTCGCCGCATCGGTGGAATCCGAGCCCGTCAGGAAGGCCCAGTCAAGGCCGGCGATGCCATCGCGCAGCATGGTGAACAGCAGGAAGGCAAGGAAGGCCAGGCTGAGCGCGATGGCGATCATGCCCATCGCCTTGAAGCGGCGCTCGGCAGCATAGCGCTTCTGCAGGCGGCGAGCCATTTCCGGGCTCGACCAGGTGGATGCGGGGTTACTCATAAGCCTCCCGGAAGCGCTTCACGACGCGCAGGGCAATGATGTTGAGCGCGAGGGTGACGACGAACAGGACCAGCCCGAGGGCGAAGGCCGAAAGCGTCGAGGGGTGGCTGAAATCGCCGTCGCCGGTCAGCAGGCGGGCGATCTGGTACGTCACCGTCGTCATCGCCTCGAAGGGATTGGCGGACAGGTTCGCAGCCGCGCCGGCGGCCATGTAGACGATCATCGTTTCGCCGATGGCGCGGCTGATCGCCAGCATCACGCCGGCCACGATGCCGGGCAGGGCGGCCGGGATCATTACCCGCTTGATCGTTTCGGAACGTGTCGCCCCCATGGCCAGGCTGCCATCGCGCATGGCCTGCGGCACGGCGGCAATCGCATCGTCGGCCATCGAGGAGACGAAGGGGATGATCATCACGCCCATGACAAGGCCGGCGGCAAGCGCGCTTTCCGTCGTCGGGTTGGCGATGCCGATGGCACCGCCGAAATCGCGGATCATCGGCGCGACGGTAAGCGCCGCGAAATAGCCGTAGACCACGGTCGGCACGCCGGCGAGGATTTCCAGGCTGGGCTTCACCCAGCGGCGGAAGCGGGCGCTGGCATATTGCGTAAGGTAGATGGCGCTCATCAGGCCAAGCGGCACGGCCACGATCATTGCGATGATCGCGCCGATGAACAGCGTGCCCCAGAACAGCGGCAGAGCACCCAGCTTTTCACCCAGTTCCGGCGTTATCGGCGCGAAGGGATCGGGGTTCCAGTTGGTGCCGAACAGGAAGTCGACCGGGCTGACGAAGGAGAAGAACAGTCCCGCCTCGAACACCAGCGAGCCGATGATGCCGATCGTGGTAAGGATGGCCACGAAGCTGGCGGCAAGCAGCAGCAGCAGCACGCCGCGCTCCACGCGGGTGCGGGCGGGGAAGTCTGCCCGCACGCGGGTATAGCCGAAACCGCCACCGGCAAGCGCCAGCACGGCAACCAGCGCCGCACCGATCAGGTCGAACCGGGTGAGGATCGCCTGCGCCGGCCCGACGAGCTGGGCAGCAAGCGGATTGAAGGCACCGAAGCCGTTGTTGCGCGCAGCGCCCAGCGCCTCGTTGACGATGGCATCGCGCTCCATGTCCATGGCCGGCAGCAGCGCGGCGGCCGGATCGGCCAGCAGGGCCGAGCGGACAAGGCCGGGGGACACGCCGTTCCACACGAACCAGCCGATCAGGGCCGGGATCAGCACCCACAGCGCCATGTGCCAGCCGTGGTAATTCGGCATGGCCTTGAGCGAGCCGCGGCCCGTGTAAAGGCCCTGCGCCCGGGCGCGCACGGTCCACCAGGACACGCCCCCGAGCGCAAGGATGACAAACAGGACTATTGCAGGTTGCATCGTCGGTTACTTGAGGTCCGAGGTGTCCATGGCGGTGAACTTGGCGGCGATGTCCGCATTCCGGGCGCGCACGTCGTCGGTCGAGATCACCATGCCCTTCTTCTTGAGCAGGCCGTCCGGACCCCAGGACTTGGCCCAGGTCGCGACGAATTCCTTGAGACCGGGAACGGCGTTCAGGTGCGCCAGCTTCACGTAGATGTAGAGCGGGCGGGCGCCGGGATAGGAGAAGTCGGAGATCGAGGCATAGGTCGGCTCGACGCCGCCCATGGTGATGCCTTTCAGCTTGTCCATGTTCTCTTCAAGGAACGAGAAGCCGAACACGCCGATCGCCTGCGAATTGGCGGCGATCTTCTGGACAATCAGGTTGTCGGCCTCGCCCGAGTCGACATAGGCGCCGTCCTCGCGCACTTCGGTGCAGACCTTCTTGTGCGCGTCCTTGTCCTTGTCCTTCAGCGCCTTCATCGCCGGATCGGCATCGCAGCCCTTGGTCAGGATCAGTTCGGCCAGCGCATCGCGGGTGCCCGAGGTGGAGGGCGGGCCATAGACCAGGATGGGCATGGCCGGCAGGGCCGGGTTCACGTCGTTCCAGTTTTTGGCCGTGTTGGGCTTGCCATAGGGGTTCTTGGCCAGTGCCTTGTACACGTCCTCGACCGTCAGCTTCATGCCCGGGCCTTCCTTGGCCTCGGCAAAGGCAATGCCGTCAAGGCCGACCTGGATCTCGGCAACGTCCTTTACGCCGTTCTTCACGCACTCCTCGAATTCGGACTTCTTGATGCGGCGCGAGGCATTGGCGATGTCGGGATGGGCCGCGCCGATGCCGGCGCAGAACAGCTTGATGCCGGCACCCGAACCGTTCTGTTCGATCTTCGGTGCTTTCACACCGGACTTGGCGGTCTCTTCGGCCACGGCCGCGGCGAAAGGATAAAGCGTCGAGGAGCCGACTGCCCATGCCGCATCGCGGCTGGCGGTGGAGCCGCCGCCGCAACCCGCCAGGGCGGCGGTCGAAAGGGCGGCGATGGCAAACGTCTTGAAGCGGATCATGGGAAACCCCTGTCTTGCGATTCGCCGCAGACCTATTGCGCTTCCATGACAGTCCTGTGACAGCCACAAGACTGGCGGATTTGAGCCGATTTTTTCACTCGTCCCGAAGTAGCAGCGGCAGAATCACCGTTGCCGTGGTGCCCTGGCCCGAACGGCTGGAGATGTCGAACCAGCCGCGATGGCGCTCGGCAATGTGCTTGACGATGGCCAGCCCCAGGCCCGTTCCACCCGCCGCGCGGCTGCGCCCGGTATCGACGCGATAGAACCGCTCGGTCAGGCGGGGCAGGTGCTCGGGCGCAATGCCTTCGCCTTCGTCGCGGATCGAAATGGCCACCCGTCCGGCCGTGCTGGTTTCAACGTCGATGTGCACCGGATTGCCCGGCTTGCCGTATTTGATCGCATTGTCGACCAGGTTGCGCAGCACCTGGGCAAGCTGGCCCCGGTCTCCCGCCACCATGGCGCTGTCGCAATTGGTGCTCAGCCGCACCTCGGCACGGTTCTGGACCTCTCCGGCTGCCTCACGCGCCAAGGCCACGATGTCCACCGGCTCGGTCGGCGTATCGTGCTTGACTGCCTCGATGCGCGAAAGCGACATCAGGTCTTCGACCAGCGCCTGCATGCGCTGCGCCTCGTGCCGGATGATGCCCAGGAAGCGCTTGCGGGTATCGGGATCGCCGCCGGCCTTGTCGTCCTCCAGCGTCTCGACATAGCCGAGCACGGCCGCCAGCGGCGTGCGCAGCTCGTGGCTGGCATTGGCGACAAAATCGGCGTGGGCGCGGGCAACGCCGACCCGCACCGAGAGGTCTTCCAGCACGATCATCTTGCGATCATTGCCAAGCGAGTGGCAGGCGAGATCCCATTGGCTGCCCGGAACCGAGAGGCCCGAAATGCGGACTGTGCCGCCCTCGGGCGCAGTGATCGCGGCTATCGCCTCGGGTATGCGGATGGCGATCCGCACGTCCTGCCCGACGACATGGCTGCCCAGGATCGAGCGCGCGGCAGCATTGGCAAAGCGGACCATGCCGTTTTCGACCAGCAGTACCGGCTGGGTAACGTGTTCGAGCATGGGTGCGTCAGCAAAAGGCATGGTCCGAGCATAACGCGCTTCCCGGCGATTGCCAGCGCCGGGAATTCAGGGCGTCATCGGCCTGGGGATCAGCTTTCCAGCTGGCGAAGCAGGCTGCGCACATCACCGTCCATGTCGGCATCGCGGGTGCGCAGGTCTTCGATCAGGCGCACCGCGTGGATCACGGTGGAATGATCGCGTCCGCCGAACTTGCGGCCAATCTCCGGATAGCTGCGGGGCGTCAGCACCTTGGCGAGGTACATGGCCACCTGGCGCGGGCGCACCACGGCGCGGGCGCGGCGCTTGCTGGCCATTTCCGTGCGATCGACGCGGTAGAACTGGCAGACCGTGCGCTGGATCTCGTCAATCGTGATGCGGCGGCGGTTGGCCGAAAGGATATCGGTCAGCTGTTCTTCGGCCAGCTGGAGCGACACGGCCTGGCCGGTCAGCTGGGCATAGGCGATCAGCTTGTTGAGGCCGCCGACCAGCTCGCGCACGTTGCGGTTGATGGTGCGGGCAAGGAACTCGATAACGTCCGAGGGCACCTCGGTGGGCGAGGAGAAGCGGGCGAGGCGATGTTCGAGGATCGCGCGGCGCAGCTCGATGTCGGCCGGCTGGATATCGGCGACAAGGCCCATCGACAGCCGGCTGAGCAGGCGCTGTTCGACGCCGTCGAGCGCCTGCGGGGCGCGGTCGGCGGCAAAGACCAGCCGCTTGCCTTCAGCCAGCAGCGCGTCGATCGTGTAGAGCAGCTCTTCCTGCGCCGAGGCCTTGCCGATGATGAACTGGATGTCATCGACCATCAGCAGGTCGAAGCCGCGCAGGCGGGCCTTGAACTCGATCATCTGGCCCTGGCGCAGTGCCTGGACGAATTCGACCATGAAGCGCTCTGCCGAGCAGTAGAAGATGCGCGCGCGGCTGTGGTTGGCCAGGAAGGCGTGGCCGATGGCATGCAGCAGGTGCGTCTTGCCCTGGCCGGTGGCGGCCTTGAGGTAGAGCGGCGAGAACTGCGGCGTTTCCACCGCGGCCATGCGCTGCGCGGCATTGCAGGCCAGCACGTTCGACGCGCCGGTGACGAAGCTGGCGAAAGTCAGCGAAGGATCGAGACCCATGGTGCCAAGGCCCAGCGCATCGTTGGCGATGCCGCCGAAGTCACCGCTCGCCATGGAGAGCTGGCCGGGCTGCGGGGCCGAAACGGCGGGCGCGCCATCGTTGGCCGGGCGGCGCGAATCGCCAAGGCGCAGGTCGGGCATGCCGCGACGGCCGGGGTGCACGGCAACGCGCACGTGGCGTACGTCGGGGCGGGCGATCTTCCATGCGAGCGAAAGCCGGTCGGCAAAACGGTCCGACACCCAGTTCGCGGAAAACTCGGTCGGCAGGAACAGGTCCAGCGTGCCGGTTTCCTTGCAGAAGGTGCCCACCTGGATCGGCTTGATCCACTGGCTGTGCAGCTGATGCCCAAGGTCCTTGCGCAGGCCCTGGCTGATGTCCGCCCAGTCGGCGGCAAGATCGAGCGCTTCCTGATCTTCGATGCGCGAACCGTTTGCCTTGCTCTTCACCGCCTGGTCTCCGTTGCTACATTACCGGACCGGCGCGTGAACCGCGCACGTTGCCCCACCTTTAGAACCTGCACAGGTGCCCGCTCCATCCCCAGATGCTGACCGGACAGCCCCCCAGAACTGTTCCGGACGCACAGCGGCATCCGCCAAACCCCCGCCTG
The DNA here is from genome assembly GCF_002855555.1 of Novosphingobium sp. TH158. NCBI lineage: Bacteria > Pseudomonadati > Pseudomonadota > Alphaproteobacteria > Sphingomonadales > Sphingomonadaceae > Novosphingobium > Novosphingobium sp. TH158. The sequence continues at coordinate 1,191,761 of NZ_PKRT01000001.1, read as the reverse complement.
GCGCAGTTATGCCGCGATCCCTACTGTTGAACCTTGGCAGGGAGAGAATCTCCCCCCTCGGCTGAGAGGGATTAAAGAGCGGGAAGGGCCCGAGGGCAAGCGTCCGAACCTTAAAAAAACTGAAATAATCCGCTTGACTCCACGGGGTGCTCGGAAACCCGTGAGGTAATCGTATAAGTCGTTGAATTTGCGTGCAATCAACGGTTCGTCGCAGCCGAATCGCGGGATTTCAACGACTTTGGCGGCGGACCTCAGAAAGGCGTCAGCACACACGAAAAAAGCCGGAGGATCGCCCCCCGGCCTTGTTCGTTTTTCGTACCATGCGCGACTGGCTGACGCACAGTCTGCCGTGGCGAATCAGAGGCCGGCGACGGCCTTGCTGAGACGCGACAGCTTGCGGCTGGCAGTGTTCTTGTGAAGCACGCCGCGGGCAACGCCGCGAGCCAGTTCCGGCTGTGCCGCCTTGAGCGCTTCGGCTGCGGCCGTCTTGTCGCCACCGGCGATCGCCGATTCGACCTTCTTCACGAAGGTGCGGATGCGACCGATGCGGGCACCGTTGATTTCGGCGCGGCGTTCATTGCGGCGGATGCGCTTCTTGGCTTGCGGCGTATTGGCCATAACGTCCTGACTCTATCCTCTGTCGGGCCACCAGCGTGGCCGGAAATCCGTTGGAAATCTGCGAAAAGGCGAACCGGAGTACGCCGGGAAAGCGCGGCCCTTAGCCATCGGTCCCCGAATCGTCAAGCCTTCGTCCTCACTTCTGGCAGGTCCCGCACCAGAAAGTGCTGCGTCCGCCCTGGACCATGCGGCGCACCGGCTTGCCGCAGTGGTGGCAATCCTCGCCCTCGCGGCCATAGACTCGCCAGCTTGCGGCGAAATAGCCAAGCTCGCCGTTGGGCTGGGCATAGTCGCGGATGGTGGAGCCGCCGGCTTCGATCGATTCGCTAAGCACGGCCTTGATCTCGGGCACCAGGCGTTCCAGCCCTTTGCGGCTGATCGAGCCCGCCGCCCGGTCGGGCCGGATGCCGGCGCGCAGCAGGGCTTCGCAGACGTAGATGTTGCCGAGCCCGGCGACGATCCGCTGATCCAGCAGCAATGGCTTTACCGGCGCCGCACGGCCCTTGAAGGCGGCGGCAAGGTGGGCCGGGGTCAGCTCGTCGCCAAGCGGCTCCGGGCCAAGCGCGGCGAAGGCCGGCCATTGTTCGAGCCCGTCGGTATCGACCAGGTCCACCGATCCGAAGCGCCGCGCATCGTTGAGCGCGAGGACATGGCCGGCGCCGGTTTCCAGCACCAGGTGATCGTGCTTGTCCGCCGCATCCGGTTCGATCCGCCAGCGACCGCTCATGCCGAGGTGGAACACCATGGTCTGCCCGCGGTCGGTATGGACGAGTCCGTATTTCGCCCGCCGTCCCAGTGCGGTGACCCGTGCGCCGGTGAGCACCTGGACCAGATCGGGCGGGAAGGGGCGGCGCAGATCGGGCCGGTTGACCGCGACGCGGGCTATCCGTTCGCCCTCGAGGTAGCGGGCAAGGCCGCGCACGGTGGTTTCTACTTCGGGAAGTTCCGGCATCGGGCTCTCTTCGCGGATGGGGCGGCATCTGGCCGGGCCGGTGCCGGATTCCACCCGAAGGCGGATAAAGACTCTCCTAACAAGCTTTGCGGCCCGCCGAAACTCCCCTAAGGGCGGGCGCATGAGCGAACAGGTATCCTTCGGTTACGAAGAGGTCTCCCCCGAGGAAAAGACCACCCGCGTCGGCGAGGTGTTTTCCTCGGTGGCCAAGAAATACGACGTGATGAACGATGCCATGTCGGGCGGGATGCACCGGCTGTGGAAGGATCAGTTCGTCCGCCGGGTAAAGCCGCAGCCGGGCGAGCAGATCCTCGACATGGCGGGCGGCACGGGCGACATCGCCTTCCGGCTGGCCGCACGCGGCGCGACCGTTACGGTATCCGACATCAACCAGGACATGCTCGACGTGGGCATCGAGCGCGCCATGGATCGCGGGCTGGATGGCCTTGTCTGGTCGCGCCAGAATGCCGAAGAGCTGAGCTTTCCCGATCGTTTCTTCGATGCCTATACCATCGCCTTCGGCATCCGGAACGTGACCCACATCGACAAGGCGCTGGCCGAGGCGCACCGCGTGCTGAAGCATGGCGGGCGGTTCTTCTGCCTGGAGTTCTCGACCACCGAATGGCCGGGCTTCCGCGAAGTCTATGACCTTTACTCGCACAAGCTGGTGCCGTGGATCGGCGAGAAGATCGCCGGCGATGCCGACAGCTATCGCTACCTCATCGAATCGATCCGCCGCTTCCCGCCGATGCGCGAATTCGAAGCCATGATCCGCCAGGCCGGCTTTGCCCGTACGCGGGTGGAACCGATCCTGGGCGGCCTGGTGGCGATCCATTCGGGGTGGAAGATCTAGGCGTGACGACACCTGCCACGCATATCCTGCGCCTGCTGCGCTGGGGCCGGGTGCTGGCCCGCCATGGGGCGCTGCGCGGGATCGAGAACGACCGCAATGCACCGGCTCCGGTCAAGCGGCTGGTGCGGCTGGCACGGCTGGGCACTTTCCAGCCCAGGGTTCCGGACTATGCCGGGGCGTTCCAGGACATCGGGCCTGCCGCGATCAAGCTGGGGCAAAGCCTTGCCACCCGGCCCGACATCGTCGGCGAAGATGCGGCGCGCAACCTGCTGACATTGCAGGACAGCCTGCCGCCCGTGCCTTTCGCAGCGATAGAGGCAGAGATCGAGGCGGGCTTCCGCAAGCCGGTTTCCGAACTGTTCCTTTCGATCGATACCGATCCCGTGGGAGCGGCGTCGGTCGCGCAGGTGCACCGTGCCATCACGACCGACGGCCGCCACGTTGCGGTCAAGGTCCTGCGCCCGGGCATTCGCGAGAAGTTCGCCCGCGATATCGAGACCTATGAATGGGCCGCCGCCCACCTTGAGGCGCTGGGCGGCGAGGCGGCGCGCCTGCGACCGCGCGCGGTGATCGACAATTTCAAGCGCTGGACCGCCCGCGAACTTGACCTGCGACGCGAGGCGGCTTCGGCCTCCGAACTGGCCGAGGCGATGAAAGGCCACGATGGCTATCGCGTGCCGGCGATCGACTGGGATCGCACCTGCGGCAACGTGATGACCATCGAGTGGATCGACGGCACCAAGCTTTCCGATCTCGATGCGCTGAAGGCCGCGGGGCATGACCTGCCCAAGCTGGCGCACCGGCTGGTCATCGCCTTCCTGACGCAGGCGATCAGCGCCGGGTTTTTCCATGCCGACATGCACCAGGGCAACCTGTTCGTTGAGCGGGACGGCACCATCGTTGCCATCGATTTCGGCATCATGGGCCGGATCGACCGGCGCGCCCGGCTGTGGCTGGCGGAAATTCTCTATGGCCTGACAACGGGCAATTACCGCCGCGTCGCCGAAATCCATTTCGAGGCGCAGTACGTGCCTTCGCACCATTCGGTGGACGAGTTCGCCTCTGCCCTGCGCGCCGTGGGCGAGCCGATGCGCGGCAAGCCGGTGAGCGAGCTTTCGGTCGGCCAGATGCTCGATGGCCTGTTCGCCATTACCCGCGATTTCGACATGCAGACCCAGCCGCACCTGCTGCTGCTGCAGAAAACCATGGTCATGGTCGAAGGGCTGGCGACGACGCTGCACCCGGAAATCAACATGTGGGACACGTCCGGCCCCTATGTGAAGGGCTGGATCCGCGACGAGCTGGGCCCCGAAGCGGCTTTGGCCGATCGCTTGCGCAGCGATGCCGAAACGCTGCTGCGCCTGCCGGAACTGCTGCGCCGCATCGAAGAACGCTTCCCGGCCAAGGGCGGCGCCCCCCTGCAGCGCCCGCTGCCGGAAGTGGCGCTGATGTGGGAGCGCAAGAGCGAGCGGCGCTGGCCGGGCTATCTGCTGGCGCTGCTGGCCGGCGGCGCGGCGGTCTGGGGCGCTACGGCGCTGGGCTGGCTGTAACGCCATGGACCTTGAAGCGCTGCTGCTGCACTTCTTCGGCACCGACGATCCCGGCAAGCTGACGGTTGCCGACTTCGCGCAGGGCGTTGAGCGGCTGAAGATCGGCTTCGGTGTCGAACGCGAACCCGGCCGCCGCTTTGCGCTGTGGACCTTGCTGGAGGGGCTTGGCGAGGCTCCGCTGCCGGCGGAGGCCTTTGCCGAGGAACCGGCGCTGAAGGCAGCGGCAGAGGATTACCTGAAGGCCGCCTTCCGGCTTGAGCGCTTCGGCGAGCCCGAGGCATGAGCGAGGAATCGGTCCGCCTGTGGCTGGCGGCCCATGCACCGGACCTTCGCCTGATCGATCAGGGCGTGAGCACCGCTACGGTGGCCGAGGCTGCCGATGCGTTGGGCGTGGAGCCGGGACGCATTGCCAAGACGCTGGCCTTTCGCGTGGGAGACCAGCCGATGCTGCTGGTGGCGCGCGGGGATGCGCGGCTAGATAACGCGAAGTGCAAGGCTGCGCTGGGCGGGCGGCCAAGGATGCTTGATGCCGAGGCGACGCTGGAGCTGACGGGCCATGCTGTCGGCGGGGTATGTCCCTTCGGCCTTGCCAACCCCGTGCCGGTGCTCTGCGACCGGTCGCTGCTGGCCTATGCCACGGTGTTTCCCGCCGCCGGATCGCGCACCAGTTCCATCGAGCTTGAGCCCGAGCGGCTGGCCGGTCTGGTCGGCGGGCAATGGGTGGATATCTGCCGCCTGCCGGAATAGGCCGCGGTCAGGACCGCAGCAGCTTGCGGATAAGCGGCCGGTCGGCAAGGATGGCCTGCGCCGCATTATGGCCCGGCGCACCAGTCACGCCGCCGCCCGGATGGGTGCCCGATCCGCACATGTACAGGCCCCGGATCGGCGCGCGATAATCGCCGTGGCCCAGTACCGGCCGCGCTGCCCAGAGCTGGTCCAGCCCCATGGTGCCGTGGAAGATATCGCCTCCGACCAGCCCGAACTTGCGCTCAAGGTCGAGTGGTGAATGGATCTGGCGGGCAATGACGCTGCGCGCGAAATTGGGCGCATGTTCGGTGACGGTGGCGATGATCAGGTCGGCCACCTGCTCGCGGTGGGCGTCCCAGTCCGCCGCCGGATCGAACTGCTGGCAGAACAGGCTGGCGACATGGCAACCCGGCGGCGCAAGGCTGTCGTCCAGCGTGCTGGGAATGGTGATCTCGACAATCGGCTTGCTTGACCAGCCGTGCTGCTGCGCATCGATGAAGGCGCGGTCCATGTAATCCATGCCGGGGGCGATGATGATCCCGGCGGTATGGTGCTCTGCCTGCGCCTTGCCGGGCAGGACGGTGAAGTCAGGCAATTCGGACAAGGCCACGTTCATGCGGAAGGTGCCCGAACCGGTCTTGTAGGTCTTCATCCGTGCCCGGAAATCGGCGTCGAGATCGGCCTCGTCCACCATCTGGCGGAAAAGCAGAGCCGGGCCGACATTGGCAGCGACGATGGGGGCGACGATTTCCTCGCCGCTTTCCAGTTGCACCCCGCGCGCCTTGCCGCCCGATACCAGCACCCGCGCGACCGGAGCTTCAAGGCTGATCTCCACGCCCTGCGCTTCGCAGGCCCTTGCCATGGCCTGCGTGATCGCACCCATGCCGCCCACGGCATGGCCCCATGCGCCCGGCTTGCCGTTCACTTCGCCGAACACATGATGCAGCAGGACATAGGCCGAACCAGGCGTGGAAACGCCGGCGTAGTTGCCCACCACGGCATCGAAAGCGAAGGCCGTCTTGACCACGTCATGCTCGAACCAGCCATCCAGGAAGTCGCGCGCGCTCTTGGTGAACATGGCCAGCAAGTCGCGCTGGGTGGCGATGTCCATCTGCGCCATCGGCCAGCCCTGGCGTGCCGCCGCCACAATTGCGGAAAGCCCGCCGCCGACGTTGGGCGGGGCTTGCAAGGACAGGCCGCGCAGCACGTTCGCCACCTTTTCCAGCGCTGCGTCGTAACGTGGGTAGGCTTCGGCATCGCGGGGGGAAAAGCGGGCAAATTCGGTCTCGGTCCGTCCCGGCGCGCCGCCGAGCTTCAGGTAATCGTTCTCGAACGGAAAGAAGTTCGATACCTGCCGTTCGACCACGCGATAGCCGTGATCGTGCAGTTTCATGTCGGCAATCACCTTCGGCCGCAGCAGGCTGACGGTGTAGCTGGCGGTGGAATTGCGGAAGCCGGGGTGGAACTCCTCGGTCACCGCCGCGCCGCCCACCACGTGGCGCCGTTCCAGCACGCGCACACGCATCCCTGCCCGGGCGAGGTAGAAGGCGCAGGTCAGGCCGTTGTGCCCGCCGCCGATGATGATTGCGTCGTAATGCCGTGTCACGCTGCCTGTCTGTTCGGTTTGGCCCCCGCCGGTCAAGCCTCTGCCGGGAACGGCGCACGGCGCAGGATGCGGAAAGGAAATCGAAACCATCGCACCCTAGGGATTTTCCCCTGATCGGCGGACTGGCGGCTTTGCGACTTGCCGAAGCCTGTGCCAGCATCGCGCCGAAAACGGGGCGAAAGGGGCGCATGGTCGTGGAGGAAGTGCAGGCGAGGCAGGCCGCTGCGGCCTTCGATCGCTACGCGCACTGGCGCAAAGGTCCGGCACGGCTGGCCTTGGCGGTGCTGCTGCTGCTTGCCGCACTGGCGGCATGGGCGCCGGGGATGCCGCGCGAACTGGCCGACGCGCCGGACCTGGCCAGCACGGCCCCGCCAACTGCCGCAGCGACGCCAGAACAGGCGACCGCTGCCGATGGCGAAAAGGACAATGACCTGCGGCTCTACCGCCTGATCGCCGATCGGGTGGCAAAGGGAGAAGATTACTACGCCGCCGCCACCCGGTTGCAGCGCGAGAACGGCTATCCCGTGGCTCCGGGACTTACCGTGCGCCTGCCGACTCTGGCTTATCTCACCGCATGGCTGGGGCAGGGCGGACTGGTTGCGCTGAACTATGCACTTGTGCTCGCGGTGCTGTTCTTCACTTTCCGGCGGTTTGCCGAGGAACCGGGCGGCGAGCCGGTGAAGCTTGTCGGCACGGCCCTGTTGCTGGTCGGGCTGGCGACAGGCCTTTCGGCGCAATTCCTTGTGCTGCACGAAATCTGGGCGGCCGAACTGATGGTGCTTTCCTTTGCCCTGCACCGGCCTGACAGGGGCAAGTGGATCGCTGCCTGGTTTGCTGCTGCTGCGGCCCTGGCGGTGCGCGAACTGGCGCTGCCCTTCGGGCTGCTGATGGCGGCAATGGCCCTGTGGCGCGGCAACCGGCGCGAGGGGCTGGCCTGGCTTGCGCTCGTGGCGATCTTCGCCGCCGCGCTGGCAATGCACCTGTCCTTCGCGCAGGCGCAGATCCGAGCGGGCGATCCGGTGTCGCCCTCGTGGCTTGCGCTCGAAGGGATCGGCGGCTGGCTTTACAAGGTCGAACATTCAAGCGTTCTCAACCTGCTGCCCCAGGTGATTGCCGGGCCGCTGGCGGTGCTGGCGGTGTTCGGCTGGACGGGTTGGAAGGGCCATGCCGGCACTTTCGCCGCGCTGTTGTCCATCGGCTATGCCGTTGCCTTCATGATCGCCGGGCGGCAGAACAATTTCTACTGGGGGGTGATTGCCGTGCCGTTCCTGTTCATGGGGCTAGCCTGGATGCCGTTCGCGCTGCGCAGCCTGATCGCTGCGGCAATGCGCTCCGGGGTGGGAACCGCGACATGAACGCGCCCGAATGGAATCGTTTTGCCCACTGGCCGCGCTGGCCGGCGCGGCTTGCGCTGGCCCTGCTGCTTGCCATGCTGGCGCTTGCGGCGCTGACGCCGATGCGCTCGGGCGAGGGGGTGCACACTTCGGTGCTCGACGGCAAGACGATCGCGGCCGGCGAGAAAACCCGCGACGATGACCTTGCGCTCTATGACCGGGTGATCGAGCGCCTGCGCCGGGGCGAGAACTATTACGAGGCGGTCGCCATCGAACATCGCGCCAGCCGCTATCCGCTGCAACCGGGCTTTGCCGTGCGCCTGCCGACGCTCGCATGGATCGAGGCGCAGCTGCCACCGCCGGCCAAGGTCAACGAAGGTGGCAAGGTTGAGGCGCTGATCGCCTTGTTGCTCGTTGCTGCCGTGCTGATCGTCTGGTGGCGCCGACTGGGCGAGGATCCCGGTGCGGAGCACCTGCGGATCTGGGCCATGGTCCTGCTGTTCCTTGGCGTGCAGATCGGCACAACGGGCTATTTCTTCGTGCTGCACGAATTGTGGGCGGGATCGCTTATTGCCCTCTCGATGGGGCTCTACCGCCCGGAAAAGGACAAGTGGATCGGCGCATGGATCGCTGCGGCGGCCGCGCTTGCCATACGCGAGCACGCGCTGCCCTTCGTCCTGCTGCTGGGCGCCTTCGCGCTGTGGCACCGCCGCTGGCGCGAGCTGGCCGCATGGGCGCTGCTTGTCGCCCTGTTCCTTGCCGGGATGGCCTGGCACCTGCATGTCGTGGCAGGGCTGGTCCGGCCCGATGATGCGATGGGGCCTTCCTGGATGACGCTGCGCGGGCTTTCCGGCTGGATGTCGATGGTCGTGCTGTCCAGCAACCTGCGGCTGCTTCCCGCCGTGATCGCCGGTCCGCTGATGGTGCTGATGGTTTTCGGCTGGACCGGCTGGCGCACGCGGATCGGCACTTTCGCGACGCTGCTGTTCCTTGGCTATGGCCTGGCCTTCATGATCGCGGGGCGGGCCGACAACTGGTACTGGGGCATGACGATCCAGGCGACGATGTGGGTGGGGCTGGCCTTCGTGCCGATGGCGCTGGCCGGTCTGGTGCGTGCGGCCTTCCCCTCGGCTTCGTCTGCGGCTAGTGCCGGAACGGCATGAGCGGACCCCGGATTCTCCTCGTCGTCGGCGGCGGCATCGCGGCTTACAAGTCGTGCGAGCTGGTGCGCCTGATCCGCAAGCATGGCGGATCGGTCACCTGCGTGCTGACCGAGGGCGGATCGCAGTTCGTCACGGCCATGAGCCTTGCCGCACTTTCGGAAAATCCGGTGCACACCACCCTGTGGGACCTGCGCAACGAAGCAGAGATGGGCCACATCCGCCTCAGCCGCGAGGCGGACCTGGTGGTTGTCTGCCCGGCAACGGCCGACCTGCTGGCCCGCATGGCGGCCGGCATTGCCGATGATCTGGCCACGACCCTGCTGCTCGCCACCGACAAGCCGGTCGTCGCCGTTCCCGCGATGAACGTGCGGATGTGGCTGCACCCGGCCACCCAGCGCAACGTGCGGACCCTGACCGAGGCGGGATGCCTTGTCGTCGAGCCGGCCGAAGGCGACATGGCCTGCGGCGAATATGGCCCCGGCCGCCTGCCCGAACCCGAAGCCATCTGGGCCCGCATCGCCAGCCTGTTCGAAGGGCCCGATGCCCTGCCCATCCAAGGCGGCAGCGCCCCGGCAGCCGGCTCTATCCTTGAGGCGGTGGAGCCCGACGAAGAGGATGAAGGCGGCGCCGACATCGGCCTTGGCGGGCTGGCTTCCAAGCTGATCCAGCGCATCACCAAGGGCCGCGCCCGCTCCATCGAGGACGAATTCGTGCCCGACATGGGCGATCCGGTCGAACTGCCGATTCCGGCAACCGGCGATACGCCCGTTGTGGCAGCTGGCGGACCCCTGGCGAAAAAGGGCAAGGCCCGCGCGGCCCCGCCGACCGATCCGCAGGCCATCAACCACATGGTCAACGCCAACCAGTCCGCGCCCGAGCCGATCCCCGGCGACGATCACGGCGTGCGGGTGGATGATCCGCTGGCCTTCGACCCGTTGGCCGGCCAGCCCGATTTCGATTCGCGCGAATCTGCTGAAGGGCCATTGAGCGGCAAGCATATCCTCATCACCGCCGGGCCGACGCATGAGCCGATCGATCCGGTGCGCTACATCGCCAATCGCAGCTCCGGCAAGCAGGGCTATGCCATTGCCGCCGCTGCCGCCCGGCTGGGTGCGCGGGTCACGCTGGTTTCGGGGCCGGTCACCCTGCCGACGCCGCGCGGTGTCGATCGCATCGATGTGGAAACGGCGCAGCAGATGGCGGCGGCGGTCAAGGATTCGCTGCCGGCGGACTGCGCCATCATGGTCGCCGCCGTGGCCGATTGGCGCACCAAGGACGTGGCCCAGGGCAAGATCAAGAAGCGCGGTTCCGCCCCGCCGGTGCTGATGCTCACCGAAAACCCGGACATCCTCGCCTCGGTGGCCGCCGGCGGCAGGAAGCCCCGGCTGCTGGTCGGCTTTGCGGCCGAGACCGATAACGTGTTGCAGCACGCCACCGAAAAGCGCGCGCGCAAGGGGGCGGACTGGATCATCGCCAATGACGTATCCGGCGATGTCATGGGCGGCTCGGCCAACCAGATTGCCATCATCTCCAAGGACGGGGTCGAACACTTGCCCGAAATGCCCAAGGATCAGGTCGCAAATGCGATCATGGAACGCATCGCCATCGCGCTGGAGGCAACCGATGCCTGATGCGGTTCCGGTGCTCGTAAAGCGGCTCGAACACGGGCAGGGGCTCGATCTGCCGGCCTATGCCACGGCGGGCGCCGCCGGCATGGATGTGGTTTCGGCAGAGGACGTAACGCTGGCCCCCGGCGCGCGCCATGCGGTTGCCACCGGCCTCGCACTCGCCATCCCGCCGGGCTACGAGGTGCAGGTCCGCCCGCGCTCGGGCCTTGCGCTCAAGCACGGCATTACCGTGCCGAACACGCCGGGAACCATCGATTCCGACTATCGCGGCGAGCTGAAGATCATCCTGATCAATCACGGCAGCGAACCCTTCGCCATCCGTCGCGGCGATCGCGTGGCGCAGCTTGTGCTCGCCCCGGTGGTCCAGGCAGGCTGGGTCGAGGTTGAGCATCTGGACGAAACGGCGCGTGGCGAGGGCGGCTTCGGATCGACCGGGGGCGTCGTCGCACTGGGTGCCTGAGGCGCAGGCGCAAGCCTGACAGTCCACCACATCCGTGAAATCGCCGGAGCGCGCGGCCTGCCCCTGTGCAAGCGCCGCCTTGCCGTGCCATGCTGCTGCGAAACGGGAGACGATGACAATGAGCGGCCTTGCCGAACGCTATGGCCCCTGGGCGCTGATTGCCGGGGCATCCGAAGGAACCGGCGCGGAGTTCGCGCGGCAGCTTGCCGAAGAGGGGCTTAACCTGATCCTTGTCGCCCGCCGCGAAGGGCCGCTGGATGCCCTGGCGGCGGAACTTGCCGGCAGTGGCGTGAAGGTCGTTACCGCCACCGTGGACCTGGCGGGCAAGGATGCGGTTGCGCGCCTTGCCGAGGTTGCCGCGCCCTTCGAAGTGGGGCTGCTGGTGTTCAACGCCGGGGCCGATCCCAACGGCGTGGGCTTCCTTGACGGCGATCTTGCCGCATGGACCGAACTGGCCACGCGCAATTGCCTGACCGTGATGGCCGCCTGTCATCACTTCGGCCGCCTGATGCGGGCGCGGGGCAGGGGCGGGCTGCTCGTCTGCGGCTCGGGTGTCTGCTATGGAGGCATTCCCGGCATCGGCGTCTATGGTGCGACCAAGGCTTTCGACCTCAACCTGATGGAAAGCCTGTGGGCCGAGCTGAAGCCCAATGGCATCGACGTGCTCTATCTGGTGATGGGGCGGACCGATACGCCCGCCCACCGCAAGCTGACGCTTGAACAGGGGAGGGATTGGGAGCCTGAAACCATGGCCAGTGCCGCCGATGTCGCGCGGCTGGGGCTGGAGCGCCTGCCGCACGGCCCGATCCAGAACTGGGGCCTTGCCGATGACGAGGCCGGCTGGGCAACCATTTCCGCCGCAGACCGCCGCCGCCGGATCGAGGCGATCGCCGGGGCATCCAGCTATGCCAAGAAGGGATGATCCATGGCTGACGCGCTGACCGAAGTGGCCGACAAGCTGGCCATCGCCGACCAGATCTACCGCTATTGCCGCGCCATGGACCGTATCGACCATGAACTGGGCTATTCGATCTGGCACCCGGATGGCACAGCCGATTACGAACACAACTTCCAGGGCACGGGCCGCGCTTTCGTCGATCACGTCTGCAGGCAGCACAGCCACTTGCTGCAACATTCGCACCAGATGTCCAACATCGTCATCGAACTCGATGGCGACCGCGCCGGCAGCGAAAGCTATGTCACCGCAACCTTGCGCATGGAACGCGAAGGCCGGTTGATGCAGATGACCGTGCTGAGCCGCTATGTCGATCGCTGGTCGAAGCGGGACGGGCGCTGGGCGCTCGATCACCGCCGCGCCGTGATGGAGATGGACGAGATCCGCGAGGTTACGCCGATGAAGGCGCATACCGGCTGGTCGCGTGACCGCTCCGACCCCTCCTATGAAGTCCTGAAAGGTTGAATTTCCATGGCCCGTGACGTTGCAATCACGCTTTCCTTCGACATGCGTTCACCCGAATGGGGCGCGCCAACGGCAGACCTTTACCGCACGGCGATCGACATGGCCGCCTTCGGCGATGGCATCGGTGTGGACCGTATCGGCCTGATGGAGCATCACGGATCGGATGACGGCTATCTGCCGCAGCCCTTTGTCCTGGCTTCTGCCATGGCTGCGGTGACGGAGCGGGCGCGCTTCATGCTGGGGGCGGTTATCCTGCCGCTGCACGATCCGGTGATGATCGCCGAAAAGATTGCACTGGTGGACCTCATTTCGAAGGGCCGCCTCAACGTAATCTTCGGCGCAGGCTATGTTCCGTTCGAATTCGCGATGTTCGGCAAGAGCCTGAAGGATCGCGGCAAGCTGCTTGATTCGCATATCGAACTGATCCTGCGCGCCCTGAATGGTGAGCGGTTCGAGATGAACGACAAGCCGGTCTTCGTCCGCCCGCTGCCGGTGCAGCGCCCGGAAGAAATCGTGCTGGTGGGCGGCGGCGTGCCTGCCTCTGCCCGCCGCGCCGCCCGGTTCGGCGTCGGCTTCGGCCCGATGAAGGCAGAGCTGATCCCGCTTTATGAGGAAGAATGCGCGAAGCTGGGGCGCAAGCCCGGCTTCTACAGCCGCCCCAAGGCCGGCATGCCGCTTGCCATCCACCTCTGCGAGGATCCCGAAGCGGGCTGGAAGGCCATCGAGCGCCATGCCGTTCACGTCATCACCGAATATGCCAAGTGGGCCGAGCAGGAAGGCGATGCCTCCAGTTCGCCGTTCAAGGGGCTGGATAACCCGGCGGTGCTCAAGCAGGCGGGCCTGTTCGCCTGCTGGACGCCGGAGCAGCTGATCGCGCAGGCAGCGCAGATGGAGGACAAGACCTCGCTGGGCCTGCAGCCCCTGCTGGGTGGTCTCGACCCGGAAGAAGGCTGGAAATCGCTGCGCCTGCTCGAACAGGCCATGCCCGATCTGCGCGCGGCCTTCGCCCGGTGAAAGCCGCTTACATCCGCAACGGCCAGGTGCTGACCGGCGAACTGCCCGATCCCGTTCCGGGCAAGGGGCAGGCGCTGGTTCGCACCCATTCGTGCGGAATGTGCGCGAGCGAGCAGCATTTCCTCCATGCCGGGCGCAACATCATCGACCTGTCGCGCCGGCTGGGCGGGCCTTATGCCGCGCTGGAGTGGGACCGTCCCTTTGTTCCCGGCCACGAATTCGTCGGTGAGGTGCTGGACTACGGTCCGGGCTCGGCCCGCAAGGTGCCGGTTGGCAGCAAGGTCACCTCGGTACCGATCATGCGGCAGGGCGGGGCCCATGCGGTCGTGGGCTTCAGCCACGTCTGCCCCGGCGGCTACGGCGAGCTGATGCTGCTGGACGAAGATATCATGTTCGCCCTGCCGGACAGTTTCGACGATGATCACGGCGCGATGATCGAGCCGCTGGCCGTCGGCCTTGAACATGCGCGGCGCGGGCGTCCGGAAAAGGGCGATGTTGCCCTCGTGCTCGGCTGCGGGGCGATCGGGCTGGGGGTTGTCGCCGGTCTTCGCCTGATGGGCATCGCGCCCATCGTCGCGGCCGATTTCCACCCCGCCCGGCGCGAGGAAGCGCTGCGCATGGGCGCGCACGTGGCGGTCGATCCCCGGGAAGCGTCGCCTCATGCGCCTTTGCCCGACGTGGGCCGGGTGCCCAACCTGATCTACGAATGCGTCGGCAGGCCCGGCCTGCTGCAAAGCCTGATCGAGGCGGCGCCGTTCGACGGCCGGATCGTCATGGGCGGCTATTGCATGGAAGAGGAAAGCCTCTTCGTCTTCGCCGCGCAGAACAAGCGCCTCAACGTCCAGTTCGCGGGCGGCGAGGAACCGCAGGATATGGACCTTGCCATGCGCGCGATTGGCGATGGCCGGATCGACATCACGCCGTGGATCGGCGCGCGGATCGGCCGCAGCGGTGTGGCCGCGGCCATGGCCGCAATGAGCGGACCCGATGCGCCGGTACGCGTGGTCGTCGATCCGCGGCTGGATTAGCCCACCATCTCCGGTCCGCCGGTTCCCAAGTAGCTCGCCAGGGTTCGGTGGAAGTTGACCACGGCTTCTTCCTCGGTCGGGTGCGGGCGGGCCGCGCCGAAGGCCATCGATTTCATCCCCTGCTGCACCGCGCCCATGTTGGAGAAGTCCTGCAACAGCACGACCGGCCAGTGGTCCAGCGTCTGTTCGGGCTTGTATAGGTTCTCCGGCTTCGGTTCCTGGCCTTCGGGGAATTTCTCGAGCGTATAGACCTCGAAAATGCAGCTGTCGGGATCATAGCCATTGGGCCGGGCGCGATAGCACAGGGCAAAGGTCGGCCCGTAGATCAGCACGGTGTTGGGAAACACGTGGACATCGCTGCCGGCTTCGGCCGCGTGCTTCGGGTCAAGCGGAGGCCAGGTGACGCCGCGCTTGGCATCTTCCTCGATCACGCGGCGCATGAAGTGCATGTGCACTTCGTGGGTAGGCGTGCCCTCGGGCAGTTCGTCGACCAGCTTGTTGGCGACATCGACCATGGTCTGCGTCGTCGTCGCCCAGACTTCCTCCCACACCTGGTTGAGGCTGGTGGCGAGGCCCACGCGCATGTCGGCAGCGCCCGCGGCACCTGCCGTTCCGCCGCCGACGCCCTCGCGTTGCAGGGCGCCGAAATTGCCGTGGATGCCCAGCGAACGGCTCCAGGTCGGCTTGTCGGAATATACGGCAAGCTGCGGGTGCGTGCCGATCACGTGGTAGCCTTCGTTGAAGGCTTCGACAGCAACCTTCCAGTTGCAGGGGAAGTGCAGCCACTGCCGCCAGCGATAGCGCATGTTCTGCATTTCGAAGGGATCGAGCAGCGGCACGACTTCGCCCAGGTATTCGTGCAGGGGAACGGCGTCCGGGTCCATGGTGATGAACACCCAGCCGCCCCAGGTGTCCGCCTTGACGGTCTTGAGGCGGATATCTTCGGCGTTCAGGCTGTCACCATAGCCGCTCTTGCGCGTGACGCCGAGGTTGCGCCCGTCGAGCGCCCAGCTCCAGCCATGAAACCCGCACTTGAAGCCGCGCGCGTGGCCGCAGCCTTCGGTGAGCTTGCGCCCCCGGTGCGGGCAGACGTTGTGGAACGCCCGGATCGAGCCATCGTCCTGCCGGGTGACGATGATCGAATCGTCGAGGATGTCATAGGTGATATAATCGCCCGGCTTCTCGATCTCTTCCTCGCGGCAGGCCACCTGCCAGACCTTGCGCCACAAGGCATCGCGTTCGGCCCGGGCATATTCGGGGGAAAGATAGGCCTCGGTGGGGATCGACCAGGCCTGGGCCTGCACTTCGGTTTCGGCGTTCATCGGCTTATCCTTCCATTTCGCGATCGGCATAGATCCAGAGCTTGGACTGCGACCGGTCCATGAACTCGCTGCGGGTGATGCGCCCGTCGGCCGATCGCGCCGCCATTTCGGCCATCACCGCGCCGGGATCGTCGGCCTCGATCTCGTAAAGCACCAGGCTTTGCGGGCCATCGCCGCCCATGGCTACGCCGGTGGGTTCCAGCCGCCTGCCGCCAGTGATGCCGGGTATCGCGCAGATCTCGTGAAAATGCACCGCATCGTACCAGTCGCGGTATTCGGCCTCCTTGCCCGGCACGGCTGCCGACTGGACGACCATCACATACTTGCCCATCAGTCCCTCCACTTGCGCCCAGCCTATGCTGCCAGTGCGCGGCTCGTCCAGCCATGACTTGCCCGCAGCGGCACCGGAAATTGCCGACAGCCGTCTTGCGGCGGGAAAGGGCGCCCGGCACAATAGGGGCATGACCATGACCTATCACCAGCCCCGCAGCCGCGAAGAGGCTGTCGCGCTGCTTGCCGCCGATCCCTCTGCCCGCGTGCTGGCAGGCGGAACTGACCTGATCGTGCAGATGCGCAGCGGCCGGGCGGCCCCCGGCGCCATCGTCGATATCAAGCGCATTTCGGCCATGCAGGCGGTGCAGGGCGGGGACCAGGGCTTCACCATCGGCGCGGCGATGCCTTGCACCGGGCTCAAGCTTTCGGCGGATCTGTGCGCTGCCTGGCCCGGCGTTGTCGAGGCGGCGAACCTCATCGGCTCGGTCCAGGTGCGCAACCGCGCGACGATGGCGGGCAACCTGTGCAACGCCTCGCCCGCCGCCGATGCCGTTCCCGCGTTGATCGCCGCCGGGGCGAGCGCGCTGGTCGTCGGGCCGCAGGGCGAGCGGCTGGTACCGGTCGAGTCCATTCCGGCAGGACCGGGAAAGACCAACCTGCAACCGGGCGAATTCATCGCCGAACTGCGCCTGCCGCCGCGGCCTGCGGGCGGCGGGGATGCCTACCTGCGTGCAACCCCGCGCACGGAAATGGACATTGCCATCGTCGGCGCGGGAGTTGCCCTGGTGATCGACGCCAGCGGCACCTGCACAGCGGCGCGGGTGGCGCTGGGTGCCGTTGCGCCGACCGCGATCCTCGTGCCCGAAGCAGGTGCGGCCTTGCTGGGCACGAAGGTGGACGATGCCGCAATGGAAGCCATGGCCGCCGCCGTGCGCGCCGTTTGTCGGCCTATCGACGACAAGCGCGGCACTGCCGCCTACCGCACTCACATGGCCGGCGTCCTCGCGCGCCGGGCCGCCAGCATTGCCCTCGCGCGGGCGAAGGGAGAACAGGCATGAGCAAGATCGCAGTCAGCACGAGGGTTAACGGCGACAGCGCCGAATTCCTCTGCGATGCCGGCGAAAGCCTGCTCGATGCCCTGCGCTGGAAGCTTGACCTGACCGGCTCGAAGGAAGGCTGCGGATCGGGCGATTGCGGGGCCTGCACCGTGGTCATGGACGGACAGATGGTCTGTTCCTGCCTGGTCCTTGCAGTCGAGGCAGAGGGGCGTTCGATCACCACGATCGAAGGCGTTGCCGAAGGTGGCCGGCTGCATCCGGTGCAGGAAAAGTTCCTGGAACTGGGCGCGCTCCAGTGCGGTTTCTGCACGCCGGGCTTCATCGTCGCGGCCAAGGAGCTGCTGGATCGCAATCCCGACCCGAGCGAGAGCGAGATCCGCTATTGGTTGGCCGGCAACCTGTGCCGCTGCACCGGCTATGACAAGATCGTGCGCGCTGTGCAGGCCGCGGCCGCGCAGATGCGCCAGGAAGGAGCCGCCGCATGAACGCGCCGGAAAATCCCAAGGCTTTCCGCCTCGTCGGCACGCGACCTGTCCGCCCTGACGGGGTGGACAAGGTTACCGGCAAGGCCATCTACGGCCCCGATTTCGCTGCCGCCGGAATGTTGCACGGGGCCATGGTCCGCAGCCCTCATCCGCATGCGCGCATCGTCTCGATCGACGCCAGCAAGGCGCTTGCCCTGCCGGGCGTGAAGGCCGTCGTCACCGCGGCAGACTTCCCGGCGCAAAGCTCGGTCGAGGTGCAGGGCGGTGAAACCTCCGGCGATCTGAAGAACATGTCGCTGGGCTGCATGGCGCAGGACAAGGTGCTTTACGCCGGCCACGCCGTCTGCGCCGTCGCCGCGACAAGCCCGTCCATCGCTGAACAGGCAGCGCGGCTGGTTCAGGTGAACTATGAAGTTCTGCCGCATGTGATCGGCATCGAAGAGGCACTCGCGCCCGATGCTCCGATCCTGCACGAAGGCATGATTACCAAGGGCTTGGAGCCGGCACCTGAAGCCCCTTCGAATGCGGCGGCCTGTTTCACCCTTGCCCGTGGAGACGCGAAGGCGGCCATGGAGCGGGCGGCGGTTGTCGCATCGGGCCGCTATTACACGCCGCCGGTGCACCAGGGGTATCTCGAGCCGCATGCCTGCGTTGCTTCATGGGGCGCGGATGGTCAGGCGCAAATCTGGTGTTCCAGCCAGGGCCATTACGAGGTCCGCAATTTCACCGCTGGCATCCTCAAGATGCCGATTGCCGACCTGCGCGTCTTCCCGCTGGAGATCGGCGGAGGCTTCGGCGGCAAGACCACGATCTACCTCGAACCGGTTGCCATGCTGCTGTCGAAGAAGGCCGGACGACCGGTGCGCATGGCAATGAACCGGCAGG
Organism: Novosphingobium sp. TH158; assembly: GCF_002855555.1. Taxonomy (NCBI): domain Bacteria; kingdom Pseudomonadati; phylum Pseudomonadota; class Alphaproteobacteria; order Sphingomonadales; family Sphingomonadaceae; genus Novosphingobium; species Novosphingobium sp. TH158. The sequence continues at coordinate 1,173,365 of NZ_PKRT01000001.1, read as the reverse complement.
AAGTATTCAACGCTTCCGGTCCGGCGCCGGGGTCGCTGATGGAAGTAAGGCTGGGTGCCGATGCCGAAGGCCGCTTCGTGGCGCTCGAGCTTGAGTTCTGGAGCCATGCCGGCGCGTTTCCCGGTTCGGCCACCCATTCCAGCGCGATGACCGCCCTGGGAGCCTACAATATCGCCGATGCCTGGGTGCGCGGCTGGGATGTCTGCTCCAACATGCCGAGCACGCACGCCTATCGTGCTCCCGGCGCGCCGCCCATCGCCTTTGCGCTCGAAGGTGCGGTGGACGATGTCGCCCGCCAGCTGGGCATGGATGCGATAGACATCCGCCTGAAGAACGCCTGCCGCGAGGGCGATCCGGGGCCGATGCGGATCCCGCACGGGCGCATCGGCTATGTCGAATGCCTTGAAGCGGCAAAGGCCCACCCGCACTGGTCCGCACCGCTGGGCCCCAACCAGGGGCGCGGCATCGCCGGTGCCTTCTGGGGCAATTACGGCGGCCCTTCGACCGCTGCCGTGGCGCTTGCTTCGGATGGCTCGGTCATGGTCACCACCGGCAGCCCGGACATCGGCGGCAGCCGCGCCTCGATGGCGATCATGGCCGCGGAAACGCTTGGCGTTGCCTATGATAGCGTGCGCGTGGCCATCGCCGATACCGGATCGCTGGGCTATTCGATGCTCACCGGCGGCAGCCGCGTCACCTTCGCCACGGGCAAGGCGGTGGTGGAGGCCACCCGCAAGGTCATCGCTACCCTGGTAGAGCGCGCGGCGAGCCTGATGGGCACCGAGCCGGACAAGGTGGAATGGCGCGATGGCGCGGCGCATGGCCCCGATGGGCAGAGCCTGTCCATCGCGGCGATTGCCGCCCGATCCGGCCAGTTCTCCGGCCCGGTTTCGGCAGAAGCGACGGTCAACGCGCTCGATTACCTTCCCGGCTTTGCGCTGCATATCTGCGATGTGGAAGTCGATCCGGAAAGCGGGCAGGTGGGCGTGGTCCGCTATACCGCGATCCAGGATGTCGGCACGGCGATCCATCCCGACTATGTCGAGGGCCAGCTTCAGGGCGGGGCGGTGCAAGGCATCGGCTGGGCCCTGAACGAGGCCTATGTCTTCGGACCTGACGGTCGCATGGCGAACGATGGCTTCCTCGATTACCGGATGCCGGTCTGTTCGGACCTGCCGATGATCGATACGGTGCTGGTCGAGGTGCCCAACCCGGCGCATCCCTATGGCGTGAAGGGCGTGGGGGAGAGCCCCATCGTGCCGCCGCTCGGCGCCGTAGCCAATGCCCTGCGCGATGCCACCGGGGTTCGCTTTACCGAGCTGCCGCTGACGCCGGACCGGGTCCACGCCCGACTGCACGGGTAAGGGGGTCATGCCCCGCGCCATCCTGCTGCCACCGTTCAGTGTCGAATTCTTTGCTGGACGGGAGCTGGTGGAGGCGCCGGGAGCCACGATATTCGCGCTTGTCCGCGCGCTGGACGGCATGGCGCCCGGCTTCGCCGAGGCTGCCGAGGCGCGCGCGGCGATTGCCGTAAACGGGCAGGTCGTGGGCGACTGGACGACGCGGCTGGAGCCGTCGGACGAGGTGCTGTTCGTGCCAAAGGTTGCCGGAGGGTGAAAAGTCCCTGTCCTGACAGGCAAAGACGCGGCATCGCCGATGCGATTCCGGCCTTTGCCCCTTGCCAGAATCGCTCCCAATCCTCCATCCCCTGCGCCGAATGCGCGGCGACAGGCAGAGGGCTTTGTCGCGCCAGGTGAAAAGGATCGAAGCATGAGCCAGAGCAACCTCGGGATCGAACCCGAAGTCCTGAAGGCGATCTATGGCCAGATGGCCCGGATCCGCGCAGTGGACAAGGCGATCCAGGCCGGGCTTTCGGCGGGCAAGTTCATGTTCACCTACTGGCCGATGACCGGTCAGGAATGCATCCCGGCAACCGTGTCGCAGCTCGTCACCGAGCGCGACTATATGATCACCACCTATCGCGGCATCCATGACCAGGTCGCCAAGGGCGTCGATCTTTACGGCATGTTCGCCGAAGCCCTGGGCCGCCAGGACGGCGTCAACAAGGGCAAGGGCGGCAGCCCGCACATCTCCGATCCGTCCTCGGGATCGATGGTCACCACCGCCATCGTCGGCGCCGGTGCGCCCATCGCCAACGGCCTTGCCATCTCGGCCAAGGAACGCGGCGAGGACCGCGTGACCATCGTCAACTTCGGCGATGGCGCCACCTCGATCGGCGCGGTGCACGAAGCCATGAACCTTGCCGGCGCATGGCAGCTGCCGGTGATCTTCATGTGCCAGAACAACCAGTGGGGCGAATACACCCCGATCCCTGACTACACCGCCAGCCCCAACTTCTTCGGCCGCGCCGAAGCCCTGGGCTTCCGCGGCGTGCAGCTCGACGGCAACGATCCGGCGGCCTTCTACAACGGCATGAAGGACGTGATCGACCATGTCCGCGCCGGCAAGGGCCCCGTCTTTGTCGAGGCGCTGACCTATCGCATGGGGCCGCACGCTGGCGTGGGTGAAAACTACAACGCCGCCAAGGACGTGCTTGCCGCCGCCAAGGAGCGCGCCCCGGTCGAAAAGACCCGCGCCCTGCTGATCGAGGCCGGCATCAGCTCCGAGGAAGAGCTTTCCGCTCTCGAGTCCGCAATCAAGGCGGAAGTCGACGATGCTATCGCACGCGCGCTGGAAAGCCCGGTTACCCCGGCCAGCGAAACCGTGACCGACGTGTTCGAGGATGTCACCTGCGTGCCGCAGCGCGGCTCCTACCCGGTCCGCGCCGATGAAGGCCCGCTCCCGGCCGAAACCAAGACCATGTCGATGGTCGAGGCGATCCGCGATGCCCAGCACATCGCGATGACCGCCAACAAGGAAGTCTTCATCCTGGGCGAGGACGTGGGCGACCCGCAAGGCGGCGTCTTCGGTACCAACAAGGGCCTGCAGACCGAATTCGGCAAGAACCGCGTCCGCCCGACCCCGATTGCCGAACAGGCGATCATCGGTGCGGCCCTGGGTTCGTCGATTGCCGGCATGAGCCCGATCGCCGAAATCATGTTCTCCGACTTCTTCGGCGTCTGCATGGACCAGGTCTACAACCACGCCGCCAAGCAGCGCTACATGTCGGGCTCCACCACCCACGCACCGATGACCATCCGCGTCCAGGCCGGTGGCGGCATGGGCGGCTTCGGCGCGCAGCACTCGCAGTCGATGGAAGCCTGGCTGCTTCACTCGCCGGGCATCAAGGTTGTCTATCCGTCGAACCCGGCGGACGCCAAGGGCCTGCTGGCATCGTGCATCGCCGATCCCGATCCCTGCGTGATGTTCGAATCGATGATGCTGCTGTTCACGCAGAAGGATGAAGTGCCGGTGGGCGATTATCGCATCCCGCTGGGCGTCGCCAAGGTGAAGCGCGAAGGCACCGATGTCACCCTGATCAGCTATGGCTGGGAAATGCTGAACTGCATGGCCGCCGCCGAGGAACTGGCCAAGGAAGGCATCAGCGCCGAAGTGATCGACCTGCGTTCGCTGATGCCGATCGACTATCACCGCATCCTGGAATCGGTGAAGAAGACGGGCCGTGCGGTTGTCGTCCACGCGGCGGTCGAATTCTGCGGCCTCGGCTCGGAAATCTGCGCCACGATCAACGAAGAGCTGTGGGGCAAGCTCAAGGCGCCCGCCATCCGTCTTGGTGCCGCCTATGCTCCGATCGCCTATTCGAACGCCATCGAGTTCAGCCAGGTACCCGGCGCCCAGGCGATTGCGGCCCGCGTCCGCGAAACCATGAAATCCTGATCTTCAAGGAAACCGAAACATGTCCACGATCCTCACCCTTCCCAAGCTTGAAATGTCGATGAGCGAAGGCACGCTGGCCGAATGGTCCGTGCCCGATGGCAGCGATGTCACCGAAGGCCAGGTGATCTACGTGCTGGAAACCGACAAGACCGCGCGCGACATCGAAGCGCCGGCCAGCGGCAAGCTGGTGCAGAAGGTTCCGGCCGGTGAAACCTATGAATGCGGCACGGAAATCGGCGAAATCGTCTGATTGCGTGGCGGCCGGTGGGTAATCCGCCGGCTGCTCCTGCCACGGCAGGCCCTGCAAAAGAAAAGCGCCCCGTTTCTGGCGGGGCGCTTTCTTTTTGTGCCGGCTTGATTGCCCTCAGCGGCGGGCAGGGCAGGCCTTCTTGCTGGTCGCAGCCCAATCGATGCCAGCTTCCAGCAGGGCGAGAGCCTGCGGCTGGCTGTAGGTCTGCGGCATGTGGCCGATGGCCGTGTAGAACATGCGCCCGCGGCCGATGCAGTTGGTCCAGGCGATCGGGTGGTCTGCACCCATGTCGAGGCTCGCGCCCATCATGCCCTTGCGGGAATAGGTCGTCTCGTCGAGCGAGGCGATGACCTGCGCCCCGACAGCGCGGGGGCTGGTCTTGAACGAATACCACTCGTCCGTCATGCGCCATTCGCGCGGCAGCTTGGCTGCCTTCGCCACCGGATGATCGGTGCTGACGACAACGCGGGCTTCCTGGAACTGCGGCGCCATGGGGTGACCGGCAAAGCGCGCGCCGATCAGCGTATCGGGATACCAGTCCCAGAAATAGGCCGGATCGCCGGCGCTGCCGTGCATGGCTGCAAAGGCCCCTCCGCGGGCCATGTAGTCCTTGAACGCCTTGCGCTGCGACAGCGTCAGGATATCGCCGCTGACGTTGTTCCACACCACGGCGTCGAACTGGGCGAGCGTCTTCGGATTGATCGCGCCGGCCTTCTCGGTGAAGGCAATCGCCCAGCCTCTGCGCTCTGCCATGGCAACAAGCGCGGCATGGGCGGCGTTGACCGAGGGCTCGTCCTTGAAACCGTTGATCTTTTCCATGACCAGCAGGCGGACCTTGCCCTTGGGCAGGTTGAAGCTGGGAACGTCATTGTCATAGCGGGCGCAGCGGGCCGCCTTGTCGGCGTCCGTAACCGGAATGGCGCGCAATTCCCGGTCGATCTCCGCCACCTTGTCCGCCGTCATGCCAGTGAAGCGGGTCGCTGTTTCGGCTGTCAGGATCGCGGCAAAGGTCGGCGGTCTGGTGCCGGCGAAGTTCGGCGGCATCTTGTCCAGCCGTCCCGGGGCGTGCTTGTCGATCACGGCCTTGGCGGCCGGGCTCAGCAGCACGTCGATCAACGGGCTGGCGGCCGAGAACGGCGCGTCGCGGTTGGGGCAATCTGTGACGGTGCCGGCAAAAGCAGGGGCGGCAAATGCCACCCCTGCCAGTACCGTCGTCATGGACAACAGCTTCTTCATCAGATCTTGCCTTCCTTGAGGAACTGCACCGCATGATGCGCCGCGCGGGCGGCCAGTGCCATGTAGGTGAGCGAGGGGTTGACGCAGGCCGACGAAGTCATCGCCGCGCCGTCGGTGATGAACAGGTTGGGCACCTCGTGCGCCTGGTTGTACTTGTTGAGCACCGAGGTCTTCGGGTCGTGGCCCATGCGCGCCGTGCCCATTTCGTGGATGCCAAGGCCCAGGGGGCCGGGCTCGCTGGCCTGGGCAATAACCTTGCCACCGGCAGCCTCGATCATGGCCTTGCCGTCCGCCATGATCTGCTTGACCATCTTGTGCTCGTTCGGCCCCATGGCGCAGTCGACGTGCGGCAGCGGCATACCCCACTGGTCTTTCTTCGTGGGGTTGAGCGTGACGCGGTTTTCCGGGTTGGGCAGCATCTCGCCGAAGCCGGAGATGAAGGTCATCCACGGGCCGAACTTGTGCATGCCTTCCTTGAATTCCGCGCCGATCGTGCCCGGCCCGCCGGCCATGCCCTTGCCAGTCATGCGCATGGCGCCGCCCTGGTAGCCATAACCGCGCACGTAACCGTCCGAATCCTCCGTCACGTTGCGATAGCGCGGGATGTAGATGCCGGTCGGGCGGCGGCCCTTGTAGTACGAATCCATCGGCGCACCGGGCAGGATGCCGGCGGTCGACAGCGCGTACATATGGTCCATCAGGTTGCGACCGACCTGGTCCGACCCGTTGGCGAGACCGCGCGGATTGGCCTCGTTGGCCGACTGCAGCAGGATCGTCGCGGTCGGAATGGTCGAGGCATTGAGGAAGATCACCTTCGCCTCATAGGTCTTGCCGACCTTGGTGACGCGGTCGATCACGCGAACGCCCGTTGCCTTGCCGGTCGCCGGGTCCTGGATGATCGCATGGACGATGGCGTTGGTAACCAGCGTCAGGTTCCCGGTCTTGCGCGCGGCGGGCAGCGACGAGGTCAGCGACGAATGCATCGCGCCGAACGAGCAGCCGCGGTCGCAGATCGACCGGTTCTGGCACGGCCCGCGGCCCAGTTCCTCGTGATGCGGCCGTGCTTCCGAGAGGTTGGCGTTGCGTCCGATAATGATCTTGCGACCCGGGAACTTCGCCTCGACGGCTGCCTTCAGGAACTTCTCGCCGTCATTGAGCTCCCAGCCGGGCAGGAACTTGCCGTCGGGAAGCTGCGGCAGGCTTTCATAGGTGCCGGCGACGCCGATGAACTCCTCGACCTTGTCGTACCAGGGGGCGATGTCGGCATAGCGGATCGGCCAGTCTACGCCGTAGCCGTCCTTCTTGTTCGCCTCGAAGTCGATGTCGGACCAGCGGTAGGTCTGGCGACCCCACATGATCGAACGGCCACCGGTGTGATAGCCGCGAATCCAGGTGAACGGCTTGCCTTCCGGCGTGGTGTAGGGGTGATCGCTGTCCTTCACCCACATGTGCTTGTTGGCCACGTTGAAGGCGTAGCACTGGCTCTGCACCGGATAGTCGCGCTCGACTTCCTCTTGCGGAACCATGTTCATGTCGGGGAACTCCCACGGCATCTTCATGTCCGTGTAGTCCTTGGCGGGATCGATGTCGTAGCCCCGCTCGAGCACGAGGACCTTCAGTCCCTGCTCGCACAGTTCCTTGGCGGCGATGCCGCCCGACATGCCGGAGCCGATTACGATTGCGTCAAATGCCATTGGAATAGACTCCGATTAACCCATGATGGTGCCAAGGCCGGAGAAGGGCCGGCTGTCCTTGGTCAGCTTCAGCGAGGCGACGTAGGGCCCCGGAATATGCTCGTAGATGATGTCCTTGGTCATCGACGCTTCCGAGGAATAGTGGAGGCCGATGATCAGGTCTTTGACGCGGCTGTAACCGGGATCGACGACGAACGACGCGCCACCCATCAGGGCTGCGAGGCCGGACAGGCGCTTCGGGGGCGGGACCGGCTTCAGCGCGGCTTTGTCGTAAGGGATGAGCAGCTCCTTGCGGCGCGCAGGGGCCAGCGCGGCAAAGGTCTTCCTGTCGGTTTCCAGCGCCATCTTGTCGACTGCGGCGAGCGCGGCGACGACTTCGGCCTTTGTCTTCGCCGAAGCCCAGCGGCCCATCATCGCATCGAACCGCGGTACGACACCGGCCTCGACCGCACCGGGAGTGTCGGTCTTCGGGATGAAGGTATCTGCCAGTGCGGTCACCAGCGCGGTCTGCGAAGGGGTGAAGAACTTCTTCGGCGCCGCCTTGCCCTTCGCCTTGCCCTTCGGCGCGGCGAAGGCCTCTGCCGGAAGCGCGGCGACACCCAGCAGCAGGGCGAAGTGCCCCATAAGGTCGCGGCGGTCGAGGTTCATGCCTTGATCCATTTCAGATATCCTCGTCTCTCGGGGCAGGCCCGCTTAGTTCAAAAATTTAATTACTATTGGTTAGGCCAGATTGCAATCAGGCTTTGTTCCAGCAATCCTGAATGTATGCGTAACCCTCGGTGTAGACCTCTTCGGGGCTGGCGAAGAAATCGCGCCATACGCGGGTTGCGGCCGCGAGTTCGGGCAGCGCCTTGCCGAAGGCTTCGATCGTCAGCCAGCCATCGTAGCCGAGGCCTGTCAGCTCGCTGATCGTCTCGCGGATTGCGGCGTGGCCGCGCCCCGGCGTGCCGCGATCGTTCTCGCTGATGTGGACGTGGTTGACGTGGCCCTTGCCATAGGCAGTGCGCAGCGCGGCGAGGGGATCCTTCTCCTCGATGTTCGCGTGGAACGTATCGTAAAGGATGCCGAACCCGCCTTCGCCCAGCCGCTCAAGGTAGGCGGAAGACTGCTCGCAGGTGTTGAGCAGGTAGCATTCGAAGCGGTTGAGCGGCTCGAGCGCGCAGGCAAGCTTCGCGTCGCGCGCCTTCTGCGCGACCTGCCGGTGGACGCCGGCACAGCGCTCCAGTTCCTCGTCGGTAGGTCCGGTGCCCGTGAACACGCCCAGCGGCTGGAACCACGGCCCGACCAGCGCCTGGGCGCCGAGAGCCTCGCAGCAGTCGATCACCCGGTTGAGGTGATCGACGCCGCCCTGGCGGGCGGCGGCATCGGCCGAAACCGGCGAGTGCGCTTCGTCAGGGATCAGCGCGACCGCAGTGCGTTGAAGCCCGATATCATCACAGATGCTTGCCAGCTTCGCATAGTGCGAAACGTCGGAGGGATCGAACACGGGAACCTCGACGCCATCGAAACCCGTATCCTTCAGGGCCTGCAGGACTGGCACGTGATATTCCGTCACGTGTCCGGTCCACAGCAGCAGGTTCATGCCGATTTTCATTTCGTGTTCTTTCCGCGTTCGAAGAACCAGACCAGGCCGAAGATCACGAACAGCACGGCCGGGATGATGGCGATGGTCTGGAACGAAGTTTCCGCCGCATAGGCGAGCACGCCGTGCATTTCGGGCGTGCCGGGCTGCACAGCTTCCAGCGCTTCCTTGCCGCCGGCCTTGGCCAGTTTGGCGTTGTCATAGATTTCGCCCAGCTTGGGCAGGACGAAACGGATGGCCAGTGCGCCGGCAAAGCCGATCAGGCCGATTCCCCAAGGGCCGCTGCGCGGGAAGCGGCGCGACACGGCGGCCAGCATCGTCGGCCACATGAAGCAGACACCGAAGGCCCAGAACGTCGCCGCGACGAGGGCGGTCGTTGCCGAATTGGCGGTGCTCAGCAGGTAAAGCCCGATGGCCGCCGGGACGGTGCTGAACCACAGCAGGCCCATGTCGGAGAACTTGTGATCGAGCGCACCGGCAAAATGCCGCATGACGAACATGATCGCCGAGACATAGACCAGCACGAGAATGCCCGAGAAACCGACCGTCTCGGTCAACGTCACGTCAACCCAGGCGCCCGGCGCCAGTTCGGCCGAAGCGGTCAGGAACATGATGGCGAAGAACACCCAGAAGCTTGGCCGCTTGAAGGGTTCTGCCATCATTTCATTGAAGGTCACGCCCTGTGCGGTGCTTTCGGTTTGCGGGAATTCGTGCCGCATGGCCCAGAGCGCGAGAACGACGCCGGGAACGATGGTCAGGCCGACGAGCACCTGCCAGTCAAGGTTCAGCTGCTTGAAGAACAACACCGAAAGCAGCCCGCCCGCAACGATGCCGGCCGGCCACCAGGCGTGCAGGACGTTGAGCTTGCCGGTCTTGTCATTGGGATAGATCGTCGCCGTGATCGGGTTGATCGAGGCTTCGGTAGCGCCCCAGCCAAAGCCCCAGATGATCATGGCGATATTCAGCAGGGTATAGGTCGAGCCGCCGGCCCCGGCCGAAAACAGCACCAGCGCCGGGCCGACGATGAAGCAGGCGGCGGCGAACAGGATCACCTTCTTCGCACCGAAACGGTCAAGCAGGGGGCTGATTACCAGCAGGCTCAGCGCGAAGCCGAGGAAGCTGTTCCCCAGCACCGTGCCGATCATCTCGCCCGAATGCTGCGCGTCGATCGGATCGAGCAGCGAGGTCTTCAGCGCGCCCGCTGCACCGGCGCGCACCGAATTGGCCAGCGCCGCGGTGAACAGCGCCAGCACGCTGATCCAGAAGATCGACTTGTGGTTGGCCGGAGGCCCTGCCTGATCGTTCACTGTCCCTCTCCCCTATTGTCGTTGTTTCAGTCGAGCCCGAGGACCTGGCGCACGAAGCCCAGGTCCGTGCCGGTTCCGGCGAAGTCGTCGAATGCCTTGTCCGCTTTGCGGATCATGTGGCGCGCGATGAACGGTGCGCCTTCGGCCGCGCCCTGTTCCGGGTGCTTGTAGGCGCATTCCCATTCGAGCACGGCCCAGCCATCGTAGCCGTAGTGGCCCAGCTTGGTGAAGATCTGGGTGAAGTCCACCTGCCCGTCGCCAAGGCTGCGGAAGCGGCCTGGACGCTCCGTCCAGCCCGAGTACGAGCCATAGACCCCGGCCTTGCCATTGGGGCGAAACTCCGCGTCCTTGACGTGGAAGGCCTTGATCCGGTCGTGGTAGAAATCGATGAACTGCAGGTAATCAAGCTGCTGCAGCACGAAGTGCGACGGATCGTAGAGGATGTTGGCGCGCGGGTGGTTGCCCACGGCCTCAAGGAAGCGCTCGAAGGTCACGCCATCGTGCAGGTCCTCGCCCGGGTGCAGTTCGTAACAGGCGTTGACGCCGTTTTCGTCGAACACGTCGAGGATCGGCTTCCAGCGGCGGGCGAGCTCGGCAAAGCCTTCCTCGACGAGGCCGGCAGGGCGCTGCGGCCAGGGATAGACCGTGTGCCACAGCAGCGCGCCCGAGAAAGTGGCATGGCTGGTGCAGCCGAGGCGCTGGCTGGCCTTTGCCGCCTTCTTCATCTGGTCCACGGCCCATTCCGTGCGCGCCTTGACGTTGCCGTGGACGGCAGCAGGGGCAAAGCCATCGAACAGTGCGTCATAGGCCGGGTGGCTGGCGACGAGCTGGCCCTGCAGGTGGGTGGAAAGCTCGGTCACTTCGACACCGTTGGCATGGCAGATGCCGGCCACTTCGTCGCAATAGTCCTGGCTCTCGGCAGCCTTGTCGAGATCGAACAGGCGGCCATCCCAGGTGGGGATCTGCACGCCCTTGTAGCCCAGGTTGCCCATGTACTTGGTGATCGCGTCAAGCGAGTTGAACGGCGCTTCGTCACCAGCGAACTGGGCGAGGAAGATGGCGGGACCCTTCATGCGTACAAACCTCTCTTACAGATCGACCCAGACCGCGCCGCGGCGGCTGGATTCAAGGCTGGCGGCAAGGAACTTCATGCCCGCCAGCGTGTCTTCCATGGTGGCATAGCCCGGCTCTGCGCCGCTGGCGCCGCGCAGTTCGTTGCCGAAAGCCTGGTAGATGTTGGCGAAGGCTTCGAGGTAGCCTTCCGGGTGCCCGCCCGGCGTGCGCTGGATCGAAAGGACATCTTCCGAAAGGTAGGCGCGGTTGGCCCCGGCGTGCCAGATCTCGGTCGGCCGGTCGCGATAGCCGATCCGCATGGTGTTCGGCTCTTCCTGCCGCCAGTGCAGCCCGGCCTCGTCGCAATAGACCGAGATGGCGAGATCGTTGATGTCGCCGACGAGAACCTGAGACGCGGTCAGCGTGCCCTTGCCGCCGCCGGAAAGGTGGAACAGCGCCGCGCCGTCATCGTCGATGAAGCGGCCCTCGAGCATGGTCAGCTCGGCGCAGATCCTGGTGATGCGCTCACCGGTGATGAATTCGGCCAGGTTGGCAGCGTGGGTGCCGATATCGCCGAAGGCACCCGCATCGCCCGACTGCTTGGGATCGACGCGCCATGCGGCCTGCTTGTTGTTTTCAAGGTCGGATGCCCGGCTCAGCCAGTCCTGCGTGTACTTCACCGCCACGCGGCGAACCTTGCCGAACTTGCCGCCGGCGATCAGCTCGCGCGCCTGTTTGACCAGCGGATAGCCGGTGTAGGTGTGGGTCACGGCAATGCGGCGGCCCGTACGCGCCGCAGCGTCGGCGATGGCCTTGGCGTTTTCCATCGAGTCCGCCAGCGGCTTGTCGATGATCACGTCAAAACCCGCTTCCATCGCGGCGATGGCCGGGGCGGCATGCATGTGATTGGGGGTGACGATCGACACCGCCTCGATCCGCTGGTCAGCGGGGAGGGCCAGTTCCTTCTCGATCATCTCGGCATAGGAGCCATAGGCGCGGGCCGGATCGACGCCGATCTCGATACCGCTTGCGCGCGACTTTTCCGGTGTCGAGGAAAAGGCCCCGGCAACGAGATCCCAGTTGCCGGCAATGCGCGCCGCGATGCGGTGAACGCCGCCGATGAAGGCGCCCTGTCCGCCGCCGATCATGCCGTAACGGATCGGTTTCACTTGTCCTTGCTCCCAGCTTCCTTGGTTGCGGCAGGGGATGAGCCGGTGCCGCATTCGTTGCCATTCAGTTTCAGTGCCCAGCCAAGCGAATTGGCGAGGAGTTGGCGGTTCTCGGGTTCGGCCCAGCTTTCTGCGCGGTGGCCAAAGGCGGAATAAAGGAACCGGCCCTTGCCCACGCAGCGGGCCCAGACCATCGGGTGGTCGCCCATGCGCAGGTCCTTCCCGAACATGCCGACCGGATTGTAGGTCTTCTCGTCAACCGTGATGAGTACCTGCGCGCCTGTGGTCCGCGGGGACTTGTCGAAGGAATACCATTCCTCCACCCGCTGCCACGATGCGGGCAGGCCCTGCACGGCGCGATGGGCCTTGTCCTCGACATTGACGGTCGCCTGCTGGAATTGCGGGTCCATCGTATGCTGGGTGAACAGCGCGCCGATCAGGTCGTTGATGTACCAACCCCAGTCCTTGTGCGAATTGTCCCCGGCGGCATGGATGCCGACATAGCCGCCACCCTTTTCCAGCCATTCCTTGAAGGCGGCCTGCTGCGCGGGCGAAAACACGTCGCCGCTGACATTGTTGAACACCACGGCATCGAACCGGCTGAGAATTTCGGGAGAGAAGGCCGCGCCGTTTTCGGTCTGGAAATAACCCCAGCCCTTTTCCCTGGCGAGCTGAGCGAAAAAGGCGTTGCCGGGCGGAATCGATTCCTCGTGCCGGAAGGCGTTGGTCTTGGAGAATACCAGCACGGCGGGGCGGGGCAGGTTTGCCGGCAGCTGCGGCGGCACGGTTTCATGATCGTGTGTGCCGCCCAGGAAAACGCGCTGGATCGTGTTCCAGTGGCGGAAAGCCTGAACGGCGATGAACAGCACGAAGGCGAGCAGCAGCCACAGCACTACACGCAGGATCTTCCTCAGCATTTCAGGTCCACTCCCGGTCATGTCGCGAGAGACAGGGGCAAGCCCGGGGCGGCCCAGAGATTCTCCCACGCTGTCCCGCTTTTATAGGACTTCATGTTAGCGTCAACACGGATCGCGCCGGCAAAAGCTGCGATCCGGCAAAATCAGCATATCACCAGGCGCACGCCTGCCGCTGTCGCCGCGGCGCGCATTGCCTCGGTAATGCCTGCGTCGGTCACGAGCACGTCGATCTCGTCGAGCCCGCAGACGATTGCCCCGGATGACGAGCGGAACTTCGAGCTGTCCACCAGCAGGATCACCTGTTCGGCGTGGTCCATCAGCCGCCGCTCTGCCGCCACGAGGATCACGTCGGCCTGCATAACGCCCTGCGGCCCGACCGCGGCGGCGCCCATGAACAGCTTTGGCGCATGAAAGCGCGGCATCGAATCCTCGCCCGATGGGGCAAGGATGATGTTCTGTTCGCGGAACACCGTGCCCGATGGGACGATGATCTGGGTTCCCGGCTGCGGCAGCAGGGCGTTGACGATGTGCAGCGAGTTGGTGAGCACCTGAAGGCCGAGCCCCTGCAAGTGCGGGCACATCTGGAAGGTGGTCGAGCCACCGTCCATCATGATCGCCTCGCCGGGTTCGCACATCGCCGCCGCCGCCGCGCCGATCGCGCGCTTCGCTTCGAGGTTCTGCGTGATCGACAGGTCGAAGGGCGTACCGGTAAGCCGGCTTCCCGGCGCGGCCTCTTCCCCCGCCAGCCGCGCGCCGCCATGAAGCCGGGCGATCTTGCCCATCGCCTCGAGCCGGGTCAGGTCGCGGCGGATGGTCGCGGGGGAGGCGTCGAGCAGGTCTTCGAGCTGGCGATAGGAAACGAAGCCGGTCGGCTCCATGGCCGTCAGGATCAGTTGTTCCCTTTGCGCAGCGTGCATGCCCTTATCCCCGTCGTTCGGCCGCGATTGCCTCGAGCGACTTGCCCTGGTTGCTCGGCGCCCAGATGAGCCCGATCACGCCGCTGGCCACGAGGAACCCGGTAAGGATCCACGCCAGGGTGGTAAAGTCATTCGATGCCAGTGCCGGGACAGCCAGGCTCCAGATGCCAAGGCCGATGCGGACCATGGCAAAGGTCATGCCCTGCGCGGTGGACCGGATTTCGGTGGGGAACAGTTCCGCACTCCACAGCTGGAAAAAGCTCTGCGCGCCGAAACCACCGGCCAAGCCCATGATGACGATATGGGCGATGACCGTTTCCAGCGTGAACCCGAACAGTGCCAGCATGGCCATGCCCGCCACCTGCAACACGGCGGAGATGCCGAACAGCAGCCGCTGGCTCACCTTGTCGGCCAGCGGCATGAAGATGAAGATGACCGAGAGGATGCAAAGCAGGAAGTAGCTGGCGGGCAGCACGGTTGCCGCCCATTCAGGCAGGTTGTTCTGCTCGATCAGGTAAGGTGTGAAGAAGCCGTTGTAGCCGGCCCACAGGTTCCACAGGCCGTACATGGCCACGAGGTAGAACATGGCGGCGATGTAGCGCGGGCTGAACAGTTCGCGCCACGGCACCGTCCCGGCCTTTTCCCCGCGGGCTACCTGCACTTCGACCCAACGCTGCGATTCGCTCATGCGCGAACGCAGGAAGGTGAGGCCGAGCGCAATGACGGCAAGGTGGATGAACAGCCAGCGCACCCCGTCGATGCCGAAGGGCGTCAGGAAATAGCCTGCCACCAGCACGACGACCGGCCCCAGGTTCCACAAGGCCTGGGCAACGCCGGAATGAGCGCCGCGCTTGTCATCGGGGGCTTGCTCGGCGATCAGCGACCACGATGCGGGAATGTCCGCGCCCACCGCGAGGCCGACAAGCAGGAAGCCGGCGATGATCATCCACGCCGCGCTGGCAAAGATCAGGAACATCATTCCGAACGCGTAGAACAGCATATCGTACTGGTAGATCTTCTTGCGGCCCACCTTGTCGCACAGCCAGCCGCCGATGAAGGCGCCGACCCCGGCCGATATGGCGTTGGCGCTGAAGGCGGCGATCAGGCCGATGAAGGTATCGGAAAGATTGTAGAGGTCCTTCCACAGCGCCAGCGCCACCGACCCGGCGACGATGGAGCCCGAATCGATATAGTTGGCGAGCCCGGCAAGCACCGTGTCGCGCCACTGGCCGGGCGGTCGTGCGGCATGATCGGTGGTGGTGGTCATTGGCTCAGGCTCCCTCGGCATTTCCGGTTCTGTCTGCATTTTGCATGCGCCAGGCGGCGCGATAGGCGGCCATGTCGCAATCGAGCGGTTCGGCCCGTGCCAGCGTGCCGCGTGCGGCAAGTCCCGGCACGGCAAGCGTCAGTGCGCCGAATGAGACGTCGGCTTCGCTGCCTGCGGTATAGACGTCGGTGTCGGGGCGCAGCGCGGCGAGGGCGCGGACGAATATCTCCGACGCGGCAAAGCGGCCTTCGATGAGCAGGCGTGCCCGCGTGCCGATCAGGTCCAGCGCTGCGTCGGCCATCAGCGCCGCATAAAGCGCCACGGCTGCGGTTCGGGCTGGGCCGGGGGCGGGTTCGGCAATCCAGCGGGCCGGTGCATCGGGGAAGGGGCCACAGCCCGGCACCTGCGAGGGCAGGACCATGGCTTGCGCGGCCAGGACGGTTCCCACGCCATCGGTTCCGGCGCAGTCGATCCGCTCACCCAGCAGTTCCACCTCGCGCCCGCCCATGAAGCGCGCAGAGGGCACCGGCTGGCCAAAGGCATCGACATTGACCAGACAATCGCGGTCTTCCGGCAGCGCGGAAAGGTCGACGGGTTCCTGCGGGCTGCGCATGGCGATGAACCAGGTTCCGGTGGAAAGCACCGTCGCTTCGCTGCCCGACAGCTCAGGAAAGGATCGGGCAGCGAGAAGTGCGGCGTTGGAATCATGCAGGCCCGCCAGCACGCGGACTTCCGGCGAAAGGCCGGTACGCTTCGCCAGTTCGGGCCGGATGGTTCCCAGAAAGTCGCCGGCACGGACAAGCGGCGCGAACCTTTCAGCCCAGCCGCGCTGCCTTGCCATCGGGGAAAAGCCGCCCTCGGCCGGGGCCCATAGGTCACTATGACAGCCAAGGCTGGTCACCTCGCTGGCCGCCACGCCGCAAAACAGCCATGCCCAGTACTGGGCATAAGGCATCAGCGTGACCCCATCGAGCATGCCTTGCAAATCGAGCCACGCAAGCTGGCTGCCGATATTGAGGCCGCCCGGCAGGGCGGGGGAGCCCGTCACGGCGAAGGGATCGCGTTCCCTTGCGTAGGCCGCCGCGATGTCGCCGGGAATTGTCCACTCGTAATCGACCGGGGCGAAGGCAAGGGTGCCATCGCGGATCGCAGCAATTGCCGCGCCGTGGGCCACCGGAACGATGGCCTCGACCGGGTGATGCGCCAGGCTTGCCAGCGCCTCGATCAGCCAGTCGGCCGTCGCCGCGGTATCGAGCGCACCATATCCTTCGCCGGTCGCGGGGCAGGTGGGGCGCGTCAGCTTTTCCAGGCAGCGGCCATCGCGCGACCAGACGCTGGCCTTGGTCACCGTCTTGCCCATGTCGATTACGATGACGGAACCTTGTTCCAGTGCCTTCTCTCCGAGCCATTAAGCGGCGTTTTGATTGCTTATGATCGTTTTCTATCGAATGCGATTGATAAAGGGAAGGGCCATTGTTACGATACCCCCATGAACGCACACGCATCGATAACGTCCGCCGCGATTCCCTTCGCCGTTCCGGTCAGCCGTTGGGATGATGCCCACGCTGCCAGCCTGGGGCCGGCGGAACTGCTGCTTTACCGCTCCAACCTGCTGGGGAGCGACCTTACCATCACCAATTTCGGTGGCGGCAACACCTCTGCAAAGATTGTCGAGACCGATCCGCTCACCGGCGAATCGGTGGAAGTGCTGTGGGTGAAGGGCTCGGGCGGTGACATCGGCTCGATGAAGCTCGATGGTTTTGCCACGCTTTACCAGGACAGGCTGCTCGCACTGGAAGCGCACTATTCCGGGCCTGACGATGACGACAAGATGGTCGGCTACCTGCCGCACTGCACATTCAACCTCAATGCGCGGGCGGCCTCGATCGATACGCCGCTGCATTCGCTGCTGCCGTTCGCCCATGTCGATCATGTCCACCCTGACGCGGTGATCGCGCTTGCCGCCAGTTCCGGCGGCGAGGCGGCGACGCGCGAGATCTGGGGCGGGCGCATCGGCTGGCTGGGCTGGAAGCGTCCTGGTTATACGCTGGGCGTGATGCTGCGCGATTTCGTCAAGGCGAACCCGCAGGTCGAAGGCGTTATGCTTGCCGGGCATGGCATCATCTGTTGGGCTGACAGCGCCAAATCCTGCTACGAACACACCGTCTCGCTGATCGCTGACGCGGCCAACTACCTCAATGCGAAGATGGCCGGAAAGCCGGCCTTCGGTGGCCAGATCGTTGCGCCGAACCCCGATCGCGCGGCCATCGCCGCTGGCCTCATGCCGCGCCTGCGCGGGCTGATGACCGGTGCGCGGCGCAAGCTTGGCCATTTTTCCGACGATGCGGAAGCTGTGGAATTCACCGGCTCGGCAGACTTTGCCCGGCTGGCGGCGCTCGGCACCTCTTGCCCCGACCACTTCCTGCGCACCAAGATCGCGCCGCTGACGCTCGATCCTGCGCGGCTGGAAGATGAGGACTACCTCGCAAGGCAGATCAGCGATTACCGCGATCTTTATGCCGCCTATTACGAGCGCTGCAAGCGGCCCAATTCGCCTGCCATGCGCGATGCCAATCCGGTTGTCGTGCTGGTCCCGGGCGTGGGCCGCATCACCTTCGCCACCGACAAGACGACCGCGCGGCTGGCCGGTGAGTTCTATGGCAATGCCATCAACGTGATGCGCGGGGCCGAAGCGATCGGCGAGTACATTGCCCTCGACGAGCAGGAAGCCTTCGACATCGAATACTGGCTGCTTGAGGAAGCAAAGCTTCAGCGGATGCCCGCGCCCAAGCCCATGGTCGGGCGCATTGCCCTGGTCACCGGCGGTGCCGGCGGGATCGGCGCTGCAACTGCGGTCCGCCTGCTGCGCGAAGGGGCCTGCGTCATGCTCGCCGATCGCGACGGGGCTGCGGCCGAGGAAGTGCGCGCCGGCTTTGCTGCGCAGTTCGGCAAGGACGTGGTTCGCGCGGTCACCTGCGACGTTACTGACGAGGCACAGGTCAAGGCCGCGTTCGAGGCCTGCTCCCGCGAATTCGGCGGGCTTGACGTGCTGGTGGCCAATGCCGGCATCGCCAGCTCCGCGCCCATCGAGCAGACGACGGTCGAGCTGTGGGACCGCAATTTCGATGTGCTGGCCCAGGGCTATTTCCTCACCTCCAAGCATGCCTGGCCGCTGCTGAAGGCGATGAAGGCGCAAGGTGGCACTTCGGTGGTGTTCATCGGTTCGAAGAACGCGGTTGCTGCAGCAAGCGGCGCCTCGGCTTATGCTTCTGCCAAGGCGGCGGCGAACCATCTAGCGCGCTGCCTGGCGCTGGAAGGCGCGCCCGAGGGTATCCGCGTCAACGTGGTCAACCCCGATGCTGTCATCAAGGGCAGCAAGATCTGGGACGGCGACTGGCGCAAGGAACGCGCCGCCAACAACAAGATCGACCCCGGCGCAGAGCTGGAGGAGCATTACCGTAACAGGTCGATGCTGAAGCGTGACGTGCTGCCCGAAGACATTGCCGAAGCGGCCTATTGGCTCGCCAGTGACATGTCGGCAAAGTCCACCGGCAACATGATCAATGTCGATGCGGGCAATGCCCAGGCTTTCACCCGCTAAGCCGGGGAAAGGGAGAGGGAACGATGAAGACAATCCGCAAGGCCGTGCTGGCCGCCGCACTGATGCTGCCTTCGCCCCTGCTGGCCCAGCCGGTGTTCGACATCGCAAAGGCGCCTGACGGACCCGTGCCGGGCAGCGAGTTCATCCCCGTGCACGGGAAGGACAATCCGGGCAGCCCGTCGGATGAGGTGGTAACCCGGTTCATGGGCCGCGAAACGGTGATCCGCAACATCACCTACCCGACGCTGACCCCGGTGTTCCCGCCCAAGGGCAAGGCCAACGGCACTGCGGTCATCGTTGCACCGGGCGGCGGGTTTTCGATGCTCTCGCTCCAGAACGAGGGCTGGCGCACAGCCAACGCACTCGCAGAGAAGGGCTATACTGCCTTCGTCCTCAAGTACCGGCTCAATCCCTCGCCGAAGGACGACAACGCCTTCCTCGCCGAGATGTCCAAGCTCTTCGCGAACGCGGGCAAGGGTGACGGCAAGCTGCCCGAAATCGTCAACCCCGGTTCCGATAAGGATGCACTTGCCGCGCTGAAGCTGATCCGCGCGCGCGCCGAAGAATGGCATGTGAACCCCAACCGTGTCGGGATCATCGGCTTTTCTGCCGGCGCCATTACTGCGCTGCGTGCCGTGCTTTCGGCCCCCACTCCCGCCGAACGGCCTGACTTCTTCGGCTATATCTACGGACCCATGGCGAAGATCGACGTGCCCGCCGACGCTCCGCCGATGTTCGCCGCGCTCGCCATGGACGATATGCTGTTCGGCAATGGCGATTTCGGCATTGTCAGCGCGTGGAAGGCGGCGAGGCGTACGGTCGAGCTGCACGTTTACGAGCGTGGCGGTCATGGCTTCGGCCTTGGCCAGCCGGGAACCACATCCACCGGCATGATCGGCCAGTTCCTTGGCTGGATGGAATCGCGTGGGCTGCTGAAGCTCGAAACCAAGAAGTGACAGAATGACCAACCTTGCCATTTCCGCCGACCTGATTGCCGAAGCCAATGCCCGCGATGCGGTTGCGCTGGAGGAGGACTATGCTGCGCTCGGTCGCAAGCTTGAACGGTCCGGGATCGCCATCGACGCGATCAAGGACCGGGTGGCCCGCTTCTCGGTTGCCGTGCCGAGCTGGGGTGCGGGACGGGGCGGTACGCGCTTTGCCAAGTTCCCCATCCCCGGCGAGCCGACGAACATCCACGAGAAGCTGGAGGACTGCGCAGTCATCAACCAGCTCTCCCGCGTGACGCCGCGCGTGTCGCCGCACTTCCCCTGGGACAAGGTCAGCGATTTTGGTGCCCTGCGCGAAGAGGCGGCCAGCCTTGGCCTCGGCTTCGATGCGGTCAATTCCAACACCTTCCAGGACCAGCCGGGGCAGGCGCACACCTATGCCAACGGCTCGCTCTCCTCGCAGGATGCCGGTGCGCGGGCGCAGGCGGTGGAACACAACATCGAATGCATCGAAATCGGCAAGCAGCTCGGCTCGAGCGACCTGACCGTCTGGGTCGGCGATGGCACCAATTTCCCCGGCCAGCAGGACTTCGCCCGCAGCCTTGACCGCTATCTCGACGCGGCAAGCCAGATCTATGCCGCCCTGCCGGACGACTGGCGGATGCTGCTGGAACACAAGATGTTCGAGCCTGCGTTCTATTCGACGGTCATTTCGGACTGGGGCTCCTCTATCCTCGCGGCGCAGGAGCTTGGCCCCAAGGCCAAATGCCTCGTCGATCTGGGCCATCACGCGCCTAACGTGAACATCGAACAGATCGTTGCCCGCCTGCACCGCTTCGGAAAGCTGGGCGGCTTCCACTTCAACGACAGCAAGTACGGCGACGACGATCTCGATTCCGGCTCGATCAACCCGCACCAGCTGTTCCTGGTGTTCAACGAACTGGCGGAAGCCGAGCTCAACCCGCGCGACGGCTTCAACCCCAGCTACATGATCGACCAGTCGCACAACGTGACCGACCCGATCGAATCGATGCTGTCGAGCGCGGAAGCAATCGCCCAGTGCTTCGCCAAGGCCAGCCTCGTCGATCGCGAGGCCCTTCACGCCGCGCAAGAGGCGAACGACACGATGATGGCCTTCCAGGCGCTCCGCCGCGCCTACACCATCGATGTCAGTCCGATCCTTGCAAAGGCACGCGCGGAAGCGGGCGGGGCCATCGATGTGCTGGGCACCTATCGCGCCAGCCAGTGGCGCAACCGCAAGGCCCAGGAACGCAAAAGCGTCGGGCTTGGCGCGGGCATCGTCTGACAGGGGAAAGGGAGAGGATGGAATTCAATCGCAGGGAATGGCTCGCCGGCAGTGTTGCTTTGGCAGGGCTGGCAGCAGTGCCTTCATACGCGCAGGCAGAGGCCTTGGGCGGACTGCCGGAACATATGATCCATCCGGAACTGCGCGACATCACCAGGCGCTTCCAGAAGATGACGGCAAACCGGCCGGGTTTCAATCGTGCGAACCTGCCGCAACTGCGTGCGCCGAATCCCTTCTCCAACCAGCCGCCGCTGGATAGCGTGCCCCTTGAGAAACGTCTAATTCCTGGCGGCAAGTCGCAGCCCGATGTGGTTGTCTTTGTGATCAATGCCCGTGCGGGCACCAGCCGTCCGGCGATCCTGCACACTCACGGCGGCGGCTATGTTACCGGGTCTGCCGAAAGCTCCGTCCGCCAGTTGCAGCAACTCTGCGCGCGGCTCGATTGCGTTGCTGTTTCGGTGGAATACCGGCTGGCACCCGAGACGACCTATGCGGGTTCGATCGAGGACAATTACGCAGGTCTCAAGTGGCTTCATGCCAATGCGACCGAACTCGGCGTGGACCCGGCCAGGATTGCTCTTCTGGGCGAGAGCGCAGGCGGCGGCCATGCCGCCATGCTGGCGCTGGTGGCGCGCGATCGCGGCGAAGTGCCGGTCTGTTTCCAATGCCTGATCTACCCCATGCTCGATGACCGGACCGGTACTACCCGCAAGATGCCGCCCTGGGCAGGCAAGCTTGCCTGGACTCCGGAAGATAACCACTTCGGGTGGGAGAGCTTCCTGGGAGCAAAACCGGGAAGGGCAAGTGCCCCGAAGTACGCCGTTCCTGCGCGGATGCCAGATCTGAAGGGATTGCCGCCAGCCTTCATCGGCGTCGGCACCCTCGATCTCTTCTGCGATGAAAACATCGAATACGCGCGCCGCCTGACTGCCTCGGGCGTCGGCACTGAACTTATCGTGGTGCCCGGCGCCTTCCACGGTTTCGATGGCCTTGCGCTGATTGCCAAGGCCAGGCTCGGCACCTGGTTCGAACAGACGAAACTCAATGCGCTGCGGCGCGCGTTCGGCATGGCAGCCGAATAGACGGAATAACGGGAGAGAAACGAGATGAACCACAAGCTTGCCACCCTGCGCCTTGGCCTGATCGCCGCCAGCGCGCTGACTGCTGTTCCAGCACTTGCCCAGCAGGCCGCCGAGCCTGCCACGACGGCCGGGGCTGCGCCCTCGCTGGAAGAGGCGTTCCAGAATCCGCCCAGCGAGGCGCGCCCGCGCGTCTGGTGGCACTGGATGAACGGCAACGTGACCAAGGATGGCATTGCCAAGGACCTCGCCTGGATGAAGCGCGTCGGCATCGGCGGCCTGCAGAATTTCGACGCCGCAATGCAGACCCCGCAGGCAGTCGCAAAGCGGCTGGTTTACATGGATGATGGCTGGAAGGACGCCTTCCGCTTCACCGCTGACGAGAGCGACCGTCTCGGCCTTGAGCTGACCATCGCGGCATCGCCGGGCTGGTCGGAAACCGGTGGCCCCTGGGTGAAGCCGGAAGATGGCCTCAAGAAGCTGGTCTGGGCCGAAACTGCACTGGCCCCCGGCAAGAAGTTCAAGGGCAGCCTCGTCGCCCCGCCGAACGTGACCGGACCTTTCCAGGCCCTTGAGCCGGGCGGATCGATTGAATCCCTGCTCGGTGTGGGCGGTCCCAAGCCGCAAAAGCCCAAGTACTACGCCGATGTCGCCGTGCTCGCCTATCCGGCGCCGGTTGCGGCTGCATTGCCCGCGCCCGCTCTGTCGGCCGCGGATGGCAAGGCGCACGATTGGGCGAAGATCAGCGATGGCGACCTTGCCTCCAATATCAGCCTGGCACCGCTGAAGGATGGCCCCAATTCGCTGCTTCTGACCTATCCTTCGCCGGTAACGGTGCGCTCGGCCTCGCTCTATGCGCCGGGCGGGTCTGCCATGTTCCTGGGCGCACTCGCCAAGCCGGTGCTTGAGACCAGCGATGACGGCAAAACCTGGCGCAAGGTGGCGGACATACCGCTGATGCCGGTGCCGACCACGATAAGCTTTGACGCCGTGACTGCCAGCTACTTTCGCGTGGTGTTGAACCCAGCAAAGCTGGCGCTTGCAGGCATGGGATCATCGGCCGAAGGTGTCGATGCCGGGCCTTATGGGGGTCTCGCAGGCGGCTTCCCGGTCATGCCGGTGAAGATTGGCGACCTGCGCCTCAACGCCGAGGCCCGCGTCGACCGGTTCGAGGCCAAGGCCGGGTTCGAACTGGAACCCGATTACCACATCCTCAGCAAGGACGTTCCCGACATGGCGGGCATCGCGCCGGGATCGGTGGTCAACCTGACCGGCCGGATGAAACCCGACGGCACGCTGGACTGGACACCGCCGAAGCTGCCCAAGGGGCAGGAGTGGAAGGTGCTGCGGCTCGGCTACTCGCTGCTCGGCACGACCAACCACCCGGCACCGCCGGAAGCTACCGGCCTTGAAGTCGACAAGTTCGACGGCCCGGCCGTGCGCCGCTACCTTGAACACTACATCGGCATGTACCGCGAAGCCTCGGGCGGCAAGATCGGCAAAGGCGGCGGGGTCGATGCGATCCTGACGGACTCGATCGAGGTCGGTGCGGCCAACTGGACGCCCGCGATGGTCGATCAGTTCAGGAAGCTGCGCGGTTACGATCCGACGCCCTGGCTCCCGGCACTGACCGGCACGATCATCGGATCGCGCGCCGAGAGCGACAAGTTCCTTTACGATTACCGCCGCACGCTGGCTGACCTGATGAGCAGCGAGCACTATGGCACGGTCGCCAAGGTGGCGCATGAAAACGGCCTCAAGGTCTATGGCGAAGCGCTGGAGAACGGTCGTCCCTCGCTGGGCGATGACATGTCGATGCGCCGCTATGCCGATATCCCGATGTCGGCGATGTGGACCCACACCCGCACGGAAGGCCCTCGCTGGGCGCACGTTGCCGACATGAAGGGCGCGGCCTCGGTCGCGCATATCTTCGGCCAGAAATACGTCGCCGCGGAATCGATGACTTCGGCCATGCAGCCGTGGGACCACGCGCCGCGGTACCTGAAGCGCATCATCGACCTTGAATTCGTCAACGGCGTGAACCGGCCGGTCGTGCACACCTCGGTTCACCAGCCGCTCGATGACAAGTTGCCCGGCTTCACGCTGTTCATCTTCGGCCAGTACTTCAACCGGCACGAAAGCTGGGCCGAACTGGCGAAGCCCTGGGTCGATTACATGTCGCGCAATTCGCTGATGCTGCAGCAGGGCCGCAACGTGGCGGATGTCGGCTATTTCTATGGCGAGGACGCGCCGCTGACCGCGCTTTATGTCGACAAGCCGGTTCCCGATGCACCCAAGTCCTATGCCTATGACTTCGTCAATGCCGAGGCGCTGACCACGGTGCTTGCCAATGACGGGCAGGAAGTCGTCAGCCCGGGTGGTGCCCGCTATCGCGCCATCTACCTTGGCGGTTCTTCGCACAAGATGACGCTCGGCACGCTGAAGAAGCTGGCCGCCTTGGTCGATGGCGGGGCAACCGTGATCGGCCAGAAGCCGCAGGGCGATCCGGGCTTCGGCACGGACGCGGCGGAATATTCGGCGCTGACGGCCAAGCTGTGGCCGGGCAGCGGCGATGCACGCGTCGGCAAGGGGCGGGTCATTGCCTCGAACGACATCGAAGCTGCCATGCGCTCTGCCGGCGTCGCGCCCGACCTGACGTTCAGCGGCGCGGGTGAGGGGGCCAAGCTGCCCTTCGTCCATCGCAAGCTGCCCGATGGCGACAGCTACTTCATCGTCAACCAGCTTGACCGGACGGAGAACGTCGTCGCTCGCTTCCGGGTTACCGGCAAGGCGCCTGAACTGTTCGATCCGGTTACCGGCAAGACGAGCGCAGTCAGCTACAAGGTCGTTGGGGCAGAGACGCACGTGCCGCTGACGCTGCATGTCGACGATTCGGTCCACGTCGTGTTCCGCAAGCCCGCCAGCGCAGCCGAAGCGGCGGTAGCTGTACCCCAGGCGAAGGCTGCTGCGGCCCTTGCCGGGCCGTGGACCGTTGCCTTCCAGCCCGGTCGCGGTGCACCGGCCTCGATCACCATGCCGGCGCTTGCCCCGCTGGAGAAGAATGCCGATCCGGCGGTGAAGTACTTCTCGGGTATCGCCACCTACAGCAAGGACTTTGCCGCTCCCAAGGGATGGAAGGCCGGTCAGCCGCTATGGCTTGATCTTGGCGAGGCGCGTGAAGTGGCCGAGGTCATGGTGAACGGCAAGTCCGCCGGTTACCTGTGGCGCGCGCCCTATCGCCTCGATATCGGCAAGGTGGCGAAGGCAGGCACGAACCGCCTGGAGATCAAGGTTGCCAACCTGTGGGTCAATCGCCTGATCGGCGATGCCCAGCCGGGGGCGAAGAAGATCACATGGACCTCGCAGGGCGGTTATCGCGCCGATGCGCCGTTGCGGCCTTCGGGCCTGATGGGGCCGGTCAGCCTCCAGCTGGAAGTGCCGGGCAAGCCGGAAGAGTAAGCAGACGAAGCGCCCCGGTCCACTGAACCGGGGCAATCGCCCCGTGCACCGGGCGGCAGGTTCCACCGCCCGCCGTCCCGGTGGACCAGCCCGCCTCAATGGCGGAACAGCAGCCTCCATCCGCGGTTCTCGGGCCGGCGCTGCCTATCCGGCGCGCCCGCCTTTTCGGAGAACTGCCGATGATTTCGTTTGCCAGAACCACCCCTGTTTCGCACGCCGCCCTTGCCGCAGCAGCGCTTCTGCTTGCCGCCCCACTCGCCGCGGAGGACGCCAAGCCGGATGGGGCCGCAGGCATGAAGCTGACCGCCACGCTCTCTGGCGGGGCGGAAGTGCCGGGACCCGGCGACGCCGATGGCACCGGCAGCTTCACGGCGCGGCTGATCCCCGGGAAGGGTGAGCTTTGCTACAAGCTGGTCGTCTCCGGCATTGCCACTGCCACCGGCGCGCACATCCACACCGGTGCAGCCACCGAGGCAGGCCCTGTCGCAGCGCCGCTGACGGTTGGTGACGGTACGGCGGAAACCTGCACGACGATCGCCACGGACCTTGCCCACGCCATCGCGCGTTCGCCCGCGGGCTTTTACGTCAACGTCCACAATGCAGAGTTCCCGAACGGCGCGGTGCGCGGCCAGCTGACGCGCTAAGCCGCCGGTTCAGCGCTGCGGGCAGGGGACCGAGAGGACTGCCGCGCGGCGCTGCTCGGCCTTGGGATGCTTCGATCCGCTCCGCAGGAAACGGAACAGGCCGGTGCCGGCTTGCGGGTCGAAGCCCGCCTGGCAGGCCAGTTGCGCGCCCAGCCGGTCTGCGGCCAGCTCCGCTTCGCGGCTGGAGCCGTTGTGGCCCAAGTAGCTATGGGCAACCTCGTGCGCGGCGAGCAGGGCGAATTCGTCGCGCGTCAGCCGGGTCGTCGCTCCTCGCGTGAAGGTTATCTGCATTCCCAGGCTTTGCCCGTTCACGCCGCCGCCGCCGCGTATCGCAAAGCGCGGCAGGCAAGGGCCGGTGCTGCCGTCCGGGTGATAAGCGGTGCAGCCGGGCTGGCCCTGGCCGGCGACAGCAAGCGCGATGGCAAGGTGCGACGGGGGCAGCGTTGGCGTCGTCACTGCAGCAAGAAGCGAGAGGATCGACATTGCCCGAGCCTGCTGGCGCGCTGCCGGGCCGGGAATCGGTGGAACTACGTATAAAGGGGCGGGAAAGCATCCGTTCCGGAGACAATCCGGTCCGCAAGAGATGCTTGATCGGGATCATGTCGAGCGCGGCGAAATGGTGTAGTCTCATGCCATTGCACGGGCGCGGGGTCGCCGAGTCGGCTCCAGCCTGTCAGCCAAGGGGACTGGACATGGACCGAACGAAGACAAGAGCTGCCGCTGCACTGGCGCTGGCCGGAATGGTGCTGGGGCCGAACCCCACGCTGGCTGCACCGGTGAAGCTGACCGCAACGCTTTCAGGCGCGAACGAGACGGCCGGCGGCGATCCTGACGGCAGCGGGGGTTTCTCCGTCGAGATCGACGCCGAGAGCAATGACTTCTGCTACACCCTGTGGACCGAGAAACTGGGCAAGTTCACTGCCGCGCACGTGCACAAGGGCGAGGCGGGATCGGACGGCGCACCATTGGTGACCCTGCAAGTCACCGGCAAGGACAGCGACATGTGCGTGGCGGTCGACGCCGCCAAGCTGGAGCCGATCATTGCCAAGCCGGAAGGCTGGTATGTCAATGTCCATACCGCCGAGTTCCCGAAGGGCGCGGTGCGCGGACAGCTCGGCAAATAGCCCCTCTCGCAGAGGGAGGGGCACGGGATCAGGGCTTGGCTCCGCTTACTTGGCGCAATCGCCGGTGCGTTCGGAAACGACGTTCATCTTGATCGTCGCCTTGCCGCCGGGAAGCGAAGGCTGCTGGATATCGGCCGCCATGTTCATGTCCACCTTGTCGGCGGTATAGGTGCCGTCCATCTTCATGCCGTCAGCGCCGAACATGCCGGCCTTGCACTTGAGCGTACCGCTCATCTTGCCGCCGCCCTGCTCATAGGGATCGAGCGTGCAGTCGCCCTGCTGGGCGTTCTTCGAGAAGTCCCGCACGCCGGCCTTGGCCTGGGCCTCGGTCATGCACATTTCCATCGACTGCCCCTGCGTCATCATCAGCTTCATCCGCTCATGCATCGCGGCCTGCATTTCCGCAGGAGCGCCGGGAATCTCGAAGCTGGTGATCTTCATCGTCGTCTTCCAGTTGCCGGCATTGAGTTCGCCATCGGCCTTGCCGCAGGCCGAAAGCGCAGCCAGCGCGGCGATGGGGAGCAATTTGCGGATCATGGAAATTCCTTTGCTTGCAAGGACGCAGCGGTATTCTCCGCCAGTCGCCGGGAAGCCGGAAGCCTAGCGCAGTGGCAGACAAGTGCAATCGCAAAGGGGGGGCGGGCGCAGTCGCTGGGCTGTCGCGCAAAGGAAAGGGGCCAGCATTGCTGCCGGCCCCTGCTCACCTGCCTTGCCTTGCGGCATCTGGTCGACTTTGCCTGACTCCGCCAGCGGTGCCATGGACTTTCATCCATCACGACCGGTCGCCGTACTTCCGCTCCGCCGAGGCGGTGCTGGTCCCGTCAGGGGGCGGCTCGGATCATGCATAGCTTGCCCTGAGGCAAAGTCTGCCGACCGTCGCCAGCCCGCCTGGCGGTTCCGTGACTGGCTTCTGGTGCTCGGCCTGCGGTTACTTGGCTGGTCCGAAGACCTGTCTTTCTCCGCCGCCTCGCTCCTCGCGAAACCGGTCAGTCCGTCGGCGCGCCATTCGCTGCATCTGCGGTTCGCCAGCTTATTCCGGGGGGAACTTGCGAGGCGTGTTTTCCGATACTGCTGCGGGCATCGCCGCCGTATCTTCAGGTTGCTTTCTTTCGTTCGTTTTCAGGGGTTTATTCCTGATCCCGTCCTCCAGAAGCACCCTTCCGATGACTTGAGGCTGCGCCCGATGACCGAGTCGCACAAGCGGGATTCGGCGAACTTATCCACAGCCGCGACAGACGGCAGTGGATAAGTCCGCCCTTGCGGTGGACATCTTTGGTTGCAGTGCAGCGAGGCTGCGATTCGGGTCCGTCAGGCAGCGCCGGAGCGGCGCTGACGCCTTCAGCGGTCGCGCTGGGCGAGCAGCCGCAGGCGCAGCGCGTTCAGCTTGATGAAGCCCGCAGCGTCCTTCTGGTCGTAAGCGCCTGCGTCATCCTCGAAAGTGACGTGGCGTTCCGAATAGAGGCTGTTGGGGCTCTTGCGGCCGACAACCGAAGCCTGGCCCTTGTACAGCTTGACGCGGACCGTGCCCGAAACCTTTTCCTGGCTGAGGTCGATCGCCGCCTGCAGCATCTCGCGCTCGGGCGCGAACCAGAAGCCGTTGTAGATGAGCTCGGCATACTTGGGCATGAGCTCGTCCTTGAGGTGGGCAGCACCGCGGTCCAGCGTGATGCTCTCGATGCCTCGGTGAGCGCGGGCGTAGATCTCGCCGCCCGGGGTTTCGTACATGCCGCGGCTCTTCATGCCGACGAAGCGGTTCTCGACGAGGTCGAGCCGGCCGATGCCATGCTTGCGGCCAAGGTCGTTCAGTGCGGTCAGCAGGGCTGCCGGCGACATGGCGACGCCGTTCAGTGCGACGCCATCGCCCTTTTCGAAGTCAATGGTGATGTATTCCGGCGCATCGGGCGCGTCCTCGGGGTTCACCGTGCGCGAATAGACATAGTCCGGGGTTTCTTCCCACGGATCTTCCAGCACCTTGCCCTCCGAAGAGGTGTGCAGCAGGTTCGCGTCGGTGGAGAAGGGGCTTTCGCCGCGCTTGTCCTTGGGGACCGGGATCTGGTGCTTTTCGGCCCAGTCGATCAGCGCGGTGCGGCTGGTCAGGTCCCATTCGCGCCACGGCGCGATGACCTTGATCGAGGGATCGAGCGCATAGGCCGACAGTTCGAAACGCACCTGGTCATTACCCTTGCCGGTGGCACCGTGGGCAACCGCATCGGCACCGGTTTCGTGCGCGATTTCGACAAGGCGCTTGGAGATCAGCGGGCGGGCGATCGAGGTGCCCAGCAGGTAATCGCCTTCGTAGCGGGCATTGGCGCGCATCATCGGGAAGACGAAATCGCGGACGAATTCCTCGCGCAGGTCGTCGATGTAGATGTGGTGGTCGGGAACGCCCATCAGCTTGGCCTTGGCGCGCGCCGGCTCCAGCTCTTCACCCTGGCCGAGATCGGCGGTGAAGGTCACCACTTCGCAGTTATAGGTGACCTGCAGCCACTTGAGGATCACAGAAGTGTCGAGGCCGCCGCTGTAGGCAAGGACGACGCGCTTGATGTCGGACATGGTCAAAGGCTCCAGGGAATCGCGCCCAAAAAGGTTGCGCGCCGGTAACAGGGGCGGGGCGGGTGCGCAATTGTTTCGGCTGAGACTTGCCCTGCCGGACCGCCGTCAAGTGTCAGAAACGGTAGCCGAACGAAGCGAGCAGCCCCTGCCGGGCATAGCCTTCGCTGTTTTCATCCACCACTTCGTCAAGGAAGCGCAGCTGATAGCGCGATCGGTTGAGGCGGATCTGGGTGCCGATCGTCAAGCGAACGGAGGGATTGGCCAGCCGCTTTTGCAAGGGTGTGGAGAGATCGAGTTCCAGTTTGGCCCGGTGGCTCTTGTCGCGCAGGGTGAATTCGCTGTCCGCGCCGCCGAAGCTTTGCGTGTCGCGGCCCAGTTCGAATTTCAGCCGGGCACCGTTTGCGAAAGTGCGGGCAATACCGGCGCTGTAATAGAGCGTTGCGTCATCATCGCCGCCCGTAGCGCGGGTGCGGAGCGAGAGCAGGTCGACATTGACGCTCCATCCCCCGATGCGGACGCTGTGCGTAACCAGCAGCTGGCTCGCCGTTTCCAGCCGGTTGCCGGCCGGGTCGCTCAACCGGTCCCGCTCGAAATCGACCAATGTATCGCCAAGCGGGGTGGTCCACATGCCGAACAGGCCCAGGGCGGAGCGATGCGTCAGCGGGCGTGACCGGCTGGTTGGCCGCGACAGCTCGCGGTGGCTGCGCGTCACGGAAAGCTGGCGCGGCAACAGCACTGCCAGCCCCTTGTCCTGCATGGCCAGCGTCGGGGCGAGCGAGAAGAGATCGAATTCGAGCGCGAGGCTGGTGCCGTTTGTCCGGGTGGGCGTCACGGAAAATTGCCGCAACGGCAGGGTGCGGCCCTCGCGGCCGGTAAAGGCAAGAGTCACCCCGCCGAAGCCCAGCGAGGCCTTTCGCGTGGCGTTCTGTGAGGCGATGGTTCGCATGTCCGCCAGCGAGGCGCGCAGCTTCCAGCGGCCGATATCGAGCCGGGTGGCGAGCCGGTCCATGTCGCCGTCGCCCATCAGCAGGCCGCCAACGCCATAAATGCTGCCGGTGCGGTAATCCTCGCTCGCACGCGCGATCGAGCCATCGATTTTCCAGCGCAGGCGGGGGCGTTCAATCACGGTCCATTCAAACCCGTGCCGCTGGGAAAAGCCGCTTTCCCGCGCATAGCGCCCGCGCCATTGGGGCGAAGGTGCAATGTCGCTTTCCCAGGATTGGCTCCAGCCAAGGTCACTGGTCAGCCGCAGCCGGCCATCGAACAGCCGGGCTTCGCTGCCGAGAGCCATCAGGGTGTTTTCGGCTATCCGCGCCGGGCTCGATTGCCGCAACTGCCGATCGAGCGAAAGGGCCGCGTCGTTGCTGCGGGCAAAGCCGATCTTCACGGTGATTTCGCCCTCGGGCAGGGCGATGCGGCGGCCGATGTTGAGGCCTAGCGAGGTGTTCGCCCAAGGGCATCCCGGCCCGATCGCGGCAGTCGAAATGCCGGCGCCAAGGCTGCCGCATTCCTGTCCGGCATTGAAGGCGGGCTCGAAGAAGAGGTCCCCCGCAGGCATCGACGCTGTCGGCACCGGCGCGTCCGATTGAATCGCCGTCTGCGCCAGGGCTGCATTCCCGCTCGCGGTCAGGCAGGTGGCGGAAAGGGTGGCCACCACTGCTCTGCGTACGGCGATGTGACGCGTGACGTTCATCGGCAGGATGCCTCGATCGGCGACGCCGCAATGGCGGGTCCGGCAGCGCAAACCACCGGACCGGGCCCTTGCGGGGAGCTATGGCTCCCGGATCAAGCGAAGCGTCAGTTGCTGCACTTCAGGTTGGAGGCATAGTTGCCATCAGGCGTGATGACTTCGCTGCCCGTGCAGGGCAGGCCGCCCCAGGTCTGGTCAACCAGCTCGATCTTCACTGCGCGGTCGGGTGCGGTCTGGCCGGGCTGGAGGGTGCCCTTGTCCTGATAGTGGAAGAAAACCAGCGCGCCATTCTTGTCGCGCTTCACGACACGGTGCCACTCGCAGGCCGCGTCAAAGCGGTAGGGGGAGTCTTCGCCGGCGCGGACGATGCACTCCGTGCCGTTCAAGGGGGTTGCAGCGTTAAGCGGCTTGTCGGGCGCAGCATAGGCAACCGAAAGCGGGGCAACGAGCGCAAGCGCGGCGACGGCGGATACAAATCTTTTTATGGGGACGTTCCTCTCGAAATGAATATCGAATTCGGAGGCGACCATTATTCAAACCGACTCTGGCGGTCGGTTGGGCAGAACCTCTGCCTGTGTTAAGAAGATGTCAACTACTGTAAACGCGCCAAAGACCGAGATTCCCGGAACGGCACAGCGAAACCTGCAGCTATTCGGCGGCCTGTCGTTCCAGATGCCATTCGGGAGCTTCTTCCAGCGAAAGCAGGCGCAGCATCTCTGCCTCAATATAGTCCCGCGTCATGGGCACGGCGTCGCGCCGCTTCACGGTCTGGAACTGGAAATTGACCAGGTTGCCATGGCGGAAACCCTGTTCCGCCCCCGCGAGGTAGAACTGCCACATGCGGAAGAAGCGCGCGTCGTAGAGCTTTTCGATCTCCTCGCGGTGCATCGTGGTGCGGCGGTACCATTCGGCGAGGGTCAGGGCGTAGTGATAGCGCATCACCTCAAGGTCGGAGATTTCCCAGCCGGTACGCTCGATCGCGGCAGACATTTCGCTGGCTGCCGGCAGGTAGTGCCCGGGGAAGATGTATTTGCGGTTCCACTTGTCCGTCGCGCCCGCCTGCTTCGTGCGCCCGATGGTGTGAGTGAGCATCACCCCGTCCGGCTCCAGCAGGTCCCAGGTCTTGGCGAAATACTCGTCGTAGTTCTTCAGCCCGACATGCTCGAACATGCCGACGCTGGCGATCCGGTCGAACCGGGTGTTGACGTCGCGATAGTCGATCAGTTCGAACTTCACCTCGTCGGCCACGCCCGCGGCTTGCGCCCGTTCATTGGCAAAGCGCACCTGGTCTGGCGCAAGGCTGACGCCGAGCACTTCGCAGCCATAATGCCGGTTGAGGAACAGCCCGAAGCCGCCCCAGCCGGAACCGATGTCCAGCACCCGCATTCCGGAACCCTGGCCCGGCTCGATCCGCAGCTTTGCGGCGATCAGCGCCTTCTTGGCCAGTTGCGCCTGCTCAAGCGTGCCCTGGGCATCGCGCCAGTAGGCCATGGTGTACTGGCGGTCGGAATCGAGGAACAGCTCATAAAACCGCCGCGTAAGATCATAATGATGCTCGACATTCTGGCGGGCGCGGGCACGGTAGTTGTTCTGGTCGAGCTTCGATCCGATCCGGTCGGCCAGACGGCGCAGCGGATTGCGCGGGGCGACGGAATCGGCGGAACCCTGGCTCATGATGAACAGGATGAAGTCGCGCACGTCGTGTGGCGGCTCGATCACCAGCCGGCCGTCCATATAGGCCTCGCCGGTGCCGACGCGGGGATCCCGGGCGATGTGGAGGGCCGCACCCTTGTCCGTCAGGCGGATGCGCAGCGCCGGCGCATCGGGCTCACCGTAAGCGTATTCCCTGCCGTCATGATCGGTAAGGACCAGCCGACCCTTGCGGACCAGCGCGCGGAGCATCTTGTCGAGCAGCCACATAGGGATAAATCCTATGCCGATTGCCCGTCATGGCAAGGGGCTGCGGTTCAACCGGTCCACCCGAGCGCCGAGGCGAGTTGCCAGAGGCCGAGGACGAGGAAAAGCGCCGCGGCTGCAATGCGCGCTCCCTTCAGCGACACGCGCTTCACCAGTTCCTCGCCCAGGAAGACGGCGGGGACATTGGCGATCATCATGCCCAGCGTGGTGCCCGCCGCGACTGTCAGGACATCGCGGTAATGGGCAGCAAGGGCAATGGTGGCCACCTGCGTCTTGTCGCCGATCTCGACGAAGAAGAACGAGACGAGCGTGGTGAGGAAGGCACCGCCGCGCTGGCGGACGGCGGCATCCTCGTCATCATCAAGCTTGTCGGGCACCAGTGTCCAGGCGGCCATAGCGATGAAACCCAGCGCCACGGCAATGCGGAAGCCTTGCGATTCAACCAGCCCCGCCACTTCGCGCCCGACCAGCGCGGCAAGTGCGTGGTTCAGGATCGTCGCCACGAAGATGCCCGCCACGATCTGCCAGGGCGCGCGCAGACGGGCGGCAAGCACGATGGCGAGCAGCATGGTCTTGTCGCCGATCTCGGCGAGCGCGACGACGGCGGTGGAGGTCAGCAGGGCTTCAAGCATCGGCGGCCCTTAGGAAAGCCCGCGCGCCAGGTAAAGCACGTCGCGCGGCTGGGATAGCAGGTGCTGCCCGGAATCGATGAACAGGCTCTCCCCGCTGGCCAGCCATCCTTCGGCAAGGAACAGGGCGGCATCGGCCAGCTCCTGCGGATCGGTAAGGCGACGGAGCAGGTTCATCCGCCCGGAAAGCTCATGCTCCTCGTCCACCTGGTCGTGGCTGGGCAACATGGCGCCCGGGGCCAGGCCATAGACGCGATCGGCGGGGCTCGCCTGCGCCATGGCAAGGGTGCGCACCGATGCGGCCAGCGCATTCTTGGCCATGGTATAGGAAAAGAAATCCGGGTTGGGATTTTCCACCTTCATGTCGGTGAACTGGATCACCCGGCGTCCGCCCGCGGACCTCGCCGAGCGCAGGAAAGCCTGTGCCATGCGGGCTGGGGCTGCGGCATTGACAGCCATGGCTTCGGCAAAGACGGCGGGATCGATGCGTTCCGCGCCATCCTCGTTGAATACGGCGGCGTTGTTTACCAGCACGCGCCAGTCCGGCAGGCGGGCAGCGATGGCCTCGACCATGGCCTCTGCCGCATCGCCATCGGCAAGGTCGCACTGCACCACTTCGGCCGAAGGCAGTTCGGCGGCCAGCGCTTCGGCGGCCTTGTGCGAGAAACCATGGTGGATCACCACGTGCCAGCCCTGTGCGGCGAAGGCGCGTGCCAGCGTCGCGCCAATGCGGCGCGCGGCTCCGGTGATCAGGACGGCGGGTTTATCCTTGGCCATGCGGGCCTTGGAGCATAAGCCTGCGGCCCAAGGAAGAGCGCCGCAGCGGTTTTGAAGGGATAATGCCGTGAAACTCGATCTCGTGGACGTGTTCGCCTCCGGCCCGCTCAGCGGCAATCCGCTGGGCGTGGTGCATGGCGGCGGCGAACTGAGCCCGGAGCAGATGCTGGCGATCACCCGCTGGCTCGGCTTTTCGGAAGTTACGTTCCTTTTGCCGCCAAGCGATCCGGCGGCCGATTACCGGGTGCGCATTTTCTACCCGGCCGGTGAACTGCCGTTTGCCGGTCATCCCACGCTCGGCAGCGCCCATGCCTGGCTCGCGGCGGGCGGTACGCCAAAACGGCCCGGCCGGATCGTGCAGGAATGCGGTGTCGGCCTGGTCGAGGTGCGGCAGGATGGAGACAGGCTGGGCTTCCGCGCACCGCCGCTCGTGCGAAGCGGACCGCTGTCCGAAGCGGAACTTGGCGAAGCGCTGCGCGTCTCTGGCGCGGACCCGGCGCGAGTGGTGGAAGCAGTGCATGTTGCCAATGGTCCCAATTGGGTGCTGCTGCGGCTGGACAGTGCCGAGGCCGTGCTTGCCGCCGAACCGGCTGCAAAGGCGGCGCCGGGAACCGATGTCGGGCTGGCCGGGCCTTGTCCGGCGGGCAGCGCGGCCGATTGGGAATTGCGCGCCTTCTTTGCCAAGGGCACCGGACAGATGGCGGAAGATCCCGTTACCGGCAGCTTCAACGCCGGGGTGGCCATGCACCTGTTCGCCACCGGGCTCGCGCGGGGCAGTTATCTTGCTGCACAAGGCCGCAAGACGGGCGCCGACGGGCTGGTCCATGCCAGCCAGGACGACGAGGGCGTGTGGATCGGTGGCCGGGTGCGGATGGTTTCGGCCGGCGGGGACCTGACGCCCCCCGCCTGATGTCCGGCTTAGCGGCTTACTGGCACTTCACCTCGCCGCGATCGAGCGAGCGGCCGAGCAGGCCGCCACCCACCGCGCCGACGATCGTGCCCAGCGTGCGGTTGCCCCGTCCGGCGATCCGGTTGCCCAGGAACCCGCCAAGGGCGGCGCCAATGACAAGGCCGGTCGTGCCGTTCTTGCGCTTGCAGCGGTACTGTCCGTCCTCGTCCAGCCAGATCTTGTCAGACTTGCCCAGCGTCTGCGGCGTCACATAGTTGCCGTTCTCGTCATAGGCGATCTGGTTGCTGCTGGTCGTCGCCTGGCTCTGGCTGCTGTTGGTGCCGAAATTGTACAGCGGCGGTTCGGCTGCGGCGAGCGGGCTCGACAGCGAGGCGGAAGCGGCGAGGGAGAGGGCGAGAAGCGACTTGCGCATGGGCGATCCTTTCGCATGGACGAAGCGAAGGGAATCTAAGGCAAATCGTGCCGCCTGCCGCCTCCTAAGAGTCAGGCCGTGCCGCCCGCGCGACAAGCCGTGCGGGCGCAACATGGTGAAACGATTGGCCTGTCAGCGGCAGCGGGTGGGGCCGCGATCGATCTCGCGCCCGATCACCGCACCGGCCACGCCGCCCAGGACCGTGCCGGTAACGCGTTCTCCGCGCGTGTCGATGGCGCGCCCGACAAGCGCACCCAGCGCCGCGCCAATCAGCAGGCCGGTCGTGCCATTGCCGCGCTTGCAGTAATAGCGGCCGTCCGATCCCTGCCAGTAACGGATGCCGTTGTCGGTTGTGCGATAGGCGATGGCCCCGCTCTTGGCGCGATAGCCGTGGGCCGGTGCCCATGATGGCGGACGGGCAAGGGCGCTTGCCGTGGGAAGGGCAAGGGTGGCGAGTGACAAGGCGCAGATCGAATGGCGCAGCACGGGCAGTCCTCCTGTCTTGAATGCGATCAGGCGAACCACATTTGCCAGGCTTGCTGAACGTCCGATTGCCGTCGGGGACAGGGCGCCCGGCAAACGCGATCAGCCGAGCGCGGCCTGCTTTTCCTCTGCCAGCCGGTCCAGTTCGGCGCGGCTCATCTTCTGGGCTGCGGTCTTGAGCTGGCCGCAGGCGGCATCGATGTCACGCCCGCGCGGAGTGCGGACCGGGGCGCTGATGCCCGCTTCGAACACGATCTCGCTGAAACGGCGGATGCGCTCGGGCGTGGAGCATTCGTAGATCGCACCGGGCCATGGGTTGAACGGGATCAGGTTCACCTTGGCGGGCAACTTGTACTTCTTGATCAGCCGCACCAGTTCGCGCGCGTCCTCGTCGCTGTCGTTCTTGTCCTTCAGCATCACATATTCGAAGGTGATGCGGCGGGCGTTCGATGCGCCGGGATAGTCGGCACAGGCCTGGAGCAGTTCTTCAAGGCCGTACTTGCGGTTGATCGGCACGATCTCGTCACGCACTTCCTTCGAGACGGCGTGGAGCGAGACGGCAAGATTGACGCCGATCTCCTCGCCGCATTTCGCCATCATCGGCACGACACCCGAAGTGGACAGCGTGATGCGGCGCTTGGACAGGGCAAGGCCATCACCGTCCATGACGATCTTCAGCGCATCGCGGACATGGTCGAAGTTATACAGCGGCTCGCCCATGCCCATCATCACGATGTTGGTCAGCAGGCGGCCATCGGGCGAGTAGCCGCCGCCATCCTCGTCCTCTACCTCGTCCAGCCCGGCCATGGTGCCGCCGCCGCGCGGCCATTCGCCCAGCTCATCGCGCGCCAGCATCACTTGCCCGACGATTTCCCCGGGGGTCAGGTTGCGGACAAGGCGCATGGTGCCCGTGTGGCAGAACCGGCAGTTGAGCGTGCAGCCCACCTGCGAGGACACGCAAAGCGTGCCCCGGTCCGCATCGGGGATGAAGACCATCTCGAACTCATGCCCGTCCGCCGTGCGCAGCAGCCACTTGCGGGTGCCGTCGCTCGAATGCTGGGCGAGCACGACCTCGGGACGACCGACGACAAAGCGCTCCGCCAGCCAGGGGCGCATGGTCTTGGCGATGTCGGTCATCGCCTCGAAATCGGTCACGCCGCGGTGATAGAGCCAGTGATAGACCTGCTTGGCGCGCAGCTTTGCCGCCTTGGCATCAAGCCCTGCCGCTTCGAACAAGGCGGCGATCGCCTTCCTTGGCAGGCCGAGCAGATCAACACGACCGTCCTCGCGCGGGGTAACCTCGCGCGGGGTGGGGACGGGATCGATCATTCCCGGAATCGACATGAATGCAGTATCGGCCATAGGCGCGCACATAGGGATTGCCGGGCCTTTTGGCCAGTGCGCGGGTTGCCTCAGCGAATTCCGGCGCAACCGATCTGCGCCGCGTCCATCGCGGTGGCTGCGCCGGCAAGGCTGTAGCTGTTGGAAAAGGCGCGGCCCGCAGCATCGCGGGTGCTGACCGTCATCTCGCCGGCAGACCGCATGGCGGCGACAATGGCGGCGTCCATCCGCTTGTCCACCGACCATGCATCGCCGCCGCCGCCCGTAAGGTCGAAACGCTGGCCGCCGACGAACAGCAGGATCCGCGCTTGCGGGGCCAGATTGCGCGAGAGGCGGAAATGGACCTGCCCGCGCTCACCTTTTTTCGGCCAGGTGCCGATGGCGGCATAGGGCTGGAATTGTCGCTCAAGCCGGGAAGGCCGGGCCATGGCTATGGCATAGCAGCGCGGCACGTTCGGATCGCGAAAGGCCGCCCAGTCGCCATAGACCCCCAGGCTGTCCCGCGCGAGGGCAGGGGCAGCAATGAGCGCGGCGGGGATGAGCAGGAAAGTCAGGCGGCGCAGCATGGTGCGCGCCTCATGGCAAGAAATGCTGTTGTGCGAAAGGGATGAATGCCGGCAGGCGCGGCTCATTCCGGGTCGCGCCTATGGCCCTCCAGATCGCGCAGGGCGCGGACATTCTCGGCCTGCTCGATTGCCTTCTGGGCCTTGGTTCGCCCGCTGAGCAGGCGGTTGCGGTCTGCCTTGGCCTGATCTTCGCTGCGCTTGCGTGCCTTTCGGGCCATCCGCAGGTTGACGATCTCTGCCATGGTCAGGCCGCTTCGGGATAGGTGACGGCGATCACTTCCCATTCCTTCTCGCCGCCGGGCAGGCGTACCTTGCGCAGGTCTCCCACCGACGCACCCCGCAGGGCGCGCGCCAGCGGGGCGGACCAGCCGATCAGCCCGGACGATGCATCCTGCTCGTCATCGCCCACCAGGGTCAGGGTACGGTGATTGTCATCCTCGTCGGCGATAGTGACGGTTGCGCCAAACCAGGCGCGGTTTCGATCTTCCTGCCGGGCAGGATCGACCACGCGCACCGCCTTCATCCGGCGGGCAAGGAAGGCAAGCTCGCGGTCAATCTCGCGCATCCGCTTACGACCGTAAAGGTAATCGCCGTTCTCGCTGCGGTCGCCATTGCCTGCCGCCCACGATACGATCTCGACAATCGCCGGGCGTTCGGTGGAAAGCAGGTGATCGTAGCGGGCGCGCAGGGCGGCAAGGCCAGCCGGGGAAATCGGCGGCGCCTTCGGATCCATGGCTAGAGCGAAAGGCCGGCGGTCTCGGGCAGGCCGGCCATCAGGTTGAGGTTCTGCACCGCCGCGCCGCTGGCACCCTTGCCCAGGTTGTCGAGCCGGGCGACCAGCCGGGCCTGCGAACCGTCGGCGGCGCCGAACACCCAGAGCTCAAGCTTGTCCGACGGTGCCATCGATCCGCGCAGAAGCAGCTCGTCCGGGCGATCGTCACGCACGGTGACAACCGCACTGCCGGTGTAGAAATCGACCAGCGCCAGGCGCAGCACCTCAGGCGATCCGGCCATCGGCATGGCGGATAGCGGCACCGGCACTTCCACGATCATGCCGCGATGGGCAGGGACAACGGCGGGTGCGAACAGCGGCGGATGGGAAAGGCCGACCAGCTTCTGCATTTCCGGCACGTGCTTGTGGCCAAGGCCAAGCCCATAGGCGCGGAATGCGATGTCGCGATCTTCCTCGAACCGGGCGATCAGCGCCTTGCCGCCGCCCGAATAGCCGGAAACGGCATTGACGGTATAGGGCCAGTCAGCCGGAAGCAGGCCCGCCCTGACCAGCGGGGCGACCAGCGCGATGAAGCCGCTGGGGTAGCAGCCGGGATTGGTGACGCGAACGGCATCGGCAATCGCCTCACGCCCCACGATTTCGGGGAAGCCATAGGTCCAGCCATCGGCAACGCGGTGGGCAGAGCTGGCATCGATGATGCGCACCTTGCTGCCCTCGGCCAGGGCAACCGCTTCCTTGGCGGCATCGTCGGGCAGGCAGAGCACGGCGAAATCCGCAGCATGATAGGCATCGCGGCGGGCATCGGCGCTCTTGCGCTGGACATCGTCGAGGACGATCAGCTCGAACTCGTTGCGCGGGGCAAGCCGCTCCAGGATTTCAAGGCCCGTGGTGCCGGCCGCACCGTCGATGAAAACCCGCGTGCTCATGCCTCGGGCCGCAGTTGCTCAAGCGGGACATAGCCAACCGGTCCGTCCTCGCCGCCCGCCTGGCCCCAGGCAGTGCCGCCGGCAATGTCGAGCACCTCGAACAGGCTCCCTTCCGCCAGCTCGGCAAGCGTCTCGGCATCGCTGCGCCCGGAAGAGAGCAGCTGCGCGCCGCCCGGACCAACCCGGTGCAGAGCGGGTACAGCATAGTGCGGCACGAAATAACGCCCGGCGAGGCGGATGTGTGCCAGGTCTCCGCGCACAGGCGTGTGCGCCGGATCGGCGATCTTCATCGGCCCGGTCATGGCGAAGCTCCGCCCGTCAAGCTTGGCGTCTAGGCTGGACAATTCGCAAAGGTCCCCTGGCGTTCCCCGTGTGGATGCGCGCGCTTATACAAAGGCGGCGACAGAGGCAAGTTTGCCGCCCCTTCACCTTGCCCGGTGCCCCTTGTTCCGGGCCTTCTTGGTCTCGCGGAATGCCGCGTAACTATCCAGCACTTCACGCATTTCGGCGATGGCATGCTCTCGCGCCTCGGCATCCTGGATTTTCAGCAGGCGCTGCTTCAGGCTGCTTGCCAGTTCGGCATAGCTGTTCTGCCAGTCTCGCCCCACGGCCTTGCGCGCCTCAAGCCCGCCGGTGCGGGTGCGGCTGGCGGGACTGGCCGGCTCCAGCTTCCACGCCTCGCCGATTTCCGGGACAACGATCGATGGTGCCAGGCCGCGCTCCTTCGCCAGACCGGCAAGGGCATCGATTGCCCCGCTTTCCCCGTGTTCGAGGAACAGCGAGCCGGCAATCGGCGCGCGCGCGGCGATCCAGTCCAGCAGTTCGGACTGGTCGGCATGGGCGGAATAGCTGTCGATCCGGCGGATCTGCGCGCGCACAAGCACGTCGCGCCCGGAAATGCGAACCCGCTCTGCCCCTTCCATGATCACCCGGCCAAGTGACCCTTCGGCCTGAAAGCCGACGAACAGCACGGTCGAATCGCGGCGGTGCAGGTTGTGGATCAGGTGGTGGCGGATGCGCCCGGCCTCGCACATCCCGGAAGCGGCAAGGATGATCGCACCCGAGATCGAATTGAGCCGGACGGACTCTGACACGTCGTTGACGTAATGGATCGCCGGGCTTTCGAACACGTTGAGGCCGTCGGTGTCTTCCAGACTTTCGACATGGCGGGCGAAGACCTGCGTCGCCCGGTTGGCCAGCGGGGAATCGACAAAGACCATGGCGTTGCCGATCCGCCCGTCACGCGAAAGGCAGGCAAGGTCGAGCAGCAGTTCCTGCGTCCGTTCCAGCGCGAAAGACGGGATGATGAGGTTGCCGCCGCGCGCCCGCGATTCATTGACGATGCCGGCAAGCATTTCACGCCGCTCGGCAATCGAATGCTTCTCGCGGGCGCGGTCGCCATAGGTGCTTTCGCAGAACACATGGTCAAAGCAGCAAGGGCCATCGGGATCGGGGTGAAAGGCCTTGTTATCAGGCCCGACATCACCCGAAACCATGACGCGAACGCCGCTCGCCTCGATCTCGGCAGAGGCAGAGCCAAGGATATGGCCCGCGTTCCACAGGCGGGCC
Source organism: Novosphingobium sp. TH158 (assembly GCF_002855555.1). Classification (NCBI taxonomy): domain Bacteria; kingdom Pseudomonadati; phylum Pseudomonadota; class Alphaproteobacteria; order Sphingomonadales; family Sphingomonadaceae; genus Novosphingobium; species Novosphingobium sp. TH158. Next base: position 1,131,509 of record NZ_PKRT01000001.1, on the reverse strand, counting down.
CGGAAGCCGGGAGCAGGTTCGAACCATTCGCCCAGCTCCACCGGACGGGTCATGCCCCAGGCCTCCAGCGCATCGGCTTCGGTGTAAAGCGGCTCGATGGCCTTGTCGCCCTCGCGGTCGCGGCGGCGGTTGATGCGCTCGGCCTCGCCCTCCTGGATACGGCCGGAATCGGCGAGCATGTATTCGAGCAGCTCGGCGGTCTGGGGCGTGCACCAGATCGGCCCGGCAAAGCCATCGCGGACCAGCCGGGGCAGCAGCCCGCTGTGGTCGATATGGGCATGGGTCAGGATCACCCCGTCGAGCCCGGCGGCGTTTTCCACGCGGGGATCGAAGTTCATCTCCTCAAGCGTGCGCGATCCCTGGAACAGGCCGCAATCGACCAGCAGGCGTCCCTTGCTGCCGGCAAATTCGAGGCACGATCCGGTCACCGTGCGCGCGGCGCCGTGGATCTTTACCGAAAGGCTCATGCATCGGCTCCATAGCGCGTCTTGAGCATGGCCCATGCAGCGCGCAGGCCCAGCGCATCGCCGCCCTTGGGGCGGCCCGGCTTGGCTACCGGTCGCCAGGCAAAGGTATCGAAGTGCGCCCAGTCCGTCCCTTCCGGCACGAAGCGGTCAAGGAACAGGCCGGCGACCGATGCCCCGGCAAAGCCGTTGGAATGGCTGTTGTTGATGTCGGCAATGTCGCTCTTGAGCCATTCGGCATAGGGCTTGTGCAGCGGCAGGCGCCAGACCGGATCGTCATGATCGATCCCGGCCTTCAGCAAGGCCTCGGCGGTCTTGTCCTCGCGGGCCATCAGCGCCGGCAGGTCCGGGCCAAGAGCCGCGCGCGCCGCGCCTGTCAGCGTCGCGAAATTCAGCATGAAGTCGGGTTTCGCCTCGCCGGCGCGGGTCAGGGCATCGCCCAGGATCAGCCGGCCTTCGGCATCGGTATTGCCGATCTCTACCGAAATGCCCGCCCGGCTGCGAAGCACGTCGCCGGGGCGGAAGGAGTTGCCCGAAACGGCATTCTCCACCGCCGGGACAAGCAGGTGGAGCCGCACCGGCAGGCCCGCCCCCATCACGAGCCCGGCCAGCGCCAGCGCATGGGCCGCGCCGCCCATGTCCTTCTTCATCAGCAACATGGCAGAGCTGGGCTTGATATCGAGACCGCCGGAATCGAAGCACACCCCCTTGCCGATGATCGCCAGTCGCGGATGCTTGGGATCGCCCCATTCCAGTTCGATCATGCGCGGCGCATGGGCGCGACCAGCAGCGCGACCGACCATGTGGACCATCGGGAATTCGCGTTCCAGCGTATCGCCCTTGGTAACGTGCAGTTCGGCGCGGTACTGTTTCGCCAGCGATGCGGCGGCGGCTTCAAGCTCTGCCGGCCCCATGTCCTCGGCCGGGGTGTTCACCAGATCGCGGACCAGTTCCACCGCCGATGCCTCGGCAAGGACGGGATCGATATCCTTGACCTGCTTTGAAAGAAGCACGCGCGGTCCGGTTTCCTTGGGTTCGGAACGATAGCGGTCAAAGCTGTACTGCCCCGTCACCCAGCCGAACATGGCCTTGCCCGGATCGCCTCCGGCCCGGCGATAGGTTCCTGCGGGCAGCGCCTCTGCCAGCTTGGCCATGCACCACGATGACAGGCTGTCGGGATTGGCGACGCCGGAAACCACGAACCAGTCATCCCCGTCGGGCACGATCGCATATTCATAGCCCGCGCCCTCGAACTTCTGCGCGCCAAGCGCGGCGCGCTGGGCCGGTGATCGGCGCTTCAGCCAGTCGGCATAAGTCTCCTTGGAGACGAGGTGGATGTCGGTTGCCTTCTGGCCGCGATCGGGCTGGATCAGGGAATTCTTGTCGATCATGGAAAACGCATAGATCGCTATCGCCGGGCTGGGAATCCCTTTCGGCGCAGACTTTGGCAGCCGGTGTCTCGCAATTCCGCCGCAAAGCGCCTATGTGCGCTGCATGACACAGTACCAGACCGTTACCGACGATGAGACCCTGCTGCGCGATGGCACGATCAAGCTGCACGGCCCGCAACACTTCGAGGGCATGCGCAAGGCCGGTCGGCTGGCGGCGGAAATCCTTGATGAACTGACCACTTTCGTGAAGCCCGGGGTGACCACCGGCGCGATCGACGATCTGGTCCGCAAGCTGACGATGGATGGCGGTGCGGTGCCGGCGACGCTGGGCTATCGTGGCTATGCCCATTCGTGCTGCGTTTCGATCAACCATGTCGTCTGCCACGGCATTCCGGGCGAAAAGGCGTTGAAGGACGGCGATATCGTCAACATCGACGTTACCCCGCTGCTCGATGGCTGGCACGGCGATTCCAGCCGCATGTACCTTGTCGGCGACGTGCCGCTGAAGGCGCGCAGGCTGGTCGAGGTGACTTACGAGTGCCTGATGCTCGGCATCGAACAGGCAAAGCCCGGTGCGCGGCTCGGCGATATCGGCGCGGCCATCCAGCGTCATGCCGAAGGGCACCGTTATGGTGTGGTGCGTGAATTCTGCGGCCATGGCCTTGGCCGCTTGTTCCATGATGCGCCCGAGGTGGTCCATGCCGCCCGCGCAGGAACCGGTCCGGAACTGAAGCCGGGCATGTTCTTCACGATCGAGCCGATGATCAACCTTGGCAAGCCGCCGGTGAAGCTGCTTGACGATGGCTGGACGGCGGTAACGCGCGATCGCTCGCTTTCGGCGCAGTTCGAACATTCGATCGGCATCACCGAAACCGGCTGCGAGATCTTTACCGCGAGCCCGAAGGGGCTGGACAAGCCGCCTTACTAACCGCGCGCGCCGCGCACTGCAGCCGCACCGGCAAACGGGGCGATCGCCAGCAGGACGAGGCTCGCCGCGCCGCACAGGGCAAGCCCGCCTTCGCCGCCAATGGCAAGGCTGCCGGCGCCGAAGACGAGCAGGGGCACGGAAAGCGGCACCACCAGCAGGCCGCCCAGCGCCGCGCCGCCGCGCAGGCCTGCGGTAAGGGCCGCAACCATGACGCCGAGCGCGGCGAGGCCGGGGGTTCCGGCCAGCAGGCCCAGTTCCACCAGCCGCAGCTTTTCGCCGTCCAGGCCCAGCAGGGCGGCGGCGGGCAGGGCGGCGAGCATCAGCGGCGGGCCGAAGCTGATCCAGTGGGCAAGGATCCGCACGCCCATCACCGCCTCTTCCGAAATGCCGCGCAGGGCCCACTGGTCGAACAGGCCAAGCTCGATGTCGGGTTCCACCAGCCGGTCGATCGGCAGGATCGCGGCGAGAAGGGCCGCCACCCAGATTACCCCGCCGCCAGTGCGCGCCAGCAAGGTTGGATCAGGCCCGACGGCAAAGGGAAACAGCATGGCCACGGCAAGGAAGAACAGCAGCGGCAGCAGCGTGCCGCCGCGCTTTCCGCCCAGCAGCAGAAGGCCGATGTCGCGGCGCAGGATGGCGAGCAGAGGACGGCTCATGCGCGGAACTCCGCAAGGTCGAGCGTGCGTTCGCCCGGCAGGCGCATGGGCTGATGCGATGCGGCGAGGGCAATGCCGCCGCCGGCGCAATGTTCCGCCACCAGCGCCTCGACCATCGCGACCGCAGCCGTATCGAGGCCGTTAAGCGGCTCGTCGAGCAGCCAGACCGGTGCGGCCTGTCCCATCAGCCGGGCGAGGGCCGCACGCTTTTTCTGGCCGGTGGAAAGGTAGCGCACCGGCACGTCCTCCAGCCGGGCGAGGCCCAGCCGCTCAAGCGGCAGGTGTTGCCATCCGTCGATCCGCTGCCAGAAGGCCAGAGCCTTGCCCAGCGGCAGGTGCGGGTCGAGCGCGGGGCGCTCATCAAGCAGGGCTACGCGACCCTGGCTTTCGCAGGTGCCGACCAGCGGGCGCAGCAGGCCGGCGATGATCCGCAGCAGGCTGGACTTGCCCGTGCCGTTTGCCCCGGCAACGCGCAGCGCCTCGCCCGAGGCGAGTTCGAACGAGAGCCCGCGAAACAGCAGCCGCTCACCGCGCTGGCAGGCGAGATCGTGTGCTGTCAGACTGGCCCCTTGCATGGGGCAGCGCCTTAGGGGAAAGCAGGGCCACTGCCAAGGAGTGCGCCTGATGCCGATTGCCCGCCTGACCGATTCCGAGCGCGATGCCCTGCTTGCCGAATGCCCCGGCTGGAGCCTGAGCGCCGATGGCAAGGGCATAGAGCGCGAGTTCCGCTTCGCCGATTTCAATGCGGCCTTCGGCTTCATGACCCGCGTTGCGCTCCATGCGGAAAAGACGGATCACCATCCCGAATGGTCGAACGTCTACAACCGGGTGAACATCACGCTCACCACCCACGATGCCGGCGGGCTTTCCGCCCGCGATGCGGCCATGGCCAAGGCTATCGAGGAAATGCTGTGAAGCGCGCGCTGGCCCCCGTTGCCCTGCTCGTCTCCAGTCCCGCCATGGCCCAGGATGCTCCGCTGCCTGCCTGGCAAGGCGTGTGGAAGGGAACCATCGGCACCCTGCCGGTGCAGGCCTGCTTCGCCCGCATCGGCGACAGCTATAGCCGCGGTGCCTACTTCTACCTTTCGGGCAAGCGACTGATCCAGCTCGAGTTCGATGATGGTGGCGACTGGGTGGAGAAGGCCGGAAAAGGCGGCGCGGAAAGTGGCAGGTGGACGGTTTCGGTTGCCACAGACGGCTCCCTCCGGGGCGAATGGAAGGGCAGCGGAAAGGTTCTTCCCGTGTCGCTAAAGCCGGTCGGCGGCGCGGAAGACCGCGAAGAGGCCTGCGGCAGCCGCGCCTTTATCGCGCCTCGCATTCAAGCCCCGGTGGTGAAGGGAAAGCCCGCCACGGTGCCGGGCCTTGCCTATACCATGCAGGAATACCGGGTGCCCGCCCATTTCGAGAACGTGTCAATGCGCAGCTTCACCTTTGTTCCGGTTCAGGCGGGCGACAAGGCGATCATTGCTGCCGCGCGGCTCGAGCCTGACCAGCCCGATGCGCGGGGGGACTATATCTCGTGCATGCAGGGCGCGATCAGCATGAACGGGATGGACGGCGATTACACCCAGCAGATCGACCCCGAATGGGCGACCCCGGCCTTCATGTCGATCAAGCAGACCTTTGGCGGCTATTGCGGCGGGGCGCATCCGGACTGGGGCTATAGCCGCGAACTGTGGGACCGGCAGACCGGCACCCGGGTCGACCTGGCCCGCTGGTTCATTGGCTCGGCCGTAAAACCGGGTGGAGAAACGGCGGAATCGACCGTTTCGCAGCTTTCCCCGGCGATACGGGCGGCGATCCTGAAGGGCTACAAGTCCCCCGAGGCCGAATGCCGCGAAGCGGCTGCCGAGCAGGACTGGTGGGGCATCGGCCTTACCCGCACCGGCTTTGTCTTCACCCCCAGCTTCCCGCACGTGATGGCGGCCTGCACGGAGGACGCGCAGGTGCCGTTAGCGGAAGTTTCCCGGTTCCTCACCCCGCTGGCCCGCAAGCAGGTTGCGCGCCTTCGCGCGGGAGGCTGGTAGGACTGCCTACCAGATCGGTCGCTGCACCTGCGCGGCGCGGCGGGCGCGGATGATCTCCTGGCGCTGCTCCGGCGAAACGGTGCCGGTTTCCGGGGGCAGGTGCTGGCGCAGATCCACCAGCTTGACCTTGGTCACGGTCGGAACGGGCTGGCTGTCGCACTCCATCCACCGCCCTTGCAGCAGTCCCCGGTTGTGGCCGGCAGTATCCAGCCAGTTGGGCACGCCCGGATCGCGATTGGCGACGACGATGCGCAGGCGCCCGTCCTTATCCGGCGCGGCCTGTGCCTGGTTCAGGCTGGAGTGGTTGTTGTACCAGTCGGTCGTCTCGTACAGATCGTTGGTCAGGATCAGCGAGCGATAGCGGCACGTCCGGGGCACGTCGCTCTCCACGATTAGGGCTTCGTCGTCGGCAAGGTCATAGGCGCCTTCGTAATAGAATTGTCCGGCAAGCCCGCCCGTGCTGGTCATGTCGAAGGTCTTGACGCGATTGACATAGCCATCGGCCCGCAGCTTCGAGACGTGATCGATGAACATCAGCGCCATCATGTCGACCATGGCGGGCAGGGCACGCAGCCGGGCTTCCAGATCGGCGGCGGTGCGGCGTGGGCGGGCGACAGGTTTGTCGAGCCGTTCGATGGAGATCGTCGGCGCCTGCTCCTTTGCCCAGTCGGCGCTGACCATGCGCATCATCAGGCGATATGCCTGCGGGCGCAGTTCCCACCACTCGCCGCGGTAGCCCTTGGGCTTTTCGCGGCTGAGCAGCACGTCGAACCGGCCCTGCTTGTCGGTCTTCACCTTGGCAAGGTCGATGTGGGTGCGGCCCGCGCCGGTTTCGGCATTGCGCGGCACGACCTGCGCGATGATCGCCTGATTGAGTGAGCCGGCCTTGCCACGCAGGCGGTAGGAACCTGCCCCGTCGATCCGGGCGGAACGGTAGATGGTATCGGCGTTGGGTTGGCCGATGTTGAAGACATAGCCGATCGCGGGCAGGAATTCCGGTGCATCGGCATCCCCGCCGATCGCTTCCAGCCCCTGGCTGGTGAGGGATTCGAGCGCCAGGCGCGCCACTTCCTGCTGCACGCGCGGATCGTTGCGCATGGCATCGGGCAGGCGGGCAAGCATCCGGTCAGGCAGGTCCGCCAGCTTGCCGATCAGCTCGTTCCATCCGGGCACCGCCGAATGCGGCGCGGGCGGAGCGGCTGCCGGCTCGGCACGCGCGACCAGCGGCAGAATGGCTGCTGCGCCTGCTGCGAGCACGGCCAATGGGGCCAGGAAACGCGGTTTCGCCATGGGCAGGATCCTCTCGCTCGATTGTCTTGTGGCGAGAAGTTTGCACGGAGCGCAGCGGGCGGGAAGGGCGTGGCACCGGGCATCGCCCCCGCGCAACTGCCATCATTCCATCGCGGTGCGCGTCTTCATCAGCATCCGGCTGCGCTGGCGCAGCTTGCCGGGCATCCACTTGGCGGCAAAGGCCATCGACTTGGCCGTCTTGCCGACAAGGTTATGCAGCGTCTTGCCGCCGTTCACCGCATTCCATACGGTTTCCGCCGCCACCTCCACCGGCGTGAATTCCAGTCCCGCGCGGATCACGCTTTCGCGCTTGGTCATGTTGGTTTTCTTGTTGGCCGGCCCGGCCAGGATACCGGTGTCGATAAAGCTGGGCATCAGCGAACAGACGTGAATGCCATCCTCGCCCCATTCGGTGTCGAGCGCTTCGGTCAGGCCGCGCACGGCGAACTTGGTGGCGGAATAGAGCGCCAGTCCGCCCGATCCGTAAAGGCCTGCCGCGCTTGCCGTGTTGACCAGCGAAGAGCCCGGTGCCGCAGCCTTCAGGTAGGGATAGGCAGCCTGCGCGCCATAGACCACGCCGGTAACGTTGATGGCGATCAGGGTATCGATCTCGTTCTTGTCGAGATCGGCCAGCATTCCGCCGGTGCCGATACCGGCATTGTTGAACAGAACGTCGATCCGTCCGCCGCTGGCCTTGGCGAAGGCGGCCAGCGCCTCGTCCCATGCCTCGCGGTCGCGCACGTCAAGCTTGTGGGTGGAGCAGGACCCCGGTGGCAGCAGCTTTTCCGTTTCTGCCATGCCGCTTTCGGAAATGTCGGCAATGCCGACGAACCACCCGCGCGCAGCAAACCAGATGGCGACGGCGCGGCCGATGCCCGATCCGCCGCCGGTGATGAAAATGGCCTTGCGTTCCATGTGCGTCTCTCCCGTTGGGCAAAGACTAAGCCGATTGAGCGCGGCTTGTCGATTCCGCTACGGAAGGGAGGTTTCTCCCGCCTAAAGCGCGGCGTTGTTGTAGCAATGCCAGGTGAAGATTGCCGCTGCACCGCGGTGGGGGCTCCAGCTTTCCGCCAGTTCGCGGGTGCGCTTTTCGGTCGGTCGCTCGTCCAGCGCCAGCAGCTTGTGCAGGCCGGCCTGCACGGCCAGGTCGCCTGCCGGCCAGATGTCCGGCCGGCCTTCGGCAAACAGCAGGTAGATCTCGGCGCTCCAGCGGCCGATGCCCTTGATGCGGGTGAGCAGCGCGATGGCTTCCTCGTCGTCGTCGGGCAGGGCGTCGAAGGTCAGTTCGCCGGAGAGGACCAGTTCGCACAACGAACGGGCGTAGCCCTGCTTTTGCCGGGAGAGACCGCAAGCCCGGAGTTCATCGAAGTCGCTGGCGAGCAGTCTGGCGGGATCGACATTCTCGCCCAGATGCGCCTCAAGCTTGCGCCACATCGATGCGGCGGCGGCAACGCTCACCTGCTGGCCGACGATGGTGCGCAACAGGGTGGCATAGCCGCGCGGGCGGCTCCTCGGTTCGGGATAGCCTGCGATGGCAAGCGCGCGGGCAAAGCCCGGTTCGCTGGCAGCAATGGCTTCAAGCCCCGTGCGGATCGCTTCGGCGCTCAGGCCCATGCGCTATTCCCTCTCATATCTTGCCAAAGCCACCGTGCTTCATTAGCAGCGCCGCCAAAGCCCGCAACCGGGCCGCGAAACCAAAGGAAACAGCAATGGCCAAGCTTGTTATCGTCAACCGTGAAGGCGCGGAAACCGAAGTCGAAGTGAAGAACGGCTACACCGTGATGGAAGCCATCCGCGACAACGGTTTCGATGAACTGCTGGCCCTGTGCGGTGGTTGCTGCTCCTGCGCGACCTGCCATGTCGTGGTCGATCCGGCCTTTGCCGACAAGCTGCCGCCGATGAGCGAAGACGAGAACGACCTGCTCGACAGCTCCGACCATCGCGTCGAAGGCTCGCGGCTTTCGTGCCAGGTCAAGATGTCGGACGCGCTTGACGGCCTGCGCGTAACGATTGCCGAAGAAGACTGAGCACCTTGCGGGCGGGGCTGCGAAGCCCTAGCTCTCGGCCTATGACCGGTATCGTCGCAAGCTCGTCGCTCGACCTGATTGGCAACACGCCGCTCGTGCTCCTTCAGGGGCCGAGCGAGGCGGCGGGTTGCGAAGTGTGGGGCAAGTGCGAATTCGCCAACCCCGGCGCCTCGGTGAAGGACCGGGCGGCGCTGTGGATCGTCCGCGATGCCGAGGCGCGGGGCGAACTGAAGCCCGGCGGCACCGTCGTGGAAGGCACGGCGGGCAATACCGGGATCGGCATCGCGCTTGTCGCCAATGCGCTTGGCTACAAGACCGTGATCGTCATGCCGGACAACCAGTCCAAGGAAAAGATGGACACGCTGCGCGCCCTTGGCGCGGAACTGGTGCTGGTGCCGCCGACGAAGTTCGTCGATCCGGCCCACTTCGTCCATACCTCGCGCCGTCTGGCGGAAGAGACCCCGGGTGCGGTCTGGGCCAACCAGTTCGATAATGTCGCCAACCGCAAGGCTCACATCGAAAGCACGGCTCCGGAAATCTGGGAGCAGATGAGCGGCCGCATCGATGGCTTTACCTGCGCGGCGGGGACCGGCGGGACGATTGCCGGTGTGGGGCTTGGCCTCAAGGCATTCGACGAGAACGTGCGCATTGCGCTGACCGACCCGCACGGAGCGGCGCTTTACAACTACTATGCCCACGGCGAACTGCTGGCAGAGGGCAGCTCGGTTGCCGAAGGGATCGGGCAGGGGCGGATCACCGCCAACCTTGAAGGCGCGCCGATCGACACGCAGTTCCGCATCTCCGACGAAGAAGGGCTGGAATGGGTCTCCCGGCTGCTGTCGGAGGAAGGCCTGTGCCTTGGCCTTTCGAGCGGAATCAACGTCGCCGGTGCGGTTGCGCTTGGCCGACAGCTGGTCGCAGAAGGGCGCGAGGACGCGCGTGTCGCGACAATTCTCTGCGATACCGGCTTCAGGTATCTGTCATCGCTGTACAATCCGGAATGGCTGAAGGCCAAGGGACTTCCCGTATTCCCGTGGTTGCGCTGAGGTGGCGGAAGCGGTAAACCCGGCAGCAATGGCAACAAGGCCGAACCATAGCCCGAAGGGTCCCGGGCCGCAGCATTATATGCCGCCCAGCGCGCGCGAGATTCGCGCGCAGGCCGTTCATCGCCTTCAGATCGGCATATTCGGCCTTGCGGCCATGCTGCTGCTTGTCGGGCTGGCCAACATCATCATGGACCGGGCCAAGCAGGCCGAAGCCGGGGTTACCGGAACGCAGGTGCAGGCAGAGGCGCCTTCCAAGTCCAACAGCGATCCGCTGGCCGATATCGGCGCGGTGCCTTCTCCCGAAACGAGCCAGACCGCGCCCAAGGGCGCTGCGGCACAGGGGCGCTGATCGCCCGGCTGGCAATGGCCGCGGCCCTGCTCGCGGCTCTGGGTGCCTGCAATGGCAAGGCGCAGGGCAATCGCAGCATTGCCGTGATGACCAGCCTGCCCATCCTGTGGGACGAGCATGCGGACATATCCGCCACCCTCCAGCAGTCCGATGCAACACCGCACTGGGCGCGGAGCGAGCTTGAAGCGCGCGGCAAGCTGCGCCCGCTCGACGTGGTGAGTGACGAGAGCCTGCGCGGAACGGACATCGCGGTCCTCGCCCAGCCACGGCCGCTTGCACCCGAAGAGATGGTGGCGCTGGACCGCTGGGTGCGCAGCGGGGGGCGCCTTCTGCTGCTGGCCGATCCGATGCTTACGGCGGAATCGATCTTTCCCGTTGGCGATGGTCGCAGGCCCCAGGCCATCGCCATGGTCGATCCGCTGCTCGCTCACTGGGGGCTGGAACTGCGCTTCGACGAGCGGACGCCGCCGGGAGAGCGGCTTGCCGAGGCCGAGGGGCTGGAAATTCCCGTCAATCTGCCGGGGGCGTTCAAGGCCGGGCAGGGCAGCTGCACGATCACTGCCGCGGGACTTGTTGCCCGCTGCCGGCCCGGCAAGGGCCTTGCCATCATCGTGGCGGACGCAGCACTGCTGGAACCGCGCGATGGCGAGCGCGCAAAACCGGCCGCCAAGGCCTTTGCCGGGCTGGTGGGCCTTGTGGAAAACTCGCGCTGAACCACGGTCGGGGAAAATCGGGGTGAACCCGGATCCCGCTTGGGATGCGCAAACTAAAATCAATAAAAACAGGGATTTGCAACACGCGCCTGCGTGGCGTTTTGTTGTGATCTCGCGCGCAGCTATTACGTAAAATCAATAGTTTAACGAGAAAAACCCAAAAAAACCGACTCTACCCCTTCCCACCCCGCGCTATCCGCGTTAAGAATTACGTCCAATCGGGATGATTCCATTTGTCGACTCTCCAGGGGGTCAGCCGATCGCGAGGGCGCGCGGTCGGGCAGGGGGAACCTGTTCCGTGAATTGGGGCAGCTGGAGCGGGGCTGGGGCACGTGAGCGAAGGACCGGTCAGGTACAACGGAAGGGAGGTCACGCTGAAAGGCGGTGGCGACCGTTTCGTCCTGCCGCCCGAATTCCGCCGCCTTGTCCGCCAGTCCTCCGATGGTCAGCGCGTGCTTTGCCTTCAGATCCATCCCGATCGCCAGTGCCTGATGGGCTTCGGCCTTTCCCGCAAGGCGGAGCTTGAGGCCCAGATCGACAAGGAAGAGGCGAACGCCATCGCGCTCGGCACTGCGTTCAACCGCGAAGACCGCGAAATCGATCTGTTCTCCTTCGAAACCTTCCCCTTCGATGACAGCGGCCGCTTTGTCCTGCCCGCCGATTTCATCGAGCATGCCGGCATTTCCGACCGGCTCTACTTCCAGGGCGCCGGCCCCAACTTCCTGATCTACAGCCCGGAAGTCATCGATGCGCTCGACGATGAGCACGCAACGCTCAAGCGCAATTGCGCTGGCGCTCTTGCTCGCCTCAAGGCCGGAAAGGCCGCGAAGTGAGCGCCGCTCCGCACATCCCCGTCCTGCTTGACGAAGTGATCGATGCGCTCGCCCCTGCGCCCGGGACGCTGATCGTCGATGCCACTTTCGGTGCAGGTGGCTATACCCGCCGCCTGCTCGATGCCGGTGCCACGGTGCACGCCTTCGATCGCGACCCCGACGCCATTGCCGCCGGCCGCGCCTGGCCGGAGTGCCAGGGCGAAGAGCCGCGGCTGGTGCTGCATCCGCGCCGCTTCTCCGAAATGCTCGCGGCGATGAACGAGGCGGGCATCTCCCGCGTTGACGGCGTCGTGATGGACATCGGCGTTTCCTCGATGCAGCTCGACCAGTCGGCCCGCGGGTTCGCCTTTTCTTCGGACGGTCCGCTTGACATGCGCATGTCGCAGTCCGGGCCGAGCGCGGCAGACTTCCTCAACGAAGCGGCCGAATCCGAAATCGCCGACGTGCTTTTCCAGTACGGCGAAGAGCGCCAGTCGCGCCGCGTTGCCCGCGCCATCGTGGCCGCCCGCCCGCTCGAAACGACCGGCCAGCTGGCCAATGTCGTGCGCAAGGCGCTGGGCTATCGTCCCGGTGCGCCCAAGGATCCCGCGACGCGCTCCTTCCAGGCGATCCGCATTCATGTGAACGCGGAGCTGGAGGAATTGCACCAAGGGCTCGCTGCCGCCGAAGCCCTGCTGGCCGAGGGTGGCCGGCTTGCCGTTGTCAGCTTCCACAGCCTTGAAGACCGCGTGGTCAAGCAGTTCCTGCGCAAGGCCAGCGGCGCACTTCCCGCAGCATCCCGCCACCTGCCGCAGGTTGGCGCCGCAGCGGCACCCACCTTTTCCGAGGTCGCAAAAGCCATCCGTCCGTCCGAGGCGGAAATTGTCCGTAATCCCCGTGCCCGTTCCGCGACGCTCCGCAGCGCCGTGCGGACGGCTGCACCGCCTGCTCCCGATAGGAGGGCCGCATGATCGTCACCCGTTCCCGTTTGCAGAAGATTGGCTGGGCCGCGATCCTGACCATCTGTTTCGCCCTGCTCACGGCGCTGACCTTCAGGGTCAATGCGGTGAAGAGCGAGGTGCGGCTGGTCGAACGCAGCCTGGTTTCGGTCCGGCAGCACAAGGAGCTGCTCAAGACCGAGTTCGAAGCCCGCGCCAGCCAGCGCAAGCTGACGGCGCTGAACGATTTCGAATTCGGCTACAAGGCGCCGACGCCGGCCCAGTATCTTGAAAGCGAGCGCCAGCTTGCCGCGCTGGGCAAGCCGCGCGCGGCCGATGCCCCGGCACCCATCATGGTCGCCAGCGCCGACCGCAACGAGACCGACGGCTTCCCCACCCTGGTGAACCCGCTTTCGGGCAAGGCACAGGCGGCCGAAGTCAAGCCTGAGCGCGCCCGCGTCGCTTCAGCCACGACCAGCAAGAACCTGGGCGCACGTCTTTCGCAGGTTGGCGGCATGGCCTCCCGCGACAAGGACACTGTCCGCGAATGAGCGCGATCGCCGTCTCGACCAAAGCCAGATCGGGGCGGCTGCAACTCGTCAACGTGCGCCAGCGCATGCTTCACGTCGCCAAGTGGCGGCTTGTCTTCGTTGCGAGCGGCTTCGGCGCGCTGGCCTTTGCCGCGACGGTGCGGCTGGCGCTGCTGGGTTTCGGTGGCAACGCGCCTGAAAGCCTGACGCTGGACGAGGCGCTGCAGCCGCCGCGGGCCGAAATCGTCGATCGCAATGGCGTCCCACTCGCCCGCGCCCTGCCGACCTTCGCCCTGTGGTTCGATGCGCGCCCGATGGATGGCGCGCCGCCGCTGGTGAAAAGCCCGCAGGAACTGGCAACCGAACTGCTGCGCATCTTCCCGGACGAAAACTACGACCGGCTCGTCTCTGTGCTGTCCTCCGGCAAGTCCGCCTATATCCGCCACCGGGTGCTCCCCGAAGAAGCCGATAAGGTCCAGGCGCTCGGTGAGGCAGCGCTGCAGTTCCCGCGCGAGGAGGAACGCTTCTATCCGCAGGGCACCATGGCTGCCTTCGTGCTGGGTTATGTCGACCGCGACGGCAAGGGCATGGTCGGCATGGAGCAGGTGCTTGACCAGCGGCTGAAGGATCCTGCCATGCGCGGCCAGCCGGTGCCGCTGTCCATCGATGCGCGCGTGCAGGGCGCGCTGGAGGATGAACTGGGCAAGGCCATCGCGGCCAGCGAAGCCAAGGGCGGTGGCGGCATCGTGCTGGATGTCGAAACCGGTGAAGTCCTTGCCTTTGCCTCTGCCCCCTCGTTCGATCCCAACCGTCCGCTCGTCTACGGCGAGAACGGGCAGGGCCTGATGCACAACGTGATGACCGGCCAGAACTACGAGCTTGGCTCGGTGTTCAAGCCGCTCACCGTAGCTGCCGCCATCGACGAAGGCCTGGTGACCGACATGGCCAAGCGCTGGCCCGCCGGTGACAAGATGGTGATTGCCGGCAGGCCGGTGCACGATCACCACAGCTACGGGGCTTCGCTCACCGTCCCCGAAGCGCTGATCCACTCGTCCAACATCGTGCTGGCCCAGATCGGCGAGGCGCTTGGCCCGGAGAAAGTCAGCGGCAGCCTCAAGGCGCTGGGCTTCTTTGAAAAGCCCTATCTTGAGCTCCCCGGCCGTCGCAATCCGCAGCTGCCGCGCGACTGGTCCAACATCACCACCACCCGCGTGGCCTTCGGGCACGGCATTTCGCTTACGCCGCTGCACATCGCCTCGGCCTATGCGGCGATGGTCAATGGCGGCATCTGGCGCCCGGCAACGCTGATGAAGATCGATCCCGACAAGGCCCCCGCTGGCCGTCGGGTGTTCAAGGCATCGACCAGCGCGCGCATGCGCCAGCTGCTGCGCCTGATCGTCAGCATCGGCACCGGCAAGTCGGCCAATGCCGCCGGTTACCGGGTCGGCGGCAAGACCGGCACGGCAGAAGTGGCCGACCAGTTCGGTTATCACAAGGATCGCGTCGTCTCGACCTTCGCGGCCGCTTTCCCGATGGACAGCCCGCGCTATGTCGTGGTGACCACCATCGTCGAGCCCAAGGGTACCGCTGCCACGTCCGGCCAGCGCACCGCGGGCTACACGGCTGCCCCCGTTGTGGGCAAGGTGGTGCCCCGCATCGGTCCGCTGCTGGGCGTGATGCCCGATGCCGAACGCGACGTTGACCTGACGGACCTTGCGCCGCTCGTCGCCAACGGAGAAGGGGAATGAAGCTGGGCCAGATCGCCGATGCGGCCGGGATTTCTCTCCCCGGTGGCGCAGACCGGCTGGTCACCGGCTTTGCCATCGACAATCGCAAGGTCGCGCAGGGGTGCGTCTTCGGCGCCTTCCAGGGCGCTACCGTCAATGGTGAGGACTTCATTCCGGCCGCGATCCAGGCAGGGGCGGTTGCCGTGGTCGCCCGGCCCGAAGCGAAAGTGGAAGGGGCGATCCATATCGCCGACGCCAATCCGCGCCGCACCTTCGCCCGCCTTGCAGCCCGCTTCTTCACCCCTGTGCCTGAAACCGTGGTTGCCGTGACCGGCACCAACGGCAAGACGTCCACCGTCGAGATGACGCGGCAGATCTGGCGGATGGCCGGCCACCGCGCGGCCTCCATCGGCACGCTGGGCGTCACCACCAGCGACGAGAGCGTCTCGACCGGTCTGACGACGCCCGATATCGTCACCTTCCTGGCCAATATGACCGGCCTGGCCCGTGAAGGCGTGACCCACGTGGCCTATGAGGCTTCGAGCCACGGCCTGTCGCAGTTCCGCAACGAAGGACTGCGCGTGAAGGCGGGGGCCTTTACCAACCTTTCCCGCGACCACCTCGATTACCACAAGGACATGGACGATTACTTTGCCGCCAAGATGCGGCTGTTTTCCGAAGTGGTTGAGGATGGCGGCACCGCCGTGATCTGGGCGGACGACGAATGGTCGGCAAAGGCATCCGCCGTTGCGCGCGGGCGTGGTCTCGATCTTTTCCTGGTCGGCGAGAAGGGCAACGGCATCCGCCTGCTGGGCCGTACGCCCGGCCAGCTTGGCCAGGTGCTGGAAATCGCTTTCGAAGGCGATGCCCGCAAGATCAACCTGCCGCTGATCGGCGCCTATCAGGCGGCGAACGCCCTCGTTTCCGCAGGCCTCGCGATTGCCACGGGTGAGGCGCCCGACCGGGTTTTCGATGCCCTGTCGCGCCTCCAGCCGGTGCGCGGGCGCCTCGAACGGGCGGCGATCACGCGGGCGGGGGCGCCGGTCTATGTCGACTATGCCCATACGCCCGATGCGCTGGAAGCCGCGATTGCGGCCCTGCGCCCGCACGTTGCCGGCCGCCTGATCGTCGTATTCGGTGCAGGCGGGGACCGGGACGCGGGCAAGCGTCCGCAGATGGGCCGGGTTGCGGTGGAACAGGCGGACCTTGCCATCGTTACCGACGATAACCCCCGCGGCGAGGATCCTGCCGAGATCCGCCGCCAGATCATGGCCGGGGCAATCGCCGCCCGCGAAGTGGCAGACCGCCGCGAGGCCATTGCCGCCGCCGTTGCCGAGGCATGCAAGGACGATATCGTCCTCGTCGCGGGCAAGGGCCATGAACAGGGCCAGATCATCGGGCGGGGCGCAGATGCCCGCGTCCTTCCCTTCGACGATGTGACCGTAGCCCGGGAGTGTGCCGGACAATGAACATTGCCGCCCTGATCGACTGGCCCATCGAGGCGCTCGACGATGCCGGTCTGGCCTTGTGGACATCCGAGGCGATCGTGCGGGCCACCGGTGGCACGGCCAGCGCCCATTTCCAGGTTTCGGGCGTCGAGATCGACAGCCGCGACGTGCTTCCGGGCGACCTGTTCTTCGCGCTTAAGGGCGAGGCGATGGACGGCCACCGCTTCGTCGAATCCGCCTTTGAGAAGGGTGCCGCCGCCGCCATTGTCGACCGGCCGGTGCGCGGGCCGCATATCTTGGTCAAGGATACCTTCGTTGCGCTCCAGCACCTTGCCAAGGCGGCGCGCGAGCGCAGCCATGCGCGCATCGTCGGGGTGACCGGCTCGGTCGGCAAGACCGGCGTCAAGGAAGCGATCTTCGCCGCGCTCGACCGGGGTTCCAACGGACAGGCGCACCGTTCGGTCAAGAGCTACAACAACCACGTCGGCGTGCCGCTCAGCCTTGCACGGCTGCCCGAGCGGGCAAAGTTCGGCGTATTCGAAATGGGCATGAACCATGCCGGCGAAATCGCCGCACTGACCACGCAGGTCTGCCCGCACGTTGCCGTGATCACAACGATTGCCCCGGCGCACATCGAAAACCTGGGGAGCGAGGAAGCGATCGCCGATGCCAAGGCGGAAATCTTCCTCGGGCTGGAGCCGGGCGGCACGGCCGTCATTCCGGCGGACAGCCCGCATTACTGGCGGCTGCGCGCCGCTGCCGAGCGTCAGGGCGCGAAGGTCGTCTCCTTTGGCACGGCGGCCCACGCAAGCGTCCGGCTGCTCGATGCCGTGCAGGCACCCGGCGGCGGATCGCTGGTTACCGCCGATCTTGGCGATCGCCGCCTGTGCTACACGGTTGCCGCCCCGGGCGAGCACTGGGTATCCAACTCGCTCGGCGTGATTGCCGCTGTCCGCGCTGCCGGCGGCGATCTCGGGGCTGCCGGTCTGGCGCTTGCCGAGATGGAAGGCATGAAGGGGCGGGGCGCTCGCCACAAAATCGCGGTTGCCGGCGGAGAGGCGCTGCTGATCGACGAAAGCTACAACGCCAACCCTGCTTCGATGCGGGCCACACTGGCGCAGCTGGGTGCCACTCCGGCGCTGCGGCGCATCGCCGTTCTGGGGGCGATGAAGGAGCTGGGCGATTTCGGCCCCGGCTTTCACTCGGCGCTCGCTGAACCCCTTGCAGGGGCGCTGGTGGACTTTGCCGTGCTTGTCGGCGACGAGATGACCGCGCTGGCCGACGAACTGGGGAAATCTGCGGGGTCCGCGCTTGGCAATGCCGTGCCCTTCGCCCATTGCCGGACGCCTGCCGAGGCGCTCGCAGCCTTGGCGGAACTCGGGCTTAAGCAGGGCGACGCCGTGCTTGTGAAGGGATCGAATTCGGTGGGGCTGGGCGCCGTTGTCGCCGCGCTCGTCGAAGGGAAGGAATAGGATCGCCGCGGAATGCTGTACCTCATCGCCGAATGGCTGCATTTCCCGGGTATCGCGAACCTGATCCGCTACCAGTCATTCCGCGCGGGCGCCGCACTGATGACGGCGCTGGTTATCGGCCTGATCATCGGTCCGCGGTTCATCAACATGCTGCGCGTGCGCCAGGGCAAGGGCCAGCCGATCCGCACGGACGGTCCGCAGACGCACCTTGCCAAGCGCGGCACGCCCACGATGGGCGGGCTGATGATCCTGATTTCCCTCGTGATTTCCATGATCCTGTGGATGGACCTGTCCAACCCGTTCCTCTGGGCCTGCATGGCCGTGACGATCGGTTTCGGCGCCATCGGCTTCATGGACGATTACGACAAGGTGAAGAAGCGCTCCACCGCCGGGCTTTCCAGCAAGCTGCGACTGGCGCTGGAATTCCTTGTCGCGGGTATCGCGGCCTGGATCATCGTCAGCCAGATCAGCACGAACCTCTACGTGCCCTTTACCGATCGCTACATCCCTCTGGGACCGCTCTATTATGTCTTTGCCGCCGTGGTCATGGTCGGCGCGGGCAATGCCGTGAACCTGACCGACGGGCTTGATGGCCTGGCGACGATGCCGGTGATCATTGCCGCCGGTACCTTCGCGATCATCGCCTACCTCGCCGGTCGTATCGACTATGCAACCTACCTCGGCATTCCGCACGTGCCGCGCGCTGGTGAACTGGCGATCCTGTGCGCCGGGATCATGGGGGCGGGCCTTGCCTTCCTGTGGTTCAACGCGCCGCCCGCCGCCGTATTCATGGGCGATACTGGCAGCCTTGCCCTGGGTGGGGCGCTGGGTGCCATCGCCGTCGCCGCACATCATGAGGTCGTTCTCGCCATCGTCGGCGGCCTCTTCGTGATGGAGGCGCTGTCGGTGATTATCCAGGTGTTCTGGTTCAAGCGCACCGGCAGGCGCGTGTTCAAGATGGCGCCCATCCATCACCACTTCGAGCAGAAGGGCTGGAAAGAGGAGACCGTGGTGATCCGCTTCTGGATCGTCTCGATCATCCTTGCGCTGATCGGTCTTTCGACGCTGAAGCTCAGATGATCGTCAGCTCCGCCTTCGCCGGAAAGCGTTATGCCGTCCTCGGGCTGGCCCGCTCGGGGATGGCGGTCGTGCGCACCCTGGTGAAAAGCGGGGCGCATGTCATGGCTTGGGACAGCCGCGACGAGCCGCGCCAGGCTGTCGCTGTCGAATTCGGCGACAAGGTGGAACTGAGCGATCCGGTGGGGGCCGACCTTGCCGGGTTCGATGGTGTCGTGGTTTCGCCCGGCGTACCGCTCAACTCCCATCCCATAGCCAGCGAGGCTGCGGCCGTCGGCGTGCCGGTGATTGGCGACATCGAACTGTTCGCGCTGGCCCGGCCAGACCTGTCCGCGCACCGTGTGGTCGGGATCACCGGCACGAACGGCAAGTCGACCACCACGGCGCTGGTGCACCACCTGCTCAAAAGCGCTGCCCTGCCGGTGCGCATGGGCGGCAACATCGGCCTGCCCATCCTGGGGCAGGAGCCGCTGCCGGCGGGCGGGGTCTATGTCCTCGAACTGTCGAGCTACCAGATCGACCTGACCCGCAGCTTGGCCTGCGAAGTCACGGCGCTGCTCAACATCACGCCCGATCATCTTGACCGTTATGACGGGTTCGAAGGCTATGCCGCGTCGAAGGCGCGCCTGCCGCAGATGCAGCGGGCGGACCAGCATGCCGTTTTCGGCACCGGCGATGCGGAAACCCTGGCCATCGCCACGCATGAGCAGGCCCGCCGCGTACCCGGGCTGGTGCACTATGCCGATGGTTCGCGGATCGCGCCGATGCAGCCGGATTGGCCGACTCTGCAAGGACCGCACAACTTGCAGAATGCCGCGGTTGCGGTGGAGATAGTCGAGGCGCTCGGCATCACCGAGGCGCAGTGGCGCCCGGCGATGGCGACGTTCAAGGGACTGCCGCACCGCATGGAGCGCGTGGCCGAAGCGGGCGGCGTACTGTACATCAACGACAGCAAGGCGACGAACCCGGCGAGCACGGCCCCGGCGCTCGCCGCCTTTCCGCCCAAGCCGGACCGTCGCATTCACTGGATCCTGGGCGGCCTGCCCAAGGGCGATGACCTTGACGAGTGCGCGCCGTGGTTCGCCAATGTCGCGGCTGCCTATACGATCGGCGAGGCCGGACCCAGGTTCGCCGACCTGCTCGAACCCTATATGCCGGTCCGCCGCAGCGAGATGATGTGCGAGGCGATCCGTCAGGCGATGGAAGCGGCAAAGCCCGGCGATGTCGTGCTCCTGTCTCCGGCCTGCGCCAGCTTCGACCAGTTCCGCGACTATGAAGCGCGCGGCGATGCCTTCCGCCAGATCGTCGATGCCCTGCTGGAAGGGGCGACCTGCTGATGGCCAGCAACCCGCCCTTCGTGCCCCGCTCGGGCCTTGCGTCTGCCGGGCAGCGCCGCCGCAGCAAGTGGCAGGAAGTGGCCATCTGGTGGCGCGAGATCGATCGCGTCACGCTGGTGCTGGTCTTGGCGCTGATGGCGCTGGGTGCGGCGGCAGTGGCGGCGGCATCGCCTGCCAGCGCGCGCAAGCTTTCCACCGCGCAGGTCAAGCTGGAAGACCTGCACTTCTTCTGGCTGCAACTGCGCGTGCAGTTCGCCGGCATCCTCGTGATGCTGGGCGCCTCGTTCATGTCCAAGGAATGGGCGCGGCGCGTTGGCATCGTGCTGGGGGCGGCCATGCTCGTCGGCCTGGTGCTGGTGCTGGTCCCGGGTATCGGCCATTCGGTAAAGGGCGCCCGGCGCTGGGTGAACCTGGGTGTCGGGTCGCTTCAGCCCTCGGAATTCCTCAAGCCCGCCTATGCCATCCTGATGGCCTGGATTCTCAGCTGGAAGCTGCGCGATCCGCAGATTCCGGTGATTCCGATCACTGCCGGCCTGATGCTGCTGGTGTCTGCCCTGCTGATGGCCGAGCCGGACTTTGGCTCCACCGTGCTGTTCGTCGGCGTGTGGTTCGTGCTTGTCACGCTTTCGGGCATGGACATGAAGAAGATCTCGGTCCTGATCGGGGCCGGCGTGGCCGGCATTGTCGCTACCTATTTCCTCTACGACAATGCCCGCCACCGCATCGACAACTTCCTTGGCGGCGGCACGGCCTATGACCAGGTGGACCTGGCGCACAAGACGCTGACCGCCGGTGGCTGGACGGGCAACGGCCTGTGGCTGGGCATGCGCAAGCTTTCGCTGCCGGAAGCGCACACCGACTACATCTTCTCGGTCATCGGCGAGGAATTCGGCCTGCTGTTCTGCCTGCTGATCGTCATCCTTTACCTTACGCTGGTGGTGCGGGTGCTGCTGCGCCTGATCGACGAGGAAGACCTGTTCACGCTGCTCGCAGGGGCGGGCCTTGCCGTGCAGATCGGCGGACAGGCCTTCATCAACGTGCTGGTGAACCTGGGCCTGTTCCCGTCCAAGGGCATGACCCTGCCGCTGATTTCCTATGGTGGTTCATCCACGCTGGCGCTGTGCTTCGGCATCGGGCTGATGCTGGCGATTACCCGCCGCAATCCCTTCCTGCGCCGGGAACCCTTCAACCTCTTTCGCTCGGAGACCCATAAATGACCGCCGTGAGCCGCCATTTCGTGCTGGCCGCCGGGGGCACGGGCGGGCACCTGATCCCCGCATTTGTCCTCGCCGAAGAGCTTGAACGGCGCGGCCATCACGTCGCGCTGATCACGGACGATCGCGGCGCGCAGATCCCCGGCAAGCCTGCGGGCCTTACTGCCCACGTCCTGCCGGCCGGTCGCCTCCAGGGCAAGAACCCGCTCAGCTGGATCAAGGGCATCCGGGCGATCATGGAAGGGCGGCGCATGGCGCTGCGCCTGTTCGAGAGTTTCGAGCCAAGCTGCGTGGTAGGCTTTGGCGGCTATCCCGCGCTGCCGGCGCTGCTGGCGGCAACCTCTGCCGGCATTCCCACCGTTATCCATGAACAGAATGCGGTGCTGGGCCGGGTCAATCGCTACCTTGCGGGCAAGGTGAACGCGATTGCCGTCGCCTATTCGGAGATCGACCGGCTTTCGCCCAAGCATGAAGGCAAGGTGCATATCGTCGGCAATCCGGTGCGCAGCGACGTGCTGGCCCTGCGCGAGAAGCCCTATCCCGTGTTCACCGAAGACGGCCTGCTGCGGGTTCTGGTAACCGGCGGCAGCCAGGGCGCGCGGGTGCTTTCCGAAGTGGTGCCCGATGGCCTTGCCATGCTGCAACCGGCCCTGCGCATGCGCCTTCAGGTGACGCAGCAGTGCCGCCCCGAAGACATCGAGGCCGTGCGCGCGCGCTATGCCGGGCATGATATTCCTGCCGAACTCGGCACCTATTTCGAGGACATGGCCGTGCGCCTGGCAGACGCGCACCTGTTCATCGGCCGTGCCGGTGCCTCTACCGTCGCTGAGCTGACCGCGGTGGGGCGTCCGGCCATCCTTGTGCCGCTGCCAATCGCGACGGACGATCACCAGGCGGCCAACTGCCGCGATGTGGTCGCCGCCGGAGGAGCGCGGGCGATCCGGCAGGAAAAGTTCACCGCCGTGGAGCTGGCCAAGCAGATTCAGGCCATGGCGCAGCATCCCGGTACGCTCGCCAATGCCGCGCACGCTGCGTGGAATTGCGGCTATCCCAATGCGGCATCGGACCTTGCCGACCTGGTCGAAAGCTTCGGCGGGGCGCCGCTGATGGACGTGATCCGCGTGGGCGGTGGAACAAGGGCAATGAACGGCAAGGAAGCACTGGCCATGGAGACGCCGGAATGAAGGGCGTCGGCACCGATATCGGAACCATCCACTTCGTCGGCATCGGCGGCATCGGCATGTCCGGCATTGCCGAGGTGATGAACAACCTGGGCTATACTGTGCAGGGCAGCGACATTGCCGAAGGCTATGTCGTCGAAGGCCTGCGCAAGCGCGGGATCAAGGTGTTCATCGGCCACGCCGCAGAGAACGCTGCCGATGCCGCTGTCGTGGTTACTTCCACCGCGGTGAAGCGCGACAATCCCGAGGTTGTTCACGCGCTGGAGCATCGCATTCCGGTGGTCCGCCGTGCGGAAATGCTGGCCGAGCTGATGCGGCTGAAGAACACCGTCGCCGTGGCCGGTACGCATGGCAAGACGACCACCACTTCGATGATCGCCGCGCTGCTCGATGCGGGCGGGGTCGATCCCACGGTGATCAACGGCGGCATCATCAACAGCTACGGCTCCAACGCGCGGCTTGGCGCCAGCGACTGGATGGTGGTGGAGGCTGACGAGAGTGACGGATCGTTCCTGCGGCTCGATGGCACCATTGCCGTCGTCACCAACATCGATCCCGAACACCTCGATCATTACGGTTCGTTCGACAAGGTGAAGGACGCTTTCGTCGAATTCATCGAGAACGTGCCCTTCTATGGCGCGGCGGTGCTGTGCATCGATCACCCCGAAGTCCAGGCGGTGATCCCCAAGGTGCGCGACCGGCGCGTGGTCACCTATGGCTTTTCCGCCCAGGCCGACGTGCGGGGCGAGGATGTGACGCCGGTTCCGGGCGGCAACCGCTTTACCGCCGTGCTGCGCCAGCGCGACGGTTCGTTCCGGCGGATCGAGGGCATCGAACTGCCCATGCCGGGCCGGCACAACGTGCAGAATGCGCTTGCCGCCGTTGCCGTGGCGGTCGAAATGGGCTGCGCCGACAGCGTGATCCAGACCGGGTTCGCCAAGTTCGGCGGCGTCAAGCGTCGCTTTACCAAGGTGGGCGAGGTCGATGGCGTGACCGTGATCGACGATTACGGCCATCACCCGGTGGAAATCCGCGCCGTTCTGGCCGCTGCGCGCGAAGGCGTGAAGGGCCGTGTCATCGCCGTGGTGCAACCCCACCGCTTCACGCGCCTGCGCGATCACATGGATGATTTCCAGTCCGCCTTCAACGATGCCGACATGGTCTATGCCGCGCCGGTCTATCCCGCAGGGGAACAGCCCATCGAAGGCGTGGACAGCGCCGCGATGGTCGCCGGCATGAAGGAGCGCGGGCATCGCTCCGCGCAGGTGATCGAAGGCCCGGAAGCGCTTGCCGCCGCGCTCGCCGATGTCGCGCAGCCGGGTGACATGGTTGTCTGTCTTGGCGCGGGTGACATTACCAAGTGGGCAGCCGGACTGGCCGATGCCATTGCCAGGCGGAGGGCCGGGTGACGACTGGAACCCTCCCCAAGGCTTCCGGAAAACTCACGGCCAATGCGCCGCTGGCTCCGCTCGTCTGGTTCAAGTCGGGCGGAAATGCCGAGTGGCTGTTCGAGCCGAAGGACCTCGCCGATCTGCAGGACTTCCTGCGCGGCCTCGATCCGGCAGCGCCGGTGATGGCGCTGGGCCTCGGCTCCAACATGATCGTTCGCGATGGCGGCGTGCCGGGCGTGGTGGTGCGCCTGGGCAAGGCCTTTGCCAGGGTGGAGAAGGTGGCTGACCTGACGCTGAACTGCGGCGGCGGTGCCAGCGGTATCCTCGTCTCCTCGACCGCGCGCGACAACGCTATCGCCGGGCTTGAATTTTTGCGTTCGATCCCCGGCACGGTCGGCGGCTTCGTTCGCATGAACGGCGGCGCCTATGGCGGCGAGGTGAAGGATATCCTCGTCGATTGCGACGTGGTGCTGCGCGATGGATCGCTCGTCACGCTGCCGGTGGCGGACCTGCATTACACCTACCGCCATTCCGAGCTGCCCGATGGCGCCATCGTGGTCGCCGCGCGGTTCAAGGGACGGCCCGGCGAGCCGCAAGCGATCCAGGCCGAGATGGACCGGATTTCCGCCAGCCGCGAGGCCAGCCAGCCGCTGCGCTCCAAGACCGGCGGTTCCACGTTCAAGAATCCGCCCGGGCAGAAGGCGTGGGAACTGGTCGACAAGGCCGGTTGCCGCGGCTTCCAGATCGGCGGGGCGCAGGTGAGCGAGAAGCACACCAACTTCCTCATCAACACCGGCGATGCCACCAGCGCCGATATCGAGGCGCTGGGCGAGGAAGTGCGGGCGCGCGTCAGGGAAACGTCGGGCGTTGAGCTCGAATGGGAAATTCAGCGCGTTGGCAAGCCTGCCGCCGCGCCAAAAGAACAGGTTGGTAAGAAGTGACTTTGCCCAAGCTTCATGTCGCGGTCCTGATGGGCGGCTGGTCTTCCGAACGGCCGGTAAGCCTGATGTCGGGCGAGGGCGTTGCCAAGGCGCTGGAATCGCGCGGGCACAAGGTCACCCGGATCGACATGGACCGCGATGTCGCGCTGCGCCTGACCGAGGCGAAGCCGGATGTCGTGTTCAACGCGCTGCATGGCACGCCGGGAGAGGATGGCACGGTTCAGGGCATGATGGACCTGATGGGGCTGACCTATACCCATTCCGGCCTCGCCACCTCGGTAATCGCCATCGACAAGGAACTGACCAAGCAGGCACTGGTGCCGCACGGCATCCCCATGCCCGGTGGGCGGATTGTCGAGTGCGAGGAACTGTACGCGCGCGATCCGCTGGCGCGCCCCTATGTGCTGAAGCCGGTGAACGAGGGCTCCTCGGTCGGCGTGGCGATCGTCACTGCGGACGGGAACATGGGCAACCCGATCAACCGCGATGCACGCGGTCCGTGGCAGGAATTCGATCGCCTGCTTGCCGAACCCTTCATCCGCGGCAAGGAACTGACCACGGCAGTCATCGGCGACAAGGCGCTGATGGTCACCGAATTGAAGCCGAAGTCTGGCTTCTACGATTTCGATGCCAAGTACACCGATGGCATGACCGAACATGTCTGTCCGGCGGAGATCCCGGACGATATCGCCGAGGCCTGCAAGGACATTGCCCTGCGCGCGCACAAGCTGCTTGGCTGCAAGGGCGCCAGCCGCAGCGACTTCCGCTGGGATGACGAGCGCGGCGTCGAGGGGCTGTTCCTGCTTGAAGTGAACACGCAGCCCGGGATGACCCCGCTCAGCCTGGTGCCGGAACAGGCCAGGCATTGCGGCATGTCCTATGAAGACCTCGTCGAGGAAATCGTTGCCGAGGCCCTGCGCGACAGGCAAGCCGGGGGAGCCGCATGAGCCAGACGATCCGCCGCAAGGGAACCACCGTCCGCAAGGTCGCTGCGCAGCAATCCAAGGCCCGCACCATGCGCAATGCGCGGGCGAAGACGGGGTCTGCCTTCGATTCCTTCATGAACTGGCTGCCAGTAAGCGAGGAGGTGCTGCACAAGCTGTTCCTTTTCGGCATCTTGGCCGTGGCGGCAATTGCCGTTGTCGCCATCGCACGGATGGCGGGCGTGCCGGAACTGATCGGCCGGCAGGTGGCGATTGCGGCGGGCGATATCGGCCTTTCGGTCAACCGGGTGGAGGTTCGCGGCGTCAAGCAGCTTAACGAGCTCAAGGTCTATGAGCGGGTCGATACGGCCATGGGGCGGCCGATGCCGGAGGTCGATGTCGAGGCGATCCGTTCCGAACTCGTCCAGCTGAGCTGGATCGAAGATGCGCGCGTATCGCGCCAGTTGCCTGACCGGCTGGTGATCGACATCGTCGAACGCAAGCCGCACGCCGTATTGCGCAAGCCCGACCGGCTGATGCTGATCGATGCCTCCGGACATGAACTGGAACCAATCTCGCCCGAACGTGCGCGGGGTAAGCTCGTGGTATTCGGTCCGGGGGCGGGCAAGCAGGTCGCCGCGCTTTCCAAGCTGCTTGAGGCCGCACCGGCGCTGAAGCCGCAGGTGATCGAGGCCGAATGGGTCGGCAACCGCCGCTGGAACGTGAAGTTCAAGACTGACCAGACGCTGGCCCTGCCGGAAGGCGATCAGGAAGCCTCCAATGCCCTGATGACCTTTGCTCGCCTCGATGGCGTCAACCGGCTGCTTGGCGGCAAGGTCGCGGTCTTCGACATGCGCACGGCCGGCCGGATCTATTTCCGCGTCCCCGAGCGCGCCAGCGACGAGGAATCCGCCAAGATTGCCGCCAAGGCGGCCGAGGCGAAGAAGGAAAGCGCCTCTACTGACGAGGAGGAGAAGCCGGCCAAGGCCACCAGCGCCACGGCCAGCGCCGACAAGCCGAAGGCCACCAAGGTCGCCAGCGCGAACACTGACAAGGCAAAGCCCGCCGCCAAGAAGAAGGAGCAGCAGTGATGGCCCAGCCTCGCATTGCCCGCCTGTTCGGTGCGGTCAACATCGGTTCTTTCCGCATTTCCGCCATGATCGCCGGGATCACGGAGACGGGCGAGATGGTCGTGCTCGGCTCCGCCCACCGCGCGGCACAGGGGGTGAAGCGCGGCTATGTCACCGATATGTCGGCCGCGACCTATGCCGTGCGCGATGCGCTGGAACGGGCCGAGAAGATTGCCGGTGTGACGGTCAATTCCGTGTGGATCGGCACGTCCGGGGCAGGGCTCGCCAGCCAGACCGCACAGGTGGAGATCGAGATCGGCGGCCGGCGCATCGAGCAGGACGATATCGATCACCTGCTCGTCGCGGGGCGCGACGTGATCCAGCCCGACGGGCGCATGGTGCTGCATGCCCAGCCGGCGCACTACACGCTTGATGGCGCGCATGGCGTTGCCAACCCGAAGGGCCTGCATGCCGAACGGCTCGGAGTGGATATCCACGTCATGCTGGCCGACGGTGCGCCGGTGCGCAACATCACCGAGGCCGTGCAGAACGCGCATATCGACGTGGAAGCCGTCGTCGCATCGCCGATTGCGGCCGGTTATGCTTGCCTGTCCGCCGAAGAGCGCGATCTGGGCGTGGCGCTGGTCGAATTCGGCGCCGAAGTGACCAATGTCTCGGTCCATGCCGGCGGAATGCTGCTGGGCCTGGCCTCGATACCGATGGGTTCGGGCGATATTACCGACGGCATCGCTTCGGCCTTCGGCATCCGACGCTTCCAGGCAGAGCGCCTGAAGTGCGTCAACGGTTCGGCCATAGCCAGCCCGGCGGACCATCGCGAGATGATCCCCATCAATGCCCCGGGCGAAGAGAACGCCGGCCCGGCCGCGCGCCATGCCGATGATGCCAATCGCATCCCGCGTGCCGAACTGGTCTCGGTGATTACCCAGCAACTCGGCCGCCTGATGGAAGAGGTCAACAAGGCACTGAAAGGCCTGGGCTTTACCGGCGCCAAGGGGCAGCTCGTCGTCTTCACCGGCGGCGGCGCAGAGCTTACCGGGCTGGCAGACTTTGCCCAGGCCGCGCTTGGCAAGTCGGTTCGCGTGGCCAAGGCGCCCGAAATTCGCGGGCTTGCCGATGCCCATGCCAAGCCGGGCTTTTCGACGCTGACCGGCCTGATCCTCTATGCCGCAGCCGATCCGGTAGACATCCGGGCCATCGGCCCGTCGCACCAACAGACCCATCGTTACAGTGGTATGGGGCTTGCCGTACGTGTCTGGAGGGCGATTCGTGAGTATTTCTAGGCCGATTTCCTTAGCTATGGCCTGTGGACAACAGTAAAATGCGACTTGGGTAACCGAGTCTAAGCATGTCAATGTAACTATTGCCTGTATGCACCCTTGGCATTGGGCGAACTGGAGAGCGAAATGAGCATCAACATCGGTCCCCCGGCGGTTGAGGAACTGCGTCCTCGCATCACCGTGATCGGCGTGGGCGGCGCGGGCGGCAACGCCATCGCCAACATGATCCAGGCAGAGATCGAAGGCGTCGATTTCATCGTCGCCAACACCGATGCCCAGGCTCTCAACAATTCGATTGCCGAACAGCGCATCCAGCTTGGCCCGGACATCACCCAGGGCCTTGGCGCCGGTTCGCGTCCCGAGGTTGGCAAGGCCGCCGCGGAAGAAACCATCGCCGAGATCGAGCGTTCGCTTGATGGCGTGCACATGTGCTTCATCGCTGCCGGCATGGGCGGCGGCACGGGCACGGGTGCGGCCCCGGTCATTGCCAAGGCCGCGCGCGACAAGGGCGTGCTGACCGTTGGCGTGGTGACCAAGCCGTTCCTGTTCGAAGGCACGCGCCGCATGCGCTCGGCCGAAGCCGGTATCGAGGAACTGCAGAAGCACGTCGATACGCTGATCGTCATCCCGAACCAGAACCTGTTCCTGGTTGCCAAGGCCGAGACTACGTTCAAGGAAGCCTTCGCGCTGGCCGATGAAGTGCTGCAGCAGGGCGTGCGTTCGATCACCGACCTCATGGTCATGCCGGGCCTGATCAACCTCGACTTTGCCGACGTCCGCTCGGTCATGGGCGAAATGGGCAAGGCGATGATGGGTACCGGCGAGGGCCAGGGCGAAAATCGCGCCCTCGAAGCCGCCGAACGCGCCATTTCGAACCCGCTGCTCGATGGCGTTTCGATGCAGGGTGCCAAGGGCGTCATCATCTCGATCATCGGCGGCGACGACATGAAGCTGCTGGAAGTCGACGAAGCCGCCAACCATATCCGCGAACTCGTCGATCCCAATGCCAACATCATCTGGGGTTCGGCCTTCAATCCCGACCTTCAGGGCAAGATCCGCGTATCGGTTGTCGCCACCGGCATCGAGCAGACTGCGGAAATGGCCCAGCAGGCGCAACGCCCTGTCAGCTTCGGCGGCGGGCGTGGTCCGGTCCTCCCGACGGCCGAACAGGCTGAGCCGCTGTTCAACCGTGCAGAGCCTGCCGCTGCCGTGCCGCAGGCTTACGAGCCCGCGCCCGAGCCGGAAGCCGAGCAGGAAGAACCGCTGGTGCTCGAAGCCCCGGTGTTCGAGGACGAGCCGGTCGAGCTGGAACTCAGCGATTTCGAGGAAGCGGAAGAGGCCCAGGCCCCGACTGCCGCTACGGACAGCAACGAACCCGAAATCTGGGGCAATGCCCAGCCGGAGGCATCGCCGAGCGCCCCCGCCGGTGCCGGGAACGACGACCTGCTGCAGGCCGCCAGCCGCCTGGCCGAGGAAGACGAACCCGTATCGCCGCTTGTTACCCGCAAGCGGCCGCTGGTCTCGTCCAGCTCGACCGAGAGCGGTGAGGAGCGCACGCCGCGCCTGCCGGGTGCCGGCAGCACGCTGTTCGAACGCATGGCCAATCTCTCGCGCGGCGGGCAGTCGGCCGATGAGGACGATGATCAGGACGAAGGCGGCAACGATGCCCCGTCGATCTCGATTCCGCGTTTCCTCGGTCGCCAGAACAACCAGTAATCGCCAAACAATGAATAACGGGCCGGTGCGACAAGCGCCGGCCCGTTTCGTTCGTGCGCCGTTCAGCCTTGATACGGCATTGTCGCCGGATCGAGACTGTGCCACGGGCTGGTCCATGGGTGGATTGAAGGTGCGGCAATCGGTGGGCTCCAAACGCAGTCTGACGCTGGCTTTGGCAGTGGCGCTCGCGGCTACGCCTCCCGCCGTTGCGCAGCAGGTCCAGTCGGCGCAGAAGTCCCAGGCCGTGGTCCAGGCGCTTCCGGGACCTGAGCAGCAGGCGCTCAACGCCGCACTCGCCCGGCTGGGGCGTAACCCGAAAGACGTCAACGCCCTGATCGATGCGGGCAATGCTGCGCTTGCACTGGGCGATGTCGATGCCGCAGTCGGCTTTTTCGCCAATGCCGACCAGATCCAGCCCAACAGCCCGCGCGTTCGCGCTGGCCTTGCCGCCGCGCTGGTGCAGAACGGCAACCCTTTCGACGCCATCCCCCTGTTCACCGAAGCGGAGACTGCGGGCGGCATGGATCCGCGGCTGAACGCGGACCGCGGGCTGGCTTATGACCTGGTCGGCGATAACGCCTCGGCCCAGAAGTATTACCGCCTTGCCCTTGCCGCCGGGCCGAGCGACGAGGTTGCCCGCCGCCTTGCGCTGAGCCAGGCGATTTCCGGCAACCGCGAGGCGATGGAGGCAACGCTGCTGCCCTTGCTGCAAAAGCAGGACAAGCCGGCCTATCGCACCCGCGCCTTTGCCCTGGCCGCGCTGGGCAAGACGGACGAAGCGGTTACGATCGCCTACCAGTCGATGCCGCAGGACCTTGCCGCCGGGATCGCGCCCTATCTGCGCTACATGCCCCGGTTGACCCGCGCGCAGCAGGCCTCTGCGGCCACCTTCGGGCATTTCCCGCGCGCATCGGAGATCGGGCGCGATGATCCGCGGGTGGAGCGCTACGCTCCGCCGGTCCATGTCGCCACTGCCGAAAGCAAGCTGGTTCCCAAGGGAGAGCCGCTGGGCAAGGTGGCCAAGGCTGGCTCGGACAAGGCCAGGGACAAGGCCAGGGACAAGGCCAGGGACAAACCCTCCAAGGAGACCGTGCGCGTTGCCGTTGCCACGCCGCAACCGGCCCCGGCTGCTCCGCGCGCGGCCCCGCCCGCCTTCCAGCCAGCGCGGGAGCAGAGCGTTACGCCGTCGCTGGTCAAGCCGCCGGTGGTCGAGGTTGCGGCAGAGCCGGCAAAGACGGTGCAGGTGGCCGCAGTGGTTCCGGCGCAGCAGAAGCCGCTGGTTCAGCCCGCCGTGCAGACGATCGTCGCGCCAGCGAATCCCGCCCCTGCGGCCGCGCCGGTCGTTGCGGCGGCGACTCCGGTGGTTGAGGCACCCAAGCCGCGCGACTTCGACGACGTGTTCGGCGATCTCGGCGCACCGACGGCTGTTGCAGCGCCGGCCTCCGGCGCGGTGGACGTTCGCAAGATTGCCGCGGCCCGGCCTAAGGTGGAAACCAAGCCCGCGCATCCCAGCCGGATCTGGATCCAGGTGGGCACCGGACGCGGCAAGGCTGCGCTTCAGGGCGACTGGAAGGGACTGGTCAAGGACGTGCCGGAATTGCTGCGCAACCGCAGCGCCGCAATGACCGACTGGGGCAAGACCAACCGCCTGCTGACCGGTCCCTTCGAGAGCGAGGCCGCGGCGAAGGCGCTGCTCGCCAAGCTGAAGAAGCAGAAGGTCGATGCCTTTATCTGGACGAGTCCTGCGGGGCAGGTCGTCGACCCGTTAACCGGGAAGTAGGGCTTTTCCACATGGTGTGAACAGGCTTGTCGAGTTTTGCGCAGGCCTTCTTCCCGCCCGGATTGTCCTTGTCGGTCAGCCGACGCATCCACCCGCTCATGAACGGGAAGTACATAGCGTGAGAGCCGGGCACACCCCCATGGACCGTGAAGAAGACGCTGCACCCGTCGACATGATCGCTTCGCTTTGCGAGGCGCGTGGCTGGTTCTACGAATTCGTCGGCGAAGACGAACTGACTGCGGAAGTGCAGGGAAGCTGGGCGAAGTACCAGGTCCGGGCGATCTGGCGCAGCGAGGATCATGTCCTGCAGCTGCTCTGCCTGCCCGATATCCGCATTCCCGATGACAAGCGCGTGCCGATGTTCGAGGTGCTGACGCTGGTCAACGAGCAGATGTGGCTGGGCCACTTCGATGTCTGGTCGAACGGTATGGTCCTGCTTTATCGCCACGCCATGATGCTGGGCGATGATGGCCTGCTCAGCCTGTCGCAGGCGCAGACCGCCATCGAGGCGGCGATCGAGGAGTGCGACCGGTTCTATCCGGCGTTCCAGTTCATCCTGTGGGGCGACAAGAGCCCCGCAGAAGCGCTTGCCAGCGCGCTTGTCGATGCGGCGGGAGAGGCCTAGGGCCGATCCGCCCGCACCGTCAGCGGGAAGGATGGAGTTCCCGACGTGCGAATCCTGATCATCGGTTGCGGCAACATGGGCGGCGCCATGCTGGCCGGCTGGCTGGCGGGTGGCATTGCGCCCGGGCAGGTGACCATCGTCGATCCCTTCAAGGCCGATGCGCCCGAAGGGGTCACCCTGTTGCGCGAAGTGCCGGCGCAGGGAACCTTCGACGTGCTGCTGCTGGGCATCAAGCCGCAGCAACTGGCCGAGGCTGCACCCGCGATGGCACCCCTTGCCGGGGAAGGCACGACGCTGCTTTCGGTTCTGGCCGGGGTCGATCTGGCTACGCTTCGCCGGGCATTTCCCGCAGCCAGGGGTATCGTGCGGGTCATGCCGAACCTTGCAGCGGCGCTGGGCAAATCGCCCATCGCGCTATCCGGCGCTGTGGCAGAAGAGGCAAGGGCGCAGGTCGATGCCTTGATGGCGCCGCTTGGCCGGTCAGAATGGATTGCCGATGAAGCGCTGATGGACCTGATGACGGCGCTGGTCGGCTCCGGGCCAGCCTTTGTCTATCGCGTGATCGATGCCCTTGCGGAGGGAGCTGCGGCGCTCGGGCTTGAGCGGGAGCAGGCGGATCGCCTTGCGCTCGCCATGGTCGAAGGCGCCGCATCGCTCGCAGCGGCCTCGCCCGACAGTCCCGGCGAATTGGCACGCAAGGTGTCCAGCCCCGGCGGCACCACCGTCGCCGGACTTTCCGCTCTGGACGAGGGGCAGGCGCTTTCCCGCCTGATGGAAGAAACGCTGCGCCGGGCGCGCGATCGCGGTGCCGAACTGGCCGACGAAGCGCGGCGGCGCTGAAGGCGCGTAATCGCTCGCTTCGTCCGGTTTTACTTGAATCTCGTTCGCAATATCCCGATATTGCGGGCACCGGCTTGTCGTTGCTCGGCGCCGGAAGGAGTGAAAAATGGCCAATTGGAACGACCAGAGGCCCGACCTTTCGGGCATGGGCGCGTCTTCCTTCAACGGCCAGGCAACGGGTCAGGGCGCCTTCGTCTATGACCAGGGCCTGCGTCGTCATATGCTTTCCATCTACAACTACATGGCCAGCGGGGTGCTGCTTTCGGGCATCATCGCCCTGCTGTTCGCCCGCTCGGGCATGGCTGCAGCCGTCATGGCAACGCCGCTCAAGTGGCTGATCATGCTGGCCCCGCTCGGGTTCGTCTTCGGCATGAGCCTGGGTGCCCACCGCATGCGCACCAGCACGCTCCAGGGGCTGTTCTGGGGCTTCTGCGTGATCATGGGTCTTTCGCTTTCGACGATCTTCCTGGTCTTCACCGGTGCGTCGATCGCCACGACTTTCTTCGCGACGGCAGGTGCCTTCGCGGGTCTGAGCCTGGTGGGTTACACCACCAAGAAGGACCTGTCGGGCATGGGTTCGTTCATGATCATGGGCCTGTTCGGCATCATCATCGCCAGCCTGGTGAACCTGTTCCTGCAGTCGAGCGGACTCAACCTGGTGATCTCGGTCCTGGGCGTGCTGATTTTCGCGGGCCTGACCGCCTACGATACGCAGCGCCTGAAGCAGGAATACTACATGCTGGCCGGCAGCGAATTTGCCGGCAAGGCCGTGGTACTGGGCGCGCTGACGCTCTACCTCGACTTCATCAACATGTTCCAGTTCCTGCTGAGCTTCCTTGGCAACCGCGAATAAGCTTCGGTTCAGGAAGGTTATGTTTGAACGTGCCCGGTGCGCATATTGTCGCACCGGGCATTTTCTTTGCCCGCATTTTTCGGTAGGGCTGCAGAGCGGCCTGGGGGTAGGCCCGGGCGGGCGAGGGTAAGATATGATCAGGTTCACTTTGAAGTCCTGCGTGCAGGTTCTCGCCGCAGCCAGCATCATGATCGCGGGCGCGGCTGAGGCGAAGAAGAAGAAGCCGGTTCCGCCGCCACCGCCGCCGCCGCCCGCGCCGAAGTACGTTGTCGTGCCGTGGAAGCCGATCCCGCCCGAATGGGCCGCGCCGACCACCTATGTGCCGCCGCTCGGCCCCGATGGCCTGCGCGTCAGCGTGAACCGCAACATCACCCCGGCACAGACGCTGTGGAACCTGCGCTCGGGCTATAACGTCGCCGCGCTCAATTGCCGCGATCCCAAGCACGCCGAGATCGTGGTCAATTATCGCGCCTTCCTGAAGGCCCATGCCAAGACGCTGCGCGCGACCAACACCAAGATCGATGCCGAATGGCGGGGCAAGTATGGCGCCGGTTTCATCAAGTCGCGCGAGAAGTACATGACCGAGGTGTACAACCACTTCGCCATGCCGCCGACGCTGCCTGCCTTCTGCGACGCGGCCCTGGCGATGAGCCGCGACGGCAAGCTGGTGAAGTCTGCCGCACTGAACGATTTCGCGGCGCGCAGCCTCCCCAGCCTTGAGATCGTGTTCGACGATTTCTTCAAGCGCTTCGATGCCTACAAGGTGGAAATGGCGGCTTGGGAAGCCAAGTGGGGCAAGGATACGGTTCCCGGCTCGACCGTGCTTGAAAGTTCGGTTCGCTTCACCAACTGAGTGCTTGCCGGGGAACCGCATTTTGCGCTTTCAACGGTCGGTCCCTTTCGCTAAGGGGACCGCTCTTGCGGGCACAGGCCGGTCCTGTCTGTCCGCACTCGCACTGGAACGGGGCCGTAGCTCAGATGGGAGAGCGCGTCGTTCGCAATGACGAGGTCAGGGGTTCGATCCCCCTCGGCTCCACCAGGCGGGTTAGTCGATAATTGCCCCACGCCGGGCAGCGAACGGCAGGCTTGCGCGTTTCCGGTGCTCGCGATCAGCAGGTCGTCCCGCTCCGGTTCCCGAACCCCACCTTTCTCAGTCCGGCCCGGGGTAATTCTCAACCAATCCGCGACTTCCGCCTCCATTCAGGCTATCCTTGATCCATGCATTTTCTCGACCAGGCCAAGATCTATGTCCGTGCCGGCTCAGGCGGCCCGGGGGCGGTTTCGTTCCGGCGCGAGAAATACGTCGAATACGGCGGCCCTGATGGCGGCAACGGCGGCAAGGGCGGAGATATCGTGTTCGAGGCAGTTGCCGGGCTGAACACGCTGATCGATTTCCGTTACACCCAGCATTTCAAGGCACCGCGCGGTGGCCACGGATCGGGCAAGAACCGCAACGGGGCGGGTGGCGAGGATCTTGTGATCAAGGTTCCCGTGGGCACGCAGGTCATCTCCGACGAGGACCGCGAGACGGTTCTGGCCGATCTGACCGAGGCTGGCCAGCGCGTCGTCCTGCTCGAAGGCGGGCTCGGCGGGCGGGGCAATGCCAGCTACAAGACCAGCACCAACCGCGCCCCGCGCCAGCACCAGCCCGGCCTTCCGGGTGAGGAACTGTGGGTCTGGCTGCGCCTGAAGCTGCTGGCCGATGCGGGCCTGGTCGGCCTGCCCAATGCCGGCAAGTCCACTTTCATCAACAAGATCACCAACACCAAGGCCAAGGTGGGCGACTATGCCTTC
Source organism: Novosphingobium sp. TH158 (assembly GCF_002855555.1). NCBI lineage: Bacteria > Pseudomonadati > Pseudomonadota > Alphaproteobacteria > Sphingomonadales > Sphingomonadaceae > Novosphingobium > Novosphingobium sp. TH158. Next base: position 1,095,651 of record NZ_PKRT01000001.1, on the reverse strand, counting down.
ACCACGCTGCGCCCGCAGCTTGGCGTTGTGCGCCACCGTGGCCGCGAGTTCGTGCTGGCAGACATCCCCGGCCTGATCGCTGGTGCGGCAGACGGGGCAGGGGTGGGCGACCGCTTCCTGGGCCATATCGAGCGATGCCGTGTGCTGATTCACCTGATCGACGCCAATGGCACCGATCCGGTCGAGGCCATGCAGATCGTCGAGGAAGAGCTTGAGGCCTATGGTGCCGGGCTCGATGAAAAGCCGCGCCTCGTGGCACTCAACAAGATCGACCTGATCGACCGCGAGCTGGTCGATGCTTTCAGCAAGGAACTGCGCGAAGCCGGCGCGGACGAGGTGTTCCCGATTTCGGGCGCGACCGGTGCCGGGATCGACGCGCTGCTGGACGCGGTGATCGATTACCTGCCCGCCGCCACGGTGACCGAGCGCCCCGCCGGCGAGCGCGAAGAGGCGGATGATACGCCCTGGTCGCCCATCTGACATTTGCATCCGCCGCCAATTCCCCTAATCGGTCGGCCATGATGATCGCCTCGCTCCGCGACCTTGCCGACAAGGCCAAATGCCCGCGCCTCGTCGTGAAAGTGGGATCGGCCCTGCTGGTCGACCGCGACGGACCGCGCCGTGCCTGGATCGAGGCCCTGGTCGAGGAAATCGCCGCCGCGCGCGCTCGCGGGCAGGAAGTGATCGTGGTTTCATCGGGAGCGATTGCGCTGGGCGCGCGCACCCTGAAGCTGGAAAAGGGCGGTCGTGGCAGCCTGGCCGATGCACAGGCCGCAGCCGCTGTCGGCCAGATCGCGCTTTCCGGGCTGTGGGCAGAACTGCTGGGCAAACATGGCCTGACAGCCGCCCAGCTGCTCCTGACGCTCGAAGACCTTGAGGACCGGCGCCGCTACCTCAATGCCACCGCCACGCTGACCCGCCTGCTCGATGCAGGAGCCGTGCCGGTGGTGAACGAGAACGATTCGGTTGCCACTCAGGAAATCCGCTTTGGCGACAATGACCGGCTCGCTGCTCGCGTCGCACAGGCTTCGCGATCGAGCGCGGTTCTGCTGCTGTCCGATGTGGATGGCCTTTACGACCGCAACCCCAAGGATCCGGCGGCCCGGCTGCTGCCAGAGGTGCACGGCGTTACGGCGGAAATCCACGCCATGGCAGACAGCGGATCGGCATCGGGCCTGGGCTCGGGGGGCATGACCTCGAAATTGCAGGCCGCCGAAATCGCCGAGCGGGCGGGCATCGCGCTGGTCATCGGCAATGGTACGCATCGCTCGCCGATTGCCCGGGTGGTCGAACAGGGTGTCGGCACGCTGTTCCTGCCACGGCGCAAGGCGGCGGCCCGCAAGGCCTGGCTGGGCGGGCGGCTGAGGCTCAAGGGCACCCTCACGGTCGACGAAGGTGCGGCGAAGGCACTCCTGCGCGGGTCCAGTCTCCTCGCGGCCGGGATCGTATCGGTCGAGGGCGCGTTCCATCGCGGAGATGCAGTCGCGATCAGGGACAAGCTGGGTAACACGCTGGCGCATGGCCTCGCCGAGTACGAGGCCGGCGAATGCACGCGCCTGATCGGTCGGCACAGCCGCGAGCACGAAGCGCTGCTGGGCTACGCCCCGCGCTCGGCCATCGTCCACCGCGACCAGATGGTGGTTTTGTGACCATTGCGCTGACCGGGGCGACGGGCTTTGTCGGCCGCGCCCTGCTCGACCGCGCGCAGGACAGTGAAATCGTCGTGCGGGCCCTTGCCCGCCAGCCGCAGCGCCCGCGACCGCTGGTCGAATGGGTAATCGGCGACCTGTTCAATCCTCCCCGGCTGGACCAGTTGATGGATAGCGCGGAAACCGTGGTTCACGTTGCGGGAATGGTGAACGGTACGCCCGAGGAGTTCGAGGCGTGCAACGTGACCGGCACGCTCAATGTGATCGAGGCGGCCCGGCGCATGGGCGTGCCGCGCATCGTCTTCGTATCGTCCCTTTCTGCCCGCGAGCCGGAGCTGTCGCTCTACGGTGCGTCGAAGGCGCGGGCGGAAAAGCTCGTCATGGCCAGCGGCCTCGACTGGACGATCGTGCGCCCGCCGGCGATCTACGGCTGGCGCGACAAGGAAATGCTGGACCTGTTCAAGGCGGCAAAGTGGGGCCTTGTGCCCATGCCGCAGCGCGAAGGACGGGCGAGCTATATCCATGTCGACGATCTGGCCCGGCTGCTGCTGCGGATCGCTCCGGCGGCACCCGGGCTGAACGGCCGGATCTACGAGCCCGATGACGGGCGCGAGGCGGGGTGGGGGCACCGCGAAATCGCCCATGCCATCGGCTGGGCCGTGGGTCGCAGGCCGGCTATTGTCCACCTTTCGCCCGATTGGCTGAAGCGCGTGGCGCGCTGGGGGCAGAAGCTGACCCGCGGGAAGTTCAAGCTTACGCCGGACCGCGCCGGCTATATGGCGCATCCTGACTGGGTGGTAAGCCCGCAGGGACGCGTTCCGGCCCAGCTGTGGAAACCGGCCATCCCGACGCGCGAGGGGCTGAAGGATACCGCTCAATGGTATCGCGAGCAGGGCTGGCTCTGAAGCCCCGCCAATCCGCCGATTACCTTGCGGTTCGTCCAGCCCGGACAATTGCGCTGGCAGCGTCCTCAGACCTTGTGCACCATGCCTCTCACGAAGTCTGAGGAGGCCTGTATGAGCACGTTGATCAAGGCTGGGGCCGATGATGCCAAGCGCTATTGGCTTGACGAAGGCCGCGGCGACAAGGGTGGCTTCATCCGCGAGGTGGACTATGCCGCGAACGCGCGCGGGCTCGATCCGCTGTTCGAAGGCATCAAGATCGTCGATTGCGACACCCATTTCACCGAGCCGGCCAACCTGTGGGTCGATAATGCGCCCGTCGGGATGAAGGACAGGATGCCCCACGTCGAGCGGATCGGCGAGGCGGACAAATGGGTTTGCATGGGCCGCGATTTCGGCAGCCTGGGCGGCAATGTCATCGCCAAGGACAAGAACAAGCTGCTCGGCAAGCTGGCCTTTCAGCGTTACGAACAGATCGCGCCGGGCTCCTATGACCTGAATGAGCGCCTGAAGGACATGGATGACATGGGCATCTGGGGGCACATCTGCTTCCAGAACGGCGGTGTCACGCAGGCCGGATCGCTCGTCGCGCTGGGTGACGAGGCGGTCGCTATCGCCATTGTCCAGATTTACAACGATGCCTGCAAGGACCGCATGGACGCATCGGGCGGACGCGTGAACTGCATGGCGACACTGCCTTATTGGGACAAGGGCCTCATGAACGCCGAGATGCGCCGCGTGGCGGACCTTGGCATCAAGGGCGTTGTCCTGCCTGACCGGCCGGAACGCTTGTCAGAAGGCTATCTCGCCGAAGACGGCGGAATTTCCCCGTTCTGGGAGGAGGTGTTCGAGATCTGCCATTCGCAGGGCATACCCATCAACTACCACCTCAATTCGTCGCTCGATGCCGAAAGCGCGATGTGGAACAATCTGGGCTTTGACCAGCGCCTGCCGATTTCCGCGCTGATCCACCATATCGGCTGTGCGGCGACCATGTCGAACTTCATGGTCTCGGGCCTGCTCGACAAATATCCCGACCTCAAGATCGGCCTGATCGAGAGCGGGGCAGGATGGGTTCCCTTCTGGCTCGAGGGCATGGAGCACCAGCTTGACGAATTCCGCACCCTGGTGAACCGCAAGCTGCAGCGGCGGCCCAAGGAGTATTTCAGAAAGAACTTCTGGGTGAGCTTCTGGTTTGAGCATGTCGCGCCGACCAAGCTGATCGACGAGATCGGCGCGGATCGCCTGCTGTTCGAAACCGATTATCCGCACCCGACCTCGCTCTATCCCGGCGTGCAGGACAAGCTCGTCTCGGTGCTGGGCCACCAGCCCTTTGAGCTGCGCAAGCAGGTGCTGCAGGACAACGCCTTCGCGCTCTACAACCTGCAAGGATAAGGCTGCGGCCCGGACCGTGCTCACGGTCCGGGCCGGCGAGGTTCAGGCGGCGGCGAGTGCCTGGTCGATATCGGCGAGGATATCGTCGATGTGCTCGATACCGATCGACAGGCGGACCATGTCTTCCGACACGCCGGCAGAGGCCAGTTCCTCGGCGTTCAGTTGGCGGTGCGTGGTAGATGCCGGGTGGCAGGCGAGCGACTTGGCATCGCCGATGTTCACCAGGCGCAGGATCATCTGCAGGGCATCGATGAAGCGCGCTCCTGCATCCTTGCCCCCGGCAATCCCGAAGCTGAGGATGCCCGATGCGCGGCCGCCGGTGATCTTTTGCGCGGTGGCATGATAGGGGCTGTCCTCAAGCCCGCCATAGCGCACCCAGTTGACCTTGGGATGGCTGGAAAGATGCTGCGCGACCTTGAGTGCGTTTTCGCAGTGGCGCTCCATGCGCAGCCCCAGCGTTTCCAGGCCCTGCATGATGAGGAAGGCGCTGTGCGGCGCCAGCGACGCCCCGGTGTTGCGCAGGGGGGCAACGCGTGCGCGGCCGATATAGGCTGCCGGACCGAGCGCTTCGGTATAGACCACGCCGTGGTACGAGGGGTCGGGCTCGTTGAGGATCGGGAAGCGGTCCTTGTTGGCCACCCAGTCGAACTTGCCGGAATCGACGATGATGCCGCCGATGGTCGTGCCGTGTCCGCCGATGTACTTGGTCAGCGAATGGACAACGATGTCCGCGCCGAATTCGAACGGCCGGCACAGGTAGGGGGTCGCCACGGTGTTATCGACGATCACCGGCACGCCGCGCTTGTGCGCCACTTCGGCAATGCGCGCGATGTCGACGATGTTGCCGGCCGGATTGCCGATGGATTCGAGGAACACGGCCTTGGTCCTGCTGTCGATCGCCGCATCCAGCGCCGCGTAATCGTCGAAGCCGAACAGGCGCACTTCGATCCCCTGGCGCGGGAAGGTGTGCATGAACAGGTTGTAAGTGCCGCCATAGAGCTGCGAGACCGAGACGATGTTGTCACCGGCACCGGCAATGGTCTGGATGGCATAAGTGATCGCCGCCATGCCCGATGCGAGCGCCAGTGCGCCGATGCCGCCTTCCATCTCTGCAACGCGGGCCTCGAGAACCGCAGTGGTCGGGTTCATGATGCGGGTATAGATGTTGCCGGCAACCTTCAGGTCGAACAGGTCCGCGCCGTGCTGCGTATCGTCGAAGGTGTAGGACGTCGTCTGGTAGATCGGCACCGCGGCCGACTTGGTGGTGGCTTCGGGGGTATAGCCCGAATGCAGGGCAATCGATTCCAGCTTCATGATACGCTCTCCTTCAGAAGAGCGTTCTTGGCCAAGCGCGCGCCGGGATCAATTGATCCAGGGCAATATCGCCCCGATGCACCGCCGTCAGAAGACCGGATCGTAACCCGGCGGGAGATCGTCGTCCGTGCTCGGTGCGCCGGGCACGTGGATGCCGCATTCGGTCTTGTCCCAGCCCTTCCAGCGGCCTGAGCGCGGATCCTCGCCCTCGGCCACCTTGTGGGTGCAGGGGGAACAGCCGATCGAGGGATAGCCCTGTTCCACCAGCGGATGCGGCGGCAGGCCGTGTGTCTGGAAATAGGCGGCAAGATCGTCGGCCGCCCAGTCGGCAAGCGGATTGATCTTCAGGCGGCCCTGGGCGTCGGAATTATCGATCTCGAAGCGCGGCAGCCCGGCGCGGGTAGCGGACTGGAAACCCTTTCGTCCGGTGATCGAGGCGTCGAAGCGTTCCAGCGCGCGCGCAAGCGGCTGGACCTTGCGGATTTCGCAGCATCCGTCCGGATCGTAGGACCAGCGCAGGCCGTTTTCGTCCCGGGCCTTCAGCAGGTCCATGTCGGGCGAGAGGACTTCGATGCCCGTAAGCCCAAGATGGGCAACCAGTTCGTCGCGGTAGGCCAGCGTTTCGGGAAAGTGCTTGCCGGTATCGAGGAACAGGACCGGCGTTGCCGGATCGACCCGTGCAACAAGATGAAGCAGAACAGCGCTTTCAGCGCCAAAGCTCGAAACGACCGCAAGTTCTCCGGCCATGCGTTCGCGCAGCACGGTGGCAAGCATGTCCGCCGTGTCGGTTCCCTTGAACAGCCGGTTCAGGCGCACCGCATCCGCCTCGCTGAAACGCGGAGCGGTGTCGATCCGGTCAATCTTGCGGTTGGGAGCGGTCACGCCTTCAGCCATGCCTCTTGGCCCAGACGGGCGACCGGCCATCGACGGTCGGCTGATAAACCTCGGCATAGCGCGCCATTGCGGCTTCGGCGTCGGCCTGGTTGAGCGGATGTTCCGGTGCGAAGCTGTCGAACCCGCAGCGACGCATATAGGCGAGCTGGTCCACCAGCACGTCGCCAACGGCGCGCAGTTCACCCTGATAGCCTGCTTCGCGCAGGATGCGGGCCGCCGAATAGCCGCGGCCATCGGTGTAGGCGGGGAAGTTCACTTCCACGAGCCTGATGCGGTCAAGGTAGGGCAGCAGGTCGCGCGCATCGTCGCCCGGTTCAAGCCGGACGGCCGCGGCATTGGTCTGCTCGCCAAAGGCATCGACGGTCACGCCGGGATCGGCAACAGGCTCGTCAGTGCGGAAGCGGAATTGCGTCTCAACCATAGATCGCCTCCTTGAACGGAGCCATGCCGATGCGGCGGTAGGTATCGAGGAAGCGTTCCTCGCCCTGCTTGTTGGTCAGATAGAATTCAGTTGCCTTTTCAACGGCCTGGACAATGCCATTCTCATCGAATCCAGGGCCGGTGATCTGGCCGAGCGAGGTGTCCGCGCCTTCGCAGCCACCAAGCAGGAGCTGGTAATTCTCGACGCCCTTGCGGTCGACGCCGAGGATGCCGATGTGGCCGGCGTGGTGGTGGCCGCAGGCATTGATGCAGCCCGAAATCTTGAGCTTCAGCTCGCCGATCTGCTGCTGCTTTGCGGCAAGGCGTTCGGAAATCTTCTGCGCCACCGGGATCGAGCGGGCATTGGCAAGGCTGCAATAGTCCAGCCCCGGGCAGGCGATGATATCGCCAACCAGGTCAAGGTTCGCGGTGCCGAGGCCGGCTTCGTCCAGCTTCTGCCAAAGCGTGTAGAGATCGGCCTTGCGGACATGCGGCAGGACGATGTTCTGGGCGTGGGTGACGCGCAGTTCGTCGAAGGAATATTCCTTGGCGAGATCGGCCATCAGGCGGATCTGGTCGCTGGTCGCATCGCCCGGAATGCCGCCGACGGGCTTCAGGCTGATGGTCGCGGCGATGTAGCCCGGCTGCTTGTGGGACACGCAGTTGTTCTGCACCCACAGGGCGAAATCGGGGTCCGACAGGTCAAGGCTGTCGCTCGCGCCGGCTTCGAATGCCGGATCGACGAACTGCGCCTTGATCCGCTCCAGCTCGCCGGCCGGCGGCTCGATGTTCAGGGTGAGGAGATGCTTGAACTCCTCCTCGACCTGGCGGGTATATTCTTCCTTTCCAAGTTCATGGACGAGGATCTTGATACGCGCCTTGTACTTGTTGTCCCGGCGGCCGTGGCGGTTGTAAACGCGCAGGCAGGCCTCCGAATAGGTGATCATCTGGTTGATCGGCACGAACGGATTGATGCAGGGCGCGATCATCGGCGTGCGGCCCATGCCACCGCCAACATAGAACGCGGCGCCAAGCTCGCCCGCCTCGTTGCGAACGATCTGGATGCCGATGTCGTGCAGCTTCATCGCCGCGCGGTCGATATCCGAGGCGATCACCGCCATCTTGAACTTGCGCGGCAGGTAGCTGAATTCCGGGTGGAAGGTGGACCACTGGCGGATCAGCTCGGCATAGGGGCGCGGATCGATGATTTCATCGGCGGCGGCACCGGCGTACTGGTCGGACGTGGTGTTGCGGATGCAGTTGCCGCTCGTCTGGATGGCGTGCATTTCCACCGAAGCAAGATCGGCCAGGATATCCGGCGCGTCTTCCAGCTTGATCCAGTTGTACTGGATGTTCTGGCGGGTGGTGAAGTGGCCATAGCCGCGGTCGTACTTGTCGGCGATGTCGCCCAGCATCCGCATTTGCGCGCTGCTCAGCGTGCCATAGGGCACGGCAACGCGCAGCATGTAGGCATGCAGCTGCAGGTAAAGGCCGTTCATCAGGCGCAGGGGGCGGAACTGCTCCTCGCTCATCGAACCGTCGAGGCGGCGGCGCACCTGATCGCGGAAATCGGCGACGCGCGCGTCGACGAGGGCCTGGTCGTATTGGTCGTACTTGTACATCAGATCACCCAGTTGCCGGCGGCAGGGTCGGCGGGCTTGAGGGAAAGGTCGAGGCGCACGGTCGGGCCGAGCGCACGGATGCGGTCCTTGATGTGGGCAGGGCGCACGCCTTCGGGGCCGTGCTCGCCATCGATGACGTAGGGGGCGACGACGCGGCGGGCGGCGTTCTCGCGCGCGGCGATTTCGTCACCATGCTCGCCGACGTCGACGGCATCGGCAACGTGGAGCGACCAGCCCTGGCCATCCCACCATGTCACTGCGCCGCTTTTCAGGTCATTGCCTGTCAGGATCTTCACTTGGCTACCTCCAGCGCGAGAGCGCGCAATTCCAGTTCACTTTCGCCTGCGACCTCGCCAATGACGATCAGCGCAGGGCTCTTGACCTTCTTGTCAGCCACCAGCGCCGAAAGGCCGGCCAGCGAGCTGCGCAGCACGCGCATGTCCGGCCGGGTGGCGCGCTCGATTACGGCGACCGGCACTTCCGGGGCGAGGCCATCGGCCATCAGCTTTTCCGAAATAGCCTCTGCCGTGGCGAGGCCCATGTAGATCACCAGCGTGCGGCCCTTGCCGGCGAGGCCCGACCAGTCCTGGTCCGAAAGGCCCTTGCACTGGCCGGCAACGAAGCTGACGATCGAGGCATGGTCGCGGTGGGTGAGGGGGATCTGTGCGGCAGCGGCAGCGCCCAGAGCGGCCGAAATGCCGGGGACGACCTGCACGGGCACGCCTGCGGCATGGCAGGCTTCTGCCTCTTCGCCGCCGCGCCCGAAGACGAAGGGATCGCCGCCCTTGAGCCGCACGACATCCTTGCCTGCCAGAGCCTCGCGCACCAGCAGGGCGTTGATCTCATCCTGCGGCATGGTGTGGCGCGAGCGGCTCTTGGCGACCGAGACCAGCTGCGCCGTGGGACGGGCGAGCGCCAGGATTGCGGGATCGACCAGTCCGTCATGGACGATCAGCCCTGCCTGCATGATCAGCCGCGCGGCGCGCAGGGTCAGCAGGTCGGGATCGCCGGGGCCGGCGCCGACAAGGAAAACCGTGCCGACAGGAGGGACAGGGTGAATCATGCCAGCCGCCTTGGTCCGGTCAGCCGGCGATTGCCAGCGAGAATGCCTTTGATGCGGCTAAGTTGAACTTTCGCCGGCTTCGCCCGTGGAGCCCGGCTGGACACGGGACTTCTTTTTTTCCAGTTCCTTGGGCCAGTGGCGGATGTGCACATCGTGCTGGGCATAAGGCACTTCGATGCCGTGCGCGGCGAATTCCAGGTAGACCGCCTTCAGCAGGTCAGAGCGCAGGTTGCCAAGGCCTTCTTCGGGGTCGTCGATCCACATCTGGACCTCGAACTCGATGGCATTGGTCCCGAAGGCATGGAGCCACACCTGCGGCGGGCGCACATCGAGAACCCGCGGCAGGTTGCGCGCGGCTTCGAGCAGGATCTTTTCGACGAGCGAAAGATCGCTGCCATAGGCAACGCCGACCGGCACCTTCACCCGCACATCGCGCGAGGAAAACGACCAGTTTTCGACCTGGCTGGTCATCAGCAGTTCGTTCGGGATCAGGTATTCGATCTTGTCGCGCGTGATGACCGAAACGGCGCGGATGCCGATGCGGTTGACCTGTCCCACCGTCTTGTCCGCCCCGGTGCCAACCGCGATCACGTCACCCGGTTTGATCGAGCGGTCCATCAGCAGGATGATGCCGGAAATCAGGTTGCCGAACGTCTTTTGCAGGCCAAAGCCCACAGCAAGGCCAAGCGCGCCGGAGAACACGGTGAGCGCGGTAAGGCTGATGCCCAGGAAATCGACGCCGATCATCGCGAGTGCAATCCACACGATGATCGTGACGATCTTTTCGCCCAGAAGCTGCTGCGCCGCATCGAGCCGGTGGAGGCGGCGGAAGAACCGGCGCACCACCATGGCCGAAAGCCGCCCCGCAACGATGACCGCGAAGGTAACGGCCAGCATCAGCAGCGCGCGATAGACCGAGACGCGGTAATCGCCGACATCGAAGCCGATCATGTCGAGCTGGCGGACAATCTCGGTGATCTGCTGGCGCAGGTTCATGCCGCGCTCCACGCCGCGAAACCGCGCGACAGGTCGGCAATCAGGTCAGCCGCGTCCTCAAGCCCGATGGCCAGGCGCACGGCGAAGCGGTCTGCCGCATCCATGCCGGCAGGCGGCCAAGGCGAGGCGGTGCGGATTGCGCCGGGATCGGCCGGTGTGACCAGGCTTTCGAAACCGCCCCAGGAATAGCCGATGCCGAAAAGCGAGAGCGCATCGATGAAGGCGCTGCGTGCTTCTGCCGTGCCGCCGCGGAAAGCAAAGCCGATCAGGCCGCAGCTGCCGGAAAAGTCGCGCTGCCAGATGTCGTGGCCGGGCGACCCAGGCAGCATCGGGCAGAAGACCCGCGCAACCTCGCTGCGGTTTTCCAGCCAGCGGGCAAGCTCCAGCGCTGTCGCCGCGGTTCGTTCGAGCCGGAGCGCCATGGTCCTCAGGCCGCGCAGGGCCAGCGCCGCATCGTCAGGCGAGACGACCTGTCCCGTCAGCTGGGCCATGCGGCGAAGCTTCGGATACCATTCCTTGCCCGCGCTGGCGCTGCCCATCATCAGGTCGGAATGGCCGCCGACGTGCTTGGTCAGGCTCATGACCGAAATGTCGACACCATGCGAATGGGCGGCAAAGCCAAGCGGACTGGCCCAGGTGTTGTCCATGATCGTGACGATCCCGCGCGACCGGGCAAAGGCGCAGGCGGCGGGAATGTCCTGCATTTCCATGGACAGGCTGCCGGGCGATTCCAGCAGCAGGGCGCGGGTCCGTTCGCAGCAGGCGGCTTCCAGCGCGGCGGGATCGAGCGGATCGAACCAGCGGGTTTCCACGCCCATGTCCTTGAGCAGCGACGACGCGAGCGCCCGCGTCGGCTCATAGGCATGATCGGTCATCAGCAGAACGTCGCCCGGCCGCAATACGGCAAGCAGGGCACCGGCCAGAGCCGCCACGCCCGAGGGGTAGAGCATGGTTCCGGCCGCGCCCGGCTCCAGCCCGGTCAGCGCATCGGCGAGGGCCCATTGGGTGGGCGATCCGCGGCGGCCGTAGAAGAACCGGCCATCTTCGTTGCACGAGGTTGCCGCCTTCAGAGCCTTGGTATCGGGGTAGAGATGGGTCGAACCGCGCCAGATCGGCGGATTGACTACGGCAGAGGGATGACCTTCGATCCCGGTCCATTCCGGTCGGCGCCCGGCATGGGCGAGGCGGGTGCAGTTTCCGCTCTTGCTGTCGTCCGCCATGTCAGGAAACCGATGCCTCTCCGCTGGATTTGGGCGTTTGCGGGTCAGCGCCCCATTCGGTCCACGACCCGTCGTACAGTGCCACGTCGTCCTTGCCGATAAGGTGCAGGCCGAAGGCGAGGCAGCAGGCCGTTACCCCGCTGCCGCAACTGGTGATCACCGGTCGCGACAGGTCGACCCCGGCGCTGGTGAAGGCTTCGGTAATCCCGGCCTTGTCCTTCCAGGTCCCGTCGGGGTTGAACAAGGTGCCAAAAGGAACGTTGAGCGAGCAGGGGATGTGGCCGCTCGCCAGACCCGGTCGCGCTTCCGGTTCGGCGCCGGTGAAGCGGGGCTTGCCGCGCGCATCGACCAGTTGTTCGGCCTTGGTGGAGATATTGTCGAGCACCTGCGCCTTGCTGCGCAGCTGGGCATCGTCGCACCAGGTGGTGTAATGGCGCTGGCGCAGCTTTTCCTCGCCCGAGGCAAGCGGCCGGCCTTCTGCCTTCCACTTGGCGATGCCGCCATCGAGCAGGGCGATGTTCTGCGCGCCGAAAAGGCGCAGCATGAACCAGGCCCGGGCAGAGGTCTTCACCGCGCTGTCATCGTAAATCACGATGCGGCTGCCATCGCCCAGCCCCAGTGCCTGCATCCGGCTGGCGAACTTGGCCGCCGGGGGCAGGGTGTTTTCGATCGGCGCGTTGCTATCGACCAGATCGCCAAGGTCCATGAAGACCGCGCCGGGAATATGTTCGGCCAGGTATTCGGCCCGCGCATCTCGCCCCGCTTCGGGCAGGTGCTTGGTTGCATCGACGATCCTCAGGTCGCTCGCCCCCATTTCGTTGGCAAGCCACTCGGTCGTCACAAGACTGTCCATCTGCAGACGCCTCCTCCGCGTCGCGTCAAACCTGAGGGTTAGCCCGGAGCGCGACGGTCGTCGAGGGGGAGAATGGCGGACAAATCAGCGAATCAGCAGATGTTGCATCGCAGCAACGCCTCAGGCCGCGACGGCTTCGCGATCGACCTGGCGGTGGCTGATGTTAGGCCACACGCGGGGACCGAGATCGAGGCGGAACGGCAGCAGTGCCGCCGCCGCGACGGGGGGCGTTTCGCCGACGACGAAGGTGGCAAGCCGGCTCGAACCCGCCGCTTCCACGCGGAACCGGATGAGCGGGATGAACAGCAGCGCCGATCCCGCGCGGATCGGGTTGATGGCCGCCAGTGGCACGCGGAACTCGCCCTTCAGCGTTACCTGATCGCCGGGTTCGATAAGGTTGATTTCGCCCAGCAGTTCGAGCGGCTGGCCATCGGTGGCAAGCTGCTGTTCGACCGGCAGCGAGGCGTGAGCGGCGATCATGTCGCCAGCGACCATCACCGGCCCCAAAGTCTCCGTACCGTGATTCTCGACCGTAAGCTGCCAGGTGAGCGTGGCATTGATCAGCGTGGCGCTCATCCTGCCGACATCGATATCGATGAAAAGACTGCCGCCAGATGCCTTTGCCACGGGCGCGGCAACTGGAACGGCAGGGCTCGGTGCCGGGGCAGGGGCAGGCGAAGACGGCGCGGGCTTGGGCGCAACGGCCGCAGGCTGGCGTGACAAGGGCGGGGTTGCGACGAGGGCAGGCGGGGCCTGCGCCTCATCCTCAGGCTGTTCCTGCTCCTCGTCAGCCGGCTTGCGGCGGCGGGAGATCAGCCAGCCTGCAAGGAGCACAAGCAAAGCGGCAGGAGCGGCAAGCCACCACCAGGCAAATTCAGTCCCCCGCGCGAGGCCCGGCGCTGGCTCGAAGGTTTCGAGTACCACAGGGCCCTGCGATTCGGGCAGCACGCTGGGAACCGCAACGGGCGCAGCCTCGGCCGGCGTGGCGGCGGCAGGTGCGGGGGGCAAGGCGGGCGCGGAAGCGGACGGGGCAGCCTTTGGCTGGGCCTGAGGCTGCTGGGGCGCGCTGGCACTCGCTGCAGGGCGCGGCGGCGCGCTGGTGGTTGCACTTGGCGTGGCGCTTGCTGGCGGCGGTGCCGGGCTGGCACTGGGCGTTTCGCGCGGCGGGGTGCGAACCACCGGCGCGTCGGCATCGACCGGCCCCTGCGGGCGCGGAGTGGCGGTTTCGCGCGGCTGGAGGCGGAAATCGGTAACGGGCTGGGCGAGCGCAACCGCCGCAGGCAGGCAGGCGGCAAGCGCCACTGCCACCATCGCGGCACCTTGCTTCAGTCGCAGCCTGTCGGATCGCTCGGTCATCGTGTCTTTCGCCCATGCGCGGGCGCGCTGAATAGCGGGTGAACTGCCTCTGGCAAACCGTTCACTTGTGCAATCGCGCAGATGGCGGCATTCGAGCGGCATGAACGACACACCCCTTGCCCCGTTGCACCTTGGCCAGACAAGCGCGCTGCCCGCCTCTCCCGAAGAGGCCGTGCTGGATTATGTTCCCAATCCGCGTCCCGGCAGCCTTTACCTTGCGCGTTTCGCGGCGCCCGAATTCACCTCGCTTTGCCCTGTCACCGGCCAGCCCGATTTCGCCCATCTGGTGATCGACTATGCCCCGGGCGAAACGATCGTCGAATCGAAAAGCCTGAAGCTGTTCCTCGGTTCGTTCCGTAACCATGCCGGCTTCCACGAGGATGTCACCGTGGGCATCGGTCAGCGCCTGTTCGACGAGATGAAGCCGCGCTGGCTGCGAATCGGCGGCTACTGGTATCCGCGCGGCGGCATCCCGATCGACGTCTTCTGGCAGAGCGGGGCACCCCCGGAAGGCTTGTGGGTGCCGGATCAGGGCGTTCCCGGCTATCGCGGTCGCGGCTGATCAGCGGCAGGCGCGGGCCAGCCGCTCTACATCTTCCGCATCCTGGTAAAGCCCGAAGCCGATCCGCAGCACTTCGTCGCGCCGGTCGATCACGATGCCCTTGCTCGCAAGGTGCTGCTGCCAGTGGGCAGCACCTTTACCCTTGTAGGCAAGGAAGCGGGGGGCGGGCGGATCGATCAGGGCCATGTCCGGCAGTGCGCCCGACGCGCGGAACTGGTCCATCAGCGCGCCGCAGTGGGCGGAAATCCGCGCTGTATCGAGCCCTTCTGCCAGCAGCATCCGCTGCACCGCGTTGAAGCGGTAGAGCCCCGACGGATCGAACGTGCTGCCCAGGAAGCGCCGTCCGTCCGGTGCATAGCCGATGCCGCCCTGCCGCGCTGCAAGGCTGTCGAAGGCGGCGAACCAGCCGGTGACTTCGGGCCGAGGGCCAAAGCCCGGAGGGGCGTGAAGGAAACATGCCCCTTCGCCGGCCATCGCGTACTTGTAGCCACCGCCAAGGTAAAACAGGCGGTCCGAACAGGCGGAAAGGTCCGTCGGCTTTGCCATGAAGCCGTGGTAGCCATCGATCACCACCCATGGCCCTTCGGGCCGGGCGAGGGCGGCGAGTGCTTCAACCGAGGTGAGCGGCTCTCCGCTGTTGAACTGCACCTGGCTGGCGAACAGCAGGTCGAATTCGCCCCTCGCGGCGCGCTCGGCCAGGGCATGCAGCGGGACCGTTTCCAGCGCGATCCGCCCGGCTTCCGCCCAGCGCAGGGACTGACGACGGAACGAGTGGAATTCGCCATCACTCGCCAGAACGCGGGGGCGCTCCATCGGCAGGGCTGAGACGATGCGGACCAGCAGGTCATGCGTGTTGGGTGCAAAGGCCAAGGTTGCCGGATCGGGCAGGCCAAGCTCGCGCGCGATGTGGCCCTGGGCTTCGGGAATTACCTCGCCGAATACCTTTTCCCACTTGCGATCCGCCAGCCCGGCGGCATCTTCCCATGCTTCCAGATGGCCGAGCCAGCTCGCATCCGGCCAGAGGTGATGGCTGTGCGCGGCGAAGTGGAGCCGCTGCGGATCGGCCGCCAGCGCGCGGCTGAACAGGTGCTTCCAGCTCACAATTGCGTCCTGAGCGACCACAATTCCGGAAAAGCCCGCTTGGCGAGCGTGGAGAGGAGATAGGCAGCGCCCGCAGTGCCGCCGGTGCCGCGCTTGCCGCCGATGACCCGCTCCACCGTCAGCACGTGCTTGTGCCGCCAGGTGGCCATGGCATCGTCAAGATCGACCAGCTTTTCGGCCAGCTGGTAAAGCTCCCAGTGCTGTTCGGGCTGGCGATAGACCTCAAGGAAGGCCGCTTCCACCGCAGGATCGGGAACATAGGCCTGCGACCAGTCGCGCTCCAGCAGGTGCGGCGGAATCGCAAAGCCGGCGCGGGCCGCTGCGGCAATCGCCAGGTCCCACAGGCCGGGCGCGCGCAGCGCCTCCTCCATTGAACTGCGCGCCGCCGGGCGATCAGCCTGGTAATCGAGGAATCGCGCGTCCTTCAGGCCCAGCAGGAATTCCACCGTGCGGAACTGGTCTGACTGGAAGCCCGAGCTTGGCCCCAGGACATGGCGAAAACGCGTGTAGTCACTGGGCGTCATGGTCGCGAGGACGTCCCAGCTCAGCGTCATCACGGCCTGTATGCGGCTGACCCGCGCCAGCGCCTTGTAAGCAGGAACCAGCGCATCGGCTGCCACTTGCCGCATGGCCAGCCGCAATTCGCGGATCATCTGCTTGAGCCACAGCTCCTTGGTCTGGTGGATGATGATGAACAGCATCTCATCATCCTCGTGTGACCGGGGATGCTGGCACTCAAGCAGGGTATCGAGCGCAAGGTAGCGCGCATAGGTCATGGCATCGGGCGAGGTCATGGCCCGAGACTGCTTGCAACCGGTTTCAATTGCAAGCAGTTTGCCGGTCAGAACACTGCTTTGGCGCTGTCCTCCTTCATCATCATTTGGCGCACCAGCGGCACCGGCGGGCCGCCATAGGACAGGAACTCGTCGTGGAACGCCTTCCACGCTTCCCGCCCGCCGCGGCTGGCCGTCCAGTCTTCGCGCAGCTTGCGGATCATCAGCTTGCCCAGGGTGTAGTTCAGGTAGGCCGGATCGCGCGTTCCGCGCGCGGCCTGCTGTTCGGCCGTGCCTTCATCCTGGAAGCACTCGTTGATGAACAAGGCCTTGGACTGCTCCAGCGTCATGCCGCGCGCATGCAGGCCGATGGCCGAAAGATAGCGGCAATCGCGCAGCAGGGCATTGGAGATCTGCCCGATGTGCGTTTCCGGATCGCCATTCGCCAGGCCCGCTTCCCACATCATTTCCTCGGCATAATGGGCCCAGCCTTCGGCGAAGGCATAGCCCACGAACAGCCGGCCGAACATGAAGGGGCTGCGGTTTGCGTGCAGGAAGTTCAGGAAGTGGCCGGGCATCACTTCGTGCACCGAAGTGAACAGCAGGTCACGTTCGCCGGGAATGTAGGCCTGCTGCTTTTCCATCGGCCATGAAGGGTCCGGCGGAGAGATGTAGTAGATCGACGGGATGCCCTTCTCGAATGGCCCCGGGGGATCGATATAGGCGCTGTTCTGCCGGTTATAGGGCGGGCTTTCGCGAACCAGCGCCTGTTCGGTGCCGGGGATGGAGACGAGGTCCTTCTCCTTGACGAAAGCGGTGAGCGTCGGGATCTGCCGCGTCGCCGTGGCAACGGGTCCGCCGGCACCCTTGTTGGCGTTCATCTTGGCCATGCATTCGGGGACGGTGGCCCCGGGTGCGAATTTTGCGCATTCGGCCTTAAGCGCATCCTGGTTGCGCTTCAGGTCGGCGCGGCCAATCTTCTCCAGCTCGTCCAGCGGCAGGTCCACCGCTTCGGTAGCCGCCAGCATCCGCGAGAACTTGTCGGCCCCCATGGCGAAATCCTGCGTGGCCTTGGGTTCTTCCGATTTCAGCCAGTCGCGCAGTTCCGCCATGGCTTGCGATGCCTTGGCCGAGCTTTCCATCAGCCGCTTCTGCAGCTCGGCATCCTGCACGTCGGCAAAGGCGGCGCGCGCATCGGTGACATAGGCATCGGCAAAGCCGCCGAACCCGGCGACACCATATTTGATGAAAGTTGCCGGCAAGGGCGTCTTCAGGTTCTTGCGGATGTTCTGCGCGGCAGCGGGGACATTGTCGAAGAAGGCGATCAGCGCCTTCATCCGCGTCGGCTTGTCGGCATATTCGCGGGCCAGATAGACGTTCGGATCAAGCCCGCCGCCGACATAGAACTGCGGATTGGTGTGCGGCTGGTCGAGGTCCTTGAGGAAGAACAGCTGCCCTTGCGCCACCTTGATCATGTAGTCGCGCTCAAACCGTTCCTTGCCCTGCAACTCGTCATAGGCTTCGGCCCCGTCGATCACGCCTTCGAGGAAAGCGATGCGCTTCTTCAGGCCTTCCTCGCTCCAGTCCGGCAGTTTTCCGTCGAATTGGTGGGCACCCTGGTAAACGGCGAAGGCCGGGTCGATCGCCAGCCAGCCATCGATGGTCATCTGGGTATAGCTGCCCCACGATTCGGTTGGGGCCGGGGCCTTGCACGAGGCAAGGGCAGTGCCGATCAGCAGCACGGCAAGCGGACGGAACAGGCGCATTCGGGAATCCCCCAGTGGTTTCCCGTGAAACTGAAACGCCAGCCCGCCCAGCGCAAGCGTTGTCTCGACGAACGACATTTCCTGCCCGCCGCTCCGCATGGCATGGCCGGAAGCCCGGGCCGCTTGTCTCCCCCGGCGTTGCCGGCAAGATGGGGATATCGAGAAGAGGGTATCCCATGCGCATCTGCCGATTCGTGCTGCCCGAAACACCAGACCAGCCGCGGCTTGGCCTGCTTGAAGGCGATGCAGTGCGCGATGTGACGGCCGCAACCGATGTGCTGCCGGACCTGCGCTGGCCACTGCCCTTTGGCGACCAGCTGATCGCCAACCTGCCTGCCATCCGCGCGCGGATCGCGGAGCTTGCCGCCGGTGCACCCGTCCTGTCGCGCCGGGCGGTGCGCCTGCTCTCGCCGGTCGCCAATCCCGCCAAGTTCGTTTGCGGGGCGGGCAACTGGAAGCACCACGGCGCGCCGCTGGGCATGATGGGGTTCATGGGCAAGGCCGTAACCGCGCTGGCGGGTGAGGGGGATGGCGTTGCCTTGCGCTGGCCGGACCGGGCCACCGTGCATGAACCGGAACTGGCCATCGTCATCGGGCGCGTATGCTCCAACGTGCCGATCGAAACGGCGCTGGCCCATGTCGCGGGTTATTGCTGCGCGCTCGACATGACGCTCAAGCCCGAGCGCGAGGACTGGGCTTTCTGCAAGAGCTTCGACACCTACGGCGTTCTCGGCCCCTGCCTTGTGACGGCGGACGAGGTCGCCGATCCTTCGGCGCTGGGTTATCGCTTCTGGGTGAACGATGAGCTTCGCGGAGAGCGAAGCTTTGCCGACCTGACAGGAAGCCCTGCGGGACTGATCGCCTTCGCCTCAACCGCCATGACGCTCTACCCCGGTGATGTCATCCTCTCCGGCGCGGCGGATGTCGCTCCCGTGGCTGCGGGAGACGTGATGCGGCTGGAAATTCCCGGCATCGAAACGCTGGTTACTCGCGTGTCCGTCTCGCCAGAAGCGCGTTCGGCTCCTTGGGGCGCTGCTGCTGCTGGTGCCGGCTGAGGGATTTGAACCCCCGACCTTCGGTTTACAAAACCGCTGCACTACCACTGTGCTAAGCCGGCCCGCGAGCGTTTGCGCCCATAGCCCTAGACAGCACCAAAGGTCCAGCCCTCGGTTTGCGCCACGCCTTGCAGGGCGGGCGGGTTCCACAAATGCGGTTGGAAGGCGGCGCGGCGCAGCCAGGCGGCGGTGAGGATCGCGTCGCTCGTGTGATCGTCCACCGTGCCGCTGGCCCTGACCGGCCTGCTGCCGAATGCGGCAAGCGCGGCGTTGAGCTCTTCGTAGCTGCGCATCTTCGAACGGCCCGGCGCGCGCCCGGCGTGAAGGGCGGCAATCGTCGTGTAGATCTCCACGACCACCGAACCGCTGGCCGGCAGGGGATCGACCGGCCAGACCGGCAGGCGCGGGCTGATGCGATGCAGCATCCGCATGCCGGACAGGCTGGACTTGCCGACCTGCGCCGCTCCGACGAGGTTGAAGTTCGAGTAGGGCCGGCAGCCCATGGCTTCCTGCGCCCGCTCCGTCACCCGAAAGCGCCCGCGCCCGCCGCCGAAATGCCGACCTTCGCGCCCGCCATGGCGGCGGAAGTGATGGGCTGCCTGGGGATGATCGACGAAGCTGGTTACGGACAGGTGCGGGTCGTTCGCGCAAAGCTCCTCCACCCGCGCCCAGAGGCTGCGCGCATCGGGCGGGCTCTGGTCCCATTCCGGGAAAAAGCCGGAGCGGTCGGCAAAGGGCAGCGATATGCCAAGGTCGAGCCCTGCCAGCGTGTCCTTGGGCATCTCGTGCAGCAGCCAGTCGGCGACTTCCTGCCGCGACCAGCGTTCCCCCGGGCGGACCAGCCGGGGCGCTTCATCGCCTTCGCCGCACAGGGCAACGGAAATGCCGCGATGGCGCTCGCCCACGGCGCCCGACCAGTCGATGGCGGCAAAGTTGCGGAACCTCACGCCCCGCCGCGCTCCCGGCGCTTGCGGTCCCACCATTCCAGGCGCTTGAGCACCTCGCGCTCGAAGCCGCGCTCGACCGGCTGGTAATAGGCCTGCGGGTTCATGCCCTCGGGCCAGTAGTTCGCCCCGGAAAAGCCGTCTTCCGCGTCGTGGTCGTAAGCGTAATCCTTGCCATAGCCGATGTCCTTCATCAGCTTGGTCGGGGCGTTCAGGATATTGGCCGGTGGCGCAAGGCTGCCGGTTTCGCGGGCAGATTTCCATGCCGCCTTCTGCGCCGCATAGGCCGCGTTCGATTTGGGCGCGGTGGCAAGGTAAAGGCAGGCCTGGACCACGGCCAGTTCGCCTTCGGGCGATCCCAGGAATTCGTAGGCGTCCTTGGCCGCAAGGCACTGCACCAGCGCCTGCGGATCGGCGAGGCCGATGTCTTCCGATGCAAAGCGAACCAGCCGCCGCAGCACGTAGAGCGGTTCCTCGCCTGCCGTCAGCATCCGAGCGAGGTAATAGAGCGCCGCCTGCGGGTCTGATCCGCGCAGGCTTTTATGCAGCGCCGAGATCAGGTTGTAGTGGCCGTCGCGGTCCTTGTGGTAAACCGCCACGCGGCGCTGCAGGAACTTGCCGAGGCCCGCCGGATCGAGCGGCTCTGGGATTTTCGCGGAATAGAGCGTTTCAGCCTGGTTGAGCAGGAAACGTCCATCGCCATCGGCACTGGCGACCAGCGCCTCGCGCGCCTCTGGCGTCAGGGGCAGGGGGCCTTCCAGCTCCTCTGCGCGGTCCAGCAGCGTGTCGAGCGCGCGTGCGTCAAGCCTGTGCAGGATCAGCACCTGCGCGCGGGAAAGCAGAGCGGCGTTTAGCGCAAAGCTGGGGTTCTCGGTCGTCGCGCCGACAAGCGTGACCGTGCCTTTTTCCACGAAAGGCAGGAACCCGTCCTGCTGCGCGCGATTGAAGCGGTGGATCTCGTCGACGAACAGCAGCGTGCGCATCCCCGCTCGGGCGGCGGTTTCGGCTTCGGCAAAGGCCTTCTTGAGATCGGCCACGCCCGAAAACACGGCGCTGATCGGGGCGTATCGCATGCCGACCGCCTCGGCCAGCAGACGGGCGATAGAGGTTTTTCCCGTGCCCGGCGGCCCCCACAGGATCATCGAGGAAAGCCGCCCTGCGGCCACCATCCGCCCGATCGCGCCTTCAGGGCCGGTCAGGTGCTCCTGCCCGATGACGTCCGGCAGGACGCGGGGCCGCAACTGATCGGCCAGCGGGGCATCTCCGGCCGGCTCATCCGGGGCTGCGTAATGCGGATCGGCGGCGAAAAGATCGGACATCGGGCCGGTCTAATCCAGTTTCCGCCCGATTGCACCGCACCTGCACGACCCGGCCGGTGAAATTTGCCCAAGCGGTTGACTCTGGCGCATATCATGCCGAAGGCCGGGCAATGGTCGTAAGTAAAAATCCTGAGCAATACTGGAACGCATACTACGCTAATGAGCAGGTTCCGGAGTTGCCCTCGCAGTTCGCCGTTTTCGTGGCGAACGAGCTGGTCACGGGTGCGCTCCCGGCACATCGGTCGCTGATCGACCTGGGCTGCGGCAATGGTCGCGATTCGCTGTTCTTTGCCCAGCTTGGCTTTCATGTCGGCTGTCTCGACCGGTCCAGCGCCGCCATTTCCGCCTGTCAGAGCCGCTTTGCCAAGGCGTCGCTCGCTGCCACTGCGATGCCGCAATGCCGGGTTGGCGAATCGCATGGCGATGGCCTTGGTGAGCTCGCCGAGGCGCTTGGCGGGCCGGTTTTCATCTATTCGCGGTTCTTCTTCCACGCCATCGACGAAGAGGCGGAGTTGCAGACCTTCGCCCGGATTGCAGAAGTGCTCGCCCGTCATGGCGGCATGCTGGCAGCAGAGTTTCGCACGACCGAAGACGAGAAATTACAGAAGTTTACTTCGCCCCACTATCGGCGCTATATCGCCCCGGAAACGTTCTCCGAACGTCTGGCACGGGCCGGCCTGGAAACAGTCTGGCAGGCCGAAGGGCGGGGGATGGCAAAATATAAGCAGGATGATGCCTGCGTCGCACGGGTAATCGCAAAAAAATGATGGCAGAATGACCTGGTTCGCAGAGGGGAAACCCAGCACCGACCTGTTGCGTCTGCAACAGGCCGAGATGCAGATCGCGCGCGCGCTGATGGACCGCGGCCGCGAACTGGGCCTCAGTCCCTTCCTTGCGGCCGGATCGGCGCTTGGTGCCTGGCGGGGCGGCGGGATCATCCCGTGGGATGACGATATCGATATCGGCCTGCTGCGCGAAGAATACGAAGTGCTGATCGAATCGTTGCGCAAAGATCCCCTGCCGGACCTGTTCCTGCAATGCTGGCGTTCCGAACCCGGATATCCGCTGGCCTTCGCCAAGCTGCGCATGAACGATACGGTGATCGAGGAAAATCCCTGGAATGACGCGGGTTTTCACCGGGGCATCTTCGTCGATATCTTTCCCTTCGATGCCCTGCCGCGATCGCGCTTCCTGCAACGCTTGCAGCGGTTGGCGCTGGTCGTGGTCAATGTCTTCGTCATGTCGTTCAGCCTCAGGATGGTCGACGCGGCAAAGGCGCGACGGCTCAAGCTGCTTCGCTGGGCTGCCTTCCGTCTGCGCCCGGTCGTCCCCGTCGGCGCGCTGATCCGCCTGCGCGAGTGGCTCAATCGCCTTCCCTTTGCCCGCAAGTCGGACGTTTTCGTCAGTTTCGAGATGTATGGCATCCGTTTCGCCGATCGCACCCGGGTTGAACGCGACTTGCTTCTCCCCACCGTGCCTTGTCGTTTCGGCGATGGGGAAATGCCGGTTCCGGCGCAGTGCGATCGCTACCTGCGGCGGCTTTTCGGCGATTACACGAGGCTCCCGCCTGAAGACAAACGCCAGCCGATCCACATCACCAAGGTGGACTTCGGCAGCAAGGCGCTTTCACTCCTCACCTTGGCCTGTGGTGCTTTCATGGTGAAACGGGCGCCGCTTTTCGGCGTGCTTG
Source organism: Novosphingobium sp. TH158 (assembly GCF_002855555.1). Classification (NCBI taxonomy): domain Bacteria; kingdom Pseudomonadati; phylum Pseudomonadota; class Alphaproteobacteria; order Sphingomonadales; family Sphingomonadaceae; genus Novosphingobium; species Novosphingobium sp. TH158. The sequence continues at coordinate 1,072,757 of NZ_PKRT01000001.1, read as the reverse complement.
GGCTGACGGCCTAGACCACTCCGCCGTGTAAGCCATCGCCGGCACCCGCGGTGCGCGGCATCGCCCGGCTGCGAGCCGCTCTTCCGATTGCTTTTGCCATTACACAGGCATAGCCTTCACCCTGGGGGGGGAAACGACCCTGTGGGGAGACATGCCATGAACGCAACTGTCGCCGCCCGCCAGCCGGTAACCTGGCACTACTGGGCAATCTCGGGGCTGAGCCTGCTGTGGAACAGCTTCGGTGCTTACGATTACACCATGAGCAAGCTTGATCCTGCGGCCTACTTTGCGGCCATGGGTCTATCGCCCGAAACCCTCGCTTATATGGAAGCAATGCCTTCGTGGTTGACGATCTTCTGGGCGCTCGGCGTCTGGGGATCCTTTGCCGGGTCAGTGCTGTTGCTGCTGCGCTCCCGCCATGCGGTCACGGCGTTCTGGGTATCGCTGCTCGGCCTTGCCGTCAGTCAGGCCTGGCAGCTTTCCGCAGGCGGAATGCCGGCAGAGATGACCGCGCCGCCGATGCTGCTGATGACGGTGCTGATCTGGGCAGGGGTGATCTTCTTCATCTGGTATTCCCGCCGCGCACTGGCGAAGGGCTACCTGCGCTGAGCCTTCTGCCGGATCAGCCGGACGTAGGTATCCGCTACGGCCTGGTTGATCCGGTCCCATGAAAAGTCATGGGCGCGTCGTTCGCCAGCAGCGCCATGCGCCGCGCGCAGCTCCGCATCGGCAAGATAGGCGGCCAGCGCATCGGCAAACTGGGTGATTGCCCCCGGCGGGATCAGCCGGCCCGAGCGATTGTCCGCTACCAGGCTTTCGCTGCCGGTTGCCGCGGCGGCGACCACGGGCAGGTTGCAGGCCATGGCTTCCAGCGTGACATTGCCGAAGGTTTCGGTCGTGGAAGGGAAGAACAGCACGTCCATCGACGCCACCGCCTTGCCAAGGTCCGTCCCGGCCATGAAGCCGGCGAAGACGGCATGGGGAAGGCGGGCCTCCAGCCAGTCGCGCGCCGGGCCATCACCGACAATCAGCGTGCGGTGAACAATGCCGCGACGTTTCAGTTCGTCGATCGTGTCGGAGAACACGTCGAGCCCCTTTTCCATCACCAGCCGGCTGTGGAAGCCCACGACCAGTTCCTGATCGCCGATGCCCAGGCTTCGCCGCCACTCCATTGAGCGCAGGCCGGGGTTGAACAGTTCGCGGTCCACCCCGCGCGACCAGATCGAAATGTCGTAATTCATCCGCTGGTCGCGCAGCACCTGTGCCATCGATTCCGACGGTGCCACCAGCGCGTCGCAACGGCGGTAGAGCCGGCGCAGCAGGGCTTCGACGGCCGGTTCCAGCCAGGCCATGTTGTAATAGCGGAAATAGGTTTCGAACCGCGTGTGGACCGATGCGAGCACCGGCAACCGCCGCGCGCGGGCCCAGGTTACGGCGCGGTGGGCGACGAAATCGGGCGAGGCGATGTGCACCACGTTGGGTGCAAAGGCTTTCAGGTCGGCGCGGACGCGCGGTGAAAGGAACAGCGGCACGCGATATTCCCCGCGGCCGGGAAAGGCCAGCGAGGGCACGCCGACAAGGTCTCCCGTCGGGGGGAAGGCGGGTTCAGCCACCACAGGCGAATAGACGCGCACCTGCGCGCCCTGCCGCAGCAGGTAGCCTACAAGGCGGTTCAGCGCTTGGTTCGCGCCATCGCGCACGTAATTGTAATTGCCGCTGAACAGGGCGATGCGCAGGTCAGCAAGCGGGGCGTCGGGCTCTGCCATGGCCGGCGCCTTAGCCGCTTGCGTGCCCTGTGGCGAGGGGGCGGGGTCAGGACAGAGTGAAATGTTCCATCGCGCCGCCCACCGTCATGGTTCCCATTGCGGCGCGGAAAGCGCGGAAGCTCTCCAGATCGCGGACGGCACCATGGGCTTCGAGCGATTCCCACTCGACGACGAAAGCGAATTTCGACGGGTCCTCTACTCCCCTGCCGAAGCGGACGGCGCCAACGCCGGGGCAGGCCTGGAGGTGCGCGATGCCGCCATTGCGCATGGCCACTTCGAAGGCTTCCTCGCTGCCGGCGGCGACGGTGATGGTGGCGATTTCGGTGATCATCGGGGTGTCCTCTGCAATTTCCGCCAGCTTTGCCGCCGGAGGGTGCAGAGGCAAGCCCTGCGCCATCGCCGAGGCGCTAAGCCCCGCCGATATTGCGGTTGCACGCCAATGCTAAGCACGGTTAGGGATCGGTGCAGGGAGAAACGGATGTCTACTGGCAAGATCGCCATCGTGCTTGGCGCAACGCTCGGCCTTGCGGCCGCGCCGGATGCCGCACAGGCGCAACGGGCGAGCGAAAATGCGGTTGCCAGCAGCGGCGATGCCTTTGGCACGCAGGTCGGCACGGAATCGACCGGCATCTACAACGAGAACGACACTCGCGGTCTTTCGCCGCTGAAAGCCGGCAATGCCCGCCTGGACGGGATTTACTTCGATCCGGTCGCATCGCTTTCGGGGCGTGTGCGCGCCTCCTACGGCATTCGCGTGGGCATTGCCGCGAACGACTATCCGTTTCCGGCCCCCACCGGCATTGTCGACAGCGAGCTGCGCACCGCAGGGAACGATTTTGTCGGCAGCGTTGCCCTGACCAGGCTGCAATATACCGGCTACCTGATGGAAGCCGATCTTACGGTGCCCATCGTCAAGGACCATCTCAGCACCTATTTCGGTATCGGTCATGCCCGCACGGTCACCGGTGACGGCGCGGTAACACCCAGTGCCGCATTCGGGTTCAAGCCGGTGATACGGCCCGGCGGTGGCATCGAGATCAGCCCGTTCTATGCCGGTACGCTGCTCTACAAGATCCATTCAAAGCCCTTCTTCCTGACCAGCGATGCCATCATTCCGCCCCAGCCCAGGCAGGGGAACTATCTGGGGCAGGACTGGGCGCAAGGTCGCAGCTGGCAGACCAACGCCGGCATTACTGTCCGCGCGCCGCTGACGGGGCGGCTGGCACTGCGTGCGGGCCTGTTCCGATCGGCAATCGAGCGCTATCGCAACTATTCGGAATTCTTCGTATTTTCCGATGCTTCCAGCACGGTTCGCCACCGTCTGGTTTCGGACCCCCGGCTTGACCTCTATTCGTGGAGCGGCGAGGCGCAGCTCGCCTGGAAGCTTGGCGGCAACCCGCAGCTGGAGCATCGCCTGATCGGCGGCTTCCGCGGTCGCAGCCGCTACACTGAATCCGGCGGATCGGACTTCCGCGATTTCGGCCTCATGGACCTTTACGGCACGGATCCGGAACCCGAACCCACCTTCACTTATGGTCCGGTGAACCAGGGGCGCGTGCGCCAGCAAGCCTGGCTGCTGGGCTATCAGGCGAAGATGCCCAAGCTGGGGCACCTCAACCTTGGCCTGCAGCGGGCGCGCTATCGCGCCACCTTCCGCGATGCCCGCAGCGGCTCGATAACCTCGAGCGCCGATGATGCATGGCTCTACAATGCCACGGTCGCGGTTCACCTTGCCCGGGGCGTGCAGGCCTTCATCGGCACCGAGAAGGGCCTTGAAGACAGTGGCGCTGCGCCGGAAAACGCGCTCAACCGCAACGAGCAGCTGCCGACGACCCGCTCGACCCAGTACGAAGGCGGGCTGAGGGTCTATTTCATGGGACGCAACCAGTTGGTCCTTTCTGCCTTCCAGATCAAGCGGCCCTATTTCACCTTCGATTCATCCGGGCGCTTCACCGAACAGGGCGAGGCGCGGTATCGCGGCGTGGAAATGTCGCTGACCGGCCGTTTCGACCGCCTGACGGTGCTGGCCGGGGCCGTGGCGATGAAACCGCGCGTCAGTGGCCCGGCCGTGGCTGCCGGACTGGTCGGGCATCGCCCTGCCGGGATTCCGGACTATTACGCCAAGCTTGACCTGCAATACCGGACCGACATCCTGGGCGGGTTGACGCCAACCGCCACGGTAACGGCCACTGGCAAGCGTGCAATGGGATCGGCGCCGGTCAAGGCGCTGGGTGGAAAGCAGGCGATGCTGCCAGCCCATGCCGCGCTGGATCTGGGCCTGCGCCATCGCTTCAAGGTGGGAGACATTCCCGCCTCGGTGCGTTTGCAGGTACAGAACGTTTTCAACCGCACCGGCTGGAAGGTGGTGAACAGCAACACCCTCCAGCCCGAAGAGTACCGCCGCATGATGCTGAATCTTGCGGCGGACTTCTAAGGGTTAAGGCTCAGGCCGCTTCCTTCTTGCGGCTGGCCTTCTTGCGCTCGTGCGGATCGAGGATCGCCTTGCGCAGGCGGACGGACTTGGGCGTCACTTCCACCATTTCATCGTCATCGATGTAGGCGATGGCCTGTTCCAGCGTCATGATCTTCGGCGGGGTCAGGCGGATCGCATCGTCCTTGCCTGACGAGCGGAAGTTCGTCAGCTGCTTGGACTTCATCGGGTTGACCTCAAGGTCTTCCGGCTTGGCGTTTTCGCCGATGATCATGCCTTCGTACAGCGGAGTGCCGACGCCGACGAACAGGATGCCGCGTTCTTCAAGCGGGCCAAGCGCATAGGCCACGGCCTCGCCGGTGCCGTTGGAGATCAGCACGCCGTTCTTACGGCCTTCGATCGGGCCCTTGTGGGGGCCGTACTTCTCGAACAGGCGGTTCATGATGCCGGTGCCGCGGGTGTCCGAAAGGAACTCGCCGTGATAGCCGATCAGGCCGCGCGACGGGGCAGAGAAGGTGATGCGGGTCTTGCCGCCGCCCGAGGGGCGCATGTCGGTCATTTCCGCCTTGCGCAGGTTCATCTTGTCAATGACCGTGCCCGAGAATTCATCGTCCACGTCGATCACGACGGTTTCGTAAGGCTCGGTGCGGTTGCCCGCCTCGTCTTCGCCGAACAGCACGCGCGGGCGGCTGATGCCGAGTTCAAAGCCCTCGCGGCGCATCGTTTCGATCAGCACGCCCAGCTGAAGTTCGCCGCGGCCCGCCACTTCGAAGCTGTCCTTGTCGGCGCTCTCGGTGACCTTGATGGCGACGTTCGATTCCGCCTCGCGCATCAGGCGGTCGCGGATCATGCGGCTGGTCACCTTGTCGCCTTCGCGGCCCGCCATCGGGCTGTCGTTCACGGCAAAGCGCATCGACAGGGTCGGCGGATCGATCGGCTGGGCCTTGATCGGCACGCTGACCGAGGTGTCGGCGATGGTGTTCGACACGGTTGCCACGGTCAGGCCGGCAAGGCTGATGATGTCACCGGCCTTGGCTTCGTCCACCGGAACGCGGTCGAGCCCGCGGAAGGCCATCAGCTTGGAAGCGCGGCCGGTTTCGATCACCTTGCCATCGGCATCAAGCGCGTGGATCGGCTGATTGACCTTGACCGTGCCCGACTGGACGCGGCCGGTCAGCACGCGGCCGAGGAAGTTGTCGCGATCGAGCAGCGTCACGAGGAAGCTGAACGGCGCATCCGGATCGAGGTTCGGCGGCGGCACGTGATCGACGATCTTCTGGAACATCGGCTCAAGCGTGCCTTCGCGGCGCGAGGGGTCTTCGCTGGCATAGCCGTTGCGGCCCGAAGCGTAGAGCACGGGAAAATCGAGCTGTTCGTCGGTGGCATCGAGGCTGACGAACAGGTCGAACACTTCGTCCAGCACTTCCTGGATGCGCTCGTCAGGGCGGTCGACCTTGTTGACCACGACGATCGGGCGAAGGCCCAGCGCGAGCGCCTTGCCGGTGACGAACTTGGTCTGCGGCATGGCGCCTTCCGAACTGTCGACCAGCAGGATCACGCCGTCGACCATGCTGAGGATGCGCTCCACTTCGCCGCCGAAGTCGGCGTGGCCGGGGGTGTCGACGATGTTGATGCGGATGCCGTTCCATTCGATCGAAGTCGGCTTCGCCAGGATGGTGATGCCGCGCTCCTTTTCGAGGTCGTTCGAATCCATCGCGCGCTCTTCGACGCGCTGGTTGTCGCGGAAGGTGCCGGACTGGCGGAACAGCTGGTCGACAAGCGTGGTCTTGCCGTGGTCGACGTGGGCGATGATCGCGATATTGCGCTGGTTTGCGGACATGAGAGACTTTCGGGGACTGGAACAGGGCGCTTGCTGCGCCGCAACATGGCCGGCCCCCTAGACTATGGCAGGCTTCAGGGCAAGGCGCGCGCCTGTGCCATTGCTGCAACAGGGTTCGGTTTCGTTTGCGACCAGTGTGATGGGTGATTGCGCGGCAAGGCCGGAAATCCTAAGCTTTCGTTTAGAATAACCGGGGAAGGGGCGTCTCGGCGGCTTTGCCGTAGCGTCAGCTCCAATAAGAGAGGACGATCCTGCATGAAAATCACGACTCGCTTCGTGCTGCTCGGCACCGTTGCAGCGGCTTCGATGGCGCTGCCCTCGCTGGCTTACGCCGCCGAGGTACAGGTCGCAGAGGAAGAAGCGCAGGCCGCGCCGCCTGCCGAGGAAACTGCCGGTTATGGCAACGAGATCGTCGTTACCGCCACCAAGCGCGAGCAGACCCTGCAAGACGTTCCCGTCGCCGTTTCGGTGACCACGGCCGAAACCATCGAACGCGCCCAGATCCGCGACATCCGCGACCTGTCCAGCGTCGTGCCCTCGCTGCGCGTCAACCAGCTGCAGAGCTCGGCCAATACCAACTTCTACATCCGCGGCTTCGGCAACGGCGCCAACAACGCCGGCATCGAACCTTCGGTCGGTCTGTTCGTCGATGGCGTCTATCGCTCGCGTTCGGCCTCGATGATTGCCGACCTTCCGGATATCCAGCGCGTCGAAGTTCTCCGCGGCCCGCAGTCGACCCTGTTCGGCAAGAACGCATCGGCCGGCGTCATTTCGATGACCACGCGCAAGCCCCGCTTCGAACTGGGCGGCAACGTTGAAGCCAGCTACGGCAACTTCAACGCGCTCGTCGTCAAGGGCGTGGTGACGGGCCCGATCAGCGAGACGATCGCCGCCAGCCTGGCCGGCGGCTACAACCGCCGCGACGGTTACGTGAAGGACGGGGCCACTGGCGCCGACATCAACGAGCGCAACCGCTGGTTCGTTCGCGGCCAGGTGCTGTTCGAACCGTCGAACGATTTCTCCGTCCGCCTGATCGGTGATTACGGCAAGATCGACGAAACCTGCTGCGCCGTCATCAACCTGCGCCGCTCGGCCGCATCGTCGGTCATCCTGGGCCTTGGCGGCAAGCTGAGCGATCCGGCCAATCCCTTCGCCGATGTCACCTACAACAACGTCGATTCGACCAACAAGATCGAGAACTGGGGCCTTTCGGGCCAGATCGATTACTCGATGGGCTTCCTCAAGCTCACCTCGATCACGGCCTATCGCCGTACCGGTTCGCTGACCAACCAGGATTCGGACTTCTCCAGCGCCGACCTGATCGGTCGCAACTGGCAGGACCTGAAGCTTGATACCTTCACGCAGGAACTGCGCCTCAACACCGATTGGGACGGCCCGGTGAACCTCATGCTGGGCGGTTTCTACTTCAACGAGAAGGTGGACCAGAAGAACGATATCTTCTGGGGCGCCCAGGCACGGCCCTATGCCGATCAGCTCATTCGCGGCGCGAGCAGCAATGCGCTGAACGTTACGCTGATGGAAAACACCTTCGGCGGATCGGAAGCCGTGGCATTTTCCAACCCGGCACTGGCCACGAAGTACCAGAACCGCTTCTTCGCGCAGGGCACGGGCCTGAACGAAGCCTACAAGATGAAGAACGAGAGCTACTCGATCTTCGGGCAGGTGGAATTCAAGCTGGCAGACCGCCTGACGCTGACCGGCGGTGCGAACTACACGCATGACAGCAAGACCTTCAGCACCAACGTCGTTTCCAGCGATGCCTTCTCGTCGGTGAACTTCGATTCGCCGGTCTATGCGGAATTCCGCCGGCAGCTGATCCTTGGCGGGCTGGTTGCGCAGGGCGTGAACCCGGTAACGGCAGCCGCTCAGGCCGAAGCGTTGAAGAACAATGCAGCGTTCAACCCGCTCAATGGCCTGAAGCCGCTGCAGTTCCTGCCGCCCTTCATGAACGTGCCGAACGCCGTGGAAACCGGCAAGTATTCGGACGGCGACTGGAACTGGACGGCACGTCTGGCCTATGAACTGAACGACAACCTCAACGCCTACATCAGCTATGCCACCGGCTATAAGGCCAGCTCGATCAACCTCTCGCGCGACAGCCGCCCGAGCCCGGCTGATCTCGCTGCGCTGAAGACGGCGGGCGCTGCCGTCGTCAACCTGTCTTCGGGCAGCCGCTTTGCCGGTCCGGAAAGCTCGACGGTCTATGAATTCGGCCTCAAGGGCAACTGGGGCGTCGCCTCGGCCAACGTCGCCGTGTTCAAGCAGTCGATCGCGGGCTTCCAGTCGAACATCTTCACCGGCACGGGCTTCTTCCTCGCCAATGCGGGCAAGCAGTCGGCCTTCGGTATCGAATTCGAAGGCATGGTGAAGCCGACTCCGGAGTTCACCGTCAACCTGGCGATGACCTACCTCGACGCCAAGTATGACAGCTTTGCCCTTTCGGCCTTCGGTGACCTTACCGGCACCCGTCCCGGCGGCGTTTCCCCGCTGTCGATGACGATCGGCGCGGAATGGAACAAGGAACTGGGCAACGGGGATCGCCTGATCCTGCGCGGCGACTATCACTATGAGGCGCTGTTCAAGCTGGTTGAAGGCCTGCCCGGCTTTGTCGTGAAGAACTCGGCCGGGGTCATCACCGATGTCTCGACCGCGCTGCAGATCGGCCGCGACTTCAAGCAGGACGTGAACCAGGTGAACGCCTCGATCACCTATGCCATGCAGAACGGGCTGGAACTGTCGCTGTGGGGCCGCAACCTCACCGACAACCGCTCGATCCTGCAGATCTTCGATTCGCCCGCGCAGTCGGGTTCGATCTCGGGCTACCCGAGCGAGCCGCGCACCTGGGGCGGATCGGTGCGCTTCCGTTTCTGACGCGCCAATACGATACAGGACAAGGGAAGGGGGGCTTCACGGCCCCCCTTTTCGTTTGCCAAGCGTCTGTTTTTGTGGTGGCTTCCTGCCATCGTGGCCTGGAGCCGCTGGATAGGGGGTATTTGCGATGGAATGGATGCTTCTGCCTTACAAGCGCTACGCCGACTTCTCGGGCCGTTCGCGCCGCATGGAATACTGGATGTTCACGCTGCTCAGCGTCATCGTCAGCGTGGTCTGCCTTGCGCTGATCTTCGGCGGCATGCCCAGCATGGAAAACCTCGCCACTGCCGAACAGACGGGTGCCGATCCCTTCGCTGAAATGGGTACGCTCAGCTGGATCGGCATTGCCATCATCGTGGTCTGGGGCCTCGGCTCGATCATCCCCTCGATCGCAGTGACTGTGCGTCGCCTGCATGACCAGAACTATACCGGCTGGATCTATCTCGGGGTGGTCCTGCTTGGCCTGATCCCGCTGATCGGCACCCTTGCCCAGCTCGCCTTCCTGGTCGTCATGTGCCTTCCGGGAACCAAGGGCCCGAACAAATACGGCCCCGATCCGCTCGATCCGAGCAGCGCTTCGGTTTTCGAATAACGCTCATTCCCGAATGACAGGAAACCCCTCTCCCCGCTGCCGGGGGGAGGGGTTTTCGAATCACAGCTCGCGTAGCGCCTGCGAAGGCCGGGTGCGCAGCACCGGCATCGATGCCGCCAGGGCAAAGGCCAGGACGAGGAGCAGGCCGGCTCCCAGCACGCCGAGCACTTCCAGCCAGTCCGGCAGCCACTCGAACTCGAACATCTGGACGATCACCAGCCAGCTCACCCCCGTGCCAAGGACCAGGGCAACCACGCCAAGCAGGGCCGCCAGCAGCCCGTATTCCCCAAGCTGGACCAGCAGCAATTGCCGGCGGCTTGCACCCAGGACGCGCAGGATCACGCTGTCATAGGTCCGGGCGGCGCGTGCTGCCGCGATTGCGCCCAGCAGCACGGCAATGCCCGCCAGAACTGCCACCGATGCAGCCGCAAGGATCGCCAGGCTCATCTGCGAAAGCAGGTCGCGCGCCTGACGCAGCATCGGGCCGGTTTCGATCACCGAACTGGACGGGAAGGCGCGGGCAAGCTGGCGCAGAAGCTCTGCCGGCGGGGATGCTTGCGGAACGTCAACCGTGGCGGCGAAATTGTGCGGGGCATCGCGCAGGGCATTGGGCGAGAAGACGAGGAAATAGTTGAAGCCCATCGTCGCCCAGTCGATCCGCCGCAGGCTGGCGATGGTCACTTCGCGTTCGACGCCCAGCACGCTGACCGCCAGCTTGTCTCCCACTTTCAGGCCTGCCGCCTCGGCAATCTCGGCATCGATGGATACGAGCGGCGGCCCGGCATAGTCCTTGGGCCACCATTCGCCGCTGACCAGCGTGTTGCCCTCGGGCACGGTATCCGAATAGGTCAGCCCCCGTTCGCCGCGCAGTGGCCCTGCGCCTTCGGGAAGCTGCTTGAGATCGGCGATGCGGACCATGTTGCCCGGCTGGCCATAGGCAAGCACGGCACCGCGCAGCGCCGGCACGGTGCGCACTTCGGCCTGCGGTGCAAACTGGTGGACGGTCTGCGTAAACTGGCCGAGCCGGTCCTTCGGTACGTCGAGCACGAAATAGTCCGGTGCCTGCTGCGGTACGCGGGCAGAAATGTTCGCATCAAGGCTGGACGATATCGCCGCCAGCAGGACGAAGGCGGAAAGACCGAAGCCCAGCGCGGTCACCAGCGCGCCGGTTTGCGCACCGGGCCGGTGGAGGTTGGCAAGGGCTGTCCGCAGCAAGGGGTTTGCCGGACGCGGCAGCCGGGCGACCAGGCGGCGGACTGCCCAGCCCAGCAGGCCAAGCAGGCCGAGCAGTGCCGCCGAACCGGCAAGGAACAGGGCAGTCACCATGGGCTGAGCGGCGCTCAGCATGGCAGTCGCAACGATCAGGGCCAGCCCGATGCCCACGGGCCATGCCGCACGTCGCCACTCGCGGCCCAGCGGCGATACGCGCGCGCGCAGCAGGGCCATGGCTGGAAATGCGCGTGCCCGGGCGAGCGGAACGGCGGTGAACACCAGCGCCACCAGCAACCCGTACAGCGCGGCACGCAGCAGGGCGAGCGGCTCGATCGGGAAGCCCTCCGGCACCGGCAGCAGTCCCCGCAACGCATTGGTGAGCAGCGGCGTGACCATCACGCCAGCCGCCAGCCCTGCCAGCGTGCCTAGCAGGGCAACGGCCATGACTTGCATCAGGGTGATCCGCGCGATGTCGCTGCTTGTGGCACCCAGAACCTTGAGCGCCGCAATCGAGCCACGCTTGCTGTCGAGCCACGAGCCGACGCCGCCGCCGATGCCGATGCCGGCGATGGTGAGCGCCGCGAGGCCGACGAGGACGAGGAATTCGCCCAGCCGGTCAATGAAGCGCTCGGTCCCCGGCGAAGCGCGGTCTCGGGTGCGCAGGTCGAACCCGGCGGAGGGGAACTGGCGGCGCAGGCTCTCTACCACCGGTTCGGTCTCGCGCGGTTGGTCAAAGGCCACGCGCACCTTGCTGCGATACATGGCGCCCGGCTGGATCAGCCCGGCGGCATAGGGCACATCCTCGCGCACGATGACAGGCGGGGCAAAGCCCATGCCCTCGCCAAGCCGGTCCGGCTCGTCCGCGATGATCCCTGCAACCGTCAGGCGCAGCGGGCCGATGGCGATCGTGCCGCCCTTGTCCACGCCAAGGCGCGCAGCAACGCCTTCGCCGATCCATGCCGTGCCGGCATCCGGCTGGCCGACCTTGCGACCGTCCTTCAGGGTGAGCCGGCCATAGAGCGGCCAGTTGGCGTCGATGGCTTTCAGTTCGACCGGCGCAACAGCGTCGCCCGCGCTGACCATGGCTTGCAGGCGCGTGCCGGACGAGACCCGGCCAAGCTGGCGCAGGGCGGCCATTTCCGCATCGCCCGGCACGCGTTGCCACACGGCGACCTGCAGATCGCCGCCCAGGATAAGCTGGCCGCGGGTTTGCAATTCGCGCTCGATTGCCTTGGTCAGCGTACCGATTGCCGCCAGCGCGCCGACCCCCAGGAACAGGCAGACCAGCAGCAGCCGCAGTCCCTTGAACCGGGCGGAAAGGTCACGCCGGGCGATCCGCCAGGCGGTCGCGAGGGGAAGGGCTGCGCTCACCGCTTGCCGGTATCGTTGACGATGCGCCCGTCGCCGATGGTGACCACGCGTTCACAGCGCTCGGCCAAGTGCTCGTCGTGAGAGATGATGATCAGCGTGGCCCCAGTTTCGGCGCGGCGACTGAAAAGCAGTTCGATGATCGAAGCACCGGTCGCGGCATCGAGGTTGCCGGTCGGTTCGTCAGCGAAAATCAGAGTCGGTCGCGGCGCGATGGCGCGGGCAATTGCCACGCGCTGCTGCTCGCCGCCGGAAAGTTGCGCGGGATAATGGTCAAGCCGGTGGCCGAGGCCGACCGCCGCCAGTTCCTCTGCCGCGCGCTGCCAGGCATCGCTGGCCCTCATCAGTTCGAGCGGCGTCGCGACGTTTTCCTGCGCGGTCATGGTCGGCAAAAGGTGGAAGGCCTGCAGGACAACCCCGATCCGTCCCCGCCGGGCGAGTGCCAGACCGTCTTCGTCAAGCGCGGTGAAATCCTGTCCGGCGACGGTAAGCTGGCCACCGCCGGCGCGCTCAAGGCCCGAGAGAACCGACATCAGCGAGCTTTTGCCCGAACCCGATGGTCCAAGCAGGGCAAGCGTTTCACCCTGGGGAACGGCAAGATCGATGCCCTTCAGGATCTCCACCGATCCGAGGGTGAGGGTGAGGGCGCGCGCGGAAACGGCAAGGGGGGGACTTGTCACGGCGCTGCGATGGCATAGCTATGGGCAGGCCCGCAAGGAGGGAAAATGTACAGGTTTGTCACAAGCATCGCAGCTGTTATCCTCTTGTCCGCCTGCAAAGGCGATGCCCCCGCGCCAGAGCCGACGCGCATGTCTGCGGCAGAGGCAGACCTGCCGCCGATCATGGGGCCGGAGCGCCGCATCCTTGCCGTGGGAGACAGCCTGTTCGCCGGCTATGGCCTGACCGCCAACGAAGCCTATCCGACACGGCTCGAGGCGGCATTGCGGGCGAAGGGCATCAACGCAAGGGTCACGAATGCGGGGGTGTCCGGCGATACCTCGGCCGCCGGGGCGCAGCGCTTTGCCTTCGTGCTCGATGCCCAGAATCCCAAGCCCGACCTGGTGATCGTCGAATTCGGCGGGAATGATATCCTGCGCGGCATTTCTCCGGCGGAAACGCGCAAGAACATCGACGCCATGCTGGCCGAAGCGACGAAGCGGGGGGTGAAGGTGGTGCTTATGGGCATGCTCGCCCCGCCGAACCTGGGGGCGGATTTCCGCAAGCAGTTCGAACCGATCTATCCCGAACTGGCAAAGAAGCACGGCGCCACGCTGGTGCCCTTCTTCCTCGATGGCCTGGTTGGCAAACCGGAGCTGGTGCAGGCAGACAATATCCACCCCAATGCCAAGGGCGTGGAGGAGATCGTCAAGCGCACCGCGGGCACCGTTGGCGAAGCGGTGAAGTAGCGGATCAGCCCGTCCGCTCGACAGCGCCGCCGGCAACCCGCCAAACGGCTGCTTCGCTGGCAATGGCCGCGAAAGGTGCAATCTCGGTCCCGGTCAGCCAGACCTGTGCCGAACCGGCGCGCAGGCGATCGAACAGCGCTTCGCGCCGCAGCGGATCGAGGTGGGCGGCAACTTCATCGAGCAGCAGCACGCCGGGCCTGTCGGGATCGAGCAGGCCGGCATGGGCAAGGGTGATGGCAATCAGCATCGCCTTCTGCTCTCCGGTCGAACAATCGGCGGCGGGCTGGTCCTTGCCCGTCATCGTGACGCCCAGTTCGTCGCGGTGCGGCCCGGTCAGCGTGCGCTGCGCGGCGCGGTCGCGACGGCGGCCTTCCGACAGGGCGGCAGCAAGGGCCTGTTCTTCGAGCGGGCCTCCGGGTTGGTAAGAGAGGGCAGGCCGGGCAAAGGGCGCATCGGGCAGGGCCGCGAGTGCCTTGCCCAGCCGGTCGACCAGCCGCGCCCTGGCCTGGGCGACGAGCGCACCGCTGGCGGCGATCTGGCTCTCCAGCGCGGCAAACCATGCCGGGTCGGGCTCCGCCTCGGCAGACAGCAGCCGGTTGCGCTCGCGCAGGGCATTGTCGAGCCGTGCAGCGTTGCGGGCATGACCGGGTTCGAGCGCCAGCACCAGACGGTCAAGGAAGCGGCGGCGGGCTGAGGGGCCTTCGGCGAACAGGCGGTCCATCGCAGGAGTCAGCCAGCCGATGGAGAGCCATTCGGAAAGCGAATTGGCCGTGGCATCCGCCCCTTCCACCTGCACCAGGCGGCGGGTCGGGCGATCCGCACTGGTGCCCGTGCCGATCCGCACCGGGCCTGCCTTTGCCGCAAGATCGGCGCTGATGGCAAAACCCCCGCCACAATCTTTCCCGGCCATGTCAGGCAGGGCAGCCCGTCGCAGCCCGCGGCCCGGGGCGAGGAGCGATATCGCCTCCAGGACGTTGGTCTTGCCGGCACCGTTTTCGCCCACCAGCAGGTTGAAATGGCGCGTGCCCTCGATCCGGGTTTCGGCATGGTTGCGAAAGGCGTTGAGGAGCAGGCGGTCGAGCGTCATGGCGGCTGCCGCAGCCCTATCGCTCGTAACAGGTGCGCGCCACGAAAATCACGGTTCCTGAATAGTGGGAAAAATTGCCATTCATCGGCAATTCACATCCGTGACCAATTGTAACACCAAACGTAAATGGCGCAATTCTGCGGTTTTCGCGATTTGGCACGGCTCCTGCAAAGTGTCTGGCATCGGTGGAAACCCCACCCCAACATTCGCAAAGGAACCTGAAATGCCCCTGTTCAACTCTCTCACCAGCCGCTTCGCCGCCGCCGGCACCGCCCTGATGCTCTCGCTCGTGCTGTTCACCAACACCGTCAGCTTGCCTTCCACGAGCAGCGACGTGAACCTTGCCACCGCCTATGTAGGAGCCCTCGCATGACTTCGCTTGACCGCAACCGCAATGGCAGTCCCGCCGGTTTTCGCCTCAACAAGTCGCGCGGAAAGCTGATGGGCGTCTCTGCCGGCATGGCCGACTATTTCGGCTGGGATGTCACCCTGATCCGGGTGGGCTGGGTCGTCGGTACGCTGCTCGGCTTTGGATCGCTGATCCTGATCTACCTCGCCATCGGCCTCATCGCCGATTGAGGTGGATCGCGGTGAGGCCCCGTCTGGTCAGACCCAGCGGGGCCTAGACCGCATCGGCCTTGGCGAAGGGCGAGAAGTCGGTGCCTTCGTCGAACACGTCCACGCCCTCGCGCGCCTTGAACCAGCCGACTACCGCATAGGTCACCGGCGTCAGCAGCGCTTCCCACAACACCTTCAGCAGCCAGTTGGTCACCATCACGGTCAGGACCCGATCGGTGCTCCAGATGCCGAGGAAGGCCACGGGGTAGAAGATCAGGCTGTCCACCGCCTGCCCGAAAAAGGTCGATCCGATGGTGCGGCTCCACAGGTGCTTGCCGCCGGTCCACACCTTCATCCGCGCGAGGACGAAGCTGTTGACGAATTCCCCCGCCCAGAACGCAAGCACCGATGCCGCGACGATGCGCCAGGTGCTGCCGAACACGCTTTCATAAGCCGCCTGTCCGTCCCACCCGTCGGCGGCAGGCATGGCGACGACGACATAGCTCATGAAGGCCATGAACAGCAGCGCGCCAAAGCCCATCCACACGCAGCGGCGGGCATTGGCATAGCCATAGACTTCCGTCAGCACATCGCCGATCACGTAGGACAGCGGGAAAAACAGGATCCCTGCGCCGAACGTGTATCCTCCCAGGGTCGCAAGCTTGCTTGCCCCGATCAGGTTCGACAGCAGCAGGATCGCGACGAAGGCCGCCATGACATAGTCGAAATACCGGAAATGGCGGCGCGCGCCGGCGTTGCCGTCGATGCGGGAGAGGGTTTCACTCATGTTGCATGCCTAGCGGGGTTTGCCTGCGCGTCAAACCCCGACTATGGGAAGCCGGCGCGCGCCCGTAGCTCAGCTGGATAGAGCACGTGACTTCTAATCTCGAGGCCGCAGGTTCGACTCCTGCCGGGCGCGCCAAACGTTCACCATCGATCCCATGGCAAAAGGCCGCCGGGGTTTCCCCCGACGGCCCTTGTCCTGTCCGATCCTTCCCCCGGATTAGAACTTCACTTCTGCCTGCAGCGTGAACGAACGTCCGCGCGGATCGGCAACGCGCGGCTCCCACGAGCTGCCCGATCCGGTGTTGCTGTCATAGGTGATGGCGAACGGCGGATCGGTGTTGAAGATGTTCTTCACGCCAAGGGTGATCTTGAAGCGTTCCGCAATCATCTGCGACATCGACATGTTGTAGATGTGGTACGGCTTCACCCGCGCGTTGTAGTCAGGCCGGTTGGCGCTGAGGTTCGGGCCGGTGAGCGAGTTCGGCAGGCCGAAATTCTGGTAACCGCCGCGGTAGATCTGCGAGAAGGTGACCGTGAAATCGTCCTTGCTGTAGCCGATATAGGCATTGTGCTTCCACTTCAGGCCCAGGTCGCCCGACAGCGAGAACACCCCGCGCAGGTTGGTGTAGGCCAGGTTCGGCAGCAGCTTTTCCTTCTTGGTCAGCAGCAGCGTTCCATCGAAGCCGGCCGAGAAGGTGCCCTGCAGGGCATCGACGCTGGCACGGGCCATAAAGTCGATGCCGCTGGTCCGGCGCGAACCGAAGTTGCCGGTGCGCAGGTCAATCAGGGTGATCACGCCGTTGGTGCGGGTGATGCGTTCCGGGAACGAGGCGATGTTGGCAAACAGCTGCGGAATGGTGATCGAACCGATCACGTTGTCCACGGCGATGTTCCAGTAGTCTGCCGAAAGCGTGATCCGCGAAGTCGGGCGAAGCACGATGCCGGCGCTGTACTGCTCGGACGTTTCCGGCCCGAGGTTCAGGTTGCCGCCGCTGTCCGATTCCGGCGTGATCGCGGCACAGCCCGGTGTCACGTTGACCGTACCGCCTGCGGGGCAGGTGGTGGGATCGGTCAGCGAGCTGCCCGGGTTGGGCGAGCGGGTAACGCCGTTGAAGATCTGGTTGAAGGTCGGCACGCGGAAGCCGGTGCCATAGGAGGCGCGGGCCATGATCCAGTCGAACGGCTGGAACTTGGCAGTGAACTTGGGGTTCACCGTCGATCCGAAGCCACTGTAATCGTCGATGCGGATCGCGCCGGTCAGTTCGAACGTGTCGATGACGGGCACCAGCACTTCGGCATAGGCCGCCTTGACCTCACGCGTGACCTTGCTGAGCTGGTTCACGTTGTCGAAGGCCACGTTGAAGATGTCCGGCGAGCTCAGCGCACCGGCGGCAGAGCCATCGAACTTGTAGCTTTCGCGACGGTAGTCGACACCCACGGCGATCTTGACCGTGCCGCCCGGCAGTTCGAACAGGTCGCCCGACACCGAGGCGTCGGCCTGCCAGATTTCGTACTTGCCGCCATACAGCTTGGTGCCCTTTGCCGAGACTGCGTCGAGAGCGGCCATGGCCTGCGGGGTCTGGATGATCGAGAAGGGATTCAGGATGCCGCTGTTGAACAGGCCGACAATGCCGGGGGCCGATGCGCCCGGCGCGGTCGGTGCGCGTGTATCGACCTGGCCGGCGAGTGTCGCACCCGTGCCCGATGCGACAGCAGCCGCATTGCTCGCGAAGACGCCGCGGTAATGATAGCCTGAGCCGAGGACCGAAGTCGCCTGGCTGGTCGCATAGGAGCCGCCGACACGGTATTCCCACTTGTCCGCAATCGGGCCTTCGATGCCCATGGCGGCGCGGAAGGTCTTGGTGTCGGTTTCGTACTGGCGCGGTCCGCAAGCGTCGCAGCGCCAGCGGAACATGATCGGCTTGCCGTAATTGACGGCAATGCCGGGAAGCACGGCGACGAGCTGGTTGTAGACGGAATTGTAGGTCGATGCCGTCAACGAATTGAGCGGATAGGCAATCGGCATCGAAGTGTTGTTGGAACTGTACTGGTTGTTTGAGAAGATCTTGCTCGAATGGGCCTTCGATCCCGTTACCTCGGCATAGAGTTCATGTTCGCCAAGGCGTGCAGTCGCACGGCCATACCAGGTCAGCGTGTCGATGGGCTGCTGCAGCGTAGCGGCGCGACCCGTGTCCCACGCGCAGGCCAGCGCGGCTCCCGGCGTGTTCCACAGCACCTGATCGTAGGGCATGCCACCGTCCATCGAACCGCAACCGGCAGCGCCGGGCAGGTCAAGGATGTTCACGCCGCCCGTGGCCGCCGTCGTGGTGCCGGGGATGACGAAGCCCGGGGCATTACCCAAGAAGGCGGGGTTGAAGACGGTGCAGTTTGGTGCCGTGCCAGTGGTGCACTGGCTGGCCGAACCAAACAAGGTTCCGCCCTGGGTGATGCCGATCCCCGCCGCAGTCGGGTTGATCGGGAACACGGTGGCAATCGGAGCGCCGCGCGTGTCGATCGACAGGCCGCGAGTGGGCTGGTTGCCATTCACGAAGTCGCGGTCCTTGCCGAACAGCGCGCCGTTCCAGCTCTTGCTGACGGCCCCCATGATGTTGAAGCCCTGCTCGTCGAGCTTGCCATATCCGACCGTGCCCGAAAGACGATAGATCGGGGCATCGCCGGCTTCGGTGATGTCGACAAAACCGGAGGCGCTCACACCGGTGAAGTTCTTCTTGGTGATGTAGTTGATCACGCCGCCGATGGCATCGGTGCCGTAGATGGCCGAGGCGCCGTCCTTCAGCACTTCGATACGCTCGATAGCGGCGAAGGGGATCTGGTTTACGTCAACCGCCGAACCCGAAAGACCGTGCGCGGCAACGCGGCGACCATTGAGCAGGACGAGCGTCGATGATGCGCCCTGTCCGCGCAGATTGGCCGATGAAAGGCCATTGGTGCCGCGTGCGGCGCCGGTGACGACGTCGGAGTTCGAAGCAAGGTTGTCCGCTCCGTTGCCGTTGGCGGCAAGGTAGGAAATGAACTGTTCCGGGCTGCTGATGCTTTCGCGGCTGAGATCGTCCGGCGTGACGATTTCCAGCGGCAGCGCGCTTTTCGCCGGGTCCTGCTTGATGCGCGATCCGGTTACGATGATCGCCTTGCTTTCCCCTTCATCGGCGGACTCGGCAGAGCTTCCCGACTGGGCAAGGGCTGCGGTTGGCAGGCCGGCGATGGTGAAAAGGGCAGTGCCAGTGACGAGCGCCACGGCGAGCGGATTCTTGCGCATGTAGTCCCCCTGTAGGAATCAAAAGCCCTTCCCGACGGGCATGGCGGCAATAAAGAACGGAAAGCTTGCGCAGGCAAGGATTTCGGCTTGAATTCAGCGTCCCGGCTTCATGCTGCCGCGAAGCGTGGCCAATCCGCAACAATTCCCCGACCTCGTTAAACGACCCGTAAATGCGGCTATTGTGTCTCCGCCAGCAGGATCAGCGCCTTGTCCATGGTGCGGGTGGCCATCACGCCTTCGGGAACGTCGTTGGCATAGGCAGCGAAGGTATAGGTCTTCCCGCTTTTCGTCGTGAGGAACCCGGCAAGGGCGTTGGTGGCGTTGAGCGTGCCGGTCTTGGCGAAGATGCGGCCCTCCAGCAGCGTTGCCTTGAAGCGGGCGACCAGGGTTCCATCGGTGCCGCCGATCGGCAAGGTCTGGCGGAACTGCGCGCCCCAAGGCTGCGACTGGGTCCAGCGCAGGAAGCCGACCACGCCGCGCGGTGCCACACGGTTGTAGGTGGACATGCCCGAGCCATCGGCGAAGGTGAACTGGTGCGGCTTGAGGCCCGCTTCCTTCAGCATGGCGCTGACTACCTTCTGCCCGCCTTCGACCGAGGCGTCCTGCGGCAACCCGCTGACTGCCATGCCGACGCGACGCAGCAACAGTTCGGTATGCAGGTTCTGGCTTTCCTTGTTGATGCGGGTGAGGTCTTCGAAGAGCGGCGGCGGCAGCACCGTTGCCAGCGGCGGCGGCCGGTCTTCGATGGCCATTGCCTGCGGATCGATGCGGTGGCGGGCGCGGGTCGTTCCCGTTACTTTCACACCGCGAGCCTTGAGCATTTCGCCCAGCTTCCAGGCGGCATAGTCCGCCGGATCGTCGATGCCGAGCGTCACCACCCTGGGCGCGCCGGCGGCGATGGTGCCCCAGACCTGCACTCGCCGACTGCCGGGCAGGCGGTCGACCGAAAGCGCGGACGGCCCGGACGCAACGGTGCGGGCGCGGATGTCCGGCGTGAGGTAGGCGGGCAGGGCGACGGTCGGCGGGGCACCCTCCGCGCCGGGGGTCACGACGACCTTCGCCTCGTTATCGTCGAGCGTCAGGGCCGAAGTGGCGGTTCCCGAACGGGTCGGGATGTTGTTCCAGCTCATCCCCGGGCTCCAGCGCTGGTCGACGAGGCGGGTGTCGTCGCCGGTGATGTCGTGCACCTTGCGGGTCTTCGCGGCGATGGCGTCTGCCAGCTGCGACAGGCAGGCGGCCTTGCAGTCGTCCGCCGAGGAGAGGCGCGCATCGCCGCGCCCGACGAGTTCGACCGACGGCACCTTGCCCTTGCCCGGGACGAGCCACACGCTTGCGCCGCCAGGCTGGTCGGGCTGGTCGAGCGCGGGCAGCTTCCAGAACGCCGCCGCCGTGGTGAACAGCTTGGTGTTCGATGCCGGGATGAAGCGGCCCTCTGGCGCGATCGCCACCACTTCGCGTCCCTGCTCGTCCACCACCACCATGCCCCAGCGCGTGCCGGGGCCGGCTTCGGCCAGCACCTGCTCGACCATCGCTTGCGGGCCGGGCTGGGCAAGGGCGGGGAGTGGGATTGCCGCGATGGCGAGGGTCAGGAGGATGCGCTGCATGGCCCTGAGCATATCGCGGCCCACGCCGCTGGCTAGCCCCGCTGTACGGTGGTCATGGCCTCGCTGGTTACGGGATAGCCAAGGTCATCCGGGATCGTGAGGTGCATCTGGCCTTCGATCTCGCGCCGGGCGGGTGAGATCGTGCGGATCGGGAAGCGGGCGGCATAGCTGCGCGCCGCATCGAAGGTGTCGCACAGGGCCAGCCGCTCAAGGTTGCGGCGAGTGGGGAAGATCACGCTGATCTCGCCGCGCGCCGCCATGGCCAGCGCTTCGGCGGCGCTCGCCCAGAACAGGTGGGTGTGTTCGGTATCGTCCGCCGCCACTTCGACTGCACCGGTGCCCAGATCGGCAAGGTAGAAGCGGGTGTCGAAGGCGCGCTCCCAATTGGGGCACCAGCGTGCCCAGGGATGCAGGGCGGCAAGGTCCGGCTGCCAGCCGAACCGCTCCAGCACGGGGGCGAGGCTGCCCACATCATGCAGCATGCGCCGCGCATCGGCTGCTTCCGACGCGCCGATGCGGCCTTTGATGCCGAGGGCAAGGCCCGATTCCTCCAGCGTCTCGCGGATGCCTGCGACGCGCGCTGCCGCATCGTGCAGGTCCAGCCCATGGTCGAGCGTTGCAGCGAGTTCGCGGTCGGCCTCATCGACACGCCCGCCGGGAAACACGGCCGCCCCGCCGGCAAAGCGCATCTCCCCGGACCGTTCGAGCATCAGCAGCTCTGCCGGGGCGCCATTGGCGCCGTGGCGGAAGACGATGACAGTGGCCGCCGGGATGGCGGTGGGGAAGGCGGGGCCGGAGGTCATGCTGCAACCCTTGCCGCATCCGGCCTTGCTGGCAAGGGTTGGAGGGCGGCGGATTTGTCGGGAAAATTTACAATCGGCAATGTCTGACGGGGTCCGGGAAAATCAGGAATGGCGGAAATCAGAGGGAAATCGGGATTTGGCACGGTGTCTGCATTAGGTTGGATACCCCAAAGCAGTCTCGTAAGAGGCGGGGGCCGCACCTAACCCCCCGGTCTCCGCGGCCCCTTGCCTCCCCGAGCATCCCGTCCCCGAAGATAGCCCGCGAGTCCCACCTCGCGGGCTTCCTTTTTGTGCGGTCTGTGCGGCGCAATCGGGTGAAGCGCGAAGCGGCCCGGTTCAGGCGTTGGGCGAAAGGCCCGCGTCGGCCATGGCCTGCTGCAGTTCGCCGGCTTCGTACATTTCCATCATGATGTCGCTGCCGCCCAGGAACTCGCCCTTCAGGTAGAGCTGGGGGATCGTCGGCCAGTCGGAAAACTGCTTGATGCCCTGGCGGATTTCCATGTCCTGCAGCACGTCGACGCTCTCGTAAGGGACGCCAAGGTGTTCGAGGATCGCCACGGCGCGGCTGGAAAAGCCGCACTGCGGGAACAGCGGCGTGCCCTTCATGAACAGGACAACGTCGTTGGACTGGACGATTTCGGCGATGCGGGACTGGGAATCGGACATGCGGTCGGCGAACCTTTGGCTGGATTTTCTGCTGGACCCTAACTGGGAACGGCAGTGGTCAGTTGCAAGGCGTGGAGCACGCCGCCCATGCGGCCGCCCAGCGCATCGTAAACCAGCTTGTGCTGGGCCACGCGGGTCTTGCCCACGAATGCCGCGCTGGTAACCCGCGCGGCGTAGTGATCGTTGTCACCGGCAAGGTCGGTAATTTCGACCACCGCATCGGGCAGGGCCGCCTTGATCATCGCTTCGATATCGGCGGCGGCCATGCCCATGGCGGCGTTCCCTCAGGCCTCGCCCATCAGGGCGCGGCGGGCTTCGACAGCCTTGGCTTCAAGAGCTTCGCGCACTTCGGCCTCGGACACGTCGAGTCCGGCGGCGGTCATGTCGCCCAGCAGCTTGCGGATGACGTCTTCATCGCCGGCTTCCTCGAAATCGGCCTGGACGACTGCCTTGGCGTAGCTTTCGGTCTCTGCCGCGGAAAGGCCCATGCGCTCTGCCGCCCAGTTGCCGAGCAGCCGGTTGCGACGGGCGACGATGCGGAAGCTCATTTCCTCGTCATGCGCGAAATGGGCTTCCTCGGCGCGTTCGCGATCATTGAAATCGGTCATGGTGAACTGGAGTCCTTAGCTTAAGACGACTTGCCTTTGGCCGATAGGCCGCATGGCGATTGCATTCAATACCCCCGCGCGTCAGGCCGCTGCCGCGATGCCCCGCGCGAGGAAGGGCAGGCTTTCGCGCGCCTTCGCCTCGTAACCGGCGATGGCATCCTGCCGGGTAAGGGTGAGGCCCACTTCATCGAGGCCGTTGAGCAGGCAATGCTTGCGGAACGGGTCGATTTCGAAGGTGAAGCGATCCTGGAACGGCGTGGTCACCGTCTGGCTTTCAAGATCGATGGCGATGGGATCGGTCTTCGCCACTTCCAGCAGGCGGTCCACCTGCTCCTGCGGCAGGACCACGGTCAGGATACCGTTCTTGAAGGCATTGCCCGAAAAGATGTCGGAAAAGCTGGGGGCGATCACTGCGGTGATGCCCATGTCCAAGAGGGCCCAGGCGGCGTGTTCGCGGCTGGAACCGCAGCCGAAATTGTCGCCCGCGATCAGGATCGGCGCGCCCTTGTAGGCCGGATCCTCGAACACGTTGCCGGGTTCGGCCTTGACCGTTTCGAAACAGCCCTTGCCCAGCCCGTCGCGGGTGATGGTCTTCAGCCAGTGCGCGGGAATGACGACGTCGGTATCGACGTTCTTGCGCCCGAAGGGATAGGCCTTGCCCTCAACGTGGTTGATCGGTTCCATCAGTCGGTCTCCGGCGCGTCTTCGGGACGGATCGGGTCTTCGGTTGGCTTCTTCGTCTTGCGGCGCGAATTGGCATAGAGCAGCGCAGCGGCAAGCGCGGCCGAACCGATGGCGGCACCGGCGATGGCCGCTGCCCCGGTGGAGATCTTGGCGCTGCCCTTGGCGGGCTTTTCGGGTGTGTCGGTCATATCCGTCATATCCGTTCTATGTCGCTGGCACGGCTGGCTGGCAAGAGCCGAGAGGCCGGAGTTGAGGTTTACAAGGTTGACACGGTGTAAACCTCGTGTTCGCTATCTGGAACCCCTGATTTCTGCGGCTTTGCACCCGCAATCCGGGCAATTGGTCGCGGGGAAGATAAAAAACCGTCCGTCCGTTCGTTCATTGCCCATGGATGACAGAATGCTGCCCTGTAGGACAGCACCTGTCGATCAGCCGAGCTGGCGTACGTCGGTCAGCTTGCCGGTTACCGCCGCTGCCGCTGCCATCGCCGGGCTGACGAGGTGGGTGCGGGCACCCGGACCCTGTCGGCCGACGAAGTTGCGGTTGGAGGTAGAGGCGCAGCGTTCGCCCGCAGGAACCTTGTCGGGGTTCATGGCAAGGCAGGCCGAACAGCCCGGCTCGCGCCATTCGAGGCCGGCTTCGGTGAACACCTTGTCTAGCCCTTCGGCCTCGGCCTGCTGCTTGACCAGGCCCGAACCGGGAACGACGATCGCCCAGCGCACGTTGTCTGCCTTCTTGCGGCCCTTCACCACGGCGGCGGCGGCGCGCAGGTCTTCGATACGGCTGTTGGTGCACGAACCGATGAACACGTTCTGCACTTCCACCTCGTCCATGCGCTGGCCGGGCTGGAGGCCCATGTATTCCAGGCTCTTGCGCGCAGCATCCTGCTTGGACGGATCGGCAAAGCTTTCCGGCGCGGGGACCACGCCGCCGATGGCAACGGTGTCTTCCGGGCTGGTGCCCCAGGTCACGGTGGGCTGCACATCGGCGGAGTTGATCACCACCGACTTGTCGAAGCTGGCGCCGGGATCGGTGGCAAGGCTCTTCCACCAGGCCACCGCCTTGTCCCAGTCATCGCCGGTCGGCGCGAGGGGGCGGCCCTTCAGGTAGGCGAAGGTCTTGTCATCGGGGGCGACAAGGCCGGCGCGCGCGCCGCCTTCGATCGACATGTTGCACACCGTCAGGCGGCCTTCGATGCTCATCTGTTCGAACACCGGGCCGCGGAATTCGATGACATGGCCGGTGCCGCCCGCGGTGCCGATCACGCCGATGATGTGCAGCACCAGGTCCTTGGGCGTGACGCCGGGGCCAAGCTGGCCTTCGACGCGCACTTCCATGGTCTTCGACTGCTTGAGCAGCAGCGTCTGCGTGGCGAGCACGTGCTCCACCTCGCTGGTGCCGATGCCGAAAGCCAGTGCGCCAAGGCCGCCGTGGCAGCTGGTGTGGCTGTCACCGCAGACAATCGTCGCGCCGGGGAGCGAGAAGCCCTGTTCCGGGCCGACGACGTGGACGATGCCCTGCTCAAGATCGGTCGCGCCGATGTAGCGGATGCCGAAATCGGGTGCGTTGCGCTCAAGCGCGGCCAGCTGCTGGGCGCTTTCCTGATCGGCGATCGGCAGGCGGTTGCCGGCTGCGTCCTTGCGCGGGGTGGTGGGCAGGTTGTGGTCCGGCACGGCCAGCGTCAGGTCCGGGCGGCGTACCTTGCGGCCCGATACGCGCAGGGCTTCGAAGGCCTGCGGGCTGGTGACTTCGTGGACGAGGTGGCGGTCGATATAGATCAGGCAGGTGCCGTCGTCCTGGCGTTCGACGACGTGGGCGTCCCAGATCTTCTCGTAAAGCGTGCGGGGCTTGGCTGTCATGATGCCAGTGCGCCTAGAAACACCGCGCGCTTATGACAAGCAGGAAAGGGCAGCTTCCTTGAAAGCTGCCCTTTTCCCATTCGCATCAGCGACGGCGATAATCGCGGTCGTTACGCTCGTACTGCAGGTGGTGGCGGATGTTCTGGATCCGGTTCTGCAGGATGCGGGCTTCGCGGTTGGTCAGCCCGTTGCGGGCATAGGACCGGTAGGTATAGCGCAGCTGGGCAACTTCGCGGCGCAGGCTGGCAGCTTCGCGCTCGGAAATCCGGTCGCGGTTGTCGCTGCGGTTCACGGCGCGCTCAAGCTGGGCGATTTCCCGCTCGATATTGTTGCCGTATCCGTAGCCATAGCCGTGGCCATAGTCGCGGCCCTGGTTGTACTGCGCCTGTGCCGGCACCGCGACGCCGAGCGCCATGGCGGCGATCAGGGCGGGGGCGGCGATCTTGG
Source organism: Novosphingobium sp. TH158 (assembly GCF_002855555.1). Taxonomy (NCBI): domain Bacteria; kingdom Pseudomonadati; phylum Pseudomonadota; class Alphaproteobacteria; order Sphingomonadales; family Sphingomonadaceae; genus Novosphingobium; species Novosphingobium sp. TH158. The sequence continues at coordinate 1,046,871 of NZ_PKRT01000001.1, read as the reverse complement.
TGAACTTGGGCATGACCCTGTACTCCTGGTTTCTCAATTCCGGACGGGGGATCGTTCCGGTGAGTTCAGGTTTACGCCGCTTTACATGAACGGAAGTGAACCGGCTGTCGCAGAGCCGGGAGAAAGTGTCGCAACTGGTCGCAGCCCGGCTCAGCTGGGCCGGGTGCAGATCCACGTGCCCGCAATCACCAGCACGGCCAGCGAAATTCCGGCCCAGGGCCAGCCCAGCAGCACCCAGGTGACGACCGCGCCGACCGACATTGCGCCCACGGCCGAGGCCTTGGCGGCGAGGGAAATGGCGCGTCGTTCGCGCCAGCGCCGGATCGGCGGCCCCCATACCTGGTGGTCAAGAAGCCATTGCTCCCATCGCTGGTTGGAACGGGCAAAGCAGAAGGCGGCAAGTAGATAGAACGGCACGGTGGGCAGGATCGGCAGGGCAATGCCGATGGTGCCCATGGCGAAGGACAGGATCCCCCCGGCCAGCCAGAAGGGATGGGCCAGCTTCTTCACGCGGCGGCCAGCCGGGCGGCTGTCTCGCGGATCAGGGCGATCATGTTGGGCACGCCCTGGGTGCGGTTCGATGAAAGCTGGTTCTTCAGGTCGAACGGGGCAAGCGCGGTGGCAATGTCCATTGTCGCCACTTCGCCGGCCGGCTTGTCCTGCACCGCGGAGAGCACCAGCGCGATGATGCCCTTGGTGATTGCCGCGTTGCTGTCTGCCAGGAAGTGCAGCCGCCCCTGCGCGCCTTCGGTGGGATAGACCCAGACGCTCGCCGAGCAGCCGCGCACCAGAGTGGCATCGGTCTTCAGGGCATCGGGCATGGGATCAAGCTCGCGCCCCAGTTCGATCAGCAGGCGATAGCGTTCGTCGCTGTCGAGGAATTCGTACTCCTCGAGGATGTCATCAAGGCTGCGCATGGATCGGCGTTAGGCGGTGACGGGCGCGGGATCAATCGGGTCTGTGCTCGATTGCGCCCTCGCACCGCCTCAGCCGAAGAAGCCGCCCGGGCGGGTGAACATGTAGTAGAGCACGTAGAGCCACGAGAGTACGCCGTGGATCACTGCCCAGAGCACCGACTTGTTCAGGCTCCACGAAATGGCCACCGCAATCGCGCTGCCGAGGCCGATCCCGGCGCGGGCGGCGCCGCTTGCCTTTTCCCTCACAGGTCCACTCCCGCCGCGATGGCTTCCAGCTTGCGGATGCGTTCCTTCAGGTCGGCCATCTCGATCCTGGCCATGCCCGATGAGGCGCCGCCCTCGATATCCGGGCGGTTTTGCTCTAGCTCGCGTTCCTTGAGCTGGAGCCATCCGTTCCACCCGCGCAGGGCGGCGAGCGAGACGATGGCCAGCCCCGATACGGAAGCGGTTGCGGTGAGCAGGTTGGTGTCGATCATCATGCTTCTCCCTGGTCCCCCGGGGTTCATCACTTGTCGCGAAGGGCTTCGATCTCGGCGGCGATCGAGCGGGTCTGGCGTTCGTCGGTGGCGATGCGTTCCAGCACCTTCACCCGTTCGCGCAGCGTCTCCAGCTCTTTCATCATTTCCGGGTTGGTGCCCGCATCCTCGGGCCGCTGGGCCAGTTGCTGGTTGCCCCAGTGATCTTCCACGATCCCGTGCCGCGCCCGATACCGCGCCTTGAGAATTCCGGCGACGCTGACGATCAGCACGATCAACACCACCATCATCTGGCTGCCACTCATCGTATTCTTCCCCTATCCCTTTGTCTTGATGTTCAATTCCTGGACTGGTCGCGCAGCGCCTCGATCTGGTGCGTCAGCGAATAGCCGCTGTCGGTGACGATGCGTTCGACCGTGGCGAGCCGGTCCTTCAGCGAACCCAGCTCGGCGCGAAGCTGCGCGTTCTCCTGGCTCAGCAGCCTGATCCGTTCGCCATCCTCGGTTGAGGTCTTGGGATAGACCGCCTGGCCCCAGGCCCCGCTGAGCGGGTAGCCGTGCTTGATCTTCATGCGGGTCGAATAGATCACGCTGCCGGCGATCATGGCGACAATGATTGCCGCTCCGGGAATGACCATGCCGAGAAGCTGGAGAACCTGTTCCGGGCTCATCGCACCGCCTCCTTGTCGCGCAGGGCCTCGATCTGGGCGGCGACGCCAAGGCTGGGGTCGGTGGCGATGCGCTCCAGCACCTGCAACCGCTCGTTCACCTTGCCGAGCTGGGCGCGCAGCTCGCGGTTTTCCTCGATCAGCGCCTTGCTGGCCTTGGCATCGGCCGGGGCTGTCTTGCCGCCCCATTCGTCTTCGAGCGGATAACCGTGGCGGGCGCGGATCCAGTTGTTGATCACCCAGCCGGCGGTAGAAATCGCAACGATCAGGATGACGAATTCGGGGCTGCCCCAGTTCATCGGCCAAGCTCCTTTTCCCTGGCGTCGAGCCGGGCTTCGATCTGGCGGGCATCGCGCAGGGCCTCGATCTGGCTGGCAACGTCAAATCCCTTGTCGGTGACGATGCGCTCAAGAACGCGGATGCGGTCTTCCAGTTCGCGGGTGTAGGCGGCCTGGCGCTCGTCAACCTGCGACTGAACGGCTTGCGACTGCGCCATTTTCTGCTGGTGGCGGGTCCAGAAGATGAAGCCCACCAGCAGGAAGGGGGCCAGCGGAATGAGAAGAGCAAGTTCACCCATGGGATTTTCCCCTGTTGGCCAAGGCTCAGCGCAGCTTTTCGATTTCGGCGGAAAGGCGCGGGTTGGACGAAACGTAGTAGCTTTCGATGTCGGCCAGGCGGCGGTCGATATCGCGGAACTGGGCGCGCACTTCGCGGGCCGTGCGGCCGGGCGACTGGCGCACGCCCTGCCAGAACTTCTGCTCTGCGCGGTCTTCCGAATAGAGGTAGCCGGGCTTCTTGTCGGCGATCAGCGCCAGGATCACGTAAAGCGGGATGCCGAAGCCGGTCGACAGGGTGAACAGCACCATGCCGATGCGGACCCACAGGACATCGACCCCGGTATAGTCGGCGATGCCGGAGCAGACGCCGAAGATCTTGCCGTTGATCTTGTCGCGGTAAAAGCGTGTGCGCGGGCTGTTCACTTGGGCATCCTTTCCGTCTTGCCGAGCAGTCCTTCAAGCTCGCGCAGTTGCTGGTTGTCGGTCTCGCGGTCATGGGTGACGCGGGCCGGGTGGAAATCGGGGTTGTCGGCGGCGACCAGTCGCTCGACCGTGTCCATCCGCGCGTCGAGCCGCTTGGCGACCTGGTAAAGCTCCTCGAGCAGGGCCTCATCGCCGCTGGTCAGCGTGGCCGCCGTCTTCCACTTGGTGATGTAGTGCAGGATCAGCCAGGGCAGGCCGACGAAGATGCCGAGGACGGCGGTGATCGGCACCAGTGCTTCGAGGAATTCCATGTCAGGCGTCCTTGTTCTGGGCGGCGAGCGCGGCCTTCATCGCTTCGAGTTCTTCATCGACCTTGTCCTGCCCGGCCAGCGCGTTGATCTCGTCGGCGAGGCTGGGGGTTGCGCGGCCATCGGCCAGGCTCAGCGCATCGGCGCGGCCTTCGGCATAGTCGACGCGGCGTTCAAGCTGGTCGAAGCGGGCCATTGCCTCGTCCACGCGCTCGCTTGCCAGCAGGGTGCGCAGCTTGACGCGGTTCTCGGCGCTTTCGAGGCGCGCGGCGATCGCGCTCTGGCGGGTGCGGGCCTCGCGCAGGCGGGTCTGCAGCTTCTCGATATCGACCTCGTAGGCGCGCAGCGCATCGTCGAGGACCTTGATCTCTTCCTTGAGCTGGTCGGCCATGTCGGCGGCCTTCTTCTTTTCGACCAGCGCGGCGCGGGCGAGGTCTTCGCGATCCTTGCTGAGCGCAAGCTGCGCCTTTTCCGCCCAGTCGGCCTGAAGCTTGTCCAGCTTCACGGTGTGGCGGTGCATTTCCTTCTGGTCGGCAATGGTGCGCGCGGCGCTGGCGCGCACTTCGACAAGGGTTTCCTCCATCTCGAAGATGATCATGCGGATCATCTTTTCGGGATCGTCCGCCTTGTCGAGCAGGTCGGAAAAGTTGGCGGCGATGATGTCACGGGTGCGGCTGAAAATGCCCATGAAAGTGGCTCCGGTTGAATAGGACTGGGTCGGCGTGGGCGACTGGCGAAGGCGTTCTACCTCGGCATCGAAGCGGGTGGAACGGCCTTCGCCGCGCGGCGATGAGAAGTGGGCCGGAACCCCGGCATGACGGCGGGACTGCAAGCCATCAGCGGGGGGCTCCGGGGATTCCGGCCCGAGGGGGTCGAACCCGGTCATGCAAGACCAAGTCCGCCAAGGGTGCTCGCGGCAAGCTGGGGGACTGAAAGCTGCTGGGCGAGCACGACTACGTTCATCGAAGTCATCGCGACGATGGACAGAACAACCGCGCGGTCGAGCGGGGAGGGGCGCTTGCGGGCCGGCTCTGACTGACGCTGGAACATGGTGGTTACCTTTCGAACGATACCCGTTGCCGGGCTTGTTCATCGTTTCGCAAGCAGCGTGCCAAATTGTCGCAGCGGCTGATTTCCCAGGGTTTCGCGGGTGTTCGACGAACGACTTGCTGCGCGCATTGCGGCAACTTGGGAATTTATGCTAACAATTGGGCATGGAGCGCGGAACCCAGTTCGTCGGCCAGTCAGGCGCCTTCCTCGATGCCGTGGAACGCGCCAGTCGCGCCGCTGCGCTCAGCCGGCCGGTGCTTGTGATTGGCGAGCGCGGCACGGGCAAGGAACTGATCGCCGAACGCCTGCACCAGCTCTCGCGCCGATGGGCCGAACCGATGGTCACGCTCAACTGCGCGGCACTGCCTGAAACGCTGATCGAGGCGGAACTGTTCGGCCATGAACAGGGCGCCTTCACCGGGGCCACCCGCGCACGGGCCGGGCGCTTTGAAGAGGCGGACAAGGGCACGCTGTTCCTTGACGAGCTGGCCACGCTGTCAATGGGCGCGCAGGAGCGCCTGCTGCGTGCCATCGAATATGGCCAGGTGACGCGGATCGGATCGTCGCGGCCGATCCAGGTCGATGTCCGCATCGTTGCCGCCACCAATGAAGACCTGCCGCGCCTTGCCGACGAAGGCCGCTTTCGCGCCGACCTGCTGGACCGGCTTTCGTTCGAGGTGATCACCTTGCCACCCCTGCGCGCCCGCGAAGGCGATGTCAGGGTGCTGTGCGACTATTTCGGGCGGCGCATGGCGGCCGAGCTTGGCTGGGAATCCTGGCCCGGCTTTGAGCCGGTGGTGATGGAGGCGCTTCAGGACCACCTCTGGCCGGGCAACGTGCGCGAATTGCGCAATGTGGTGGAGCGCGCGGTCTATCGCTGGGATGACGGTTCGCGGCCCGTCGGCCACGTCGTGTTCGATCCGTTCGACAGCCCGTGGAAGCCGCAGGTGGCGGCGCATCGCGGCCCGGCGCCTTCATCTGCCACTGCCGCGCCTGTGGCTGTGGGGCATGCGCCCACGCTTCCCGCAGCATCCGCGCATGACCAGGTGAGCGACCTGCGCGCCGCGGTCGATGCGCATGAACGCGCCATCCTTGAGCATCACCTTGCCCGCCATCGCTATAACCAGCGACAGACCGCCAAGGCGCTTGGCCTGACCTACGACCAGCTTCGCCACTGCATGAAAAAGCACGGCCTTATGGATAAGGCTGCCGGTTAACGACCTTGTAACCCCGTGTTTCTACTTATGCACTTCCGCAAAAGGGGAAGTGCCGATGTACCGCGTTGCGCAATGGATTGTCCGTCACAAGGTTCTGGTTGTCGGTGTGGCCGCTGCCGGCTTCATCTTCTTCGGCAATGACAAGCCCGAAAACGACCAGCCGAAGAACCCCTGGGCCAGCGGCACGGCGGAAGCGGTGGTGGTCCATCGCGGGTCTGACAAGGAATCGCTCACCGACAAGGCCGTCTCTGCCGTTTCCGGCGTGGCGCGCGACTATGCCGGCATCGAAATCGGCGAGGTGAAGCAGGCCAATACGGACAATTGGGCCGCGGTCACCGATGCGGCGAAGAAGGCTTCCGACTGATCGAACGTGAAGCGCCCGCCTGTCGCGCGGGCGCGGGCTTCAGGCGGCCAGCACCGGCAGCGCCGTTTCCGCCACCCAGTTGCCATAGACGCTGAGCGATGCCGCCTTGCGCTTGCTGGCGCCGACAAGATCGCGGTAGAGATCGGAGACCCCCGAAAGTTCGGCCTCGAACTCGATCTGGCTGACCCGCGAATCGTCCAGCACGCGGGGCAGGGCCAGCATGTCTGCGCCGTGGCGGGCAAGGCCGGGCTCGCAGGTGGTCGCGGTCTTCACGCCGGACATCCGCAGCGCGGGAAACCGCGCGGCAGACCAGATGCCGCTGGGATAGCAGAAATGCTGCGCAGGCTTGCTGGTTACCGGCTCGATAACCGCGCGGTTGTCGGCGATTTCGCGCAGGCCCGCATCGAGCTCTTCCGGCAACAGGTGGCGATGGGTGTGCAGTTCGATCGCCATTCCCGAATCCGCCAGCTCGCGCAGTTCCTCGGGCGACACCAGGCTCAGCTTGCGGCTGGCGATGATCGCCTCGTAATCGACCTGCAGCCGCTCGGCGAGACGGCGGGCGAAGGCGATGCGGCCCGGGCTGTCGAAAGTGGCGCAGGCGGCGACGAACAGCTGCTTGGCAAGTTCGCCCCGCATTTCGCCATCGAGCAGAACCCTGCCCAGCGCATCGCCTTCATCCAGGCCAAGGCCGGAAAGGTCGGCCTCGGTCAGCGGGCTCTTCCAGCAGATATAGGCGATGGCAAGCTGGAAGATGGGCCGGCCTTGCTGGAAGTAATAGCTGGTCAGGTAAAGCGTCGCGGGGAAGCCGTGCTTTTCCAGCACCGGGCGGGCGACGGCGTGGGTGGAATGGAAACCGTCATCGATGGTGATGACAACCGGCGCGCGGTCGATCGCGTCCTGCTCGAGCAGGCGGCTCGCCTCGTCGAGCGAGATCACCGGATAGCCCTTGCGCGCGATGGTGCGCATGCGCCGGGCGAAGGTCTCGCCGGAAATGAACAGCGAAGGGCGGAAGGCCGCCTCGTCATCCAGGGTGAAGCCGTGATAGCACAGGATGCGCAGGCGTCGGCGGGTGATGCGGCGGGCAAGCGCAAACAGCCCGGCCAACTTGCCGATCCGGTAAGCCGTCCTGATCAGGGCGCGCTTCATGCTGCTGCCGTATTCCCTTGTGCCCAAGCCGCGCTGGCTTATTCCGGCGCCTAGCGTGGAAACGGTTAAGTTTCCCTTTGTTGCAGTGCCTGCGACGGGGAATCCGCCCGCCGCAAATGGCGGTTGCAATTCGTGCCCGATGCGCCTATCTGTGCTTCATCCCGACATTGTGAAGCAACGGAGGGGCTGGCGCCGCAAGGGGCCGGCACGAAACCGCTTTGCTGCATTGCCGGCCCTTTTGGAGTGACCCATGGCGGATATCGCGCGCCTTACCGAAGTGATCGAGCCCGAGGTGAAAGCCCTGGGATTCGATCTCGTGCGCGTGAAATACTTCAAGGGTGGCGAGATCGGGGATGAGGACTTTACCCTGCAGGTGATGGCCGAGGATCCGGCCACCGGGCAGCTGGTGATCGAACAGTGCGCCGCGCTTTCTCACCGCATTTCCGATCGCCTGGACGACCTTGAGGAAGCCGGCGACGTGCTGATCGCCGATGCTTACCGCCTCGAAGTCAGCTCGCCGGGCATCGACCGTCCGCTGACGCGCGCGAAGGACTGGTCCGCGTGGACCGGCCACGAAGCCCGCGTCCAGCTGGTCGAGCCGGTCGATGGCAACCGCAAGTCGGTGCAGGGCGATATCCAGGGCATCGAAGGCGATGTCGTGACGCTGGAGGACAGGAAGTCCGGCCCGGTCTCGTTCCCGCTTGCCAACGTTCATTCCGCGAAGCTGGTCTTGACCGACCGGCTGATTGCCGCCACCCGCCCGATCGACACCAGCGGTGCCGACGAGATTCTTGAAGAACAGGAAGACTGACCGATGAGTGCGATTTCCGCGAACCGCGCCGAACTGCTCGCCATCGCCAACGCCGTGGCGACCGAGAAGATGATCGACAAGTCGATCGTCATCGAGGCGATGGAAGAAGCGATCCAGAAGTCTGCCCGCAACCGTTACGGCGCGGAAAACGACATTCGCGCCAAGCTTGACCCGCGCACCGGCGACCTGCGCCTGTGGCGCGTCGTGGAAGTGGTCGAGGAGGTCGAGGACTACTTCAAGCAGGTCGACCTGAAGCAGGCGCAGAAGCTCGATGCCAATGCCAAGCTGGGCGACTTCATTGTCGATCCGCTGCCGCCGGTCGATCTGGGCCGCATCGACGCACAGTCGGCCAAGCAGGTGATCTTCCAGAAGGTCCGCGATGCCGAGCGCGAGCGCCAGTACGAGGAATTCAAGGACCGCGCCGGTGAAATCGTCGTAGGCACGATCAAGTCGGTCGAATTCGGCCATGTCATCGTCAACCTCGGCCGCGCCGAGGGCGTGATCCGCCGCGACCAGCAGATCCCGCGCGAAGTCGCCCGCGTGGGCGAGCGCGTGCGCGCCTACATCTCCAAGGTGGAGCGCAACAACCGCGGCCCGCAGATCTTCCTTTCGCGCGCGCACCCCGAATTCATGAAGAAGCTGTTCGCGCAGGAAGTGCCCGAAATCTACGACGGCGTGATCACCATCATGGCCGCCGCCCGCGATCCTGGTTCGCGCGCCAAGATCGGCGTCATCAGCCGCGACAGCTCGATCGACCCGGTCGGCGCCTGCGTCGGCATGAAGGGCAGCCGCGTCCAGGCGGTCGTGCAGGAACTGCAGGGCGAAAAGATCGACATCATCCCCTGGAGCGAAGACACCGCGACCTTCGTGGTCAACGCGCTGCAGCCGGCCACGGTCAGCCGCGTCGTCATCGACGAAGAGGAAAGCCGCATCGAGGTGGTTGTGCCCGATGACCAGCTTTCGCTCGCCATCGGCCGCCGCGGCCAGAACGTGCGTCTCGCCAGCCAGCTCACCGGCTCGCAGATCGACATCATGACCGAGGCGGAATCGAGCGAGAAGCGCCAGAAGGAATTCGCCGAGCGTTCGAAGATGTTCGAGGAAGAGCTCGACGTCGACGAAACCCTGTCGCAGCTGCTGGTTGCCGAAGGCTTCAGCGAGCTGGAAGAAGTTGCCTATATCGAGCTGGCCGAACTGGCCGCGATCGAGGGCTTCGACGAGGAACTGGCAGAAGAACTGCAGAGCCGCGCGCAGGAAGCGCTCGACCGCCGCGAGGAAGCTGCCCGCGAACAGCGCCGCTCGCTGGGCGTCGAAGACGCTCTGGCCGAGCTGCCGCACCTGACCGAGGCGATGCTCGTCACGCTCGGCAAGGCCGGCATCAAGACGCTTGACGACCTTGCCGATCTCGCCACCGATGAACTCATCGCCAAGAAGCGCACCGAACAGCGCCGCCGCGACGGTTCGGCCCCGCGCCGTGCCGCGCGCGACGAGGACAAGGGCGGTGTCCTTGGCGAATATGGCCTGAGCGAAGAGCAGGGCAACGAAATCATCATGGCCGCGCGCGCGCACTGGTTCGAAGACGAACCGGCCCAAGAGGAGGCCGCCGATGCGGATTCCTCACAATGAACCGCTAGGTTCCGACGCCTCTGGAGCGCCTGAGCGGCGCTGCATCCTGACCGGGGAGCACGGCTCTCGGGACGGATTCCTGCGCCTGGCGATCTCGCCCGACGGGGATGTGCTGCCCGATGTCCACGCCAAGGCCCCCGGCCGCGGTGCATGGATCGGCGTTTCGCGCGCAGAGCTTGAAAAGGCGATGGGCAAGGGCCACCTCAAGGGGGCCTTGGCGCGCGCGTTCAAGGGTGCCGCGCTGACCATTCCGGCCGACCTGCCGCAACGCATCGAAGCGGCGCTGACGCGTGCAGTCACTGACCGGCTTGGTCTCGAAATGCGTTCCGGAAAGCTGCTGCTCGGGTCAGACAGGATCGCCGAGCACGCCCGTTCCGGGGGCGTGGTCTGGCTTGGCCACGCGGCCGATGCCAGCGACGATGGTGCGCGCAAGCTGGACCAGGCCTGGCGCGTGGGCATGGAAGCTGAAGGTTCGGGCATGGCGGGAACGCGCTTGCCACTGGACCGGATGGCGCTGTCTGTGGCATTGGGCCGCGACAACGTCGTCCATCTGGCGCTTGAAGATGCAAAGGCGGCACAGCGATTTACCGCCCTGCTTGAGCGCCTGCTCCGTTTCCTGGGCCGCAGCGAACCTGCGGCAGACGAATTGAGCGACCGGACGAACGCCTCGTCCGATGCGACGAATATTGATTTTGAAGGATAGTTTGGACCGATGAGCGACAGCGAAAACAAACCGACCCTTGGCCGCAAGCCGCTGGGGCTCAAGACTTCGGTCCAGGCGGGCGAGGTCAAGCAGACCTTCAGCCACGGTCGCACCAACAAGGTCGTGGTCGAGGTGAAGCGCCGCAAGGTGATCGGCAAGCCGGGCGAGGCACCCGTTGCCGCGCCTCCGCCGCCTCCGCCGCCCCCGCCGCCGGTTGCCGAGGCGCCCAAGCCTGCGCCCAAGCCTTCCGCGCTGCCCAGCGAAACGCCGCAGGAACGCGTTGCCCGCCTGCAGCGCGAGGCCGAGGAAGCGCGCCTTGCCCTGCTGGAAGAGCAGACCCGCCGCGAAGCCGAAGAGCGCCAGCGCGCGCTTGAGGAAGAGCGTCGCCGCGCCGAGGATAACCGCAAGGCCGAAGCGGCTGCTGCCGCTGCTCCTCCGCCGCCTCCGCCGGCTCCGGCTGCGCCCGAGCCGGCACCGGTTGCCGAGCAGCCCGCCGCCAAGCCGGAAGAGCCTGCCCGTCCGGCCGCGCCGACCGCCGCTGCCGCTCCCGCGCCGCGCCGCTTCACGCCCGTTGCCTCGCCCGCGCCCAAGCGCCCCGAGCCGGCCAAGAAGATCGCCCACCCGCGCGACAAGACGGCGGACAACCGCCGCCAGTCGGGCAAGCTGACCGTAACCCGCGCGCTCAACGAGGACGAGGGTGCACGCGCCCGTTCGCTCGCCGCGCTCAAGCGTGCGCGCGAAAAGGAACGCCGCGCCCACTTCGCCGGCCAGAGCCAGCCGCGCGAGAAGCAGGTGCGCGATGTTGTCGTGCCTGACGCGATCACCGTCCAGGAACTCGCCAACCGCATGGCCGAAAAGGGCGCGGACCTGGTGAAGGCCCTGTTCAAGATGGGCATGATGGTCACCGTCAACCAGACGATCGACCAGGACACCGCCGAACTGCTGGTCGAGGAATTCGGCCACAACATCCAGCGCGTGTCGGAAAGCGACGTCGATATCGACACGACGACCGACGTCGATGCCCCCGAAACGCTGAAGCCGCGCCCGCCGGTCGTGACGATCATGGGCCATGTCGACCACGGCAAGACCAGCCTGCTCGACGCGCTGCGCGGGACCGACGTGGTGAAGGGCGAAGCCGGCGGCATCACGCAGCACATCGGCGCCTACCAGATCAAGACCAAGGGTGGCGAACTGATCACCTTCCTTGATACGCCGGGCCACGAGGCCTTCACCGAAATGCGCATGCGCGGTGCGAACGTCACCGACATCGTCATTCTGGTGGTCGCCGGCGATGACGGGCTGATGCCGCAGACGATCGAGGCGATCAACCACACCAAGGCGGCCGGCGTGCCGATGATCGTGGCGATCACCAAGAGCGACAAGCCGGAGTTCAACCCGCAGAAGATCCGCGAGCGCCTGCTCGAGCATGAAATCATCGTCGAGGCCATGTCGGGCGAAGTCCAGGACGTGGAAGTTTCGGCCAAGACCGGCGCCGGCCTTGACGAGCTGATCGACAAGATCCTGCTCCAGGCCGAACTGCTCGAACTGCGCGCCAACCCGGATCGTGCCGCCGAAGCCACGGTGATCGAAGCCAAGCTCGACAAGGGCAAGGGCCCGCTGGCCACCGTGCTGATCACGCGCGGTACGCTGAAGGTCGGCGATATCCTGGTTGTCGGCACCCATTCGGGCCGTGTTCGCGCCATGCTCGATGACAAGGGCCGCCAGCTGAAGGCTGCTCCGCCGGCGCTTCCGGTGGAAGTGCTGGGCATCGGCGGCGTGCCGATGGCGGGCGATACGCTCACCGTGGTTGAAAGCGAGGCCCGCGCCCGCGAGGTTGCCGCCTTCCGTACCGAACAGGCAACCGCCAAGCGCACCACCTCGGCACCGGCCAGCCTCGAGAACATGTTCTCGGCGCTTGCTGCCAAGGCGAACGTCATCGACTATCCGGTGGTGGTGAAGTCCGACGTCCAGGGTTCGACCGAAGCGATCGTGCAGGCGCTCAACCGCCTCTCGAACGACGAGATCAAGGTCAAGGTCCTCGCCTCGGGCGTCGGCGCGATCACCGAAAGCGATGTCAGCCTTGCATCGGCGGCCAATGCTCCGATCATCGGCTTCAACGTCCGTCCGAACGCCAAGGCGCGCGAGATGATCGAGCGCAACAAGACGCGGATGAAGTACTTCGACGTGATCTATCACCTGACCGAGGACGTCGCCAAGGAAATGGCCGGCATCTGGGGTCCGGAGCGGATCGAAACCGTGGTCGGCCGCGCCGAGATCAAGGAGATCTTCCCCGCCGGCAAGCGCGACAAGGCCGCCGGCCTGCTCGTCACCGATGGTTACATCAAGAAGGGCATCTTCGCCCGCGTCACCCGCGACGATGTCATCATCACCAAGACGACCATCGCCTCGCTGCGCCGTTTCAAGGACGACGTCGCGGAAGTCCGCGCCGGTCTGGAATGCGGCGTGGTGCTGGAAGGCACGAACGACATCAAGGCGGGCGATATCCTCGAAACCTTCGAGGTCGAGGAACGCGAACGCACGGTTGGCTGATAGGGCCGCCTTAGCATGGCTTATGAACCCGGCAGAGGTCCAAGGATCTTTGCCGGGTGCTTGCTGGCTGGCCTGTTCGGCTTCCTGATGATGGTCCCGCTGTTCCTCTTGCTGCTGGCGCGTAACTGATGACCCGCTTCGTCGCCCTTTTCGGTTCGATCAACGTCGGCGGCAACCGCCTGAAAATGGCGGACCTGCGCCATGCGCTGGAGCGCGAGGATATCGAGAACGTCGAGACCGTGGTGGCCAGCGGCAACGTGCTGTTCGATTTCGATGAGCGGCCGACCGAGGGGCTGGAGGACATGTTCGCCTTCATCATGAAGGACCGCTTCGATATCGAGAGCTTTGTCGCCGTGCGCAGCCGGGATGAACTGGCGGCGGCTATTGCGGACAACCCCTTTGCCGCCGATGGCGAGGAAAAACTGGTTCACACCCAGTTCCTTGCCTGTCAGCCGAAGGAGAGCGCGTTCGACCTGCTGGTTGCCGAATACAACGGGCGCGGGCCGGAAAGGATGGCCTTGGGCCACCGGGCGCTCTACATTGACTACGTCGAAGGCGCGGGCAATTCCCGGCTGACCGGCGATTTCATCGCCCGACGCCTGGGATGCCCCGGCACGGCGCGCAACCTGCGCTCGCTGCGCCGCATACTCGAGAAGATGGACAGCTGATGGCCCGCCAGCAAAGCACCCCCGAAACGCGCTCCGTCCGCCTGCTCAAGGTGGGCGAACAGGTGCGCCACGTCATTTCCGAGCTGCTGATGCGGCAGGAAGTGCACGACGATGTGATCTCGGCCCATTCGATCTCGGTCACCGAAGTGCGCATGTCGCCGGACCTGCGCCATGCCCACGTCTATGTGAAGCCCCTGCTCGGCTCGGACGAGGAGGTGGTGCTCAAGGCGCTGCGCACCAACACCGCGTTCTTCCAGAAGGCGGTGGCCGGCAAGCTCAAGCTGAAATACGCGGCCAAGATCAAGTTCCTGGCGGACGAGACCTTTGACGAGGCAAGCCGCATCGACGCGCTGCTGAACGACCCCAAGGTGCTGCGCGATCTGGATCATGACTGACTTCGTCTTCCTGCACGGCGGCGGGCAGGGCGGCTGGGTCTGGGACGAAACGATTGCCGCGCTGCAGGCACAGGCGGGCGAGGGCACGCACCGCCTGCTGGCGCTCGATGCCCCGGGCTGCGGGGCAAAGCGCGGCCGTGATACCTCTGCCATCACCTTCGAGGAGATAACCGCCGAACTCGTCGGAGATATCGAGGCCGCCGGCCTTGGCGACGTGGTGCTGGTTGGCCATTCGCAGGCCGGGGCGCATATGCCCGCCATGGCGGAACTGCGGCTCGCGCTTTTCCGCCAGCTGATCTTCGTTACCTGCACCGCCCCCGATCCGGGGCTCACCGTGGTGCAGATGACGGGCGAGCGCGTGCACAAGGAGCGGCACCCGTTCCACGATTCCACCCTGCCGGTGCGCGAGCGTTACCGCGCGATGTTCTGCAACGACATGGCCCCGCTCGAAGCCGATGCCTTTCTCGACAGGCTGGGCGAGGATCAGTGGCCGCCGGTCTGCTATTCGCATTCGGACTGGCGCTACGATCATCTGGCCGAGCTGCCGGTCAGCTATGTGCTGTGTCTAGAGGATGCCATCCTGCCGCTGGCCTGGCAGGAATATTTTGCCCGTGCGGTCCATGCGCGGTCCACCCCGCGGATCGATGCCGGCCATCAGGTGATGAACACCCGGCCCCATGCCCTGGCGGAGGTGCTGCTGTGCGAGGCGCTGGGCGAGGCGGCCTAGTTCGGCACCATCCGGGCCTTGATCGTGATCGTCACGTCCTTGCCCACCAGCCCGCCATAACCGTTCATGCCGAACTGGCGGCGGTCGATCGTCGTCTGCGCCGTGATCTGCACCGGCTCGCGTCCGGTGATCTGTGCCGGCGGCGTGGCGAAGGTAACCTTCATCACCGTCGGCCGGCTGGTGCCACGCGCAGTGAGCTGGCCGGCGATCTGGGCGGTCTGCGGGCCGGTCATGGTCATCCGCTGGCCGGAAAAGCTGACCATCGGATGGCGGGCAACATCGAGGAAATCCGGGCCCTTCAGCTGATCGCCCACCTTGGGGTCGCGCGTTGCCATGGCGCGTGCATCCACTGCCACGTCCATGCGGATTGCGCCAAGCTGGCCGGGAGAGAGCACGATACCGCCGCTCATCTTCGGGAACTGCGCCGATTTCCTGGCAATGCCCAGCACGGTCACCTTCGCGTCGATCAGGCTGCTGCGGCTGTCGATCTGGTAGCGATAGGCCGGTGTCGAAGCGGCGGTCGCCGCCGTGGCGAGAAGCGGAACGAGGGCAAGCAGGAGGCGCATGATCAAAACCCGGCAAGGCATCCCCGGACGGGGGAGCATTTCGTTACCACAGGTTGACCAGACATCCTTTCGATAAGGTTAAGGGGCAGCCCTGATAGCCTGCAAACCATTGTAAAGCGTGTGCGTCCACAGGCGCGCCAAGGAACGGACTCGCCTTTGCCGCGGGACAACCTATCTATGCCGCGCATGGCCAAGCTGTATTTCTACTATGCCAGCATGAATGCGGGGAAGAGCACCAACCTGCTGCAGGCGAACTTCAACTATAACGAACGCGGCATGCAGACCATGCTGTGGACCGCCGCGCTGGACAATCGCGGGGGCGAGAAGGCAATCGAAAGCCGCATCGGCCTGCATGCCGATGCCCATCGCTTCCATGCCGAAACGGACCTGTGGGACCGGATCATGGCCGCGCACCGGGTAGAGCCGCTGGCCTGCGTGCTGGTGGACGAGGCGCAGTTCCTTTCCGGGGAACAGGTCTGGCAACTGGCGCGCATCGCCGATGAGGGCGGGGTGCCCGTGCTCTGCTATGGCCTGCGCACCGATTTCCAGGGCGAGTTGTTCCCCGGTTCCGCCGCCCTGCTGGGCATTGCCGATGCCCTTATCGAACTGAAGGCGGTGTGCCACTGCGGCCGCAAATCGACGATGAACCTGCGCGTCGATGAAAGCGGCGCGGCGGTGAAGGCCGGGGCGCAGACCGAGATCGGCGGGAACGATCGCTATGTGGCGCTGTGCCGCAAGCATTTCAGCGAGGCGCTTGGCCGATGAACGATACCCTGCTCAAGGCTGCGGCGCTGATCGTGCCGATGGTTTTCGCCATCGTGTTCCACGAGGTCGCCCACGGCCTTGCCGCCAAGTGGCTGGGCGATCCGACAGCGCAGGAGCGCGGGCGGCTGAGCCTTAACCCCATCCGCCATGTCGATCCGGTCGGCACAGTGGTGCTGCCGGGCGCGCTGGCGCTGATGGGGCTGCCGGTGTTCGGCTGGGCAAAGCCGGTGCCCGTGGTGCCGCAGCGGATGCGCAACCCGCGCCTTGGCATGATGCTTTCGGCAGCGGCGGGGCCGGCGTCCAATTTCATCCAGGCGCTGGTCGGCGCCGTTCTGCTGGGCCTGCTGGTCGCGGCCTATGGCTCGGTGGAGGAACCGGGCGAGGGAGTGCGCTTCCTGGTAACGATGCTCAGCTACGTGCTGATGATCAACGTCTTCATCGGGCTGTTCAACCTGATCCCGGTGCCGCCTTTCGACGGTTCACATATCGTCGAGGGCCTGCTGCCGCGTCCGCTGGCGCAGGCCTATGGCAGCATCCGCGGCTATGGCCTGCTGCTGGTGCTTCTGGTGATCGTGGTGCTGCCTTACCTTATTCCCGGCTTCGATCCGGTCGGGGCGATCATCGACAAGCCCTTCAAGGCGATGATGGACCTTTACGGTGCAGTCGTGAAGGGCATTGCCGGAGCCTGACATGCCCCACGGCTGGATCATTCTCGACAAGCCGCTCGAACTCGGCTCGACGCAGGCCGTGGGCGCGGTGAAGCGCAACCTGCGCGAGGCCGGCTTCGGCAAGGTGAAGGTGGGGCACGGCGGCACGCTCGATCCGCTGGCAACGGGCGTCCTGCCGATCGCGCTGGGCGAGGCAACCAAGCTGTGCGGGCGAATGCTCGATGCCAGCAAGACCTATGCCTTCACCATCGCTTTCGGCGCGGAGACCGACACGCTCGACCTTGAAGGCAAGGTGATCGCCACCAGCGATGTGCGGCCCACGCCGGCGCAAGTGGCGGCGGTGCTGCCGCGCTTCACCGGGCCGGTCGACCAGATGCCGCCGGCCTATTCGGCGCTGATGGTCGATGGCGAGCGCGCCTATGACCTTGCCCGCAAGGGCGAGCAATTCGAGCTGAAGTGCCGCAGGGTGACGATCCACTCGCTGGAAATCGAAGGCGCGGAGGATGCAGGGATCACCCTTGTCGCTCACGTTTCCAAGGGCACCTACATGCGCAGCCTTGCCCGCGACATTGCCCGGGCGCTCGGCACGGTAGGCCATGTCACCATGCTGCGCCGCCTGCGGGCGGGGCCGTTCACCGGTGAACAGGCGATTTCGCTGGACAAATTGAACGAAGTCGGTAAGGGCGCGCCTCTTGAGAACGTACTCTTGCCGCTGGAGGCAGGGCTGGTCGACATCCCGGCTCTTGACCTCGGTCCGGAACAGGCAAGCATGGTCCGCCAGGGCCGGGTTCTGACCGGACTGCCCCAAACCGACGGGCTGCACTGGGCGCGAAGCGGGACTGTTCCCGTGGCGCTGGTGGAACTTGCCGGTGGATCCGCCACGGTGGTCCGGGGTTTCAACCTTCCCGATGTCGCGGAGTGAATGACATGTCGGTTACCGCCGAAAAGAAGCAGGAAATCATCAAGGACAACGCGCGCGCCGCCAATGACACCGGCTCGCCGGAAGTCCAGGTCGCGATCCTGACCAGCCGCATCAACACGCTGCAGGGTCACTTCAAGGACCACCACAAGGACAACCACTCGCGTCGTGGCCTGCTGACCATGGTCAACAAGCGCCGCACCCTGCTGGCCTACCTGAAGAAGAAG
Source organism: Novosphingobium sp. TH158 (assembly GCF_002855555.1). Classification (NCBI taxonomy): domain Bacteria; kingdom Pseudomonadati; phylum Pseudomonadota; class Alphaproteobacteria; order Sphingomonadales; family Sphingomonadaceae; genus Novosphingobium; species Novosphingobium sp. TH158. The sequence continues at coordinate 1,029,124 of NZ_PKRT01000001.1, read as the reverse complement.
GACGTGGATCGGTACAACGCGCTGATCCAGAAGCTTGGTCTTCGCAAGTAATCAAGCGGAGCGGCCCCTAGCGGGCCGCTTTTGCTTTCTGCGTACCGCGCGAAAAGTGGGAACCGGTTTTCGCTTTCCGCGATACGATCAGAAAAAGGTGGCTCTCGCACAATCCGGTGCGAAAGCCTCTCCCAAGGGGCCATGAGCGCTCCACACCGGACCGGGACGGCATCCCCGGCAAGAGGCCCCGCGCCGCAATAGGGCCGCGCGGGTTCACAAGGAAAACACATGTTCGACGTCAAAACCGTATCAATGGAGTGGGGCGGAAAGACCCTCACCCTGGAAACCGGCCGCATTGCCCGTCAGGCTGACGGCGCGGTCCTCGCCACCTATGGCGAAACTGTTGTGCTTTGCGCGGTCACTGCCGCCAAGAGCGTCAAGGAAGGTCAGGACTTCTTCCCGCTGACCGTCCACTATCAGGAAAAGTTCTTCGCTGCCGGCCGTATCCCCGGTGGCTTCTTCAAGCGTGAACGCGGCGCGACGGAAAAGGAAACGCTGGTTTCCCGCCTGATCGACCGTCCGGTCCGCCCGCTGTTCCCCGAAGGCTTCTACAACGAGATCAACGTGATCGCGCAGGTGCTGTCGTTCGACGGCGAGTGCGAGCCCGACATTCTCGCCATGATCGCCGCCTCGGCCGCGCTGACGATCTCGGGCGTGCCCTTCATGGGTCCGATCGGCGCCTGCCGCGTCGGTTACAAGGATGGCGAATACACGCTGAACCCGAAGCAGGACGTGGCGATCAAGGAAGGCGAGCTCGATCTCGTCGTCGCCGCTACCGGCAATGCCGTGATGATGGTTGAATCCGAAGCCAAGGAGCTTTCGGAAGAAGTCATGCTCGGCGCCGTGATCTTCGCGCATGACGAATGCAAGAAGGTCTGCGACCTGATCATCGACCTGGCCGAGAAGGCTGCGAAGGAACCCTGGGATATCGCGATCAGCGATAACTCGGCGATCAAGAAGCAGCTCAAGGACCTTGTCGGTGCCGATATCGCCGCTGCCTACAAGCTGACCAGCAAGTCGGCCCGCTCGGACGCGCTCAACGCCGCCCGCGACAAGGCCAAGGCTGCCTTCGCCGATCAGGACGCGCAGACCCAGATGGTCGCGATCAAGACCCTCAAGAAGGTCGAGGCCGATGTCGTTCGTGGCGCCATCCTCAAGGATGGCACCCGCATCGATGGCCGCAAGGTCGATCAGGTCCGCCCGATCGAAGCGATGGTCGGCTTCCTGCCGCGCACGCACGGTTCGGCGCTGTTCACCCGCGGTGAAACGCAGGCGATCTGCACCACCACGCTGGGCACCAAGGATGCCGAGCAGATGATCGACGGGCTGGAGGGTCTCTCCTACTCGAACTTCATGCTGCACTATAACTTCCCGCCCTATTCGGTTGGTGAAGTTGGCCGTTTCGGCGCGCCTTCGCGCCGCGACACCGGCCACGGCAAGCTCGCATGGCGCGCGCTGCAGGCAGTTCTGCCGAGCAAGGAAGACTTCCCCTACACGATCCGCGTTGTCTCGGACATCACCGAGTCCAACGGTTCCTCTTCGATGGCCACCGTCTGCGGCGGCGCGCTTTCGATGATGGACGCCGGCGTGCCGCTGACCCGTCCGGTCTCGGGCATCGCCATGGGCCTGATCCTTGAAGGCGAAGAGTTCACCGTGCTGTCCGACATCCTGGGTGACGAAGATCACCTGGGCGACATGGACTTCAAGGTGGCCGGCACTTCCGAAGGCATCACCACGATGCAGATGGACATCAAGGTTGCCGGCATCACCCGCGAGATCTTCGAGGCAGCCCTGGCGCAGGCCAAGGGTGGCCGTGCGCACATCCTGGGCGAGATGACCAAGGCCCTGGGTTCGGCCCGTACCGAACTTTCGGCCCATGCCCCGCGCATCGAGACGCTGCAGATCGACAAGTCGAAGATCCGCGAAGTCATCGGCACCGGCGGCAAGGTGATCCGCGAGATCGTCGCCGAAACCGGCGCGAAGGTGGACATCGACGATGAAGGCCTGATCAAGATCTCCTCGTCGGACCTCAGCCAGATCGAAGCCGCCAAGAACTGGATCCTCGGCATCGTCGAAGAACCGGAAGTGGGCAAGGTCTACAACGGCAAGGTCGTCAACATCGTCGACTTCGGTGCCTTCGTGAACTTCATGGGCGGCAAGGACGGTCTCGTCCACGTTTCCGAAATGCGGAACGAGCGCGTCGAAAAGCCGACCGACGTCGTGTCGGAAGGCCAGGAAGTGAAGGTCAAGGTCCTCGAGATCGACAACCGCGGCAAGGTCCGCCTGTCGATGCGCGTGGTTGACCAGGAAACCGGCGAGGAACTGGAAGACACCCGTCCGCCCCGCGAACCGCGCGAACCGCGCGGCGACCGTGGTGACCGCGGCGATCGTCGTGGCCCCCGCGGTGATCGTGGTGGCCGTGACCGTGGTCCGCGTCGCGATCGTGACGATCGTGGCCCGCGCCGCGACCGCGACGAAGGTGGCAACCCGGATCACATGCCGGCGTTCCTCAAGGACGACGATTGATCCTTCACGCTCCCGCGTGAATGCAAACAGGGAAGGGGCTGCTTCGGCGGCCCCTTTTCTTTTCAGGCGGCGCGGTCCGTCAGGCCGGCCGGATCGGCAATGATGATCCGGTTGCGCCCCTGTTCCTTGGCCGCATACAGCGCCTCGTCCGCGCCCTTTAGCGCGGCGCGGGGATCGGGAAAGGCGAAGACGTCGGCCAGTCCGGCAGAAAAGCTGACCTGCCCGAACGGCGTGTCGGTCGCCCTGTTGACCAGCCGACGCGAGGCAAGGCTTTCGCGGGTTTCATCAAGCGTTGCAAAGGCTTCGCGGGCAGACTTTCCACGGAACAGCACGACGAATTCCTCGCCGCCATGGCGGGCGACGTGGCAGCGGTCGTCGGATATTTCCGCCAGCGTCCGGGCAACGAGTTTCAGCACCCGGTCCCCCGCGTCGTGGCCGTGCAGGTCGTTGATCGCCTTGAACTTGTCGATGTCGCAAAAGGCGACGCACAACGCATCGTGCAGGCGGCGGGCCTCGGAAAATTCGCGCTCGAGCAATGCCTCGAAGGCGCGCCGGTTGGGCAGGCCGGTCAGGTGATCAAGGTCGGCGTTGCGCCGCGCCTCGTCCAGCCGGCGCTGCAATTGCCGCGTTTCGCGCTCGGACCGGGCCATGCGTTCCTCGATCACGCGGGTGCTTTCCAGCATGGCCTTGGCCACCGTGGCGAGCTCGTTCAGCACTTCGCCCGCGCCGGTGGAGACCTGAAGGCCATCGACGTGGCTTTGCAGGGCGCTCTGGTAATCGCTCGTCGCGCTGCGCGCTTCGCTCGTGGTCCGCGAGAAATCGCCGACCGATTTCTCCAGCCGTTCGCGCAGCCGCGCCAGCGATCGGGCATCGTCACCACGCGTCATGCCGCGCACTTCGGCGATCCATTCCGCGTCGATGGGTTCGCGATCGCGCAGCCGGCGGTTGACCAGCCCGGCAAGGCGCGGGTCTGTGCCGGTGATCAGATCGTGGGCAAAGCCCAGCGATTCCGCATCGATCGGCACGCGGTGCTGCAACAGGAACGTGCCGATCTGGTCCAGCAGCGCGCGGCTGGCGATCAGGTGCGCGCCATCGGCCGGCAAGGCTGCCGCTTCGTGCGGCGTGGCTGTTTCTTCCGCGTGGAGCGGCCCTCCCAGGCCAAACCAGTTGCGAACCCGGTTCAGGATTGGATCGTTTTCCATATTGGGTCCGTTAACGGTCGGCGGGGCGGGATTTTAAGCCCGCACCGGTTCCGATTTTCAGCATGACAGCACCGCCACGGTGGGCAGAGGGTTGTAGATCTGGGTGAGGTCGCGATCATCGCGCACGTACATCGCGGCGCTGCGATAGATCGTCACCCGTCCGCCGGGGAGCAGCAGCGGCGCGTAATCGTAGTAGACCTCGGCAAACATGATCGCCGATCCGTTCTCCGCCGTGATGAGGCTGCCCGCGGGCCCCATGCCGGCGAAGGCGGTGCCGGCGGCGCCGGTGCCTTCAGCGCCATAGCGCGAGCCGACGGCCTTGATCCCGCGGCAGCGCTGCCAGTGGATCCACTGGCCGCCGCTGGCATTGGTCTCCAGGCTGGAGAGCACGACGCGGCCATTGGCGAAGATGTCCATGCCAGGATAGGCAAGGTCGGCGGCGCGAAAAGTTTCGGATACGTCGTATTCGCGAAACTGTGCGGCCCCTGAAACCGAGGTCATCTTAGCGCGGCTGGCGTTATCGGCCACGGTAATGGCGATCTGGTTCACCCGCATGTTGACGATGGCATAGTTGGCCAGCTCGATCCCCCCCATGCCGAGCAGCAGCAGCAACGGCATGGCGACCGCGAATTCCACGGCGGCGACACCGCGACGGGACCGGAAGAGCTGCCGCCAGGCCTTGCTCAGCCGCATATCTGCACCGCCGAGCGGCTTGCCTGCGAGGAATAGGGCTGGTTGCGCAGCGTGGTCGATGCGGTCAGTTCGCGCACGGGTGAAAGGCCCAGCGCCGACATCGGCAGTGTAGAGCTGTAGCTGACTGTTGCCGTATAGAGCACCACGTCGTTCGCGCCGCCCTGGCCGGACTTGGCAACGTCGCTGTCCCAGGTGCGGTTGTCGTTCTCGTCGATGAAGCACTCGCCGGAATCGTAACGGCCGTTGGCGTTCAGGTCGGTGAAGTCCTCGGGCGTCAGCACGTCGCTGAAGGTGGAGTAATTCCTGCGGCTGAAGGTGACATTGGCCCCCGGCATCACGGCGCGCACCTGGGTGCGCACGTAATCGTCGATCCCGGTCTGCGAGCTGGCGGATTTCTGAAGGGTGGAATTGCGCCCTGCCTGCTGCATCGCGCCTTCCAGCACGGCGCGCAGGTATTGCGCCAGGCCCAGCTCGAACGTGCCGAGCACCAGCATCAGCAGGGCAGGCGCGATCAGGGCGAACTCCACGGCAGCCGCACCTTGCCGGTCATGCAGCAGGCGGCGGGTCACTGGTTGATCCTCAGGTCTGCCACTTCGCCCGCGATGAACTTGAAGGTGTTCTTCAGCGTGGTGGTATCGTTCGAGGCATAGGCGCGGCCGCCGCTGGAGCAGGCCCGCATTTCGTCCGTCAGCGAGACGCCGAAGCCGATGACCCAGATGGTATAGCCCTTGGCCTTGGTGGCGTTGCAGGCGGCTAGGAAGCGGGCGTTGTGATAGGTCGTCAGGTCGGCGGGGGCGGTTCCCATCGGCGCCACGCGGGCATCGTATGCCTCGACCCCGTAGGCCGAATAGGCCGTGCGGGCAGGTTCCATGATGCCGTCGGTCAGGAAGATGATGTGGCGGCTGGGCTCGCGGTTGCCCTCGTTGACGTTGCTGGCAAGGATGCCGTCGGGATTGGCCAGCCGGCCGCCCCAGATCATGCCGATATCATGATAGGTGCCGCCCCAGGCGACCAGGTTGTTGAGATAGGTGTCGAGCCATGAGGGCACGGTGCCGGGGCTGCTGGTGTCCACCTCGGTGAACTTCTTCATCGGCGAGGGGCAGTATTCGGTCATGCCGGAATAGTTGGCCGTGGTGGTGAGCGTGGCAGACGAATTGCCCCGCCAGATCTCCATGGCGGACCAGTAAGGCTTCCAGCGGCTTGACTCGCTCGACGGGGCCGAGGTGATGTCGAGGTCTGTCGCGCCGGCGGGAACCGGGTTCATCGACAGGTCCTGCACCGTGGCGCGTTCCTCGATGCAGCCGTCCCAGGTGTCGCTGCTGCGGCTGAGGCCGCTGGTCCCGGCCATCGCCGCGAGCGTTACCATGTCGTAGGTGCCCTGCGTCGGCACGGTCGCGCTGGAGCTGATGGAGGTGACATAGCTGACTGGCCCCAGTCCCTTGTAGGATGCGGTCGGAACGCTGGCCTGCCGGTAGACATAGTTGGAGAAGCGGTAGCCGCTGACCGACCAGGTGGTGGTGACGACGGATTTCTTGCGCTTGCAGGTGCCGGTTGCCCACCAGCTGCTGCCCGAAGTGCGCGTCCACGACGAATAGCTGTAAGTTGTTGTCATGGTCGTGGAAGGCGCGGTGCCGCTGGTCACCGGGTTGTTGCCCCAGCTCGGATAGTCGTTGTTCGCGTAATAGTCGCAATCGCCCGAGGTAATGGCGTAGGGATAGGTCTCGATGGACTCTTCCGGCGCGCTGTCCGTCCCCGCATAGCTCGGCGTGCCGAAGTAGGCGAGCTTGGTCTGGTAGGTGTGGCTGTCGGCGAAATAGCTGGTCGGTATGTCGCCGGCAGAGACCAGGTCCTTTGTGTTCACCGTCATCGCATAGGGCACGAAGCCGAAGCGGATGCGGGTGGTGTTCTTGTCGATCACCGCGGCGGCAACCACCTTGTAGAAGTCGCGCACGGCATCGCGCAGGCCCTGAAGCTTGGAAGTGGAACCGGAGGTGCAGTTGCTGCCGCTGGGCTCGCAGGCCATCGATCCGGTGGTATCGATGACGAACATCACATCGGCGCTCGCCAGCTGCAGTTCCGCGCCGCAGGTGAGGTTGAGGCTGTATTCGTTCCAGCCGAACATCCGCATCAGCGTGGTTGGAACGCGGGTGCTGGCCGAACCGGTCACTTCGCCGGCAGCATTGGCGGCCATGGTGAAGGACGTGTTGCTGGCCTGCACCGTGCTGCTCTGGAAGTTGAAGGCGAACATCGTCTGCGCCTTCGCCTGTTCGGCCGTGCTCCAGGTGCCGGACTTGCTCATCGCCCGGCGACCGGCAAGCACGCCGGCATCGCAGGCATTCTGCAGGCTGGTCCGGGCCATATAGGCGCGGCTCATGTCGATCCCGCCGCCGATCAGCACAAGCAGGGCCGGCAGGCCCAGTGCCACGATGGCGAGCACGTTGCCCCGCCGTGAAGCAGTCAGGCGGCGCATCAGGCGCTGGAGGGCGGAAAGGGTCTTCATGGTTGCGCAGAACGGTTACCCGACGCGCAACTTTTAGAGCCCGGCGCTTAAGCGTCGGGTAAGGGCAGTGTTAGGCGGTAATACCTAGATCAGCGGACGCGCGGACCGCCGAAGGGCAGCGGCGGCGGCGGGCGGCGATGGCCGCGCGGCAGCTGTGCCTGATAGGCCCGGCCGCAGTGTTCCACGCAATAGGGGAAGCCCGGGTTCACCTTTTCGCCGCAGAAGTGGAAGTCCGGCTCACCCGGATGGCCCATCGGCCAGCGGCAGATGCGATCGTTGAGATCGAGCAGGCTGGTCTTGTCCGCCACTTCCGCGCTGGGCTTGGCAGGCACCAGGCGGCGCGGCGGTGCCGGCGGGATCGGGGCCTGCTGGTCGCCCGGGCCCTGGCGCAGGAAGCCGCCGGGGCCGACCGAAACGATGCGCGGCTGGTTCGCAGCGGGGGCAGCGCCCGGAACCGGCTGTGCCGGGGCCGCAGCGCGCGGTGCAGGAGCGGCAGCCGGGGCAGGGCGCGGTGCCGGCTCGGCGGCAGGCTTTGCCGCCTTCGGTTCGGCGGGGGGCTTGGGTTGCTTGGGGGCGGCAGCCTTGGGTGCGGCTTCCTCGCCCTCGGCGGCCTTGACCGGAGAGGGGCGCGCCTTCAGCCCCAGGCGATGGGCCTTGCCGATCACCGCGTTGCGGGAAACGCCGCCGAGTTCATCGGCGATCTGGCTGGCAGTTGCGCCGCCTTCCCACATCTTGGTCAGCTTTTCGATGCGTTCGTCGGTCCAGCTCATCGCAAATCCTGTTCATGGCCGGGATGGCCGGAATTCCGGTCCCTTGCCTAAATGCTGGCCAGCCGATAGTCGCCCAGGCATGGCCGATCAACCCACAAGTCATCCCGATGGCACCGTCAGCCGGCACAGGCAGTTCCCTGCCCAGGGCGAACCCGTCATCCATCGCGTCAACAAGTTGGGGCTTTGGACGCTCTATATCAAGGAAGTGCGCCGGTTTATCAAGGTGCAGACCCAGACGATCTGGGCACCGGCGATCACCACCCTGCTGCAACTGGTGATTTTCACCGTGGCGCTGGGGCGGGAAGGGCGCGAAGTGCTGGGCGTTTCCTTCGCCACCTTCGTTGCGCCGGGCCTGATCGTGATGGGCATGATGAACAATGCCTTCGCCAATTCCAGCTTCAACTTCCTGTCGGGCAAGATGCAGGGAACGATCGTCGATTACCTGATGCCGCCGCTCTCGGAAGTGGAACTGATGCTCGCGCTGATCGGCGCGGCGGTGACGCGCGCGGTGCTGGTCGGCCTCGCGCTGGCCGGGGCAATGTGGCTCTATCCGGGCGTGCACATGGCCGCGCCGCATCCCTGGGCGATCGTCTGGTTCGGCCTGATGGGCTCGATGCTGCTGTCCTTCGTCGGCCTGCTTACCTCGATGTGGGCGGAAAAGTTCGATCACAACGCGGCGATCACCAATTTCATCATCATGCCGCTGACGATGCTTTCGGGCACGTTCTACGTGATCGATAACCTCGCGCCGGCCTTCCAGGCGATCAGCCGGGCGAACCCGATCTTCTACGTGATCTCCGGCTTCCGCTTCGGCTTCCTGGGCCAGAGCGATATCGGCAGCACCAACGAGGCGGTGCTGCACGGCGCCATCGCGCTGGGCTTCCTCAACCTGGTACTGGGTGGCATCACCTTCACGCTGCTGCGGCGCGGGTGGAAGCTGAAGAGCTGAGGGGCTGCGCTAGTCGATCGGCACGGCCTTGGAGAAACTGCATCCGGGCCGAAGCCAGATCGTGCCGCCAAAACCCGATCCGGCGGCATCAATGCGCTGGAGCTGATTGTCGGGGTAACCCGCAGCGTCAGCGTGCCAGAGCCGCCCTGGCTGGCGATGTCCGCCCATGAACCGGTAATCACGCTGCCCTTGCGCGTCCCGCGGAAGATGTTGGTCCAACTGGTGCCGTTGTCCGCGCTCTTGCCGATCCACCAGACCGCCGACCCCACCTGGCGGACCTGATAGGTCCCCTGGTCGTTGGCCTTGAACGTGCCGTCGAGCGTCGATGCCGGCTTGCACGAAGATGCCTGAGCCGTTTCGGGAAGCAGGGCGAGGGCGGTTGCAAGGATCGTGATGCGCGCCGTCATTGCCCCTCCTTGAGTTTCAGTGCGTCAGCCGCGCGCGCAGGCGGTAACGGCCTTCGGCAAAATCCTCGAACAGTTCGGCAACCGATGGGTGCTCCACCGGCCCGCCTTCGCTGTCAGCCACAAGGTTCTGCTGGCTGACATAGGCGATGTAGCTCGAATCGCCGTTTTCGGCGAGCAGGTGATAGAACGGCTGTTCCCGCGTCGGGCGCACTTCCTGCGGGATCGATTCGTACCATTCCTCACTGTTTGCGAAGACCGGATCGATATCGAACACCACGCCGCGAAAATCGTAAAGCTTGTGCCGCACGACATCGCCGATGGCGAAACGCGCCCGGGAATGGCGGGGAGCGTCGACAAGGCGGCCAGCTTGCGGGGAGTAGAAATGGGCGCGTTCGATGCGGTTCATGCATCCAATATATTGTTGTGCGCCTGCGAAACAAGCACGGCGGCCCCCTCATCCCCAATTTCGGCAAATGAAGGGCTTGGCAAGCGCCACGCCTTCGGCTAACCGCGCCACTCTTCGACCGGGAGGCCAAGCGGCCGCCCGCAGGCGATCTCGCGGAGAGGTGGCAGAGTGGTCGAATGCGCCGCACTCGAAATGCGGTTTACGGGCAACCGTAACGTGGGTTCGAATCCCACCCTCTCCGCCATTATCCCCTTGCGAAACAATATCATGCCTCTCTACGAGGCCAAGAATCCTACGTTTCTGTGCCGTTTTGCGGATTTCGACCGTACCTCAGAGACTGCTGAAAACGCCAAAATCGGTCTCTGACGGGCTTTTGTCTCTTTTCACCTGGACCTCGCTGAAAAAGGTACGGTCTCAGAAAATGGCGGATTTGCGAGGTTTTTGATCCGTACCGCAACCGTACCTTTTGTTTCGGATTGCGGTGGGCGAGATTACTGAAAACGGCGGTACGGCCTCCCGTCAGGTTATGGTTTGCACAATCAGCAAAGCCAGCACAATCAGGGTGATCCAAGGCCAAGGCGTTGCCCAGGGTGACCGCACCTTCAACTGCTCAAGCTGGGCAATCGCCATCTGAACGCTGGCCTGCTGAAAGTGCAGGTCCTTGAGGGCCGCCTTCATTACGTCGCTCTCGATGTAGGTCGAGGCGTCGTCGGCCAACAACTCGACCTCCTCAAGCAACCGAAGCACCTCCCGCAGTCGAGGAACTGCGCTCGGATCAGGTGTGCCGAGCATGGCCATCGCTTCTTGATGTTTGTTCTTGGCGAGCGTCAGCATCTGGCTGATATGTTCGACGGCAGCGTCAGGCAGCTCTGGATCAGTTGAGTTGTCACCCGCCATCGGCTCAATTCACCACCAATTCCGGCAAGTGCCGATCCGTCTCAAGCTTGAGCGCCACAGCCCACAGCGGCGTCTTGGTATAGATCCGCTCTCGCTCGAGCCCATCGCCGACGGTATGCTCCTGCAGCAGTCCCAGCCACACCAAGGGGCGTAGGACGTGGATATAGAATGCGGATTTTGTCCGGGAATGGGCAATGCCGGCGCGGTCTTTGCTGCTGCCATAAAGAACCTGGCACAGATGATCGTCGCTGCACCCACCATGGGCTTCAACGTTGATCACGTTAAAGAAGATATCCCAGTTGCCGAACACGGTGTCCCCGAAGCGGGTATGCTGGCTGTGGTCGTAGTTGTGCAGCAAGCGCTCAGCCAGAACGGCCAGAACAACACCGGGCCGGTGCCTGACCTTGGTTCCCCACTTCGATATCTGCATGGCGCCTTTGTAATGGCGTGCCAGTTTCAGCCCTACGAGGAGATCGTGCAGTACGACCAAGGGCGGGAAATCGGCCTCGTTGAGAACCTTGTTCATGGAATAGAGGTCCGCGGCAGTGTACTTTGGCCAAGCAAACGCCTCGGCTGCCCATTCCACAAAATAGCGCTTTAGAGCCTTAGATGGCGTCAGTTCAATGGGGCCACTGGTATCCATGTATTCGAGGGTCAGAAGCGCGGCCCGCAACAGCGGTGAGTTATCTATTGCAAGCTGGTCTTCTTCCGGGGGGATTAGGGAAATCATTGATGCGGTTTGCCGCATTTGGCCATAAAGACCAACCCCTGCGGCTGGGTGTCACTTGCGTCAGATCACCCAGCGCCAAACACCATCGCCGCCTGCTCCGCCCATGGTAGGTCGGCCGCGATAATCATCTCCTTGAGCGAGATCGCGGGCGCGGCGTACTGGATCAGCAGCTTTTCCAGCACAACTGGGGATAGGCAACCGAAATCGACCGCGTTAGAGCGCCGTGCATCAGTGTATTGCGCGGCCTTCTGACGGCTCTGCCTTGGATAGGGGAAGGTCTAGGGTTTCAACGCCAAGCAGATCTTCGGTATCCTCATGCTCCACAGCTCGATGAAAAAGCTCTGAGAAGAGCCTTGCTATTCGCAGAAGCTGCGAACGGATTACACCATCCCGATAATACATCATGTAGAAACCGTAAAATCGCTGCCGGTCTTCCGTCACGCTGAATTGAAGTAGGATGATGCTGTCATTACACTCGTTCACGAACCGGAGAAGCCTATCCTCCGGAGTATCGATTGCCACCGGCCAATAGGAATAGAAGCGCAAAAACTTCCGATCTTCGTCGATAGATATCCAAAAATTGAAAGGCGAAGCAGTGACGTAAATGCAGCCTCCATCTTCGACGGAGTGATCGATGGCGGCGTCTTCAAGAAGAGAGCTGAGGGTGGCCAACGAGACCTCGGATTCTGGTATTATTGCGCTCATATAGGGGCTTGCCTTTCTCGAGCTTAGCACTGAATAGTAGCCCTCTTTAGACCTTTCTGCGACAAATTCGGTCGCTTTTGCTCGATAATGTGTCCTACCTCGAGCGTGCCTCTTTTAAAAAAGACCGCCTTCTTCATTTTGGGTGCTGGGCCCTGATCATAGAGCCCGGTCACCTCAACTGTCCTTTGAGTGGACCGTCAATCGTAGCAATACATAAACCCGTCACGGGTCAGCTGTAGGGCAAAAGGCCTGTTATCAATCATTCCAATATCAAGCATTTTTGCCAATTTTGTGTCTTCGCCGTCAATTGAGAGCCCAAGCACATCTACGGTCACGTCATGCCATCCGAGCTTATCGAAAGCATATCGCGACAAATTGTCCCAAATTTCATGATAAGCGACACCTAGCTTACTATCATCAGTCTTGGGCGGTTCGCAGTTAGGGTTGTCGTATAGGGCACGAAGAAACATCGTGAACGTCTCTTCTGTAGGGCGGCTTTCCCTGCTGGCCTCGTCGATGATCGCCAGGATGCGGAACTTGCGACCATCGTGCGTGCGTCCCTCGACAAAGTCGTAGGACCACACGTGACCCGGATACTCCGGTCGCAGACGGATACACGATCCGTCGTTCAGCCAGAGCCTTCCACGCTTCGGTTGCTTCTGTGGCACCTTGAGCCCCTCGAGCTTCCAGATCCGCTCGACCCGCTTGAAGCTCACATGCCAACCTGCCTCGCGCAGCAAAGCCGTCACCCGGCGATAGCCGTAGCGACCGTATTGTCTGGCGAGCGCGATGATGTCCTCGGTCAGGGCGGCTTCGTCATCTGCCCCACGCGGTATCTTGCGCTGTGTCGATCGGTGTTGCCCGAGCACGCGGCACACCCGCCGCTCGGACACCAGCATCATTCCCCTGATATGATCGATACAGCGCCGTCGGCGCGCGGGGCTCAGAAGTTTCCCTTTGCCGCCTCCTGCAGGATCAGCTTGTCCAGCGTCAGGTCGGATACCGCACGGCGCAACCGCTGGTTCTCTTTCTCCAGATCCTTCATCCGCCGGGCCTGGTCCATCTTCAGGCCGCCATACTCCTTGCGCCAGCGGTAGTAGCTCTGCTCCGTAACGCCGATCCGGCGGCACGCATCGGCAACCGTCCCGCCCTGCGCCAGCACGATCTCCGCCTCACGCAGCTTGCCAATGATCTCCTCGGGCTTGTGCTTCCTCGCCATTCCATTCCTCCTTCGTGGTCCAGACTATGATTGTCGATGGACCACCCAGAAGGGGGCAGATCATGGGGCTCGGCATGGAGGCGCGGATTGTTGTGTCCACGGCCATTGCGCTTGGAGCCCCTGTCGGGATTTACCTGGCGGCACGAGCGATGAGGCTTAGCCCAAGGCTCGCGGGCTTGAGTGCCATGCAACTGCTCTGGCTCTCGCTTGGCTGCGCAGCCGGCAATGCCTTGCTCTACAATGCTGCTGTGGCGATGGTCGGTCCGTATCACAGAGCTGAGAACTTTGCCCTCGAGATATTTCCGGGCGACGTGCTTGGCACCTGGGCAATGATCCTGCTGGTCAAGTGGCTGCTGACCCTATCGGGACGTTTCCGCATCTCAACGTTTTTGGGCGAACAAGCTGGAATCTACCGTTTGCGTCAGCGAAACTAATTTCGATATCGAATTTATTTGCGCCGCTTCGAGAGTCTCCCTATTCCTGCAAAAATTTTGCATGAGGGCTGTTATGAAAGTGGCAAACAACGCAGGTGGAATCAAGGTATTGGCTCCGAAATCTGCCCCATCTTCTCAGTCCCATTTGAATACGACCTCTGCTGCGGCTCTGGCGGCGGCCTTGCTGGCGGGCACACTTGCCGCACCTGGTGACGCCTCGGCCCAAGTTTTTTCATGCACGTCCTCGCCCTGCACGGTGTCTGGCAACGCGCAGGGCCAGGCTGGAGCAGCAGGGCTAAACGGCGGCAATGGTGGCGCTGGTCAAGCCGGCGAAGATGGCCAAGATGGCGTTGCTGGTCAGGATGGTCAGGCCGGGGTTTCTGGAGATGGTGGCTCGATCGGTGGCTTCAACGGTGCTGACGGAGCAGATGGTGCCGATGGTCTTGATGGCGCCAACGGTCGAAATGGCGTTAGCGGCGGTAATGGTGCCGAAGGGGCTGCTGGCCAAAACGCCGGTGCCGGTCAGGTGGCAGTTACGGCGAGCAATGCTCAGGTAGCGGTCGGTGCTGGAGTAACGGTCCGCGGCGGTGATGGCGGTGCGGCTGGCAACGGTGGTAATGGCGGCGCTGGTGGAGCCGGCGGGGATGGCGGTAACGGCGGCGCTGGTGGGCTCGGGGGATCGGGTGGTGACGGCGGCAGTGGTGCTGATGGCACGAGCTACAGCTATGGTTATGGCTACACCAGCGGCGGGAATGGCGGCGCTGGCGGCAATGGCGGCAACGGTGGTTTGGGGGGCAACGGCGGGTTTGGCGGAATCGGTGGCGCTGGTGCCAATGGCGGTGCTGGTGGCTCTGCTGGTGTCGGTGGTGCCGGTATTTCTGGTAACAGCATTAGTCTCAGAAACGCTGGCACAATCATAGGCGGCAATGGCGGCGCAGCTGGTATTGCGGGTGTCGCGGGCGTAGCAGGCACGAATGGCATTGCCGGCGTTGACGGTAGACTTGGTGCCGATGGCAATGCCGGTAATGGCGGTAATGGTGGCAATGGCGCGGCAGGTGTCATTGCGGGCGATGCTGGCGGCAATGGTGGTGCTGGCGGCGCCGGTGGTATTGCCTTCGGCACCGGTAATGCTGGTAACGGCGGCTTTGGCGGTAATGGCGGTACCGGCGCCTACGGGGCTAATGGGTACAGCGGATCGTTTCCCGGTGAAGACGGTGTCAGTGGTGGCGCTGGCGGCGCGGGCGGCAACGGCGGCGCCGGTGGTGCTGGCGGTGTTGCTCTGGGATCGGGATCCAATGGTGTCGATGGCGACGGCGGTAATGGCGGTGCTGGAGGTATCGGCGGCACTGGTGGCGATGGTGCCGCTGGCGCCGATGGAGTTTTGCCTGGCCAAGATGGCGGCAATGGTGGGTTTGGCGGTCTTGGTGGTCGCGGTGGTGTAGCCGGCCTTGGCGGCGCTGCCGGTGGTGCCTTGGGTCAAGCAGGTGCGGACGGCATCGATGGCGATGGCGGCGCAGGCGGTAATGGCGGCGATGGCGGTGCTGGTGCTGACGGCGCTGCCGGTACCGTGCTTAATCCTGATGGCGGTGACGGCGGTAACGGCGGTTCTAATGGCCGCGGTGGTCTAGGAGGTGTAGCTGGCGGCGCATTTGGTACTGCAGGCGCTAGTGGCCTTGACGGCAACGGTGGTGCTGGCGGCAATGGTGGTGATGGTTTCTCGTCTCCAATACCGGGCGCAGATGGTGGCAATGGTGGTTCTGGTGGCAACGGTGGTAGCGCTGGCGGTACCGGCGATGCTGGCGCTGGCGGTTTCGGCGGGATAGGTGGTAACGGTGCTGCCGGTGTAAATGGCCTCAGCGGCTATGCTGGTTATAGCGGCTCTGATGGCGGTGCCGGCGGCAATGGCGGCAATGGCGGCAATGGCGGTTATGGTGGCATTGCCTTTGGCATTGGTGCATCGGGAGCCGACGGGGCTGGCGGTGACGGTGGCTTCGGCGGCGCTGGCGGCAATGGCGGTGACGGTGCTGACGGCGACGCCGTTAATCCGGATGGCGGCGACGGGGGCGCTGGTGGTGCTGGTGGTTTGGCTGGTCGTGGGGGAGCCGGTGCCGGATTTGCACCTGCTGGCTCCGACGGTTTTGACGGCGACGGTGGTAACGGCGGTAACGGTGGGGACGGTTTCTCACCGACGACACCTGGTGAAGCGGGTGGTAACGGCGGCAACGGCGGTGCTGGTGGTGTTTCTTTTGGAGCGGCAAGCGGCGGCTTCGGCGGCAATGCTGGTAACGGCGGTAACGGCGCGGATGGTGCTGCTGGCGCCGATGGAAGCTTGCCTGGCGAAGCTGGCGGTGATGGTCAGGACGGCGGCAATGGCGGCAACGGCGGTGTAGGCGGCGCTGGCGGTCTTGCACTTGGCACCGGAGTGAATGGTGCCGCAGGTGGCGATGGCCGCGGTGGTAATGGTGGCGATGCTGGCGTCGGCGGGAATGGCGCCGATGGTGCTGCTGGTTCCGATGGAATTTTACCTGGCGAAGCTGGTGGTGACGGTCAGAACGGCGGCAACGGCGGCAACGGCGGTGTCGGTGGCCGCGGCGGTCTTGGTGGCAGCATAAACGCCGGTGACGGATCTGATGGCGGCGATGGTCGCGGTGGTAATGGCGGCAACGCGGGTGCGGGTGGCAATGGCGCTGATGGTGCTGCTGGTGCCGATGGAATCTTGCCTGGCGAAGCTGGCACTGACGGTCAGGCTGGTGGCAACGGCGGCAACGGCGGTGTCGGTGGTCTTGGCGGCTTGGGCGGTAGCGTCAGAGCCGGTGATGGTGCCGCAGGCGGAGATGGCGCTGGCGGCAATGGCGGCAATGGGGGTGTTGGTGGGCTTGGTGCCGATGGCGCTGATGGGGATAATGGCGTGTTGCCGGGCGAGGCCGGCGGCGATGGTCAGGCCGGTGGCAACGGAGGCAACGGTGGTGCTGCAGGTCTTGGAGGACTTGGCGGGAGCATAAATGCAGCCGCAGGTGCTGATGGTATCGTAGGAGCCGGCGGTGATGGCGGTAATGGCGGGGCCGGCGGCAATGGTGCCGATGGTGCCGATGGCACTGCGCTGAACCCTGACGGTCAGGACGGTGGTGACGCTGGAGACGGCGGCGTTGGCGGCCTAGGTGGGTCCGGCAGCATTTCTGGTGCTAATGGCACGATCGGCGCTGGTGGTAACGGCGGCAACGGTGGGGATGGTTTTTCGGCCACCGTAGCCGGTCAAGCCGGAGGCAATGGCGGCGATGGCGGTGCCGGTGGTTCCACGGGGAATGGCGGAGCTGGCGGTAACGGCGGCAGTGGTGCTGATGGGGATCAGTTTACCCTCGATGGCAGTGCTGGCGGGCGCGGCGGTAACGGCGGTGCCGGTGGGTTCATCTCAGGCAATGGCGGTGCCGGCGGCTTTGGCGGTAGCGGCGGCAATGGTGCAGACGGCGCAGCTGGGGCACCTGGTTTGTCTCCCGGAGCAGACGGTGCCGACGGCGGTGATGCCGGCAATGGCGGTGCTGGCGGTAGCGGCGGTTACGGAGGCATAGCACCTGGTGCGGGCTTCACTGGTGTTGATGGTGGCGGCGGCGATGGCGGCAATGGCGGCAATGGCGGCGACGGCGGCTTCGGTGCCGATGGTGATGCCGGTACTCCTGACGGTGGGAACGGTGGTGCCGGTGGCTTGAATGGCCTTGGCGGCGCAGGCGGCTCGGGGGCGGGTTCTGCGGTTTCTGGCACGAATGGCAACGACGGCAATGCTGGTAATGGCGGCGATGGCGGTGATGGATACTCCGCCTCAGGAAGCTATGGAGCCGTTGGTGGTGCTGGTGGCTTTGGAGGGGCTGGCGCTGACGCTGCGGGCTTTGGTGACGCCGGGAATGGCGGTAACGGCGGCGCTGGTGGGGATGCTTATTCCTTCCGCGGCTCCGCGAATGCTGGCGCTGGTGGTTCAGGTGGAGTTGGCGGCGATGCGGCATATGGCAACGGCGGCAACGGCGGCGACGGCGGGAATGGTGGTGCCGCATCAGGTAATTATGCCTCCGCATTTGGTGGTGCAGGTGGTTCAGGTGGTGCAGGTGGTTTCGCTAACACAGGGCTAAGCGGAAACGCTGGTAATGGCGGCAGCGGGGGCAGCGCGAACGTCATTATTGGCTTTAATGACTACGCCGTTGGTGGCTATGGTGGCGATGGTGGTAATTCCGTCACTGGCTCCGCAGGCAATGGCGGCAGCGGCGGCAACGCAACAATTCAAGATGGCTCCGCAGGCATCGCCATTGGTGGTAGTGGTGGCGACGGCGGAGACTCGACCAACGGATCAGGTGGTTTGGGGGGCGCTGGTGGTACGGCTACCAATGCGAATATCGCCGGGACGGCTCTTGGAGGTGTGGGTGGTGCCGGCGGAACCGGAGGAACCTTCGGAGGTGCTGGTGGTTTAGGCGGAAATGCTACATCAACTGGCACCAATTCCGTTACAACAGGCGGCAATGGCGGTGCTGGGGGCGATGGAACCACGTCCGGCGGCGCTGGCGGCGACGGTGGTAATGCAAGTTCCAGCGGCAATAGCAGTTCTGCAACTGGTGGCGATGGCGGAAACGGCGGCCTTCCGGATGGTTCGGGCGGTGATGGCGGAACGGCAACAGCCGACGGTTCTGGCTCGACCGCGACGGACGGATCACCCGGCATCGCGCGATTTGCATTCTTCGCTCCGTTTAACCTCGTGGCTGCCTATGCTGGCGACGGCGGCAACGGTGGCGATGGTGGCAGCAACGGTCTGGGCGGAGCTGGCGGCGTCGGCGGCGTTGGCGGACTAGGCGGCGCTGGCGGGCTGGGTGCACTTGGCGGCTCAGCGGCTGATGGCGGTGCCGGCGTTCTGCTCTCTGGCAGTGGAAACACTGTCTTCAACGAGGGACAGATCATTGGCGGCAATGCCGGTGGCCCAACCAACAATGCTGGGGCCGGCATTCAGCTCCAGACCGGTGGTACAATCACCGAATTGGTGAACCTTGGCACGATCCGAGGAGGGGTTGGCCTCAACAGTTCTGGCATCCGCAATAGCGGTGGCAGCATCGACCGGCTCGTAAATGCTCAGGGCGGATCTACGCCGGCGCTTACTTACGTCGGCGATCTGGCGAGGAACTATGCCGTCGTGCTCAATGGTGCGACTTCATATGGCCAGCTGAATGTCCTGAGCAGCGCGAGCGCAACGAGCATGACATTTGGCATCGATACCCAATACAGTCAGGATTTCTCAACCCGACGTTATGCGAATGTGATCAACGGCGTTGCCGCGGCGAACATCACGAATGAGCGCACAGTTTTCAACGTCACGAATGGCGTGGTAGCTGCGTTGGATTACAACCAGAACGTTGCTTCGACAGCCTGGGATGCTCGCATCCTCAATTACGGTGTCGATATGGCTGTTCCGCAGCAAACAATTCTGGACAGCAATGCCTTTGTGCTTCGTTCCCAGATCAGGAATTATGATTGCAACCAGTTTGCGGACGGCGGCATCTGCTTCTCGTCCAGCGTCCGTTATCAGTCTTTGGGACAATCGGCTGCTGGTGTTGGGGATGATAGCAACACAGCCGTTGCAATGATGGTTGCCAAGCGGTTCGGAAGCAAATTACGCATTGGCGCATTTGTGGAGTTTGGCGCAGGACCTGACGACGTCACTGGGATTGATGTGACAAGTCGGCGTCCGATGTTCGGCGGCTTTGTTGGATACTCAGCACAGCCGAATGGCACCGGTCTGCAGGCACGCATTGCTGCAGCCTACAAGCGCGAAAATGCAACATTTACGCGGTCCAATATCTTGGGAAGTGCAACGACTGTATCTGCGCAGGGGGGCTTTGAAACCTTCGGGGTGATGGTCAATGCTGGCTGGGGCTTCAAGCTTGGTCAGTCGGCATTTGTTACGCCTTATGTGGGCCTTAACATCTCGAACGCGAGCCGCCGAGCTTACAGTGAAGGGGCGCAGCAAGCTGGTATACTCGATGCTCAGTTTAGCTATGATCGCTTCACGGCCAAGCAAACGTCGGGCGTTGCCGGCATCAGGCTGAATGGTACTTTCACGCCAACTCTAGCCTATCGTCTTGGCGCTGGGTTGGAGCATGACTTCTCCTATGATCTTGATCGTTTTACGCTGCGTGGAGATTTCGGGTCGTCATCCTATGCTAGCGGGATTAAGCCCCGCGAAACTCGCGTGAATGGTTCTGCTGGGCTGAGTGCGTTTGTAACTGAAAACAGCGCATTCACGCTGGATGGCTATGTCAGCCAGTACAACTACGGAAACCCGGCTGAGTACACGATCATGGTTGGCTTCAAAGTCGGCTTCTGATTGCGACACGAATAAAAACGGGCTCGGGAGAAATCCCGAGCCCTTTTATTTTTGGCTTCTCGCGCAAAGCCTTACATCTTTACCATCATGCTGTTCCTTAGGAGTGCAGATGAAAAGCAACCCGACCTCTGACATCGTGTCGCAGCAATACGCGCGGTGGATGTATCCGCAGCCGATTCTGGACATTTCCGTGTGGGCAGAAAACAACTGGCAGTGGTTCGATCCCAGCCACGCCCACCGCCTTTTCTGGCCAGACAGGGATTACAATCCCGAGCTTGATATCTTGGTAGCTGGGTGCGGGACCAACCAGGCAGCGATCATCGCCTTCAATAATCCGAAGTCCAAGGTTGTAGCGATCGATGTGAGCCAGCCATCTCTCGATCATCACGCCTATCTCAAAGCCAAACATTCCCTTGAGAACCTCGAGCTACACCAACTGCCCATTGAGGACGTGAAGCTGTTGGGGCAGGATTTTGATCTGATCATCTCGACGGGCGTTCTCCACCACCTAGCTTCCCCCGAAAAGGGCATGTCCGCATTGGCATCATGTCTGCGCCCTGACGGGGTCGCAGCAATCATGCTCTATGCTCGCTTCGGGAGAGGCGGCGTAGAAATGCTCCAGTCGGTGTTCCGGGAGATGGGGCTCGGGCAGAGCGAGCCCTCACTCGTCATGGTGAGAGAAGCGCTGAAGATATTGCCACAAGATCATCCGCTACGCAGCTATCTCTCGCTCGCTCCTGACTTACAGTACGACGCCGGGCTTGTTGACACTTTTCTTCATGGCCGGGATCGAAGCTATACCGTCAAGGATTGCCTTGAGCTTACGTCTTCAGCAGGCCTCGTATTCCAGGATCTGTTTCAAAAAACATCCTACTACCCGCCCCAAGGTCAACAGAGCGCATTTTACAATGCCGTCGCTGATCTGTCAGACATTGAGCAATGGTCGGTCATGGAGCGGATCAATCACCGCAACGCCTGCCACTTCTTCACAGCATGTCGTCCCGACCGTCCGGTGAAATCCTATGCCGTGGGCTTTGAGAGCGGCGACTACACCGGCTACATCCCGCATTATCGTTACCGTTGTGGCTTTAATGGCCAAGAAATCTACAAGCCCAATTGGAAGCGCGGCTTGGGTCCGGCGCAGGCAGCGGTGCTAAATTTAATTGATGGGAAGCGGTCGATTGCTGAAATCAGTCTGCAAGCGAGCGATGCCCTGCAGAAAGTTCCAGTAATTGCCGACACCACCCGCTTCATCAGGGATTTGTTCCGGTCTTTGTGGCAGACCGATTATCTTGCTTTCCAACTTCCAACCAAGCCATCATCGCGACCTAAACCTCGGCGACGGAAGAGTGGCGCTGCACAGTGACGTTACCTCGCATCTGGTGCGTTTAACTCTACGCTCGGCGCCAAAACATGTCATTTTGGAAGCGCTGAAATAGGTCGGGTGGAAGGATTGTGGGACGCTCAATCCATTCGACCTTTCGGCGAATTGTGTGCAGACCCTTGGCTCCCAGCTGAAGATCGAAATTGTCTGCTTCGTATTCGACATTATCGAAATCATGCTTGAACCGGGGCTGCCCGATGAAATCATAAAGTTGCGCTATCGACGCTTCTGGGTTTCGGCAAAGGTCATCATACTCGAGAAGCATAATGCGGCTAGATTCGGCACCATAGTAAGCTTCACGCAGCGCATCCAAGGCATAGCCCACGAGGCCGGAGCTTTTAGCAATGCTGTTCACTCTAGTGTAAACTGTGCTGCTCGCATCAAATCCAAATAGACCGGACAGTTCAAAGGCGTTCTGCCGTGCCAGCTTCTCAATCGAATCAATGATCCAACTGATTGAGCGAACGCAACATATGACGCGCGCTTCTGGGAAAAGTCTCGACAGCGCCGGAAGCTTGGTGCACCAAATCCTGTTCGTATCAAATATGACTTCTTTATGCGACATCTCGTTGTAATAGCTTGAGAATAGGCCTCGCAGAATGTTTTCGCGCTGCTGGTCTGAAATAAAGACAGCAGCTTCATTTTTCCTGCTCATCGATTCCTCAAGAGCTCGGTACATGGAGCCGACGGGACTGGTCATGCCAGCGTGGAAGCGAGGATTTTGAAGCAGGACTCCCGCCAGTAAGGTCGATCCCGAGCGCGGAAGGCCTGAGATAAAGTGGATTTGGTTTTGCATTTGCCTTGGACGTCCACGTATACAGCGCTCGAGACGTTGCCCGAATAGCACATCAAACGCAACGGCCCGGTCAAGTGCGGCGCGATTGCGTGCGGCGGACACTATAAATAGCTGAATATTGATTCTATTGAGACGGATTTTCACGTCAGACGATGGTGCAGAGGGAGTACAATCTGCTCTTCTGCTGGTTCGTCGGACTGACGATGGATGCGCCGATCTGGAATGTGACAGTCTTCACCAAGAACCGCGAGAGGCTGCTGGCCGGGGACAGACATTTCAAGATGGCTGATTTTCTCCAGTGTTGAGGACCTGTACGAATCCAACGTTTGCCAATCGCTCTGAGCGGGACTCGAACTCACATCTATTATCTCATAATCAATGGTTTAGTTTGCAGAGAGAGTTCGATTCCAGCCTCTCTCCCACCGCCACAAATTCTGCACATTCAGAGAGAGTTCCAGGCAGCCCGCGAAAGCGGCGCCTTTGCGCGCGGAATGGAAATTGTTGGTGCTCGCAGCCTTGACGTTGCCGTCAAATGCGGCCGAAAGCGGAATGCTCTTCGCGAATTCCCGCACATGGAGCAAATCCGAGGCCGCTGCTCGAAGCCGTTGCGGCCGATCAGTTCATTGGCGGAACGCTCTGATAGCTCGACTTGCCCAATATCGCTGAGTGCGACCCGGCCTGATGGGGCCGGGCCGGAGGAGGGCAGATCAGCGCTGGCGGGTGAGCCAGGCGATCAGCGCCTTGCGCTGGTTCGCATCGGCCACGGCCATGACCATCCTGGTGCCGGGCACGGTCTTGGCCGGGGCGGCAATGTACTTGTCGAGTGTGGCAGCGTTCCAGGTTAGCTTCGAGGCCTTCAGAGCCGGGGAATAGGCCTTGTAGGCGGTCGACGCCGCCTTGCGCCCGACGACGCCGCGCAGGTTCGGAGCGAGCGGGCCCGGAGCGCCGCCCGGGGTCAGCACGTGGCACGCCTTGCAGCGCATGTTGAACACCGTCTCGCCAGGATCTGCCGACTGTGCGGCCAGCGGAACGGCGGTGGCGCCAGCGAGAAGGGCGAGCGAGACAGCAGCAAGACGGATACGCATGGGGGACATCGACTCCAGGACAATTCGTTTTGTGAACCAATTGCGCAATTGGCCTGTCCACTAGCTGAACGGCGCGCATTGGCAAGTGTGCCAGCGCGCCAGACAGCCGGATTTTGCGGTTACATGTATTCCGACATGTCCGCCGGGGGCGGGGCGGTAAGCGCTTCCCAGCTGGTCGGCGCGCCCTTGGATATCCACCACGAGAAGGCGGCGGCAATGGCAAGGACGATCAGCGCCTTCCACAAGGGCGCGAGCACCGGGGCATCGACCGATTCCGGCAGGTCGCGCGATCCGGTGATCATCGGCGGGACAAGCCGGTCCTTCTTGACCAGCCCGTACCAGAGTACCGCAGCCACGTGAATCACGACGAAGGCGACGATCAGGTTGAACACCAGTTCGTGGCGTTCGCGCATGGCGTCTGCCGTCTCGTAGCTGACAAGATAGGCGAGCGGGCCGGATTCGATGCCGTCCGTATCCTGCGCGAACAGGCCGATGCCCACCTGGGCGGCAAGCAGCAGCAGCAGCAGCACCACGCTCCACCCGCCGGCGGGATTGTGGCCGGCATGGGGCTCGACCTCGCCACCACCGAAGGACTTGCGAAGGTAGGACGCGACCGCGCCCGGCCCCTTCACGAACTGCGAAAACCGCGCGTTGGAAGAGCCCACGAAGCCCCACAGGATGCGGAAGAGCACCAGCGCCAGGAAGACATAGCCCAGCGTCTTGTGCAGATCGACATCATGCTCCTCGCCCGTCCACCACATCAGCGGCAACAGGGCGACGAACGACCAGTGGACCAGCCGGATCGGCAGGTCCCATAGCCGGGTCTTGCGCAGCGCGGTTTCCATCAGTCCTTGGCCTTGAAGCTGTCATGGCAGCCTTTGCAGGTGGAGCCTACGCCGGGGATGGCGGCCTTCACCTGCGCCATGTTGCCGGACCTGGCGGCTGCGTTCATCTTGTTCGAGGCATCGACCAGCTTGGCGGTCCAGCCCTTGAAATCGGCCTGCTTCTGCCAGATTGCGGGCAGGGCAGAGGTCTTCACGCCGGCTTCGGGCCCGGTGCCCCTGGGGAAGTGGCCACCTACCTTCGAGGCTGCCTGCGCCAGGGCATTGGCATGACCGCGAACCGCATTGATATCTCCGGCCGGCTTGCGGACTTCATCGTTGATGCCCTTGAACGACTTGCCGATCAGCTTGAAGTTGGCCTGCCGCGCGGCAATCGTATCCTTGGGAGCGGCAACGACCGAAGCCGCGCCACCGAGGGCGATGGTGGCCGCAGCCACGGCGATGATCTTCCTGTAGGTCATGAAACCCTCCTAATTCGTTCGGCAGCCTGATGGCCCGGATGGGCGGTTTGAAACAATCAGTTTTTTGTAACTGACCGATACATTTTCTGCGTGAACGCTGCCTGATCGACGAACAGCGCCGCAGACCCGCTTGATGGAATGGGCGAACCCCCGCTAAGACCGGCAATGGTTCCAATTGAAACGGATTTTCCGATGAACGGCGCAGAAGCCCTTGTCTCCACGCTGCTTGGCCAGGGGGTCGATACCTGCTTCGCCAATCCGGGCACCTCGGAAATGCACTTCCTTTCGGCGCTCGACAATCCGGCGATGAAGAGCGTGCTGTGCCTGTTCGAAGGTGTCGCAACCGGGGCGGCGGACGGCTATTTCCGCATGAAGGAAAGCCCGGCGGCAACCTTGCTGCACCTTGGCCCGGGCCTCGCCAACGGCCTTGCCAATATCCACAACGCCCGCCGCGCCGGCTCGGGCATGGTCAACGTGATCGGCGATCACGTGACCTCCCACCTGAAATACGACGCGCCGCTCACCTCCGATCTGGAAGGGCTGGCGCGTCCGCTCAGCCACTGGTTGCGAACCACGGACGGTGCCCACACCCTGGCGCACGACGCGCTGCAGGCGATCGAGGCGGCGCGCGCGGGAGAGATCGCCACGCTGGTGCTGCCGGGCGATGCATCCTGGGGCGATGCCGGACAGGTGCCGCAGTTCCCGCGTCGCCAGCCGGAGCGCGCGGCACCGCCGGCAGAGCGGGTGGATCATGTCGCCCGGATGATCCGCAAGGCTGACGGTCCGGTCCTGCTGGTGCTTGCCGACAGGGCCTGCCGGGGTCGCGGACCCGAGCTGGCCGGCCGGATCGCCAGCGCCACCGGATGCCGCATCGCCACCCAGTTCTTCACCAACCGCATCGAACGCGGGGCGGGGCGGGTGACGCTTGAGCGTATTCCCTATTTCGTTGCCGCTGCGCTGGAATACCTCCAGCCGTTTCGCCACATCGTGACGGTGGAAACGGGCGAGCCGATTGCCTTCTTCGCCTATCCCGGCCTGCCAAGCCAGTTGAAGCACCCCGAGGCGCAGCTCCATTCGCTCGCGCTGCCGGGCGAGGACGGCACAATGGCGCTGGAAATGCTGGCCGATGCGCTGGGCGCGCGCCAGGCCGCGGTGCCCTGGCAGGAACGCATCGAGACCCCGGTGCCGCAGGGCGCGATAGACCCCACGTCCATTGCCCACGCCCTGGCAGCGGCAATGCCCGAGCACTGCATCCTGGTGGATGAATCGCTCACCAGCGGGCGCACCAGCATGGCGCTGACCTGTGGCGCCCTGCCGCACGATACCTTGCAGAACATGGGCGGCTCGATCGGCTTTGGTACCCCGGTTGCCACCGGCGCCGCCATGGCCTCCCCGGGGCGGCGGGTGTTCTGCCTCGAAGGCGATGGTTCGATGATGTACACGCTGCAATCGCTGTGGACCCATGCCCGCGAAGGGCTGGACGTAACGACGGTTGTCTTCGCCAATCGCAAGTACAAGATCCTCGAAGCGGAATATGCCAACATGGGTTTCGGCACGCCCGGTCCGCGCGCGGCCGAGATGATGGAGATCGACCGGCCGACGCTGGATTTCGTCTCGCTGGCGCGCGGTATGGGGGTGCCGGGCGTGAAAGTTGACACGGCAGAGGATTTCCACGCCGCCATGGTCCGGTCCTGCGCTGAAAGCGGCCCGGCGCTGATCGAAGTGGTGATGTAGCGAACTAGCGCTTGCGCTGGCCTCTGCTGTTCGGCAATTGTCCTGACCAATTACAGGTCGGGAGGGCAACGTGCAACTTGAAGGTCAGCCGAATGCAGTGGGCCGCCGCGCCCTTCTTGGTGGATTCGCGTCGGGTGCAGCAGCCCTGATGCTCGGCGGTAGTGCGCTCGCCGCAGGAAAGCGGAGCTTCTTCGATCGCATCGGCAAGCCGATCGGCCTGCAGATCTACACCCTGGGCGATGAGCCGGCGAAGGACCTTGATGGTGTGCTCGCCAAGCTGGCCTCCATCGGTTACCGCGATCTTGAACTGCCCAGCCTGCTTGGCAGGAAGCCCGCGGAACTCAAGGCCGCTGCAGACCGCGCCGGGCTCCGCTTCAGCGCGATTCACCTGCCTTTGCAGGGCATGCCCGGGGGCAGCGGTTTTTCCATGCTGAGCGAGCCGCAGCGCATTGCCGATGATCTCGGTGCGCTCGGCATTTTCCAGGGCGTGGCGCCGATTGCACCTTTCCCGCCCAATTTCCGCCCGCAGCAGGGTGAAACGATGCAGGCTGCCATCGGCCGGTCCTTCGCGGCGGCCGGCAAGGCGCACTGGCAAAAGGCGGCGGCAGTGCTCAACGAACGCGCGGCTGCGCTGCGGCCGTTCGGCATCCTTGTCGGCTATCACAACCACAACATCGAATTCGCCCCGGTTGAGGGCACGACCGGCTGGGACATCCTTGCCGCGGAAACCGACCCCGGGCTGGTCCACTTCGAAGTGGATGTTGGCTGGATCGTCGCTGCCGGACTCGATCCGGTGGCTTTCTTCCGCAAGCATGCGGGCCGCTGCCGCTGGATGCACGTCAAGGATGTGAAGGCCAGCACCAAGACCAACTTCCACCTGTCGATGGAACCCACCGAGGTCGGCTCGGGCAAGATGGACTGGGCACGCGTGCTACCCGCAGCCCGTGCTGCCGGGGTGGAGCACTTCTATGTGGAGCAGGAACCGCCCTTCGCGATCCCGCGCATGGAGGCAGCGGCCAAGGGCTTTGCCTTCCTGTCCAAGCTGAGGGCCTGACACCTCCATTTGACACGATCATGTCAAAATGACACGATCGTTACATGAATGACGGCAAATTCGATTCGCGGCCGGAGCTGATCGCGCTGGTGGACGAAGTCCATCGGCTCGCCGGCCGGCTGAAAAGCGTATTTGCCGAGGCGCGGCGAACCGTCGATCTGGGCGATTCCGAAATGCTCGCGCTCAACGCAGTGGTAGAGGCGGACCGACCGCCGACGGTTTCGCAGATCGGCCGGTCGCTGGGCGTGGCGCGGCAGATCGTGCAGCGCGCCGCCAATGCGCTCGTCGATGCCGGACTGATCGAGACGCGGCCCAACCCCGATCACAAGCGCGCGCCGCTGCTGGTGCCGACCGAGGCCGGCGTGGCCATGAAACGGCAGGCAGACAGAAGCGCCGATGCCATCGCTCAAGCGCTCTCGCAGGATATAGATCTTGCAGGCGCTTGCGAATTGACGCGCGGCTTGCGAGCCTTCCGTCGGCAGATCGAGGCGCAGTTGCGGCAAGGGGCCGTGACCGCCGGCGATAGCGACTGACCGACGAGAGGAACCGCCGATGAAACGCTCCATCCTGCGCAAGCCGATTTTTGCCGCCCTGGCCTTGGGCCTGGCCTCTGCCACCGCTGTGCCGGTGCTGGCCAAGCCCGCTGCCACGGCCAGCGCCTCGGCCCCCTATGTGCGCCCCGATGTGCAGGCCTATCTCGATACCATGGCCAAGAACCCGCGGCCACAGATGAACGATGCCTTCATCGCCCAGGTCCGCAAGATCCCGGCGCAGGTCATGGCCCAGATGATGGGCACGCTCGATGCGCCGATCGGCACGATTGCGGTTGATCGCATGCTGACCATGCAGGGACCGGCCGGTCCGATGAGCCTGCGCCTGTTCGATGCGCGCGCCGATCGCGGCCCGGGCCCCGTGCTGGTGTTCTACCACGGCGGCGGCTTCGTCGTCGGCAGCGTCGGTACCCATGCCGCGCTGGCTGCGGAAATGGCGCGCAAGCTGGATGTGCCTGTTGTCTCGGTGGAATATCGCCTTGCGCCCGAGCACAAGTGGCCTGCCGCTCCCGATGATGCAGAGGCTGCGGCGCGCTGGATCGCCGCCAATGGTGCGCAGCTGGGCCGGCAGGCGGACAGCCTGATCCTTTCCGGCGACAGCGCCGGCGGAACGCTTACCCTGCTCACCGCGATTGCCCTGCGCGACAAGCCGGCCGCCGTGCCGGTGCGCATGATGATCCCGCTTTACCCGATGACCGATGCATCGCGGCCCTATCCGTCGATGACGCAGTTCTCGACCGGCAATTACGGCCTGCCCAAGGCCGACATGGACTATTACGGCAAGGCCTATGGCGCCAAGCTCAAGAGCCCGCGCCATTCCGCCCTGTTGAATGACCTGCGCGGCCTGCCGCCCACCGTGCTGGCAACCGCTTCGCTCGATCCGCTGCGCGATGGCGGGCGTGCCTTTGCCGCCAAGCTTCTCCAGGCCGGGGTGCCGGTCAACTACTACGAGGCGCAAGGCGTCATCCACGGCTACGCGACGTTCCGCAGGGCCATTCCTTCGGCGCAGGGCGATCTCGATACGATCCTGGCCATGGCGAAATCAATGATGGAGGCGAAGTAACCCATGGCGGGCATCGAGCATAACCTGGACGAACTTGCGCCCATCGGTCCGCTGACCGAATGGCTCGATGCCCACGTGCCCGAACTGGGCAAGGGACCGCTGCAGACGAACATCCTGTCGGGTGGCACGTCCAACGTGGTCCTGACGCTTAACCGGGGCGAGCAGGACATGGTGATGCGGCGGCCGCCCGCCGTGCCGCCGCCGGGTTCTGAAAAGGGCGTGCTGCGCGAAGCACGCATCCTGACCGCGCTGAACCAGACCGACGTGCCGCACCCCCACTGCTACGGCGTTTGCGATGATCCCGACATTGTCGGCGGCCGCTTCTATGTGATGGAAAAGGTCAACGGCTGGGCGCCGAACCTGCGGAACGAGAAGATCCACAACGAGCCGCCGTTTGACCGGATGCCTTATATCTACGGCATTCCCTTCGCCATCGTCGACGGGCTGATCGCGCTGGCCAATGTCGATCACGAGGCGATCGGCCTTGGCGACTATGGCAAGCCGGGCAAGTTCCTCGAGCGGCAGGTCGATCGCTGGGTCGGCCAGCTCAAGAGCTATCCCGAGAAGTATGCCGGCTATGAAGCCCGGCATTTCGAAGGCTTTGCCGAGACCGAGGAATGGCTGCGCGCCAATGTTCCGGCGAAGGAATCCACCGGCATCATTCACGGCGATGTCGGCACGCCCAACATGATGTTCCGCCACGGCCCGCCGCCCAGGCTTGCCGCGATGATCGACTGGGAGCTTTCGACCATCGGCGACCCGATGATCGACATCGGCTGGTTCACCGGCGGCATGCGCGACGAGGACGATCCGGGCAAGGAGTTCCCCACCGCCTTGCAGGACCCGAACCTGTTCCCGACCAAGCAGGAGCTTGCGCGCTATTACTGCGCCGGCACGGGCCGCGATTACAGCGATTTCGAGTACATCTCGGTGCTCGCCAAGTTCAAGTCGGGCTGCCTGCTCGAATACAAGGTCGCCGCCGCCGAGGCCGGTCACCTGCCCAAGGACGTTGGCCGCTTTTTCGCCCGCATTTCCGAAAACTGCTTCCGTGAGACGGCGGCCCAGATCCGGAGGATCAAATGATCGACTTTTCCGTAGAACCCGAATTCCAGGCCAAGCTCGACTGGATGCGCAAGTTCGTCGAGGACGAATGCCAGACCATGGACCTGCTGTGGCCGGGGCCGACCTTTACCTACGACACCACGCACAAGCCTTCGCGCCGGCACCTGAAGCCGTTGCAGGATCAGGTCAAGGCGCAGGGCCTGTGGGCCTGCCACCTTGGGCCGAACCTTGGCGGGCCGGGCTATGGCCAGGTCAAGCTGGCGCTGATGAACGAGATCCTTGGCCGTTCGCAGTGGGCCCCGACGATCTTCGGCACCGCTGCGCCTGACACCGGCAATGCCGAAATCCTCGCCCTGTTCGGCACCGAGGAGCAGAAGCGCAAGTACCTCGATCCGCTGATGGCGGGCGAGATCGTCTCGTGCTTCTCGATGACCGAGCCGCAGGGCGGGGCGGACCCGGGCGAATTCACCTGCAAGGCGACGCGCGATGGCGACGAATGGGTGATCGAGGGCGAGAAGTGGTTCTCCTCCAACGCCCGCTACGCCAAGTTCTGCCTTGTCATCGCGGTCACCGATCCGGAAGCCAGGCTGACCGAGCGGATGAGCATGTTCATCGTGCCGACCGAGACCCCCGGCTTCGAAGTGATCCGCAATACCGGCATCGCCGGCACGGGCGAATCTATCGATGATGGCCAGTCCTGCTATGTCCGCTACGACCAGTGCCGCGTGCCGCTGGACTACATGCTCGGCAATCCGGGCGAGGGCTTCAAGGTGGCGCAGGCGCGGCTTGGCGGCGGGCGCATCCACCACGCCATGCGCACCGTCGGCATTTGCCAGCGGGCGATCGACATGATGCTCGAACGCGCCGTCTCGCGCCGCACCAAGGGCCGGATGCTGGGCGATCACCAGTTCGTTCAGGGCAAGATCGCCGATTCGATCATCCAGCTCGAACAGTTTCGCCTGATGGTGCTGAAAACCGCGTGGATCATCGACGAGATCGAGGCCGGGCGGATGCCGCACGGCGCGGCCCGCAATCATATCGGCATGTGCAAGGTGGCGATGGCGCAAGTCTATCACGACATTGTCGGCCGCGCGCTCGAGCTGCACGGATCGCTGGGCATCAGCCTCGAACTGCCGCTCTCCAGCTGGTACGCCGGGCACATGGCGCTGGCCTTTGCTGATGGCCCGACCGACGTGCATCGCAGCCAGATCGCTCGTTCGCACCTGAAGAAGGCGAAGCCTGCTGAAGGCCTGTTCCCCTCCGAACATATCCCCACCCGCAGAGCCGCGGCGATTGCCCGTTATCCCGATTATGAAAGCGCAGAATGATGGACCCGTTATTTGATTTCACCGGCAAGGTCGCGCTCGTCACCGGCGGTTCGCGCGGGCTGGGCTACCAGATGGTCAAGGCCTTCGCTGAGCGGGGTGCCGATGTCATCATCGCCAGCCGCAAGCTGGAAAACTGCGAAGCCGTGGCCGAAGAGTGCCGCGCGCTTGGCGTCAGGGCTCTCGCCATCTCGGCCCATGTCGGCAAGTGGCCCGAATGCGACCGGCTGATCGAGGAAGCCTATGCCGCTTTCGGGCGTGTGGATATCCTTGTGAATAACGCCGGCATGAGCCCGCGCTCGCCCAGCCACGAGGTGACCGAGGCGATGTTCGATTCGGTCGTGAACCTCAACTTCAAGGGGCCGTTCCGACTGGCGTCCCAGGTGGGCAAGCGCATGTATGACGCTGGCGGCGGCTGCATCATCAACGTCACATCCTCCGGTTCGCTGATGCCGCTGCCGCAGGTCGTGCCTTATGGCTCGTCGAAGGCGGCGCTGAACGCGATGTCGGTCAGCCTTGCGCACGAATATGCCCCGCACGTTCGGGTGAACACGCTCTCGCCCGGCGCGTTCAAGACCGATATCGTCCAGGCCTGGCCCGACAAGGGCGAGGGGCCGATCCCGACGCCGCGCGGCGTGGCGGCCGATCCTTCGGATATCATCACGGCCGCCCTGTTCCTTGCCAGCCCGTCCTCGGTCAATGTCACGGCGGCGCTGGTCCGCTGCGACGGGGGCCAGCACTGATGCCCCGCGCGGTCACCGCCGACCAGTTCGGGCCGCCCGAAAGCTATCGCCTTGCCGAACACGATCCCGGCGCGCCGGGCGAAGGACAGGTGCGGGTGGCAATCAAGGCGGCGGGGGTCTCGTTTGTCGACGTGCTGACCGCGCGCGGGGAATACCAGTTCAAGCCGCCGCTGCCCTACGTTCCCGGCAGCGAATACGCAGGCGTGGTGGAGGCGGTGGGAGCGGGCGTCAGCGCCCTGGCCGTTGGTGACCGGGTCTTCGGATCGAGCCTTGGCAACACTTTTGCAGAGGCTGGCCTGTTCAATGCCGCCAATGTCAGCAAGGTGCCCGAAGGCATGGATTTTGCCGAAGCAGCCGTGTTCCCGGTGAATTACCAGACCGCGTGGCACGCGCTGGTTGACCGGGCGGCGGCCAGGCCGGGGGAGAGCCTGCTGGTGCTCGGCGCTGCCGGGGGAACCGGCTTTGCCGCCGTGGAAGTGGGCAAGTACCTTGGCCTGCACGTCATCGCCTCTGCATCCAGCCCGGAAAAGCAGGCGGCCGCGCGGGCGGGCGGCGCGGACGCCGTGGTGCAGACCGGTGCCGAGGATTGGCGCGAACAGGTAAAGGCGGCCAATGGCGGCAAGGACATCGACATCGTTTTCGACCCCGTTGGCGGCGATGCGACCGATCTTGCCTTCCGCACCCTCGGCTATGGTGGGCGGCACCTGGTTATTGGCTTCACGGGTGGCCTCACGGCGCTGAAGACGAACCTGCCGCTGCTCAAATGCGCCAGCCTGGTCGGCGTGCAAATGCGCGGCCATGCGCTGGCGCGGCCTGAAGAGGCTGCCGCCAACCGGGTGAAGGTGATGGAACTGGCAGGCGAGGGGCACTTCCACCCCGCCATTGCCGCGCGCTTCCCGCTGGAGGACTATGTCGCGGCGATGGAACTGGCCTTTTCGGGCAAGGCAGCAGGGCGCGTCGTGCTGGAAATGGCCTAGGCGGCCTGCCTGAAGGCCTGCGGCGTCATCCCGGTCCACCGCTTGAAAGCCCGGCCGAAGCTGGTCTGTTCGCCATAGCCGAGCCGCTCGGCGATTTCGTCGAGCGAAAGGTTGCTGGCCTTCAGCAGGTCGCGCGCCATGGCCTCACGCTGGTGCTCGACCATTTCGGAGAACCGCAGGCCCTGTTCGGCCAGCCTGCCTTGCAGGGTCCGCACCGAAAGGCCCAGCTTGGCGGCGCAGCGCTCGATCGAGCAATTGCCCATCGGCAGGGCTCCGCGAATGTAGCTTGCGGCCTTTTCCGCCAGACCCACCTTCTGCGTATCGCGCACCCGCTCAAGGTATCCGCCGAGCAGGCGATATAGCAGGCGGTTCGCGGTGGGCACGGGCTGGTCGAGCGTATGGATCGGGAAGGCCACCGAATTGCGGCGACTGCGCGGGTGGACGCGGCAGCCCAGCAGGCGCTCCATCTCGGGAATGTCGGCGGCGCGCGGCTCTGCCGAAAGGCTGATCCATGTCGGGCGGAACTGCGGCCCGCCCAGCATTTGCAGCAGCTTCACGTTGAGCATCGCCGCCTGGTAATGCGCCTGGTCATTGACGCCGAGATCGGTGTTGACCTGCCAGCAGAACTCCGCGGTTTCCGCCCCTTCGATCAGCAGCACCTCGCTGTCGGGCGAATGGACCACCGGCATGTACTCGACAAATGCGCCCAGCGCGGTGCGAACGTCGGGCGCGGCGCGGGCAAGGGCGGTGATGCAGCCGAAGACGTCCGGATCCTGGTTCTGCGCAAAGTGCAGGCCGAACAGGCTGTCGTCGAAGGCGGCGCTGCAATATTCGAACACGTCGGCCAGCTGCTGGGCTGCGATGTGGCTTTCCGGATCGGAAAGCACGCGCGCCTCCATCCCGTGCCGCTCCACGATCCCGCGCGCATCGCGGCCCATGGTGCGCGCAAGCTGCGCGAAGCCGGCGAAGTTCGCCGCGCGCACCTGGCCGCTGGCGGGGGACACGTCGAGCGGTCCGTCAAGGCTGAAGAAGGGTTCGCTTGCCATGGTTGCGGGGCCTATCTCCCGAAGCGGGCAGGCTATCAGGTTGCGGACCGATTCCAACCACTATCGCGCCTGCTATCGACCAGCTTGCGCGCATTGCAGGTGGATCGACCCGCCGCTGTGGCACACCTTCGCGTCAGAGAGAGGGAGCCTGCCGCAGATGTACGAGCTCAAGACCATCGCCGCGCACAAGGCCGCTGCCGAACAGCACGTCCGCTACGAAAAGGACAAGGCGACGAAGATCGCCACGATCACGCTGGACCGGGTAGACAAGCACAACACCGCCACCATCGGCATGCGCGCCCGCTTTGGCGAGCTGGTGCACAAGGCCAATATCGACGATGACGTGAAGGTGCTGGTGATCCGCGGCATGGGCGATCACTTCGGTTCCGGCGGCGACCTTGACGAGCATGGCGACCTTTACCTCAATCCGCAGCCCGGCGACGGCTTCCTGGTAGACCTTGAGATCGACGATCCGGAAGTGAAGTATCCCCCGGCAGGTTCGTTCCGCTACCTGCACGGCCTGACGGACTATTATGCCAAGGCGCGCTCGGGCAACCGGCCCTTGCAGGAGTTCAAGAAGATCTCGATCATCGAGGCCAAGGGCTATTGCTATGGCTGGCACTTCTACCAGTGCGCCGATTGCGACCTGATCGTTTCTGCCGACGATGCCCTGTTCGGCCATCCATCGTTCCGCTACGCCGGTTGGGGCCCGCGCATGTGGCAATGGCTGGAAACGGTGGGCCTGCGCCGCTTTTCCGAGATGCTGTTCACCGGGCGTCCGTTCACCGCAGACGAGATGCTGCGCGGCGGCTTCGTCAACTCGGTCGTTCCGCGTGACCGGCTTGAGGCAGAGACGGCGAAATACGCCCATGCCTGCTCGATCACCCGGCCGACAGACGTGGTGGTGGCGCAGAAGACCTTCATCGAGGCCTACAAGCAGTATCGCGGCGAATATTTCGGCAGCCTGCTTACCGGCTGGCTCGAAGCCATGTTGCCGCTGATGAAGGACGATGGCGGCGATGACGTGAACCTGGGCAAGGATTCCACCTTCCAGGAGGGCATCGGCAAGGTCGTGAAGAATCACGATCTCAATTACCCGCCCGAATGGCGCCTCTCGATGAAGGGCCGCAAGGGCTAGGACGCAGCAAGCCTTTGGGAGAGGACGCGTGGCAGAAACCCTGTTTTCGATAGACCGGCGCAACGTCAGCGATTGCCAGAAGCTGTTTCGCGGCGAACGGTCGCAGGAATACTATCTGGGCGATTACTGGCTGGACGAAGGCCCATCGGTCGAGGTCAAGGCGGAGCGCAAGTCGGTCGGGCCTATTTCCATCATCCGCCTTAGCTCCAGCCCGAAGAGCTATTTCCGCCGCACCCGACAGCACATCCGCGAGGACGCAACCGATCTTTCGGTGCTGTGGTTCGTCAAGCGGGGCAGCCTGGGCCTGTCCAACCAGTGCGGCAACAAGGTGGCCCATCCCGGCGATTTTGCCATCACCCGTTCGATGTCGCCCTTCCTGATCGAGTGCAACACCGACGAGGAAGGCGTCAACGAGACGCTGCACGTTACCGTCCCCACGCACATCCTGCGCGCCCACATCGCCCGCGACTTCGATACCGGACTGTTCATGCACGTGGAGCGGCCGGAACTGGCCATTGCCGAAAACCTGTTCACCGACGTGTTCGACGATGACGGCAATCTCGCCGCCGAAAGCGCCCGCGCGCTGGTCGATTGCGCGCTGCACATCATCGGCAATGCGGTGAAGGCGGACAGCGAAGGGCTTGCCACGCGCCAGACCATCGCCGACCGGCGGCTGGACGAGGTCCTGCGCTTTATCGAGGTGCACCTGTCGGACCCCCAGCTTTCCACCGCGATGGTGGCGCGCGGTTGCGGCATTTCGCCGCGCTATCTTTCGTTCCTGCTGCGGTTGAAGGGCACGAGCTTTTCCGAGCTGGTGTGGGAGCAGCGGCTGGAGAAGGCGAAGTCGTGGCTGTCATCCACCGACCCGCGCGACATTTCGATCAGCGAGATCGCCTATGGCGTCGGCTTCAAGAGCCCGGCGCATTTCAGCCGCATGTTCAAGCGGGTTTTCAACATGAACCCGCGCGAGTTTCGCGGCCATGCCGATAACGATCCGGGGCAGGGACAGGCTGAAGGCTTCCCCGCAGACTGACCGGACACCGCCGGAGCAAGCATCGCGTCGGCGGGAACAAGCCTGGGCCTTGCCGCGCCGCCTTGCCGATCGGGGGATGCCGGTTAATCTCGCCGGCAAACCCGGAGAGAGGACCAACCATGCCCCGCTACAAGATGATCGCCCTGACCAACCCCGTCGAAGGGCGCGAAGACGAATTCAACGAGTGGTACCAGAACGTCCACTTGCCCGAGGTCTGCGCCACACCGGGCGTTGTCGGCGCGCAGCGTTATCGCATGGCCGTGCCGCTGCAGGATCCCTCGGGCCTCGGCAAGAAGTACCTGGCCGTCTACGATATCGAAACCGATGACCTGCGCGCCACGCTGGGTGCCTTCGCTGCCAGCCCCCGCACGCCCAGCGACGCGGCGGACAATCCCAGTTCCTACACCGTGATTTTCGAGGAATTCGGCGAACGCGTCGAAGGCTGAAGAGGGGCGGGGGCGATCAGCCCCCGAACTTCGGAGCCCGCTTTTCGCGCAGGGCCATCACCCCTTCCAGGTGATCGGCGCTGCGCACGCTGACCGATTCCATGGCAATGCCTGCTTCCATAACGGAATGGGCGACGCGCTTCAGTTCCATGTTGGTCAGCACCTTGGTGGCGCGGATGGCATATTGCGCACCGGCAAGCAGCTTGTCGCAGAACGCATCGACCGCACCGTCCAGCTCTTCGGCCGGCAGGCAATGGTTGACCAGGCCGATCTCTGCCGCCTTCTGCGCCGTGAGCAGATCGCCCGACAGCAGGTATTCCTTGGCCCGGCCAAGCCCGATCCGCGCTGCCCAGATCACCGCGCCGCCATCACCCGCCACCAGGCCGAGGTGGACGTGCGGATCGCCGATCTTGGCCTTTTCCGAGGCGAAGATGACGTCGGCAAACAGCGCCAGCGTCGCGCCCAGGCCCACGGCGTGGCCATTGAGGCGGCAGATCACCGGCTTTTCGATGTCGAGCAGGGTATAGACGATGCGCTTGGCAACTTCCGCCTCGTGATCAAACAGGCTGGGCGTCTGGGCGTTGCGCAGGATGTGGTCGAGATCGCCGCCGGCGGAAAAGGCGCGGCCTGCGCCCGTCAGCACGACAAGGTCCGAACCCTTGTCAACGCGGGCGAACTGCAGTGCCTCTGCCAGTTCGTCATGCAGCTCGAGATTGACCGCGTTCATCGCGTCGGGGCGGTTGAGCGCCACGTCGAGGCGGCGCCCCTTGCGGACGAGTTGGACGGTGCTGAAAGTGGGAAGGTTGCTCATGCCGCTTGTCT
This sequence comes from Novosphingobium sp. TH158, assembly GCF_002855555.1. NCBI lineage: Bacteria > Pseudomonadati > Pseudomonadota > Alphaproteobacteria > Sphingomonadales > Sphingomonadaceae > Novosphingobium > Novosphingobium sp. TH158. The sequence continues at coordinate 991,718 of NZ_PKRT01000001.1, read as the reverse complement.
AGCAGCCGATACGGTGGTCGCAATCCGCCTCGGTGCGCGCCCCTGCGATATGGTGGCGATCCACCCTTGATCGCGGCTGGCTTCCGGGCTCAATTGCGCGCCATTCAAGGAGAGGAATTGCAATGTCCGGTTTCGACGAAACTTTCGACTGGGTGGTTGTCGGCAGCGGTGCCGGTTCGATGAGTTCGGCCATGGTCATGCGCAAGGCAGGCAAGACCGCCGTGATCCTTGAAAAGATGCCGGTTGTCGGCGGCACCACGGCCAAGTCGGGTGGCGTCATGTGGATTCCCAACAACCGCTTCATGACCGATGCGGACGAAAGCCCGCAGAAGGCGATCACCTATCTCGATGCAGTCACCAACGAAGGTACTGATGCGCCCGGCACCAGCCACGAAAAGCGCGTGGCCTATGTCAACGAATCTCCCAAGATGCTGGATTTCATCGTCGGCCAGGGCGTGACGATGGAACGGGCGACCGATTTCTGGCCGGATTACTATGACGACCTGCCGGGCGGCTGCAAGACCACCCGCTGCGTCACCGCCAAGTACTTCAACACCAACGAGCTGGGCGAATGGAAGGACAAGCTCGCCCCCGGCTGCGCGCCTTTCCCGGCGAAGCTGGAGGACGGCATGAAGGTGCTGAACTACGCGCACAAGAGCTGGGCCTACAAGTGGCTGTTCGCCAAGATTGCGGTGCGCGTGGTCATGGCCAAGATCACGGGCCGGAACTACACCAGCTCCGGCGCGGCCCTGCAGGGGCGGATGCTCAAGGCAGCCCTTGCCACCGGCGTGGACATCCGGGTTAACTCTCCGGTGAAGGACTTCATCGTCGAGGGCGGCAAGGTTGTCGGCGTCGTTGCCGAGATCGATGGCAAGACGCGCCGCATCGGCGCCAACCTCGGCGTGCTGGTGAACGCGGGCGGCTTTGCCCAGAACCAGGCGATGCGCGACAAGTACATGCCCGGCACCAAGGCCGAATGGTCGAACGTGCCGATGGGCGATACCGGCGACCTGTTCGGCAAGATCGAGGAACTTGGCGGCGTCATGGCGCAGATGGACCAGATGGTCGGCTACCAGTCGTCGCTGACGCCGGGCTTCGAGAAGGACTTCGTCAAGCCCGGCGGGCAGGGCATCACCGGCAAGCCGGGCGCGATCCTGGTTGACCACAGCGGCGTGCGCTACCTGAACGAAGGCGGCTCCTACGAACTGTATTGCCAGCGCATGATCGAACGCAACCGCACCGTTCCCGCCGTGCCCAGCTGGGCGGTGTTCGACCAGAATTACCTTGAGAACTACAAGCTGCACGGCAAGTGGCAGAAGACCGCGGAGCAGCGCAAGGCGCTGGTCGATGCCGGCTACCTCAAGGTGGGCAACACGATCGAGGAACTGGCAGCGCAGATCTCGGTCGACCCGGCGGTGCTGAAGGCCACGATCGAGCGCTGGAACGGCTTTGTCGACAAGGGCGTGGACGAGGATTTCGGCCGCGGCGGGCGCGAATACGACAAGTGGCTGGGCGATCCGTTCAACCAGCCCAACCCGTCGCTGGGCCGCATCGACAAGGGACCGTTCTTCGCCATCAACATCATCCCGAGCGATGTTTCGACCTATGGCGGTGCCATCATCGATGCCAAGGCGCGTGTGCTGAAGGCCGATGGCGAGCCGATCCCCGGCCTCTATGCCTGCGGCGTTTCCACGGCATCGATCATGGGCGGCGTCTATCCGGGTGCCGGGGCGAGCGTCGGCCCGTCGATGACCTTCGGCTACATTGCCGCCAAGCACGCGGCGGGCGTCGACAACTCGCTGTGATCAGTTGAGCGCGCCGCGCTGCACCGGCTGGGCCTCTCCGCGCGAGCGGACCCAGTCGGGGAAGGCGTCTTCGCTCCAGCCCAGGTTGCGGTAAGTAATCAGGAACACGTCGAGCATGGCGCGCAGCGATTGCTCGTCAAGGCCGAGATAGGCGTCGATTGATCGCTCGTCGGTGAAATCGATCTGCACGCCGCCTTGCGGATTGTCGCTCATGTGGATGGTCGTGCACAGCCAGGGCAGGGCATCGGGCACGGCTTCCACAGGCGGTTGCGGGTTGCTGTCACGCTCCATGCGCAGCCGCTCCTGCTCGATGGACAGGACCAGGTCGCCAGGGATCGGCCCCGACACCGCCTTTTCCGCGCGCTCCGCCAGAACCGGAACGAAGCGATCCGCCAGGCGGCGCGTCAGGAAAATTGCCTGGAACTGGCCAGCCGGATCAACTGCGTGCAGCCGGATCCGGTCCTCGTTGAGGTCCGATGCCATGGTGAAGGTATGGATGATAAAGGTCTGCCGCTCCGCCATTGTTTCCAGATAGGCGTCAAAGCAGGTTGATGCCAACCTTTCCGAAAAACCGTCCGCTCTCGGCGTGGCGGAAGGCATCGCGGATCCGATCGAGATCGTAGACGACATCGACCACCGGCCGCACGCCATGCTTCACGCAGAAGGCGATCATGGCTTCGTGCTCATCGCGGTTGCCGACGTTGATCGGCACGATCCGCGCCTGGGTGCTGCCGATGCGCGCCCAGGAAAACTCGCTTTCCAGCATGCCGATGGCCGCGATCATGCCATCCGGGGCAAGCGTCTGGAGGTTGGCGTCAAGCTGCTTGGCCCCGGCCACGTCGACAACGATATGTACCCCGCCCGAGGCGGCGCGGGCCTTGGCCGCCCAGTCCGGATCGCTGCGGTAGTTGAGCACCACGTCCGCGCCCAGCGCCTTGCCACGCCGCAGCTTGGCATCGGAGGAGGAGGTGAGGATGACATGCGCCCCATGCGCCTTGGCGAACTGCATCGCCGCCAGGCTTACCCCGCCGGTGCCGTGGCAAAGCACCCATTCGCCGGGTTGCAGCGGCCGGTCGAGGAATAGGGCGTTCCAGGCCGTCAGCCCGGCGCAGGCGAAAGTGGCCGCCTCAAGATCGCCAAGCTCGTCAGGCACGTGGACTAGGCCTTCGGCGCTGAAATTGGCGAGTTGCCGGGCCACGCCATCGGCCATGCCGCCCAGCATGTCCATCGACGGTTCGCGGCCGTGCAGCCAGCTCTGCGCAAAGATCGGGCTGACGCGGTCGCCCGGTTTCACCCTGCTCACGCCTTCGCCCACTGCGGTAACGACGCCGGTGGCGCAGGACATGGGGATGCGCGGGCCGCCGCCGGTGATGCCGCCCATCGAGGGAATCAGCAGGCCCTTTGCAACGATCAGGTCGCGGAAATTGATCGTGGCGCAATGCAGCCGTACCTGCGCCTCTCCGGGGGCAGGCGGAGCAACGTCCACCGCCTTCACCGCGATCGCATCAATGCCTTCGCCTTCGGTAATATATGCCGCTTTCATCCACGCTCTCCTTGCCCGTGCAAGCCTGCGTGTCTGCATCGGCTTGTCAATGCGGCAGACAGACGCGGATCGCCCCGCACGCGCCTTGATCGCAGGCGCGGGGCAGGGCGACGGACCCGGCGATCAGGCGTAGGCGGCGAGAGCGGCCCGGCCGGTCACTTCCTGCAAACGGTCAAGGCTGCCGCACAGCTGCAGGTTCAGCATTGCCCGCTTCATGTAGTGGTGAACCGGATATTCCTGCGTCAGGCCGATGCCGCCGTGCAGCTGGATCGCGTCCTCCACGATAAGCCGGAAGGTATCGGTCGCATGACCCTTCATCGCGCCAAGTTCGACGACCGAAGCGGTATCGGCTGCGGCTGCGCGCGTTTCGAACAGCGCTTCGGCAACGGTCAGTGCGATCTTGAGATCGGCGCAGCGGTGCTTGAGCGCCTGGAACATTGCCAGCGGCCGGTCAAACTGCTTGCGCATCTTCAGGTATTCGACCGTCAGGTCGAAGGTGGCGGCTGCCCCACCAAGGCTGTCAGCCGCGACATAGAGCATTGCGCTGCGGGCGATCTCGTCGTGCAGCGCAGCGGCAGCTTCGCCATCGGCGACAAGCGTGGCAGCAGAAGCGGGGACGCCGGCAAGGACAAGGTCGAAGATCCGGCGGCTTTCGTCCCACAGGGGGCGTTCGACCAGGGTCACACCTTCCGCATCGAGGGGGATCAGGCGATAGCCATCATCGCTGCCGACCAGAACGGTGCTGGCCATGTCGGCTTCGAACAGGCCCGGGACCAGGCCGGAAAGCGAACCGTCCGGGGCCGCGCGCACAGAGCCGGGCAGCATGTTCAGCGGCACGTATTCCCCGCCGCAGATGCGTTCGACGAGCTGCGCCTTGCCATCGAAATCGGGCGCGCCGGCAATGCCGCGCAGCGCCAGCAGGGCCGGAACCAGCGGCGCGGTGCAAAGCACCTTGCCGAGTTCCTGGATGATCGCGGCCCCGGCGGCACGGCCAAGGCCCAGCCCGCCCAGGTCTTCCGGCAGGTCGACCAGCAGCCAGCCCATTTCCGAGGCCAACTGCCAGCTTTCCTCGCGGTTCGGCAGGATCGATCCGGCGGGAAAGGCCTTTGCCGCGGAATCGCGCAGTTCCGAAAGTTCGATCACAGTACCCACCCCTTCGGTTCGCGCGGCATTCCCAGCATGCGTTCGGCGATGATGTTGCGCTGCACTTCCTCGCTGCCGCCGGCGATGGTCCAGGCGTAGGAGTTCATGAAATCGGCCATCCAGTTGCCGGTGTTCAGGTCACCGAAGGTGATCGGTGCGCGGTATTGCTCGGCCATGCCGCCCAGGCGCACGCCCAGCAGCGAATAGGCGCGCAGCGCCCGGCTGTAGGCGTTCTTGACGATGGAGGCGTCGCCCACGCGCTCAATCCCGGCAATGCGGTTTTCGAGGAACCGGTCGGCCAGGGCCGAAGCGGCATCGACCTGCGTCACCAGCGCACCGAAATCGCGCAGGATGCCGCGATCTTCGGCGTGGCCATGCTCACGGATCAGTTCGGCAACGCGCGAAAGCGCACCGCGCATGCGGTTGGACAGTTCGAGCAGGGTCAGGCCGCGTTCGGACGCCAGCGTGGCCTGCGCCACGGCCCAGCCTGCACCCTCTTCGCCGACGCGCTGCGAAACCGGAACCTCGACGTTGTCGAGGAAGATTTCGGCGAATTCCTCGTCGCCCTGGATCTGTTCGATCGGGCGGACCGTGACGCCGGGGCTCTTCATGTCCATCAGCAGGTAGGTAATGCCGGCTTGCTTGGCACCTTCGGACGAGGTGCGCACCAGCAGCAGGCACATGTCGGCATATTGCGCCATGGTCGACCAGATCTTCTGGCCGTTGACCACATAGACATCGCCATCCGGGCGCGAGTCGCGTTCGGCCTTGCACTTGATCGCCGCAAGGTCGGATCCCGCGCCGGGCTCGGAAAAGCCCTGGCACCAGGTTTCACCCTTCAGGATGCCGGGCAGGTAGCGCGTCTTCTGCTCATCGTTCGCGCATTCATGCAGCGTGGCATAGGCGTGGTAGGTGGAAATGAAAGAGAGCAGCAGGCGCGGCGTGTCGGCCGCGGCCATTTCCTCGTAGATGACCTTCTGTTCGGCCAGGCTGCGCCCACCGCCCGGCCATTCCTTGGGCCAGTGCGGAATCGCATAGCCCGCCTCGACCAGCTTCAGGAACCATTGTTTCTGGCTGTCGGCAAAGGCCTTGTGATCGGTGATGTCACGCCAGCCTTGCGGCTTGTTGGCGGCGAGCCAGCTGCGCAGTTCGCTGCGCAGCGTGTCAGGGGATGCTTGGTCAGTCACGCCGTGCCTAATGCCTTGCCGCAGGCGCGGCGAAAAGAGCACTTTGGGGAATATCGCCCAAGCGACTCCCCTGCGGTATGGCCCGGGCAGGGAAGCGCGCCCGGCGGCGGATCAGATGGCGATTTCGATCGTGTCGCCCGCGATCCGCACCGGATAGGTCTTGATCGGCAGCGTCGCCGGCGGGTTCATCGCCTCGCCCGTTTCCAGATCGAAACGCGCGCCGTGGATCGGGCAGGCGATCCAGCCGCCGCGCATCCGTCCGCATTCGAGCCGTTCTTCGGCATGGCTGCAGATGTTGCTGACGGCAAAGACGCGCTCGCCATTGTGGCACAGCAGCACTTCCTGCCCGTTCAGGGTCACGGCCTTCTTCGCGCCGGGGGGCAGGTCCGCCACACTGGCGGCAGGGATATAGGCAGGTTCGCTCATCGGTGTCCGGCTTTGGCTTCGAAACGGGGCTCGCGCAATGCGTGGTTGCTGGCAGGCGCGCGCGCAAGCAATTTGTCCTGCCGCGGCGGTCATTTCGCCGGGGCGAGGCGCGGGGAATAAGGCTGGACGCAAAGCCGGGGAGAATGGCGTGTCAGTTGGCGAGACTTTCGATGTCGTGGTGGTGGGATCCGGCGCGGCAGGAGGCATGGCCGCCCTGCGCTCTGCCGAGCAGGGACTCTCGGTGCTGATTGTCGAGAAGGCCTGCAAGTTCGGCGGCACCAGCGCGACCTCGGGCGGCGTGATGTGGATCCCCAACCACGGGCTGGGCGAGGGGGACGACAGCCGCGAGCAGGTGATGGATTACCTTGCCAGCGTCACTTCCGGGCCGGTCAATCCGGAGAAGCTGGCTGCCTATGTCGACCAGGCCCCCCGCATGGCGCACTACCTGAAAGAGAGCGGGGTGGAGCTGATGGTTTCGCCCTGGCCGGATTACTTTCCCGACAAGCCCGGTGCGCGGTCCGACCGTTCGCTGATCGTGCCGACCTATGACGGCCGGCGGCTTGGCGATAATCGCTATCCGCTGATGCGAGAGCAGTTCAACCGCTTCAAGCTGTTTCACCGCTATTCGATGGATCTTGTTGAAACCTTTGCCCTGATGATGCAGCAGAAGGGCTGGCGCAGGGTCGCAGCGAACATCATCCGCCGCTACTGGATGGATCGCGGCACGCGCAGGGTGAGCGCACGGGACCGGCGCTTCACACAGGGCGCAGCGCTGATGGGCGCCACCTATGAGGCGGTGTTCAGGGCCGGGGTGGAGCTTCGCACCGAAACCCGGCTGGAAAACCTGGTCATCGATCCCTCGGGCGCTGTCAGCGGGGTGGAGGTATCGAACTTCGGGCGGCATTACACGATCCATGCGCGGCACGGCGTTGTCCTGGCTGCCGGCGGGTTCGAATGGAACCAGGAACTGCGCGACCGCTTCTTCCCCGTTCCCGGGCTGACGCGGCATTCCTCTTCGCCCGAGGACGGCAACCGCGGCGAAGCGCTGATCGCGGCGGAAAAGCTGGGCGCGGATGTCGAGCATGTGGGCGAGGGCTGGTGGATCCCCACCATGACGCTGCCGATGCCCAAGGCATCCAATTTCCACGAGATCCACCAGGCGGCCTTCGATGTCGGCCGCCCCTGGTCGGTCTGCGTCAACCGCAATGGCGTGCGCTTTGTCGACGAGGCGACAGGCTATGACAGCTTCGGGCAGGCCATGGTGGACGATCACCTGAAGACCGGTGCGAACTGCCCGTGCTGGCTGGTTTTCGATGCCAAGTTCCGTGCCAAGTTCAGCGCCGGCGGTCTGATGCCCTGGGCCCATACGCCCGAGCACAAGGTGCCTGCCGACTGGTGGGACCATTACATCTTCCGTGCCGATACGATCGAGGAACTCGCCCGCAAGATCCATGTCCCGGTCGATGCGCTCAGCAAGACCGTCAGCAACATGAACGCCTATGCGCGCAGCGGGGTCGATCCGGAATTCGGGCGCGGCGGCAATATCTATGACCAGTTCTTTGGCGATCCCACCGTCACGCCCAATCCCAACCTTGGGCCGATCGACAAGCCGCCGTTCTACGCCGTGCCGATCAACAACGGCGACCTTGGCACCAAGGGCGGCCTGCGGACCGACGCCCGCGCGCGGGTGATCGATGTGAAGGGCAAGCCGATCGAGGGGCTTTATGCTGCCGGCAACTGCGCGGGAAATCCCTTCGGCGACTGCTATCCCGGGGCCGGCGGCACCATCGGCCCGGCCATGACCTTCGGCTTCATCGCCGCCAACGACATTGCCGAGCGCTCGGGCAACCAGCGCCACGGCCGGACCTGAGGGGAGACAGACGTGACCACAGGCAAGGTAGCCATCGTCACCGGCGCAGCAGGCGGAATTGGCGAGGCCATCGTCCGCAGGCTGGGGGAAAGCGGCTTCCGGGTGCTGGGCACCGGGCGCAATGCGGCAAAGTTGCAGGCGCTGGAGGATTCACTGGGCGCTGCGGTGGACTTTGCCTTCCACGCCGCAGACATCACCGCCGATGAGGCGCCGAGGGCCATTGTTAATGCAGCAATCGCAGCTTTCGGCAGGCTGGACGTGCTGGTGAACAATGCCGGATCGTTCAACTTCGGCCCGGTCCATGCGACGACCGACGCGATGCTCGATGAAGTGCTGGGCATATCGCTGCGCGCGCCGTTCCGTCTCTGCCGCGAGGCGCTGGCGCAGATGGGAGAAGGCGGCTCCATCGTGTTCATCGGGTCCACCTGGGGGCTGTACGGCACTCCGGGCGGCGGCGCCTATTCCACGGTCAAGGCCGGGCAGATCGGGCTGATGCAGACCATGGCAGCGGAATACGGGCCAAGGGGCGTGCGGTCCAATTACGTCGCGCCCACCGTGGTCCGCACCGAGATGACCGATGCTTACTGGGATCTCGATTTCTTCCGCCGCACCAACCACGAACTGACGCCGTTGCAGCGGGAATGCTCGACGCAGGATGTGGCCAACATGGTGGCCTTCCTGGCCGGTGAGGAGGCCGCCATGGTCAACGGCCAGACCATTGCCGTCGATGGCGGCATCTCCGCCACGCGCTATCTTGCGCCCGAGGCGATCGGCGCGGAACGCAGATAGCAGAACGCCCGGCTTGCCGTGGGGCAGGCCGGGCGCTTTGCTGGCGCTGCGGAGCGCTTACTTCTTGGCGGGAAGCTTCGCGAGATCGGCGTCGATCTTGGCGAGCAGTTCATCGCTGAACTGGTCGGGTGCGAAGCCCTGGACCTGCTTCAGCGTCATGCCGCGGGCCATGTCGATCTGGGCGTTGCCGGCCATGCCCGGCAGGTGCTTTTCGAGAATGGCCTTGGCGGCGGGATCGTCAAGCAGCGTGCCGATGCTGGTTTCCGCAGTGGTATAGGCAGCCGCTTCGGCGGCCATGGCGGGTACCGAAGCCGAGGCGAGCAGGCCGGCGATCATGATGGTGCGAAGCATGGGGGACTTTCCTCTCTGATGGAGCGCGCCGGGTGCCGGTCACGCGGTGAAGATGGGCTGGTGGGCCGCTAAACCAGTTCAAAATCTGATCTATTCTGGATCAGACATTGCCCCGCTTTTGTCAAGCAATTGTCCTGACCAATCAACCTGCTTGCGAAACGGCCGGGCGCACCCGATGTAGGAGGCTGCTTGCGGGAGATGTCCGGGCCATGACCAGCGCCGGAAACCAGGATGCAGACATGGCGCAAGGGGTTGCCCCCGGCACCTGGCGTTTCGCCATGGCGCAGCGCGCGCATGTGGTGATCGACGCGGCAGCCTATTTCACGGTCATGCAGGATGCCATGCTGCAGGCGCGCCAGCGCATCCACCTGATCGGCTGGGATTTCGACACGCGTGTCAGGTTGGGGCCGGGCAGGCGCTGGTGGAACAGGCCGGACCGCACGGTCCAGCCGGCGCGGCTGGGGGCCTTCGTCGTCTGGCTGGTCAACCGCCGTCGCGGGCTGCAGGTCCGCGTGCTGAAATGGAATTTCGGCGCGTTCAAGTTCATTTTCCGCGGGTCGATGGTGCTGGACCTGATCCGCTGGTGGGCGCACCCGGCGATCGATTTCAAGTTCGATTCCGCCCATCCGCTGGGGTGCAGCCATCACCAGAAGATCGTTGTGATCGATGACCGGTTCGCTGTTTGCGGCGGCATCGACATGACCACCCAGCGCTGGGACACGCCCGAACATATCGAGGAGGACCCCCGGCGCATGGGGCCCCGGCGCAAGCCTTACGGGCCGTGGCATGACATTACCCTGCTGGTCGAGGGCGATGCCGCCGCCAGCCTTGGCGAGCTGGGCCGGATGCGCTGGAGCCGCGCCGGCGGCGGGGAGATGGAACCCTGCCTGCCTCAGCACGAAAGCCCCTGGCCGAAAAAGCTGCGCGCCGAATTCCGCGACGTCGAACTGGGCATCGCGCGCACCCAGGCGGCATGGGCGGGGACGCCCGAGATCACCGAGATCGAGCACCTGTTCGCCGAGCACATCCGTCGGGCCCGGCGGTTCATCTATGCCGAAAGCCAGTACTTCGCCTCGCGCAAGGTGGCCGAGGCGCTGGCCGAGCGGCTGTCGCAGCCGGACCCGCCCGAGGTGGTGCTGATCAACCCCAAGAGCGCGGACGGGTGGCTTGAGCAGACGGCGATGGACGGGGCACGGGTGCGGTTGCTCCATGCGATTGCCGAGCGTGATCCGCAAAACCGGTTCCGTATCTTCATCCCCGTCACCACGGCAGGCACGCCGATCTACGTCCATTCGAAGCTGATGATCGTTGATGACGAGATCCTGCGGATCGGTTCGGCGAACATGAACAACCGTTCGATGGGCCTCGATACCGAAGCAGACGTATTCATCGACTGTGCGCGGCCCGCCAACGACCGCGATGAAGTGCGCAGCGCCATTCGCCGCATCCGGCACCGGCTGATTGCCGAACATTGCGGCATGGAGCCCGAGCATATCGGGCGCCTGGTGGAGAAACATGGCTCCATGACCGCGATGATCGAGGCCCGCATCGACGACGCCGAGGCGAAAAAGGGTAAGCGGCTTGAACGTTTTCACTTGCGGCCCTTGAGCGAAACCGAAAAAGCGATCGCCGATACGGCGCTTCTCGATCCCGAAAGGCCGGGAGAGCTGTTTGAACCCATCGGCCACCGGCGTGGCCTGTTCCGGCTGGGCAGCCTGCTGCGCCGGCCGAAGTGAGGAGAAGTGCCCCATGGCCTGCGGCCACGACCACGACGAAGCCTTTGACGAAAACGGCAAGCTGATCGTCCCCGACGAGGTGCAGGAGGCGATCCGCACGCTGATCCGCTGGTCGGGCGATGATCCGCAGCGCGAGGGCCTGCTCGATACTCCGGCGCGCGTTGCCCGCGCGTGGAAGGAATATTGCCAGGGCTATGGCGAAGATCCGGCCCGGCACCTGTCGCGCCAGTTCGAGGAAGTGGGCGGCTATAACGAACTGGTGCTGCTGAAGGACATTCCCTTCCAGTCGCACTGCGAACACCACATGGCACCGATCACCGGCAAGGCGGCCATCGCCTATCTGCCGCGCGACCGCGTTGTCGGCATTTCCAAGCTCGCCCGCGTGCTGCACGGCTTTGCCCAGCGCCTGCAGATCCAGGAGCGCCTGACGGCAGAGGTTGCCCAGTGTATCTGGGACAACCTGCAGCCGCATGGCGTTGCCGTGGTGATCGAGGCGCAGCACGGCTGCATGACCGGGCGCGGCGTGAAGACTCCGGGCGTCGGCATGGTCACCAGCCGCCTGCTCGGCTCGTTCCTCGAAGATTCGCGCAGCCGCAAGGAAGTGCTGAGCCTGATGGGCTATTAAGCCCGGCTTCGCTGCCGTTCAGTCGATCAGGATCGGGCCGGTATGCGCCGGCCCGGTATCCGCGCGCTTCTGCTTCATCATCAGGCAGATGACGATCATCGACAGCGATAGTACGAACATCAGCTGGTAGGTGTGATGGTAGGCCAGCATCATCGCCTGCCGCCCGACTTGCCCCATCTGCGCTGCAACATCGAGCGGGGCGGTGAAGTCCACCTCGCCATGTCGCCAGCCGACCACCGGATTTTCCGGGCGGACATTCTCCGAAAGGCGGGCCTGCGATGCCGCAAGGTCGCGCAGGGTCATGGTCTGGATCATCGAGATGCCCACCGCGCCGCCAAGGTTCCGCATCAGCGCAGTCAGCGTCGCGCCTTCGTTCTTGTACTTCTCGGGCAGGGTGGTGAACACCAGCAGCATCAGCGGCAGGAAGATCAGCCCTGATCCCAGGCCCTGCACGAAGGATACCAGCGCCAGTGTTGTGCTGTCGGTTTCCAGGCTTACGCCGCTAAGCACCCAGAAACCGGCGACGACACCGCTCAGGCCTGTAATCATCAGGATGCGCGCGTCGACCTTGCCGACGAGCTGCCCGGCGATCATCACCGTGATGATGTTGCCGATGGCGCGCGGCAGGGAGACCAGGCCGGTCAGCATCACCGGATAGCCGAACAGCTGCTGCATCATGGTGGTGATGATGGGAATGGCGCCGACCATGAAGATGCCGATCCCCGCCATGATCGCGGTCCCCAGGGCAAAGTTCCAGTCGCGGAAGATGTCCGGCTTGATGAAGGGATCCTTGGTGGTGAGGATGTGGACCACCGCGAAGTAGCCGAACAGCAGGGCAATCGCGCCTTCGATCGCCACTTCGGTGGAAGAGAACCAGTCCAGCAACTGGCCGCGATCGAGCATCAGCTGGAAGGCGGTAAGGGCGATGGATACATAGATGAAGCCGCGCATGTCGAACCGCACGTCGCGCGGCTTGTCATGATCGGCGGCAAAGATCGTGAAGCCCAGCAGCGCCAGTATCCCGATCGGCACGTTGATCAGGAAGATCCAGCGCCAGGAAATGTATTCGATCAGCCATGCCCCCAGCGTCGGGCCCATCATCGGGCCTAGCAGGGTGCCGATGCCGAAAGCCGATATCGCGGTACCGTGCTTTTCCGGCGGCCAGATGTCGATCAGCAGCACCTGGCTCAGCGGCACGAGGCTTGCCCCGGCGGCGCCCTGGATGAAGCGGAACAGGGTGAGAAGCTCGAGATTCGGGGCAAGGCCGCAGCCCAGCGAACTGAGCGTGAAGAAGAACACCGAGGCGCGCATGGTGCGGATGCGGCCGAAGCGATCGGCCAGCCATCCGGCCAGCGGCGTCATCACGGCGGCGGCAATCAGGTAGCTGGTCAGCACCCAGGTGATCTGTTCGGGGCTGGCGGCAAGGTTGGACTGGATGCGGGTCAGCGCGATTGTCGCGATGGTCGAATCGAGCGTGACGAGGATGACCGAGGAGAGCGCGGCGATGGTTATCAGCAGGGCTGTCTTCGGGTCGGGGTAGCTGTGCTGGACCATTGACTCATACCGGCCAACCCCAACGGCGGCCGATCCAGCCCAAGAGCACATAGCCGGCAATGGCAAGCAGGGCTCCGGCAATCACCGCAGGTACGATGCCCGCTCCCCGGCGGAGCAGCAGCGCCATGGCAACGAAGGCGGGCAGCGATGCGATGACGTAAAGCGTCGATCCCATAAGGAAATCCGCGGCGCGCGCCGGGTCCGGGCTGTCGCGCCACAGCCAGAGCAGCGCGAGCATCGAGGTGAGCGGCAACGAGGCGACAAGGCCGCCCCATCCGGGATTGCGCCGCGCCACCTCGGAGGCAGCTGCCACGATCAGGCCGGAAACCACGGCCTTGATTGCCAGCTGTCCCCACATGGCAACAGCCTCAGAGCTGTTCGAGCATGTGCTCGGCCGAGCTCACCTTGAACTCGCCCGGGCCTTCGACGTTCAGCTGTTCGACCACGCCATCGTTGACGATGGCCGACCAGCGGCTGCCGCGCTGGCCAAGGCCGAATCCCGAACCGTCCATGGTCAGGCCAAGTGCCTGCGCGAAATCGCCATTGCCGTCAGCCAGCATGGTGACTTCCGGGCCACCATCGCGCGCAGCCCAGGCGCCCATGACGAAGGCATCGTTCACCGCGGTGCAGGCGATCTCGTCGATGCCCTTGGCCTTCAGTTCGGCGGCCTTTTCCACGAAGCCCGGCAGGTGCTTGGCCGAGCAGGTGGGGGTGAAAGCACCCGGAACCGAGAACAGGGCAACCTTGCGGCCCTTGAAGTAGTCACCGGTCTGGACCGGCTCGGGGCCTTCGGCTCCGACCTTGGTGAGCTTCACGTCGGGAAGGGTTTCGCCTTGTGCGATGGTCATGTCGCTAGTCCTCTCGAAAAGGGGCCGGAATTGGCCGTAACGCGAATGCAATAGGACGGGTTGCGAGTGAATCGCAACATGCCATTCGTGGTAAATTCCGCTTTACCGCGCTCTTTCAACGCCGGGTAAACCCGATGGGCGACCATGCTTTCTCCGGGACGGAACCACTGCTTTGAGGGAGTACGGGGTCATGCAATCGATATGGAAGAAGGCGGCATTGTGCCTGGCAGCCGGGGGGCTGGTCATGGGTACGCCATCACAGGCAGCCGGCAGCGGAGATGCGGAAAAACTGCGGCGCCTGAACATCATGCTGATGGTCACGGGATTGCGCTGCCGCATGGGGGCGGACAATTTCCAGGCCGATTTCCAGGCCTTTGAGGCGGCGCACATGGATACGCTGAACGATGCCGCCACCCAGCTGCGCGACGGGATGGTCGGGCGCTACGGCATTACCGGGGCGAACCGCGCGCTTGACCGGATGAGCACTGCCATGGCCAACCAGTACGGGCAGGGGCACCCGTGGCTTGGCTGCGCGGACCTGAAGATCGTGGCGAAAAGCCTGGCGAAGATGCGCGGGCCCGATGCCCTGGTGGAAGCGGCCGACCAGCTGCTTTCCAGCGAAGGCAGCAGCGCGCAACTCGCCTGGGCGCGCCGCTGAGGCATTATACATATAAAGACATCTTTATATTCCTGAAGCGAGCGGCTAAGGGCGGGTCCATTAAATGGCACCGCCCTTTGCTGTCGGCGCCCCGCATTCAGGAGATGACCCAGTGTCCAGCGCCCAGAACGACTATGTGATCGCCGACATCGGCCTTGCCGACTTCGGCCGCGCGGAAATCGCGATTGCCGAAACCGAAATGCCCGGCCTGATGGCGCTGCGCGAGGAATTCGGCCCGACCCAGCCGCTCAAGGGTGCGCGCATCACCGGCTCGCTGCACATGACCATCCAGACCGCCGTGCTGATCGAAACGCTGGTCGCACTGGGTGCGGACGTGCGCTGGGCCACCTGCAACATCTATTCGACGCAGGATCACGCCGCCGCCGCCATCGCCGCGCGCGGCATCCCCGTGTTCGCGGTGAAGGGCGAAAGCCTTGCCGAATACTGGGACTATGTCGGCTCGATCTTTGACTGGGACGATGGCACCGGCCGCACCGCCAACATGATCCTCGACGATGGCGGCGATGCCACCATGTTCGCGCTGTGGGGCGCGCGCGTCGAGGCGGGCGAGACGCTGTTCGAGCCGACCAACGAGGAAGAGGTCGAGTTCTGCCGCGCGCTCAAGGAATTTCTGGCCCGCAAGCCCGGCTATCTCACCATGTCGGTCGCCCATATCAAGGGCGTTTCGGAAGAGACCACCACCGGCGTCCATCGCCTTTACCAGATCGCCAAGGACGGAAAGCTGCCGTTCCCGGCGATCAACGTGAACGATTCGGTCACCAAGTCGAAGTTCGACAACCTCTATGGCTGCAAGGAATCGCTGGTCGATGCGATCCGCCGCGCCACCGACGTGATGCTCGCCGGCAAGGTCGCCTGCGTTGCCGGCTTCGGCGATGTCGGCAAGGGCTCGGCCGCTTCGCTGCGCCAGGGCGGCGCCCGCGTGATGGTTACCGAGATCGACCCGATCTGCGCCCTGCAGGCCGCCATGGAAGGCTATGAAGTCGTCACCATGGAAGAGGCCGTGCAGCGCTGCGACATCTTCGTCACCGCCACCGGCAACGAAGGCGTGATCACCGTCGATCACATGCGCGCGATGAAGCCGATGTCGATCGTCTGCAATATCGGCCACTTCGACAGCGAGATCCAGGTCGCCGGCCTGCAGAACTTCAAGTGGACCGAAGTGAAGCCGGGCACCGATCTTGTCGAATTCCCGGACGGCAAGCAGATCATCATGCTTGCCAAGGGCCGCCTGGTGAACCTGGGCTGCGCCACCGGCCACCCCAGCTTCGTCATGTCCTCCAGCTTCACCAACCAGACGCTGGCGCAGATCGAACTGTTCACCAAGAGCGCGCAGTACAAGAACGAAGTCTACGTGCTGCCCAAGCACCTCGATGAAAAGGTGGCGGCGCTGCACCTCGAAAAGCTGGGCGTGAAGCTTACCCGGCTCAGCCAGAAGCAGGCCGATTACATCGGCGTGCCGGTGAGCGGTCCGTTCAAGCCGGATCACTACCGCTACTGATCCGGCCGCAAGGTCAAATCACAGCTTTGGATGCCCGCCCGGTTGTAATCGCCGCGCGGGCATCTTAGCGATGGAGCCATGGTGCTCAATCCGACCGCGCTGGTGCTGATCGGACTGCTGCTGGCGGCATGGACGCTGGCGGCGGCCTGGGCGGTGCTGGCGGCGCGCCGGCGGCTGAAGCGGGCCGAGGCCGGGCAGCGCGGCGCGCGGCGACTTGCCAAAATGGTTGAGGAAAGCCCGGCCATCCCGCTGCTGGTCCGCACCGATGGGCGGATCGAAGCTGCGCCGAAACTGGCCTCCTGGCTGGGCATCGATGCCGTGCCGCAGTTCCTCACAGAACTGTCGCAGGACGGTGCGGGCCTTACCACCGAAACCCTGCAGGCGCTCAACGACGCGGTTCTGCGCACGCAGAAGACGGGCGCGCCATTCCGCCTTGTCGCGACACCGCAAGGTTCGATGCGCAGCCTGGCCCTGCGCGGTGTGCTGGCTGACCCGCAGGTTTCTCCCGGCGGCGCGGCGCTGGTGTGGATCTTCGACTTTTCCGAAAGCGAAAGCGAGCTGGTCCAGCTGCGCACTGAAGCAACCCGAGCGCGGGAGGATTTTGCCGCGCTGGTGGGCCTGATCGAAGCCGCGCCGATGCCCATGTGGTTCCGATCGCGCGAAGGCCGGCTGCGGCTGGTCAACCGCGCCTACGTGGCAGCGGTGGGCGGCGAGGATGCCGCCGAGGTTGCCGAGGCGGGAACCGAACTGGTCGAGGCGGTTGACGGGCTGAGCGCGGCGCAGGTGGCGCTCCAGGCCTTGCAGCGCAAGCGTCCGATCGAACGCATGGTTGCCGCAACGATCGGCGGGCAGCGGCGCGCGCTCAAGGTTTCCGACCTGCCGCTGGGTGAGGATGGTGTGGCCGGCTATGCCGTCGATGTCGAGGAGATGGAGGAGCTGTCCCGCTCCTTCGATGCCTTCCGCCGGGCGCAGCGCTCGCTGCTCGATCAGCTTTCGGCAGGCGTGGCCCAGTTCGATGCGCGCCATAACCTGACCTTCGCCAACCAGCCCTTCCAGCGCATCTTCGGCCTCAAGCCCACCGTCCTGCTCGATCCGCCGCCGTTCGAGCGGCTGCTGGACATGGCGCACGATGGCGGCAGGGTTCCCGAAGCACGTGATTTTCCCGCCTGGCGCAAGGAGAAGGCGGGCTGGTTCCACGCCGGGGAAGCGCAGGAAGAAGCCTGGCCCCTGGCAGATGGAACGCACCTGCGCGTGGTTGCCCATCCGATGCCGGACGGAGGCCTGCTGCTGATCGTCGAGGACCGCACCGAACAGCTCCAGCTTTCCTCGGCGCGCGACACGCTGCTGCGCACCCGCACCGCCACATTCGACAGCCTGTTCGAATCGATTGCCGTGTTCCAGCCCGACGGCCGCATGCAGCAATGGAACCGCCGCTTCGCCGCCGACTGGGGGCTGGACAGCGAATTCCTTGATACCCACCCCAAGATCGAGGTCCTGCTCGAACGCATCGGCGCACGGCTGAAGAAGCCGGTTCAGGCCAAGGCCGTGGGCGAGGTGGTTCGCGCCGCGACGCTCGATCGCCGCCAGACGAGCGGGCGCGTCCAGATCGCCGATGGACGGACGCTGGAATATGCCGGCGTGCCGCTGCCCGATGGCAATGGCCTGCTGACCGTGCTGGACATCACCGACAGCCAGAAGGCCGAGGAAGCCCTGCGCGAACGCAATGCCGCACTGCTTGAGGCCGATGCGGTGAAAACGCGTTTCCTGGCCTCCATGTCCTATGAATTCCGCAATCCGCTGAATGCCATCGGCGGCTTTGCCGAGCTGCTGCAGGCCGGGATCGGCGGCGAATTGAACGAGCAGGGCCGCGAATATGTCGGCGATATCCTCGATTCGGTTGCCCGGCTGGGCGACCAGATCGAATCAGTGCTCGACCTGTCGCAAAGCGAGGCCGGGCTGCTGCCGCTGGCCATGGAGGAGATCGACCTGCTGCCCTTCGTTACCCGGGTGGTGGAGGAACGGGCCGAGAAGCTGCGGCAGGGCGGGCTCTCGCTTGATCTGCGCGGCGACAAGGGCGCCGGACGGGTGCAGGGGGATCGCCGCCGCCTTGGCCGGGCGATCGGCCACCTGCTCGACAATGCCATTTCCGCCACGCCCAAGGGCGGGCGCATTCTCGTCGAACTGTCGCGCCTCAGGAACGGTCATGCCCGCGTTGTCATATCGGACAACGGACCGGGCATGGATTCCGCCGCGCTTGCCCGCGCCCTGGGCGGGGTGAAGGTCGGCCCGCAGGGTGCCGTTCTGGAGCGCCGGCAGGGCCTTGGCCTGCCGCTTGCCCGCCAGCTCATCGCGGCGCACGGCGGCAGCCTGGAACTGATCTCCGAGCCCGGACAGGGCACGGCGGCGCTGGTCGAACTGCCTTGAACATCGCGCTGCCAGACCTTGCCGCGATGCAGCGGCTTGGCGCTTCGATTGCCGAAGCCCTGCGGCCCGGCGATGTCGTGGCGCTTTCCGGCGGGCTGGGTGCGGGCAAGACCACGCTGGCCCGGGCTATCATCGCCGCCCTTGGCCATGGGGGCGAGGTGCCTTCGCCCAGCTTTGCCATTATCGAGACCTACGATCCGCCGGCGGTGCGCCTGCCGCTGGTCCATGCCGATTTCTACCGGCTGGACGATCCGCGCGAGGTGGAAGAACTGGGGCTGGACGATTACCGCCAGGGTGCGGCCCTGATCGCCGAATGGCCGGAACATGCGGGCGGCTTCGGGCGTGAATCCGCCTGTCTTTCCATCATGTTGGAATCTGCGGAAATGGGGCGGGTTGCCATTGTAAGTCCCGGGCCGGATTGGCTAGGGCGGCTGTCATGGACGTGACCCTGCCCGAAGGCCTCGATGCCTTCCTCGCCGCTGCCGGCTGGCCGAATGCCGTGGTTGAACCGTTGCCGGGCGATGCCTCCTTCCGGCGTTATTTCCGCATCCGCCGGGGCGAGGAGACGGCGATGCTGATGGATGCTCCGCCGCCGAACGAGGATCCCGGTCCGTTCCTGCGCGCTGCGCGCTGGCTCGATCACAACGGCATGCGCGCGCCGCGCATCCTTCACGCCGAGCCCGAGCGCGGGCTGGTGTTGCTGGAAGACTTCGGCACAGTCCGCATGCGCGACTATCTTGATGACTGGCCGGCGGACGAGGAAGAGGTCTACGCCGGCGCGGTCGATGCGCTGAAGGATCTGCACCGCCTGCCGCCGGGGCCGTTCCTTGACTATGGCCTGGCCGAGTACCAGCGCGAGGCGCAATTGCTGGTTGACTGGTACGTGCCTGCGCGCAACCTCTATGTCGACAGCCGCGGCTATGCGGGGGCCTGGGAAGAGGTTCTGCGCCCGCTGCTGCCCAACCAGCGCCCCGGTGTAACGGTGCTGCGCGATTACCATGCCGAGAACATCATGCTTCTGGGCAACCTTGCCGATCAGGGCCTGCTCGATTTCCAGGACGCGCTGATTGGTCACCCGGCTTACGACCTCGTATCGCTGTTGCAGGATGCGCGGCGCGACGTTTCCGCCGAACTCGAAGCCAAGATGCTGGAACGCTACCTTGCCGACCATTCCGGCAAGCGCGAGGATTTCCTGGCTGACTATGCCCGCCTCGGCGCGCAGCGGAATGCCAAGATCGTCGGCATTTTCGTTCGGCTGTGGAAGCGCGACGGCAAGCCGCGCTATCTTTCGCTGATCCCGCGCGTCTGGGCGCTTCTCGAACGTGACCTGAAGCACCCCGCGCTCGGTCCCGTGGCACGGTGGTTCGAGGCCAATATCCCGGCAGACCTGCGCGAGGCGCTGGGCGGCGAATGGCAGGTATGAAAGCCGTGCCGGAAACGGCGATGATCATGGCCGCGGGCAAGGGCACGCGGATGATGCCGCTGACCAAGGACCGCCCGAAGCCGCTGGTGCGCGTTGCCGGGACGACCCTGCTCGATCACGTGCTGGTCCACCTGCGCAATGCCGGGGTCGGCCGGATCGTCGTCAACGTCCACTACATGGCCGACCAGATCGAGGCGCACCTGGCCGCCCACGCCGGCGATTTCGCGGTGACCGTTTCGGATGAGCGCGCCCTGCTGCTCGATACCGGGGGCGGGCTTGTCCAGGCCAGGGACATGATCGCGGGCGATCCCTTTATTTGCGTCAACGCCGATAACTGGTGGACTGACAGCGGCGACAATGCCTTTCGCCGCATGGCAGACATGTGGGACGGCGATCGCATGGACGTGCTCATGCTGGTGGTGCCTTTCGAGCGGGCCGGCAACACGCAGGGGACCGGCGATTTCGATCTCGACGAGCAGGGCCGCCTCTCGCGCGAGGGCGGCAAGCGGGCGCGTCCCTATGTCTGGACCGGGGTGCAGATGCTGTCCAAGCGCCTGATCGTCGATGCGCCCGAAGCCGTGTTCTCGACCAACGTGTTCTGGGACCGGGCGATCGCCGCGGGTCGGTGTTTCGGGCTGGTCCACGAAGGCCAGTGGTTCGATGTCGGCTATCCCGAGGCCATCGGCATGACCGAGGCGGCGCTTGGCTATGGCGGCTGAGGCACAGGCGGCGGACCGGGCGGATGGCGGCCACGGCCCAAAGGTTTATTCCATCGCAGCCCATCGCGGCTTTGCCGATGCGCTCGTCGCCGGCCTGTTGCCGCGTTATGGCGAGGGTGACCTTGGCCTTGCCCGGCTGACCCTGCTGCTGCCCAGCCAGCGCGCCATCCGCACCGTGACCGAGGCCTTTGTCCGCCTTTCGGGCGAGCAGGACCGGCGCGGCCTGCTGCTGCCGCGCATGGCGGCAGTGGGCGATCTCGATATCGATGAAACGCTCGGGCCCCTGCTCGATCCGCTGGGCGCGGGGGACGAGATCGATCCCGCCGTGGAGCCAAGCCATCGCTGGCTGCGGCTGGCGCAGATCCTTGCCGATGAACTGGGTGAACGCGCGCCCAAGGGGCCGGCCCTGCTGCGTCAGGCTTTCGAACTGGGGCGCACGATGGATCGCCTGCTGGTCGAGGGCATTGGCCCTGAAGAGCTGCTGGCGCCGCGGGTGATCGAAGTGGTCGGCGAACTGGCCGAACACTGGCGGCAGTCGACGCTGACCTTTGCCCGCGTCCAGGCGCGGTGGCTTGCCGAACTGAACGCTGCGGGCCGGCTCGATGCCCCGGCGCGGCGCAATCGCCTGTTCGACCATGCAGCGCAGCGCTGGCGCGATCTGCCGCCGGCAACGCCGATCGTGGCCGCTGGCGTGACGAGCGCCTCGCCTTCGCTCGCGCGCTTGCTGCGGGTGGTGAGCGAACTGCCGCGCGGGGCGGTGATCCTGCCCGATCTTGATCTCTCGCTCGATGCCGAAACGTGGGATGCGCTTGGGCGGGCCGGTGTGGGCGACGCACCGGGCGATGCCCCCTTTGCGCCCGATGATACGGTGACGCATCCGCAATACCACCTCAAGCTGCTGCTCAATCGCATGGGCGTGCAGCGCGGGGAAGTGCAGCCCTGGCACCGTGCGGGCATGGCGGCGGCCCCGCCGGAACGCAGCAAGGCCATCTCCAACCTGTTCCTGCCGCCGGCCGCTTCGGCCCGCTGGGTCAGCCTTGCGGCAGACCAGCGGCGGCTGGCCGGCGTGCAGCTGATGGTCAGCGATCATCCGGGGCATGAGGCCCAGGCCATCGCCCTGCGCATCCGCGAGGCGCTGGAGACCGCGGAAAAACGCGTTGCCTTCATCACGCCGGACCGGGCGCTGGCCGCGCGGGTGATCGCCCATCTTGGCCGCTGGCAGATCGATGCCGACGATACGGCGGGTGAGCCGCTGCCGCTGACCCCGGCGGGCCGGCTGTTCCTGCAACTGGCCGAAGTGGCGGCAAACGATGCCGCGCCGGTTCCGCTGCTCGCCCTGCTGGGCCACCCCTATGCTGGCGAGGCCTATGGCCGCGCTGACTGGCTTGATCATGTCCGCGCGCTTGACCTTGCCCTGCGCGGGCCAAGGCCGGGGCCGGGGCTTGCGCCGCTGCGGGCGCTGGTGGAACGGCGCGAGGCGCATGACAAGGGCATCGCCGGCTGGTGGAGCGCGGTCGAGGCCTTGCTGTCGCCGCTGCTTGATGGCGGGGACGAACTGTCGCTCGCCGGCGTGCTCGATGCCATGATCGAGGCAGGCGAAGCGATCAGCGGCGGGCGCATCTGGGGCGAGGCCGATGGACGCTCTCTCTCGGCCTTTGTCGAAGATCTGCGCGATGCTGCGCGGGCGAATGGGACGCGCATCGAACGCGAAGGCCTTGCCACCGCGCTGCGCGACGCCATGGAGCGGATTGCCGTTCGCAAGCCCTGGGGCGGGCACCCGCGCGTAGCCGTCTATGGCCTGATCGAAGCCCGCATGAGCCGCGCCGACCTCGTCATCTGCGGCGGGCTGACCGAGGGCACCTGGCCGGCATCGCCGTCGCCCGATGCCCTGCTGGCCCCGCCCGTGCTGCGCGCACTTGGCGTTCCCGGCGCGGATTTTCGCATCGGACTTGCCGCGCACGACCTTGCCGCCGCACTCGGCGCGCCGGAAGTGGTCCTGAGCTATGCCCGGCGCGATGCTGCCGGACCGGCAATCCCTTCGCGCTTTGTCCTGCGCGTGCGGGCCATGTTGGGGGCGGACCTGCTGGAGCGCCATCTCGATACCCGCACCCCGGACCTTGCCCGGCGGCTGACTGAGCCTGCCTCCACCCCGCCGCACCCGCGCCCGCAGCCCATGCCTTCCGCTGCGCAACGCGACGTGCCGATCGCCGTGACCGGGCTCGACCGGCTGCGCGGCGATCCCTACCAGTTTTTTGCCAGCGACATCCTGCGGCTGCGTTCGCTTGACGCGCTGGATGCAGAACCCACGGCGGCCTGGAAGGGAACGGCGGTCCACGCGATCCTTGAACGCTGGCACAAGCAGGGCGGATCGCTGCTCGCCATTGCCGATGAAGAGCTGGCAAAGATGAGCGCCCATCCTCTGGTGCGCGGGCTGTGGTGGCCGCGGCTCATTGCCGGGCTCGAATGGATCGAGGCCCGGATTGCCGCGCAATCGGCGGAAGGGCGCCGTGTGCTGGCCAGCGAGGTCAAGGGGCACATCACCTTCAAGGGCGTGAAGATCAAGGGCCGTGCCGACCGGATCGACGCCCTGGCCGATGGCACGCTGGCCGTGGTCGATTACAAGACGGGCGGCGCGCCTTCGGGATCGATGGTGCAGAACGGCTTTGCCCTCCAGCTCGGCCTGATCGGCCTCATGGCGCGGGACGGCGCGTTTGAAGGCGTGGCCGGAGAACCGACCCGCTTCGAATACTGGTCGCTGCAAAAGGACAAGGGCAGCGCCAATGGCTTCGGCGTAATGTCTGAGCCCGTTCTCGAAGGCCGGAAGAAGTCCGGCATCCCGCGCGAGGACTTCCTGCCGGAAACCGAGCGGTTCCTGACCGATGCCATCGATCGCTGGATCAAGGGCAGCGAACCCTTCACCGCCCGGCTCAACCCCGCCGTGCCGGGCTATGCCGATTACGACCAGCTGATGCGGCTGGATGAATGGCAGGGCCGCGAGGAGGGCGGGAAGTGAGCAAGGTTTTCCCGCTGGTCGGCAACCAGATGCGGGCGGTCGATCCCGCCGACACGGTCTGGCTTTCCGCCTCGGCCGGCACCGGCAAGACGCAGGTGCTTTCGGCGCGTGTGCTGCGCCTGCTGTTGCAGGAGGATGTCAGCCCTTCGCAATTGCTGTGCCTGACCTTCACCAAGGCGGGCGCGGCGGAAATGGCCGTGCGTGTCAACGAGGTGCTGGCAGACTGGGTGCGGATGCCGGACACGGACCTGTTCAAGGAACTCGGCAATATCGGCGCGCCCTGCGATCCGGCATCGCGCGACCGGGCGCGCACGCTGTTCGCCTCGGTGCTCGATTGCCCGGGCGGCGGGCTCAGGATCGATACGATTCACGCCTTTTCGCAATGGTTGCTGGCCGGCTTTCCCGAGGAGGCCGGACTTTCCCCCGGCACCCGCCCGATGGAAGACCGGGACCGCCTGCTGCTGCTGCGCGAAGTCCTTTCGCGCCTGCTGATCGAGGCGGAGGAGCGCGGCGACGATGCGTTCCTCGATGCCCTCGCCACGCTGGCGATCCGCATGAAGGGCAGCGAGGATGTGGAACGCTTTCTCCTGCGCTGCGCCTCTGCCCGTTCGGCATGGTTCGGGCCGGGATCGTGGGAAGTGGGAGACCTGCGCCCCCGCGTGCTGCGCCTGCTGGGGCTGGACGAGGATGCCAGCGAGGAAAAGCTGGCGGACCTGTGCAGTGACGAGGCTTTCGATGTTGAATCGCTGCGCGCCTGCGCCCGAATCCTTGGTGGCTGGAAGTCAAAGACCGGGCAGGACGGAGCGACCGGCATCGCTACCTGGCTGCCTCGATCACCTTCTGCGCGCTACGAGACGCTGGAGGACATGGCGGGTCTTATCCTTAACAAGGATGGATCGCCCAAACAGCTTGCCAACATCTGCAAGCAGGACCCGGACTATGCCGATTACATCGTGCGCGTGGCCTCCTCGATTGCCGCGATCCGAGAGCAACGCACTTTGCTCGCTGTGGCCGATTACCTCATCCCCGCGCTCACGCTCGGGCGCGCCTTTTCCCATGCCTGGGAAGAGGCAAAGACGCGCGAAGGGCTGATCGATTTCGACGACCAGATCCGCCGCGCCGCCGACCTGCTCAACCGCCAGGATGTGGCTGACTGGATTCGCTACAAGCTGGACCGCCGCTTCGACCACGTGCTGATCGACGAGGCGCAGGATACCAACGCCGCGCAATGGGAAATCATCGATGCGCTGACCGGGGATTTCTTCTCTGGCCTTGGCCAGCATGGCGACCGGATGCGAACCCTGTTCGTGGTCGGCGATTACAAGCAGGCGATCTTCCGGTTCCAGGGCACCAGTCCGGAAAACTTCGAACGCGCGAAGGAGCGCGTCCGCCGATACCTTGAAGGCGCGGCGGGCAATGTGGTCAGCCTGAGGGATCCCCGCGAGGTGCGCGAATTGAAAGACCTGGGGCTCGGCCAGTCGTTCCGCACGGCCAGGCCCATCCTGGAATTCGTCGATCGCGCCATCGCGCATATCGGGCATGACCGCTTCGGGCTCAAGGACCTGCCCGAGGAGCATGTCGGCCAGGATCGCAATGGGATCGTCACGCTCTGGCAGCCGGTCGGCATGGAAAGCAGCGATGCCGAAGAGCCCGACTTTGCCAATGACAATGGCGATGCGGACGAGGGCGAGGAGACCTGGCTTGCCCGGCCCGACCGCCAGCTGGCAGACCGGATCGCGCGGCAGGTGAAGTCCTGGCTGCGCGATGGCTTCCCGCTTGAGAAGGGTGGCAAGCGCCGCGCGCAGGCGGGTGATGTCATGGTTCTGGTGCGCAAGCGCAAGGAACTTGCCGGGCTGATCGTGGCGCGGCTCCATGCCGCCGGCGTGCCGGTGGCCGGCGTTGACCGGCTGCGGCTTGGCGCGCCGCTGGCGGTGAAGGACCTTGTCGCCGCGCTGCGCTTTGCCGTGCAGCCGCTCGATGACCTGAACCTTGCCGCGCTTCTCGTCTCGCCGCTGGTGGGCTGGAGCCAGGAGCAGCTTCTGGAGCACGGCTATCGCGATGATGGTGTGCGGCTGTGGCGACACCTGCGTGTCTCGCGCGATCCCGGCGTACAGGCGGCGGTTTCGCAATTGCTGCAATTGCTGAACAGGGCGGACTACGAAACGCCGCAGGCCCTGCTGCAATGGCTGCTGGTTGGCCCTTGGGCGGCGCGCGAACGGCTGGTCGCGCGGCTGGGGCGCGAGGCGAATGATCCGATCGACGAACTGGTCAATGCGGCGCATGCCTATTCGATGACCGACGTGCCCAGCCTTGTCGGCTTTCTCCACTGGTTCGATGCCGGCGATGGCGAACTGAAGCGCGAGGCCGAAGGCGCTGGGGGGCTGGTGCGGGTGATGACCGTCCATGGCTCGAAAGGCCTGCAGGCGCCCATCGTGATCCTGGCCGATGCTGCCGATAATCCGGCAAGGGGCATGGGGACGCCGCTCGAGCTATCGGATCCGCTGGGCGAGGCTTCCGGCGGCCTGATCCAGCCGCCGCGCATTCCCTTGCCGCCGCTGCGCAAGGAGGAAAAGCTTGGTCGCCTGCTCGATGAAGAGACCAGGGCCAAGGCCGAGGAGATGGAGGAACACTGGCGGCTGCTCTATGTCGCCATGACCCGCGCGGAAGAGGCGCTGTTCGTAACCGGTGCCCTGGGATCGCGCGAGGATGCTCCCGCTGAGGACAGCTGGTATGCCCGGCTGGCCGAGGTGATGGGCGATGCCTGCGAATATGCGGACGATATCTGGCACAAGCGGCGCGAATTCGGCAGCCTGCCCGCCATGCCGCCGGAAACAGGCACCATTGCGCAGATCTGCGAGCTGTCCCTGCTTCCGCCCTGGGCCGAACGGCCCGCCGCAGCCGAGCCGCGCCCGCCGCGTCCGCTGGCGCCGAGTTCGCTGGGCGAGGAAACGGCCGCCGATCCGCCGTGGCCTCCGGGCAGCGGCATCGATGCTGCGCGGCGCGGGGTGCTGATCCACAAGCTCCTGGAACGCCTGCCCGAACTCGCCGAGGCCGACCGCGAGCCTGCCGCCCTGCGCTGGCTGGCCCGCCATGCCGCAGACCTCGATGAGGCACTGCGCCGGGAAATGGCGGGCGCGGCCACGGGCGTGCTGGCGAATGCGGACTGGGCTGGTCTGTTCGCGCCGGATGCGCTTGCCGAAGTGCCGATTGCCGCGCTGGTGGGCGATCAGGTCGTGGCCGGAACCATTGACCGCCTGCTCGTCGAGCCGGAGCGCCTGCGGCTGGTCGATTTCAAGACCGCCCGCCGCCCGCCACGCTCGCTTGAGGAAGTGCCGCGCGCAATCGTGCGCCAGATGGCGGCCTATGCGGCCGCACTGGAGGTT
This sequence comes from Novosphingobium sp. TH158, assembly GCF_002855555.1. Taxonomy (NCBI): domain Bacteria; kingdom Pseudomonadati; phylum Pseudomonadota; class Alphaproteobacteria; order Sphingomonadales; family Sphingomonadaceae; genus Novosphingobium; species Novosphingobium sp. TH158. The sequence continues at coordinate 964,702 of NZ_PKRT01000001.1, read as the reverse complement.
TCGTTCCCCGGTCGCCGGGTCGAGGCGGCATTGCTCTACACTGCGGTGCCGATGCTGATCGAGCTTCCGGCAGAGCTGCTTGAACGGCACAAGCCGGGCTTGTCCACGGTCGAGTAATCCTTTCGGCACTTGGCGGTTGCACCGTTACGCCGAGTGCCTAGATTGGCCTAAACAGATCAGGAGTCTCTTTTCATGCCCACCATCGCCGTCACCGACGCCAGCTTCGAAGCCGATGTCCTCAAGTCCGACAAGCCGGTACTTGTCGATTTCTGGGCGGACTGGTGCGGCCCCTGCAAGATGATCGGACCGAGCCTTGAGGAAATCTCCGAGGAAATGGCCGACCAGGTGAAGATCGCCAAGGTCGACATCATGGAGAACACCGATACGGCCGCGAAGTTCGGCGTGCAGTCGATCCCGCTGATGGTGCTGATCAAGAACGGCGAAGTCGTCGCTCACAAGCTGGGCGCCGCACCGAAGAGCCAGATCAAGGGCTGGCTGGAAAGCGTCCTTTAAAGACCGGCCATGCGCCCGGCCAGTTCGTCCCACAGCGCTTCGCTGGAGGCACCGAGCAGGCCGGGCAGCAGGTGCTCGTCCACCCGATAGGGCCGGCCATCCGGGCGCGCAGCCTTGCCGCCCGCTTCATTGAGCAGCAGCACGCCTGCGGCATGGTCCCAGGCCAGCGTGCGCTCGAAAATCGAAACATCGTTGATGCCGAGCGCCAGTCGCGGCCATTGTTCGGCGGCGCAGCGCGGAATGTCGACGCAGGTGTAGTGCGGGGCAATCCCCGTCTTCAGCGCCTCGCGCCGGGCCGGGTCGGCAAAGACCAGCGAGATCGCGGCAATCGGCGGGCTTTCCCCGCTGGAACGGGCAAAGATGCGCTCGCCATCGACATAGGCGCCCTTGCCGAGTTGCGCGTGGCAGAAACGACCGGTGAGGCAATCGTAGATCCATCCGGCAATCGTTTCGCCGCGTTCCGCCAGGGCGACGAGCACGCCGAAGGGCGGCTTGCCGGCAGCGAAATTGTTGGTCCCGTCAAGCGGATCGACGATCCAGCAAAGGTCATCCGACAAGCGGTCCATCAGCGCCGGATCGGCGTGGCAGGCTTCCTCGCCGACGATCGCCGCTTCGGGCAGCAGCCGCGCCAGTCCCTCGCTAAGGATCGCCTCAGCCTCGTGATCGGCGACGGTGACGACATCGTCAGCCGCCTTGGCATCCACTTCGTGCGCGGCAAGCGACTGGTAGCGCGGCAGGATCGCCTGCTCGCTGGCGCGCCGCATCAGCGCGTGGACGTCGCGGGTGAGGACCTTGCTCAACTGCGGTAGTCCGCGTTGATCGAGATGTAGCCGTGAGTCAGGTCGCAGGTCCACACGGTGGCGCGGCCTTCGCCAAGGCCCAGATCGACCTGAATGGTCACCTCCCGGCCTTTGAGATGCTCGGCCACCGGGGCCTCGTCATAGTCGGCGCGCGGCAGCCCGTCGCGCGCGGCCCAGGTGCCGCCGAAGCCGATCGACAGCTTGTCGCGGTCGGCCGGTTCGCCGGCCTTGCCCACCGCCATCACGACCCGGCCCCAATTGGCGTCCTCGCCGGCAATCGCGGTCTTGACCAGCGGGGAGTTGGCAATGGCCAGGCCGACCTTGCGGGCGCTTTCGTCGCTCACCGCGCCGGTAACCGCGATCTGGATGAACTTCTGCGCGCCTTCGCCATCCTTGACGACGAGATGGGCCAGCTGGCGGCAGACGTCCTCAAGCGCAGCGGCAAAGGCATCGGCCCCGGGGCAGCCGGCGCAGTTGATCTGCTGGTTGCCGGCCTTGCCGGTGGCAAAGGCCAGCACCGTATCGCTGGTCGAGGTATCGCCATCGACGGTGATGCAGCTGAACGTGCGCGCATTGGCGGCGCTGAGCAGTTCCTGCAGATAGCCCGGCGCGATGGCGCAATCGGTGAAGATGTAGCCAAGCATGGTCGCCATATCGGGCGCGATCATGCCGCTGCCTTTGATGATGGCGCACAGCGTTACGGTGCGGCCATCGACCACGGCCTGCGCCATGGCGCCCTTGGTGAAGGTATCGGTTGTGCCGATTGCGCGGGCGGCGTCTTCCCAGCCGCAAGGCTCGGCCTCCAGCGCGGCGGCGACACCGGCGCGGGCCTTGTCCTTGGGCAGTGGCACGCCGATCACGCCGGTGGAGGAGACGAAGACCTCCGCCATCGTGCATTCGAGGCGATCCGCCACCTGCTCGATGATCTGTTCCACCGCCTCGCGTCCGCGATAGCCGGTGAAGGCGTTCGAATTGCCGGCATTGACGACCAGCGCGCGGGCGCGGCCTGCCTTCACCTGCTCGCGCCCCAGTTCGACCTCGCTGGAACAGCAGACGTTGCGGGTGAACACCCCGGCCACGGCCGTTCCTTCGGCCAGTTCTGCAAAGGTCAGGTCGCAGCGGCCCCAGTCCTTGTAGCCTGCGCGCGCGACGCGCAGCGTGACGCCATCGACCGGCGGCATGGCAGGGAAGGGCGAGGCGAGGGGAGAGGTGGTTTCCGACATGACCCTTGCCCTTATTGATGCTTGGCTAGGTGGGCAAGTATTGCCCTTCGTCCGTGCTGTGCTAGCACCGTGGCGGAGAGAAATTTCGGGGGAATCTGAATGCGATACTTCTGGGCCGCAGCGCTTGCAGGAATATCCGCCGCCGGCACGGCAAGCGCCGGGCAGGAGCCGGTTCCGATTCCCACCGAGTTTCCCCGCGTCATGCCGGTCGCCCCGCCCATCCTGGCCCCGGCACCGCCGCCGCCTTCGCCCTATGCGCGGCCTGTCCGGCCGAAAGGCAACCCCGCCTACTGGGTTACATCGGTCGACTATCCTGCCGAAGCGCTGCGTGAAGAGGTTTCGGGGGTAGCGCGCTTTCGGTTGATCGTCGGTACCGATGGCCGTGTGACCCAGTGCGAAATCATGGCGACGAGCGGTTCCGCGGCGCTCGATGCCACCACCTGCAACCTGGTCACGCGCCGTGCCCGGTTCGATCCCGCCAGGGACGAGGCGGGCAACCCCACGGTCGGCACGTACTGGAACGCGGTGCGCTGGGTGATTCCCGTGTACATGCCGCCACCGCCGGGGTCCTTCACCGAAACCTTCGATGTCGACAATTTCGGGCTGCGCAAAAATTGCAGGGTCATCTCCGCCAAGGGGGATTTTTACGAAAAGGGACCCGGCGATTGCGGCGGAGACCGGCCGGACTATTTCCGCGGGCAGGTGGCGGGTAAACCGGCCCTGCGCGTGATCCGCAGCCTGACCATAACGATAGCCAACGCGCCCGACCAAACGGGTGAAAGGCCGGCGACGGTGCGGGCCTTGCGTCCGGCAGGGGCCTGGCCGGTATCCGGAACCCGCGTGACCGAGGCGATTGTCGAGACGGACGGCACAATCAGCGACTGCCGGGTGACGAGCGTCACCGGGCCGCTGGCAGAGGTGCTCAAGGTGAATACCAACGATTGCCCGCGACGCTTCGAGCGCGGCTATGCTGCTGCGAACGGCCAGATCGTGCGCGCCCTTGTCCGCATGACCGACACGACCACGGTCGAGCAACTGTCCCAGCCGACCGCAAAGCCCGGCAAGGCGGCAGGGGACTAACCGGGCAATAGGACTGGACCTTGCCCGGTCAAACGCTTATCTAGGACGAACCGATGAAGCGTATCATCCTCGCCTTCCTTGCCCTGCTCGGGCTCGTCGCGCAGACTGCGCCAGCGCAGGCGCGGATTTGCGGCATCGGCAGCGAACAGATCGGCGCTGTCGCCGGTCCTCGCACGCAGGCCCAGGCGCTCGCCGCCCAGGCCCTGCCGGGTGTGGCGGCACAGGTCCGCCCCGAACGCCGGGATCGCGATTGCTCATTTCCGCAATCCAGCCGCAAGCGCCCGGTCTATATCCCTTCGGTGCAACTGCGCGTCGATCGCGCGCTGGAATAGCTGCCCTTACTGAAGCCTGACCGCTTCCGGCGGGGCGCGTGTGCGCCCCTGCGATTCCCGCAATCCCGTTGCATCTCCGCGCCTTGTTGCGCCTCCAGTTAAATCAGGAATTTCCTATGATCGGCGCACTCGCCAAGCGCATTTTCGGTTCGTCCAATGACCGTTACGTCAAGTCGCTCGACAAGATCGTGCGGCAGATCAACGCCTTCGAGCCGACGCTCGAAGCGCTCAGCGATGATGAACTGCGTGCCCAGACCGACAAGTTCCGCGGCCTGCTGGCCGAGGGCAAGAGCCTTGACGATATCCTGCCCGAAGCCTTCGCCACGGTGCGCGAGGCATCGAAGCGCGTGCTCGGCATGCGCCACTTCGATGTGCAGATGATCGGCGGCATCGTGCTCCATCGCGGCGAAATTGCCGAGATGCGCACGGGCGAGGGCAAGACGCTGGTGGCCACCCTGGCGGTCTATCTCAACGCCATCGAGGGCAAGGGCGTCCACGTTGTCACCGTCAACGATTACCTCGCCCGCCGCGACGCGGAATGGATGGGGCAGATCTACCGTTTCCTCGGCCTCACCGTCGGCATCATCGTTCCGAACCTGCAGGAAGAGGAACGGCGCGAGGCCTACAACTCCGACATCACCTACGCGACCAACAACGAGTTGGGCTTCGATTACCTGCGCGACAACATGAAGCACGAGCGGTCGCAGATGGTGCACCGCCCGTTCAACTTCGCCATCGTCGATGAAGTGGACTCGATCCTGATCGACGAGGCGCGCACGCCGCTGATCATTTCCGGCCCGACCGACGACAAGAGCGACCTTTACGTTGCCGTCGACGCCGTCGTGAAGCGCCTGTCCGAAGAGCATTACGAAAAGGACGAGAAGACCAAGAACATCACCCTCACCGAGGATGGTGTCGAATGGGCCGAGCGCGAGCTTGAGGCCGCCGGCCTGCTGGTCGGCTCGAACCTGTTCGATGTGGAAAACACGCAGGTTGTCCACCATCTCGACCAGGCGCTCAAGGCCGTGGTCATGTTCAAGCGCGACATCGACTACGTGGTCGAAGGCGGCAAGGTGGTGATCATCGACGAGTTCACCGGCCGCAAGATGGAAGGCCGCCGCTGGTCGAACGGCCTGCACCAGGCGGTCGAAGCCAAGGAAGGCGTGCAGATCGAGCCCGAGAACCAGACCATGGCCTCGATCACCTTCCAGAACTATTTCCGCATGTACCCCAAGCTGGGCGGCATGACCGGCACCGCGGCAACCGAAGCGGCCGAGTTCTTCGACATTTACAAGATGAACGTCGTCACCATTCCGACGAACATCCCGGTCAAGCGCATCGACGAGGAGGACGAGTTCTACAAGAACACGGACGACAAGTTCGCGGCCATCGCGAAGCTGATCCGCGAGCGCAGCGAAAGCGGCCAGCCGGTGCTGGTCGGCACGGTCTCGATCGAAAAGAGCGAGCTGCTCTCCGATTACCTGACCAAGGAAGGCGTCAAGCACGCCGTGCTCAACGCGCGCTTCCACGAGATGGAAGCCCATATCGTTGCCCAGGCCGGACGGCTCGGCGCGGTGACAGTGGCCACCAACATGGCCGGTCGCGGCACCGACATCCAGCTTGGCGGCAATGTCGAATTCCGGATCGAGGACGAGCTGCGCGACCTGCCCGAAGGGGCAAAGCGCGACTCCGAAATCGATCGGATCAAGGCCGAGGTCGCGGCTGAAAAGGAAGCCGTGCTCAATGCCGGCGGCCTGTGCGTGATCGGCACCGAACGCCACGAAAGCCGCCGCATCGACAACCAGCTGCGCGGTCGTTCGGGCCGCCAGGGCGACCCCGGCATGTCGAAGTTCTACCTCTGCCTTGAGGACGACCTGCTGCGCATCTTCGGCCCTGACACGCTCTTCAGCCGGATGATGAATTCGAACCTCGCCGATGGCGAGGCGATCGGTTCCAAGTGGCTGTCGAAGGCGATCGAGACCGCGCAGAAGAAGGTTGAGGCGCGCAACTACGATATCCGCAAGCAGGTCGTCGAATACGATGACGTGATGAACGACCAGCGCAAGGTCATCTACGAACAGCGCGCCGACATCATGGATGCCGAGGCGATCGACGATGTCGTCGTCGACATGCGCCACGATACGGTCAATTCGCTGGTCGGCGAAGCCTGTCCTCCCGGTTCCTACCCCGAGCAGTGGGACGTCGAGGGCCTGAAGCAGCGCCTGTCCGACGTGCTGGGCATCGAAGTGCCGGTGCAGGACTGGATCGCCGAGGATGGCATTGACCCCGAGGATATCGAGGAACGCGTGGCGCGCCTGGCCGACGAGGTGATGGACGCCAAGATGGCGGACAACCAGGAAATCTGGCGCCAGGTGGAAAAGAGCGTCCTTCTGGAGCGGCTTGACCATTACTGGAAGGAACACCTCGCCACGCTCGATGCGCTGCGCCAGGTGGTGTTCCTGCGCGCCTATGCGCAGAAGCAGCCGATCAACGAATACAAGCGCGAAGCCTTCGGCCTGTTCGAGAAGATGCTGGAAGCGATCCGTGAGGACGTGACGCGCATCCTTTCCACCAGCCAGCTTCAGTTCGCGCCGCCGCCCGAGCTGCCCGAACTGCCCGACTTCCTGACCGGACATATCGATCCGTTTACCGCATCGGGCGATCCCGCATCGCAGACGGTTGGTTCGGAAGCCATGCTCGCCACGCTGGGCACGGCTGCGCCTACGGCGGATACGGCGGCTCTGGACAAGGATCCCTATGCCGCGCTCGGCCTGTCGCGCAATGCGCCTTGCCCATGCGGTTCAGGCCAGAAGTACAAGCACTGCCACGGCGCGGCGGCCTGAACGGGCCGCCCTGCCGGGCTTCAGACGGGATCGAGCACCACGACCGGAATTTGCCGGTCGGTGCGTGACTGATACACGTCGTAGTTCGGCCAGTTTTTCACGCACTCCGCCCAGATCGCCTCGCGCTCGGGCGATTCGGCGGTGCGCGCGCGCGCCTTGAACACGCGGTCCTTGATCTGCACTTCGCAGTCCGGGTTTTCGAGCAGGTTCAGGTACCACTGCGGGTGCGTAGGCCAGCCGCCCTTGCTGGCGATGATCACCGGCGAATCGCCCACCTGGGTATAGATGATCGCGATGGTCCGCTGCTGCCCGCTCTTGCGCCCCGTGAAGGTCAGCAGCAGCGTGGTCACGCCGTTCCAGATATGGCCCGTTTCGCCGTTGGTTTCGCGATAGACGCGAACGTGCTCCTCTCCCTTGAGGGTAAGGTCGGTCCCCGTGACGGGCTGGACTTTCGACGTTTCGGCCATGGCTGTCTCCCTAAGCGCGCAGGATTGCCACGGCTGGGGGGGGACTGTCCAGAAAAGATCGAAAAGGCGAATGTTGTTTCGCTATTTCGAACGAGGCGCACAGGAATCCCGGTTCAGGAAACTGAGCCCGTCGTAACGCCGCAATGTTGGAAGAAGTGGCTCCCCGAGTTGGATTCGAACCAACGGCCGCTCGATTAACAGTCGAGTGCTCTACCGCTGAGCTATCGGGGAACACAACCGGCCAAAAGCGGTGAAAGCCGGTGCAGGGGTGCGCCTATAGCAGCGCTGGAACGTTTGGCAACAGGGTAACTTCACACCTGGAACTGTTCTGCGAAAATCCTCTCTTCCAGCGACTTCCCCGGATCGAACAACAGGGTGAGCTGGTGGGCGCGGGCCACGGAAATGTGCACTTCGGCAACGTTTCGCACTTCCTTCTGGTCCGCAACCGCCGCGACGGGGCGCTTGTCGGATTCGCGGACGCAGAAACACACTTCGGCGCTATCGGGCAGGATCGCGCCTTTCCAGCGGCGCGGACGGAAGGGACTGAGCGGGGTAAGCGCCAGCATTCCCGAGCCAAGCGGGAGAATCGGTCCGTTGGCGGAAAGGTTGTAGGCCGTCGATCCGGCAGGCGTGGCAACCAGCACGCCATCGCCTGCCAGTTTGGCCATGCGGACCTTGCCGTTGACCTTCACTTCCAGCTTGGCGGTCTGGCGGGTTTCGCGCAGCAGCGATACCTCGTTGATCGCGTAATAGCGGTGCTCGCGGCCCGTATTGGTGACTGCCCGCATTTCCAGCGGCACCACGGCCACCTCGCGCGCACGCGCGACGCGTTCGGCAATCGGGCGGGTGCTGCGGCTGCGGTTCATCAGGAAGCCGACGGTGCCAAGGTTAATGCCGTAGACCGGAGCCAGCCGGCCATGATCGAGCATGCGGTGCAACACGTGCAGCATGAAGCCGTCACCACCCAGGACGACAAGGGCATCGGCCTTGTCAGGGCGCACCCAATCGTGCGCATTGCGCAGGGCGGCAGCGCCTTCCTGCGCCTTTGCCGTGTCGGAAACGACCAGCGCGAGCTTCATGTCCTTGGCCATGGTTCGCGCCTCGTATCGGGCGGGCGGCGCTTTGGCAACGAATCGCTTCAGGTTGAACATTTCGCAACCCATCGGGGTTAAGCGGTTGATGATGGTAGTACCGGCGCAAGCGGAGCGGGATGCGCTCACCGGGTTGATGGGCCCGGATGCGGCACGAAGGCGGCTGGAGAACTGGCTTGCCGACGGGCCGGTGCATGCCCTGCTGCTGGTGATCACCCGGCTCGATACGATCAATCTCGCCTGGGGAAGCTCGGTGGGGGATGGTGCGCTTGCCGAAGTGGCCGGCCGGATCGTCCAGTATGCGGGGGACGAGCTTGATTCGCCCTGGTTCTCGGCGCGCATGGGCGGGGGCAGCTTCCTGATCGCCGCGCGCGAGGCCTGCAGCCGCGAGCGCTGGGCCTTGCTTGCCGAGGGACTCGCCGAATCGATTTCGCGCCCCATCGCCGCGCTGGGAGAGGATCTGCGCCTGTACCCGCGCATAGCCCTGCTAAGGGCGGTGCGTGAGGAAGACGCCGTCTCGGTGCTCGACCGGCTGGGGCAGGCGCAGGCCGCCTTGGCGCGCAAGACGGCGCGGCGGATCGGCTGGGTCGACGGTGCGGTGAACCGCAAGGGGCTGAGCGTCGCGCGGCTTGAGGCGGACTTGTTGAAGGCTATCGACCGGGACGAGATCGAAATCCTGTTCCAGCCCCAGTTCGCCCTGCCGGGCGACGAACTGACAGGGGCGGAAGCCTTGGCCCGGTGGCGGCACCCGCAGGTCGGCCGGATCGGGGCGGGGGCGCTGTTCGCCATTGCCGAGCGCGCCGACCATGTTGCCCAGCTATCGCGCCATATTGCCGCCAAGGCCTGTTCGCTGGCGGCGCAATGGCCCGAGCGGCTGAGCCTGTCGGTCAACGTCACCGCAGCCGATCTTGCCGCAGAAGTTTATCCCGAACAGCTGGGCGCGATTGTCGCGGCGAGCGGCCTTGCGCCTTCGCGGCTGGTGCTTGAGGTGACGGAGCAGGCATTGCTGGGCGATATCGGACTTGCCCGCCGCTCGCTGGGCCGTCTGGTGGGGGCGGGGGTGGCAGTGGCGCTTGACGATTTCGGCGCGGGCTTCTGCAATTTCCGCTACCTGAAGCTGCTGCCGTTGCAGAAGCTCAAGCTGGACCGCGCCATGGTGGAGGGGATCGCCGAGGACCCGCGCGATCTTGCCGTGCTGCGCGGCATTGTCGCCATGGCCGGTGCGCTCGACCTTGAAGTTACCGCCGAGGGGATCGAAACCGCCGCCCAGCGTGCTGCGGTGGAGGCCGAGGGCTGTGCCAGCTGGCAAGGGTTCCTGGGTGCCGAGCCGATGGATGCGGCGGCCTTCCTCGCTCTGGCGCGCCGGTAAGGCCCCCAAGCAAAAGCCCCGCCCGGCGAACCGGACGGGGCCCTTGCAGTCCCGCCGAAGCGGAAGTTAGGATCAGTGAGCCGCCAGCGCCGCGAGCAGCAGCAGCGCGACGATGTTGGTGATCTTGATCATCGGGTTCACGGCCGGACCGGCGGTATCCTTGTAGGGATCGCCCACCGTATCGCCCGTCACAGCGGCCTTGTGGGCGTCAGAGCCCTTGCCGCCGTGGTTGCCGTCTTCGATGTACTTCTTGGCGTTGTCCCATGCGCCGCCGCCCGAGGTCATCGAAACGGCGATGAACAGGCCGCCGACGATGACGCCAAGCAGCAGGGCGCCCAGCGCGGCAAAGCCCGCGGCCTGGTCTCCCGCCACCCAGGTGACGATGTAGTACACCGCGATCGGAGCCAGCACCGGCAGCAGCGAAGGAATGATCATTTCCTTGATCGCCGCCTTGGTGACGAGGTCCACCGTGCGCGCATAGTCGGGCTTGGACTCGAAGGTCATGATGCCCGGGTTGTTCTTGAACTGGTCGCGAACGTCGATCACCACGTCGCCGGCCGCGCGGCCGACGGCCGTCATGCCCATCGAACCGAACAGGTTGGGCAGCAATGCACCCAGCAGCAGACCGACGATGACGTACGGATTTTCAAGGCTGAAATCGACCTTCAGGTTCGGGAAGAACTCGCGAAGATCGGTGGTGTAGGCAGCGAACAGCACCAGTGCGGCAAGGCCGGCCGAACCGATGGCGTAACCCTTGGTCACGGCCTTGGTGGTGTTGCCCACGGCATCGAGCGCGTCGGTCTTTTCACGGACCGAATCGTCGAGGCCGGCCATTTCGGCAATGCCGCCGGCATTGTCCGTCACCGGGCCATAGGCGTCGAGCGCAACGACCATGCCGGCCAGCGCCAGCATGGCGGTGGCGCCGTAGGCGATGCCGATCAGGCCGGCGAGCTGGTAGGCAACGATGATGCCTGCGCAGATCACGACGGTCGGAAGGGCGGTTGCCTCAAGGCTGATGGCGAGGCCCTGGATCACGTTGGTGCCGTGCCCGGTAACCGATGCCTTGGCGATGGACTTCACCGGGCGGTAGTTGGTGCCGGTGTAGTATTCGGTGATCCAGATGATCACGCCGGTGATTACCAGGCCCAGCAGCGAGCAGTAGAACAGCGTGCGACCGGTGATGCCGGTATCGCCGATAGCCGTTTCCATGCCACCCAGCGCGTGGCCGATGGCCCACCAGATGGCGGGTACGGACAGCACGGCAGTGACCAGGAAGCCCTTGTACATGGCGCCCATGATGTTCTTCGAACCGCCGAGGCGGACGAAGTAGGTGCCGATGATCGAAGTGACGATGCAGACGCCGCCGATGAGCAGCGGCAGAGCCATCAGCGCTTCGAGCTGTGCCCCCACGCCCTTCAGCAGCAGCGCGGTGAGCACCATGGTGGCGCCGACGGTGACGACGTAGGTTTCGAACAGGTCGGCAGCCATGCCGGCACAGTCGCCCACGTTGTCGCCCACGTTGTCGGCGATCACGGCGGGGTTGCGTGGATCGTCTTCGGGGATGCCGGCTTCGACCTTGCCGACAAGGTCGGCGCCGACGTCAGCGGCCTTGGTGAAGATGCCGCCGCCCAGACGCGCGAAGATCGAGATCAGCGATGCGCCGAAGGCGAGGGCGACAAGGCCATCGACCACGGTGCGGTCTTCACCGCCCACCGAATAGCCCGCAGGCCCGGTCAGGTACCAGTAGAACACCGCGATCGCGAGGAGCGCGAGGCCCGCCACGAGCATGCCGGTGATGGCACCCGCGCGGAAGGCGAGGGTCAGTCCCTGCTGCAGCCCGGTTTGCGCCGCAGCCGCCGTGCGCACGTTCGAGCGCACCGAGATGTTCATCCCGATGAAGCCCGCAACGCCCGAAAGCACTGCGCCGATAGCAAAGCCGGCAGCGGAAATTCCGCCCAGCGTCATGGCAATGATCACCGCAACCACGACGCCGACGATGGCGATGGTGGTGTACTGGCGCTTCAGGTAGGCTTGTGCGCCTTCCTGGATCGCCGCGGCAATTTCCTGCATCTTTTCGTTGCCGGCTGAAGCGCCGAGCACCTGGCTGCTGGTGAAAGCGCCGTAAACGACGGCTACCAGCCCCAGGATAATGGCTATCGTGACTAGACTCACGTGACTGCCCCTCCTTTAAGATTTCCTCTCGAAAGCGCCCCGCTGTATTTTTTCGGAGTCACCCGGAGAGAGGGCTAGTGTGGCCTTGGCCAAGGCGCAAGTGGCATTAACCGCATTATCCCTCGGAATGCGTGAAGCCACCGATATCGCCGGACGAGAGGGGTTTACCGTCGAGCAGCACCGGATTGTCGCCCGCTTCGCCGACCGTGCCGATGCAGGTGGCGGGGGCGGCTGGCTCCACGCCAGGGGGAAGGGTGAACAGCAGCTCGTAATCGTCGCCCCAGCGCAGGGCTTCCATGCGCCGGTCAGCGGGGGTGGCGACGGGAACGGCTTGGCTGTCGATCCGCAGGGTGACTTGCGATGCCTTCGCCAGCCGCCGCGCATCGAGCAGCAGGCCGTCCGAAACATCCATCATGGCGCTGACCTGCGGGGCAAGGGCAAGACCTTCGGCAAGGCGCGCCTGCGGACGGCGATAGGCGGCGCTGTCGCCGCCTCCGGCCCTGAGCGCCTCCAGACCCAGCATGGCTGCGCCCAGCCGGCCCGTCAGCCACAGGCCATGCCCGGGACGCGCGCCGGACCGGGAAGGGACCGGCCGGACGCTGGCCACGCCGATCGCCGTCAGGCCCAATGCCTGCGGCCCCTTGCCACCCACCGTATCGCCGCCCAGCAGGGCCGCACCGTAGTGATCGAGGGCGTCTTTCAGGCCGCCGAGAAAGCGCATGTCGTCGGCGCCAAGCTGATAGCCCAGCAGCACGCCCAACGGTCTTGCCCCCTTGGCGGCAAGATCCGAGACATTGGTTGCGACAAGCTTCCAGGCGATGTCCGCCGGGTCCTGGCCGGGCAGGAAGTGCACCCCTTCGACCATGGCATCGTGGGTCAGCACCAGGGCCTCCCCGCCAATCTCGATCACGGCAGCATCGTCATCAAGCCCGCGCGCACCGGGATGGACGGCAAGCGCCCGCAAGGCTTCGATGAAGGCGAGCTCGCCGGTCAGCGGACCGCCTTTGCCACGGCATCGAGGACGCCATTGGCGAACTTGGCGTCGCGGGCATCGAAGAAGGCGTGAGCGACGTCGAGGTATTCGCTGATCACGCTGCCGGTCGGCACATCGGCGCGGGCGATCAGCTCGTATGTCGCCGCGCGCAGGATCTGCAGCATGGTCTTGTCCAGCCGCTCCAGCGACCAGCCCTCGGCGAGGCGCGGTTGCAGCAGGCCGTCGATTTCCTCGTGGCGGGCGATCACGCCGCCGACCACGTCATCGAAGAAGGCGACCTCGGCATCGGCGAACTGCACGTCCTCGATCTCGGCGCCCAGCCGGTGGCGATGGAATTCGTCGAGCAGGCGCGGCAGGCGGGTGCCTTCCATGGCGTGCTGGTACAGGGCCTGCACCGCGGCAAGGCGGGCTGCGGAACGGGACTTGCTCATATTCCGAGCCTCACTTCGATGGAGCGCGCGTGCGCGGGAAGACCCTCGGCATCGGCGAGGGCGATGGCGGCATGGCCGATCTTTGCCAGCGACTTCGCATCGCACTGGATGAAGCTGGTGCGTTTCATGAAGTCGAGCACGGAAAGCCCGGACGAGAAGCGCGCACGGCGGCCGGTGGGCAGCACGTGGTTCGGCCCGGCAACATAGTCGCCCACGGCCTCGGGCGTGTAGCGGCCGAGGAACACGGACCCGGCATGGCGAATCTGCGAAAACAGGGCTTCGGGATCGTCGGTGGCGATCTCGACATGTTCGGCGGCAAGCGCATTGGCCAGCGCCGGGGCTTCATCAAGGCTTGCCACCTCGATGATCACGCCGTGCGACTTCCAGCTTTCGCTTGCCGTGCGGGCGGTGGGCAGCATGGCCAGTTCCACGCCCACCCGGTCTGCCACGGTATCGGCGAAGACGGGATCGTCGGTGATCAGGATCGATTGCGCGGCGGGATCGTGTTCCGCCTGGCTGAGCAGGTCTGCAGCGATCCAGTCGGGATTGTTGCGGCCATCGGCAATGACGAGGATTTCGCTGGGGCCGGCCACCATGTCGATGCCGACAACGCCGTAAAGCTGGCGCTTGGCTTCGGCCACCCAGGCGTTGCCCGGACCGGTGACGACGTCCACCGGGCGGATGCGGCGCGTGCCATAGGCCAGTGCGCCAACCGCCTGGGCACCGCCGATGCGCCAGACCTCGTCCACGCCGGCAAGGTGCGCTGCGGCAAGGACCAGCGAATTGACCTGCCCCTTGGGCGTGGGCGTGACGACAACCAGCCGCTCAACCCCGGCAACCTTGGCGGGAATGGCGTTCATCAGCAGCGACGAGGGATAGGCGGCGCGGCCACCCGGCACGTAAAGCCCCGCCGCATCGACCGGACGCCACTTTGCCCCCAGCCGCACGCCGTGCTTGTCGGTCTCGTCACGGTCGGCCGGAAGCTGCGCCTCGTGATAGGCACGCACGCGCTTGGCCGCCATTTCCAGCGCGGCGCGCAGGTCTGGCTGCAATTCGTCGAAGGCCGCGCGGCAGGCGTCGGCCGAAATCTGCCAGTCCCCGTCCGTGGCCAGCGCGTGGCCATCGAAACGCTCGGTCAGTTCGGCCACGGCCTCGTCGCCGCGGTTGCGGACATCGTCGAGGATGATCTGCACGTCGCGCGCAACATCGTCGTCGCTTTCGCGCCGGTCATTCACCAGCCGCCGGAAGGCCTGCTCGAACCCGGCCTCGCGCGTGTTCAGCCGCAGCATCAGGCAGCGTCCTTCGCGCCCATCGCGGCCCGGAAGGCATCGACCAGCGCCCCGACGCGCGGATCGGTCTTGAGCGCCGCGCGGTTGACGATGAGGCGCGCGGAAACGGGCAGGATCACGCTGGTTTCCTCAAGCCCGTTGTCCTTGAGCGTGCGGCCCGTGGAAACGAGATCGACGATCCGGCTGGCAAGGCCGAGCCCCGGAGCCAGTTCCATGGCGCCGTTGAGCTTCACCACCTCGGCCTGGATGCCCATGCCCTCGAAGTGGCGGCGGGTGAGGTTGGGATACTTGCTGGCGACGCGCAGGTGGCTGACCGGGCCGCCGTCCTTCTGGCCCACCGGTTCGGCGACCGACAGGCGGCAATGGCCGATGTCGAGATCGACCGGCGCGTAAAGATCTGAAAAAGCGAATTCTTCCACCACGTCCGAACCGACGATACCGGCCTGCGCTGCGCCGTGGGCAACGAAGGTTGCCACGTCGAATGCGCGCACGCGGATGATCCGCATGTCTGCCTGTTCGCAGGCGAAGGAAAGCGCGCGGCTGTTCTTGTCATGGAACTCCGCCTCGGGCACCACTCCGGCACGCGCCATGAGCGGCAGCGCCTCGTCAAGGATGCGCCCCTTGGGCACGGCAAAGGTCAAAGGCTTCGACATGGCGCGCGCCTTAGGGCGAGCAGCGCGAAAGGGCAACATATGGCAGGCCATGAAGAGATCGCGATGGACGAGGCGAATGTCCTGCGCGCGCTGGAATGGCAGGCCGGTCACGCCGAAAGGAACAGCGCGCCGTGTACCGGGCGGCTGATCCGGGGCTTCATTCCCCTGCTGCACGGCGATACGCAGGTGGGCCAACGGATGCGCCACTGGCCGGGCCTCAGCCTTGAAGATGCCATGCCGCTGCGGCTGGCGGGCGGTTTTCATTACCTGCACCTGACCGGCCGGGACTCGCGCCTGGGGCCGATCTATTCGGGCGCGCTGAGCGACCAGGCGGAAATCGACCGCACCGTGCAGGCCATTGTGCGCGATCACGATGGCGAGCTTGCCGGCTGGTTCGCCGGTCCGCCGCAGACTAACGAGGCCGGGCGCTCTGCCGGGATCATGGCGCAGCTTATGTGGCTTTCATCCCGGCTGGGCCCGCGTTTCGAACTGAACGAGATCGGCTCAAGCGCGGGGATCAATACCATGATGGAGCGCTTCGGCTTCAACCTTGGCGGGGTGAGGGCGGGCGATGCGGCATCGCCGATGCAGATCTGCCCCGAGTGGCGCGGTCCGCCGCCGCCTGCTGCCCAGGTGGAGATCGTGGCCATTGCAGGCTGCGACGTCCAGCCGATCGACCTTACCGATCCGCAGGCGGCGCTGCGGCTGAAAAGCTATGTCTGGCCGGACACGCCGTTCCGCCTGCAACGGATCGATGCCGCAATCGCCCTGGCACGCCACAAGCCGCCGAAAGTCGCCCGGATGGATGCGACCGACTGGGTGGAGCAGCGCCTCGCTGCGCCGCAGCCGGAAGGCGTCACCCGCGTCCTGTTCCATTCGATCGTCTGGCAATACGTCCCGCCCGAGGGCCGCGCCCGGATCGAGGCGGCCATGGCAGCGGCGGGAGCAGCCGCGAGCCCTTCACGCCCGCTGGCCTGGGTGACGGTCGAAACCAACCGGGCGACCTTCCGCCACGAACTGCGCTGCCGCCATTGGCCGGGGGGTGCGAGCGAAACACTGCTGGGCGAGGCCCACGCGCACGGGGCGTGGGTGGAGTGGCTCGAAAAATAGCGCATCAAAAGGGGGACTAGCCCAAACCGCCCCCCTTGGTTACATGGGCCGCCACGAATCTCCCAGCGGACGGTAAAAGTGGCAAATCTCGACATTCCCCTCGGTCTTACCTTTGACGACGTGTTGCTGCGTCCGGCCGAGTCAGACATCCTGCCATCGATGGCCGATACCCGCTCGCGGCTCACGCGGTCGATCGCGCTCAACATCCCGGTGGTCTCCTCTGCCATGGACACCGTGACCGAGGCCGACATGGCAATCGTCATGGCGCAGCTGGGCGGCATCGGCGTGCTCCATCGCAACCTGACGGTTGAGGAACAGGTCGCCGCCGTGCGCGCGGTGAAGCGTTTCGAAAGCGGCATGGTGGTCAACCCCATCACCGTCGCCCCCGACGCCACGCTGGGCGAGGCGCAGGCGATCATGCAGGCCAACCGCATCAGCGGCATCCCCGTGGTCGAAGCAGGCGGCAAGCTGGTGGGCATCCTGACCAACCGCGATGTCCGCTTTGCCCAGAACCCGAACCAGCCGGTGCGCGAACTGATGACGCACGAAAACCTGGCGACGGTGAAGACCGGCACGAGCCAGGCGGATGCCATGCGCCTGCTGCACCAGCGCCGGATCGAAAAGCTGCTGGTGGTCGACGATGCCTTCCACTGCGTCGGCCTGATCACGGTGAAGGATATCGAAAAGGCCGTGACCTATCCCAACGCCACCAAGGACGAGAGCGGCCGCCTGCGCGTTGCCGCCGCGACCACGGTGGGCGACAAGGGCTTCGAACGCACCGAGGCGCTGCTGGCCGCCGAATGCGACGTTGTCATCATCGATACCGCCCACGGCCATAACAAGGACGTGGCCCGCGCGGTTGAACGGGTGAAGAAGCTGTCCAATTCGGCCCAGGTGATCGCCGGCAACATCGCCACGGGCGAAGCGGCGCGCGCGCTGATCGATGCCGGTGCCGATGCGGTCAAGGTGGGCATCGGGCCGGGCTCGATCTGCACCACGCGCATCGTTGCAGGCGTCGGCGTGCCGCAGCTCACCGCGATCATGGATGCCTGCGAGGAAGCCAACAAGTCGGGCGTGCCGGTGATCGCCGATGGCGGCCTGCGCACCTCTGGCGATGCGGCCAAGGCACTGGCGGCGGGCGCAAGCTCGATCATGGTCGGCTCGATGCTCGCCGGCACCGAGGAAGCGCCGGGCGAAACCTTCCTGTACCAGGGCCGCGCCTACAAGTCGTACCGCGGTATGGGCTCTGTCGGGGCCATGGGCCGCGGTTCGGCCGACCGCTATTTCCAGGGCGACATCAAGGACCAGATGAAGCTGGTGCCCGAAGGCATCGAGGGCCAGGTCCCCTACAAGGGGCCGGCCAAGGACGTAATCCACCAGCTGGTCGGCGGCATCAAGGCGGCCATGGGCTACACCGGTTCCGCCACCATCGACGACCTGCGCACCAAGGCCCAGTTCGTCCGCATCACGGGCGCGGGCCTGCGCGAAAGCCACGTCCATGACGTGACCATCACGCGCGAGGCGCCGAACTACAAGGCGGGCTGAGCGGGATGGCGCCCGCCGCAAGGGTTCAGGCGGCGATCGAGATCCTCGACCTGGTGATTGCCGCTGCCCGCAGCAACGGTGCCCCGGCAGACCGGATCGTCGGTGACTGGTTCCGCACCCGCCGCTTTGCCGGAAGCAAGGACCGCCGCGCCGTGCGCGAGCTGGTTTACGCCGCAATACGGGCCTGCGGCGAAGTTCCGCAAACCGGTCGTGCGGCCATGCTGCGGCTGGCGCAGGGCGATCCGGCCATCGCCGCGCTGTTCGATGGTTCGAGCCACGCACCCGCGCCGGTGGAACCGGGCGAGCCGGTGGCGGCCGGAGGTGCCGCGCCGAAGTGGCTGGTCTCGGAATTCACCGCATCCGGCCTTGATGAGGGCGAGATTGCCGCGCTTCTCGATCGCGCGCCGCTCGATGTGCGGATCAACACGCTGAAGGCGGGCCGGCTCAGCCTGCCGGAAGCGGGCGAGCCATCGCTCGCGCCAAACGGGCTGCGTTTCCCGTCCGGCACCCCGATCGACCAGTGGGAGGCCTTCCAGACCGGCGCGATAGAGGTGCAGGATGCCGGATCGCAGCTCGCCTGCGAGGCGGTGCAGGCAAGGCCGGGCGAACGGATCGTCGATCTCTGCGCCGGGGCGGGGGGCAAATCGCTCTCGCTGGCGGCCGCGATGGACAACCTGGGCGAAATCCTGGCCTGCGATGCGGATCGCCGCCGCCTGTCGCAACTTGCTCCAAGGGCCGAGCGCGCGGGGGCTAGCATCATCACCACCCAGTTGCTCGATCCGGGGCGCGAGCTTGCCTCGCTCGACAGCTGGCAGCGCCGCGCCGATGCCGTGCTGGTCGATGCGCCCTGTTCCGGAACCGGCACCTGGCGCCGCAATCCCGAAGCGCGCTGGCGGCTGACCGCGCGCGAGCTGGACCGGCTGATGGCCTTGCAGGCCCGCCTGCTGGCTGCGGGGGCAAAGCTGGTGCGCCCCGGTGGCCGGCTCGTCTACGTCACCTGTTCGCTGCTCGATGGCGAAGGCGCGGCGCAGGTGGGTGCCTTCCTTGCGGAGCATCCCGGCTGGCGCGCCCAGTTGCCCGCGCTTCCCGCCGGCCGCCCGCGCGGACCGGGCCTGCGGCTGACGCCGGCGCATGACGGGACGGACGGATTTTTCATCGCCAGTTTATTTTCGCCATGCTAGCTTCCCCGCAAATGACCACGGCTGAGCCCAGACACCGGCACACCCTTGGGGAGACCCTGATGCGCTATACGCCCGCCGCGCTGGCCCTTTCGCTGGCCCTGACACTCACTTCGAGCGTGCTCTATTCGGCGCCGCCGCAAGTGCTGGAGCCGCGCGCCGCCGCCTTGCAGGCACAGGGCCGGGCCGCGCTTGAAGCGGGGGATATCAACGCCGCAATCGACGCCTATGAAGCGGCGCTGACCATCCAGCCCGGCAGCGTGCTGCTGACGCTCGATCTTGCCGAGGCGACCCGTCGCCAGGGGCTTCAGGGCAAGGCGCTGCACTATTACCGCAAGGCGCTGGTCAACGATCCGCAGAACCTCGATGCCATTGCCGGCGAAGGCGTTGCCCTGGTGGAAAAGGGCGCGGTGGAAAAGGCGCGGCGCAACCTTACCCGCCTGCAAGGGCTGTGCGGCAAGAACTGCGCGCAGGCCACGCAGCTTTCCGCAGCCATCGCCAAGGGGCCGACCCCGCGCGTGGTAACCGCAGACGCGGTTACCCCCAATCCCGAAGTCAGCGAGAACTGATCCGTCAGCCCGAGGGCTGGGGTTGCATCAGAACAGGCCGCGGAACTCGTCCAGCACGGCCTGATAGACGCTGCGCTTGAACGGCACGATCACTTCGGGAAGCAGGTCGGGCTGAAGCCACTTCCACTCGCAGAATTCGGCCGGATCGTGCGCGTCGAGCCGGATGTGTTCGTCCTGCCCGGTAAAGCGACCCAGCACCCAGTGCTGGCGCTGCCCGCGATAGCGCCCGCCCCACAGCTTGCCGAGCAGTTCGTCTGGCAGGTCGTAAAGCAGTTCCTCGCGCGTCTGGGCAAGCAGGTCCACGTGCTGCTGCGCGACGCCGGTTTCTTCCCACAGTTCGCGCAGGGCCGCCTCGTGCAGGTTCTCGCCATCGTCGATCCCGCCCTGCGGCATCTGCCAGTAAACGCCGCCCTCGTCGGGCTGGCCGCGCGTATCGATGCGCTTGCCAACAAAAACATTGCCCTCGGGATTGACCAGCATCACCCCGACGCAGGGGCGATAGGGAAGGGCGGAAAAGTCAGACATTGCAATATCTCCGGGGCTTGCCGGTGAGGCGGAACGCTCTGGCGATCCACCGTTAGGCAGGCAATCCCCGCTTGACTAGAGCGGTTTGCAGGCGTTTGCAGGTGCGCGCTTTGGCCGCCAACAGATTTTCTGTCGTGCAGCGCCGGGCGGGAGAGCATATATCAGGGGCCAAGGCGGCACTCTATCCGCCGGCAGAGGAAGAAAATGGCGACAGTTCTGGCCGATAGCGACAATCAGGGCAGCGCACCCGGCGCGGCAAATCCCGAAGCAGTGGTGGTGCGTTTCGCCGGTGACTCCGGCGATGGCATGCAGTTGACCGGCGGGCAGTTCACCCTGTCTACCGCGCTGGCGGGCAACGACCTTGCCACTTTCCCGGACTTCCCGGCAGAAATCCGCGCGCCGCAGGGCACGCTGTTCGGCGTTTCGGCCTTCCAGATCAATTTCGGATCGACCTCTATCGATACTGCGGGCGACCAGCCGGACGTGCTGGTGGCGATGAACCCGGCCGCGCTGAAGACCAATGTCGGCGCGCTCAAGCCCGGTGGCCTGATCATCGCGGACACGGGCGAGTTCACCAAGCGCAACCTTGAAAAGGCGAAGTACGAAGTCTCGCCGCTCGAGGATGGCAGCCTGTCGAAGTGGCAGGTCCTGGCCTTCGACATTTCGGCCCTGACGCTGGAATCGGTGAAGCCCTTCGGCCTTGGCAACAAGGAAGCGCTGCGTTGCAAGAACATGTGGACGCTGGGCCTGGCCCTGTGGATGTTCGACCGTGACCGCGCGCCGCTGGTGCAGTGGCTGAAGGACAAGTTCGCCAAGAACCCGGTGCTTGCCGATGCCAACATCGCCGCGCTCAACGCTGGCCACGCCTATGGCGAAACGGCGGAAATCGGCGGGCAGATCAAGAAGCTGCACCTCGATCCCGTTCCCTCGCAGCCGGGCCTCTACCGCACGGTCACCGGCGCGGATTCGATCGCCTATGGCCTTGTCGCGGGCGCGCAGCTTGCCGGTCTGCACATGTTCTTCGGCGGCTATCCGATCACACCGGCCAGCTCGATCCTGCACAACCTGGCCAAGCTCAAGGAATTCGGCGTCACCACCTTCCAGGCGGAAGACGAGATCGCCGCGATCTGTTCGGCCATCGGCGCATCTTATGCCGGCCAGCTGGGCGTCACCTCGTCCTCGGGCCCGGGCATCGCGTTGAAGGGCGAGGCGATGGGCCTTGCCATCATGACCGAGCTGCCGCTCGTCATCGTCAATTCGCAGCGCGGCGGGCCTTCGACGGGCCTTCCCACCAAGACCGAGCAGAGCGACCTTTACCAGGCGGTCTATGGCCGCAACGGCGATGCGCCGATGCCGGTGATTGCTGCCCGCTCGCCCTCGGACTGCTTTGACTGCGCGATAGAGGCGGTGCGGATTGCCGTGCAATACATGACCCCGGTCATGCTGCTGACTGATGGCTATATCGCCAACGCCGCCGAGCCGTGGAAGGTGCCCGATCCGGCAACCTTCGCGCCGTTCCCGGTCAAGTTCCTGGGTGAAGCCAACGGCCCCGAAGGCAAGGTGCTGCCCTACAAGCGCGATGCGCGCGGCGTCCGTCCGTGGATCAAGCCGGGCACCGAAGGCCTGATGCACCGCATCGGCGGCATCGAGAAGGCGCCGGATACCGGCAACCTCGATTACTCGCCCGCCACCCACCAGCTCCAGACCGATGCCCGCAAGGCCAAGGTCGATGGCCTGGCGCAGGACATTCCGCCGCAGGAAGTCACGCTGGGCAAGGCCGGCGGCAAGCTGGCCGTGGTCGGCTGGGGTTCGACCTACGGGCCGATCCATCAGGCCGTGCGCCGCTCCATCGCAAAGGGGCTGGACGTTGCGCACATCCACGTCCGCCACATCTGGCCGATGCCCGAGAACCTGGGCGAGCTGCTCAGGTCCTATGACAAGGTCCTGGTGCCGGAGATGAACACCGGCCAGTTCAAGACCGTGCTGCGCGACCAGTATCTGGTCGATGCCCGCCCCGTGACCAAGACCAGCGGGCAACCCTTTACCATCGCCGAACTTGAGGCCGCTATCGAAGGAGCCCTGGCGTGAACGACATGACCCCTATCGCCAAGCGCACGATCAAGGACTGGGAATCGGACCAGGAAGTCCGCTGGTGCCCGGGCTGCGGTGACTATGCGATCCTCAAGGCGGTGCAGCGCACCATGGTGGAGCTCGGGGCCGATCCGGCGCAGACCGTGTTCGTTTCGGGCATCGGCTGCTCCAGCCGCTTCCCCTATTACATGTCGGCCTATGGCTTCCACACGATCCATGGTCGTGCCCCGGCCTTCGCGACCGGCATCAAGCTGGCCAACCCGAACCTCGACGTCTGGCTGGTAACGGGCGACGGCGACGGCATGTCGATCGGCGGCAACCACACGATGCACGTGATCCGTCGCAACCTGAACACGCAGATCATGCTGTTCAACAACGAGATCTACGGCCTGACCAAGGGCCAGTATTCGCCCACCAGCCGCCTCGGCACGTCGAGCCCGACCACGCCGGGCGGCTCGGTTGACCGGCCGGCGCTGCCCTGCGCCTTCGCGCTCGGTGCGGGCGGCCGCTTCGTGGCACGCGGTTTCGACGTGTCGAAGCACCTGCCCGAAGTGCTCAAGGCGGCCCATGCCCACAAGGGCGCGGCCTTCGTCGAGATCTTCCAGAACTGCATCGTCTACAACAAGGACCGCTTCGAAGACTTCGCCGCCCCCAAGGGTGCCGAGGCGCAGCAGCTCTGGCTCCAGAATGGCGAGCCGATGCTGTTCGACAAGGGCGCAAAGGGTATTGCCCTCGACGCTGAAAAGCTGACGCTGAAGGTGGTCGATGTCGTTGACGGCGATTGGCAGGCGGCGGGCGTGATCGTTCACGACGTCACCAACCGCTCGATCGCGCACATGCTGGTCGAGATGCCGTTCGGCCCGTTCCCCATGGCGCTTGGCGTGATCTACGACGATCCCGCGCCAACCTACGAGGAATCGGTGCTGGAACAGGACGCCAAGCTGACGGCAGGCAAGGAGGCGAATCTCGCCAAGCTGCTCGCCAAGGGGCAGACCTGGACGGTCGAGGGCTGATTTTCCGCGGCCTGCGCCGGTGGACAATCTCACCCATTCGCTGATCGGTGCCGCGCTGGGCCAGGCCGGGCTCAAGCGCCGCACCGGTCTGGCCATGCCGGCGCTGATCATCGGCGCGAACATTCCCGATATCGATGCCGCCTGCTTCTTCTGGCTGGACGGTACCGAGCACCTGGGCTTCCGGCGCGGGATCACTCACGGGCCGCCGGCCATGCTGCTGCTGCCGCTGCTCCTTGCCGGCCTGCTCTGGGGCTTTGATCGCTGGCAGGCCGGGCGGGGAAAGCGGCCGGAGGGAAGGCTGCCGGTCAGGTTCGGGTGGCTCTATGCGCTCGCGCTTGTCGGTTGTCTCAGCCACCCGCTGTTCGACTGGTTCAACGTCTATGGCATCCGCCTGCTCGAACCCTTTTCGAGCCGCTGGTTCCACGGCGACATCCTGTTCATCATCGACATCTGGCTCTGGGCGCTGCTTGGCCTTGCCGTCTGGCTTTCGCGGCGGCGCGAGCGGGCGGGTGGCAACTGGACGGGGCCCGCGCGGGCGGCGCTGGTGGTCATGGCAGGCTATGTGGGCCTGAATGCCGCGATCACATCTGCGGCAGAGCGCCGGTTCCAGGCAATCGCCGGGGAGGGCGCGCAGGTGATCGCCAACCCCGTGCCCGTTGCCTTCTGGACGCGGCAAGGGCTGGCGGGTGAAGCCTTTCAGTGGTCGCAAGTCACTACGGCAAATGGCGCGGCGGGCCTGGCTCCGCTGACGCGCGATTTCTGCGCCTGGCCGGACGCGCGGCAACTTGCCAGCAGCGGATCGCAATCGGCGGCCTTCCTGTTCTGGACGCGCGCGCCCTTTGCCGAGCGGGGCGAGGATGGCTCGGTCGTGCTGCGCGATGCGCGCTTCTACGACCGGCGCGCGCGCGGGCAGTTCTCGGTCTCGCTGCCGCAGGTGAAGTGCCTGCCGCTTGCGACGCGCTAAGGCTCACGACCCAAAGGACAGATTGTTGCGGCAGCACCGCAGTGCGATGCGGGCGGGGTCATGATTGCCCCGATCCTCGTGTGGCTGCGCCGCGACTTGCGCCTTGCCGACCAGCCCGCCTTCCATGCCGCCGCTGCCAGCGGCGCGCCGGTCATTCCGGTCTATGTGCTCGACGACGAGACCCCCAGGCACAGGGCCATGGGCGGGGCCTCGCGCTGGTGGCTCCATCACTCGCTCGCCAGACTCGATGCAGACTTGCAAGCCATGGGCTCGCGACTGGTCCTGCGGCGGGGGCGGTGCGAGGACATACTGGGCGCGCTTGCCGCAGAAACCGGCGCGCGCAAGGTTCATGCGCTTCATCATCACGAACCCTGGTGGCGCAATGCCGAACGGGCCGTGGCCAAGATCCTGGACCTGCGCCTGCATCACGGCAATTACCTCGCACCGCCCGGCTCGGTGCTGACCGGCAGCGGCACTCCGTTCAAGATTTACACGCCGTTCTGGCGGGCGCTCAGCGAGCGGATGCCGCCGCCCGCGCCCCTGCCTGCGCCTGCGCGCCTCGCTGCGCCGCAGGACTGGCCCGCTTCGGACGACCTGGCCGAATGGCGGTTGCTGCCGACAAGGCCCGACTGGGCCGCCGGCTTTCGCGAGGAATGGACACCGGGCGAATCTGGAGCCCGCGCCCGGCTCGATCGCTTCGCCCGCTTCTCCGCCCGTTATGCCGAGCGGCGCAACCTGCCGTCGATGGAAGGCACTTCGCGCCTTTCAGCGCATCTCCATTTCGGGGAAATCTCGCCCGCAACCGTATGGCACGGCGTCGCCGATGCCGGCGGCAGTACGCAGACCTTCCTCGGCGAACTGGGCTGGCGCGACTATGCCATCAACATCGTCCAGCAATTCCCTGACTATGGCGCGCGGTCCTACAAGAGCGAATTCGACGGCTTCGCCTGGCGCACCGGACCGGAGGCGGAGGCCGAGCTGAAAGCCTGGCAGCAGGGGCGCACCGGCTATCCCATCGTCGATGCCGGCATGCGGCAGCTGTGGGCAACGGGCTGGATGCATAACCGCGTGCGGATGATCGCCGCATCCTTCCTGATCAAGCACCTGCTGATCGACTGGCGGCGCGGCGAGGAGTGGTTCTGGGATACGCTGGTCGATGCCGATTACGCGCAGAACGCGGTCAACTGGCAATGGTCGGCCGGCAGCGGGGTGGATGCGAACATGTTCGTGCGGATCATGGCGCCGCTGACGCAAAGCCCCAAGTTCGACGCCGCAGGCTATATCCGGCAATGGGTGCCGGAGCTGGCGCGGCTGTCGGATGGCGAAATCCACGATCCCGTGGTGCGACCTTCGGGCTATCCTTACAGGATCGTGGATCACGCCTTCGCCCGGAACCGGGCGCTGGAAGCTTACAGGATGGGCCGATAGACCGAATCCCCCCGCCACCGGGCGAGGATGTTGTCGTGGACGATCGGGCTCAGCAGGTTTTCGAAAGCGCAGCCGGCAAGGCTGTTGTCCCACCACACGACCTGCGCGGGCAGGGCCTCGAGCCCGGGAAGGGTGAGCCAGCACAGCGATCCGGCATGCAGGCGGTTGATGGCCGAGCAGCAGAAGCCGCCGAGCGAAAGGTCATGCACCACCGTGCTGAAGCTGCGCATGCCCGATGCCCGGAACGACCCCGGAATCTGGATGCGCGTGCGCGGGGCGCAGCGATCTTCCTGCGATGCGATATGATAGCGGTCTGGCGCGAGATAGTCCGTGGTCATTTGCTTGCTCCGGCTCGTTAAGCGCCGGATTCCCATGCGGAAAACCCGGCCACAAGCGTACGCGACCCCCCAGCGAACGCTTTAGGGATTATCCCTGAGTGCGGTTGCCGGGAGATTATTGAGCAGCGTTAACGGATTCGCGGGCGCAGGTGGGAAACTGTTTACCAAGCAGGTCAACCAGGTGTGCGGCGACCACTTCGGGCAGCTTGACCGTGTTGGGGTCCTCACCCGGATAGGCCTTGGCGCGCATGGCCGTGCGGGTGGCGCCCGGGTTGACAATGGCAACGCGGATGTTGCTGATATTCTTCACTTCCTGCCCGTAGCAATCGAGCAGAACCTCAAACGCGGCCTTGCTGGCGGCATAGGCGCCCCAATAGGCGCGGGGGGCCGTGGCGACGGTGGAGGTGATGCCGATCACCCGCGCGTCCTTGCTCTTCTTCAGCATCGGATCGAAGCCGGCGATCAGCGCCTGCTGGGCCAGGACATTGGTGGTCAGCGCCTTGTTGAAACCGCTCGCCTCGATCTGCGAAACCGCCATCAGCTGCGGCAGCATGGCGGCGTTGAGCACCAGGATATCCAGCGTATCCCAGCGCCCGCGAATGGCGGTGGCCAGCCGGGCGATGCCGTCAGGCTCGGTCAGGTCGACCGGGGCGATGGTGGCATTGCCGCCCGCTGCGAAGATGCGTTCCTCGACCGCTTCCAGCGCCTTCACGTCGCGCCCGGTCAGGATTACGTGGGCGCCTTCTGCCGCCAGCGCCTCTGCCGTGGCTGCGCCGATGCCCCGGCTGGAACCCGTGACGAGCGCGAGCTGCCCCTCGAACCGCTTGCTCATGCGACCTTGTCTACCGGCAGCGAGAGCTGGTCGGGCCCGTCCTTCTCGGCCATGTCGGTCAGGCGGGTGGGATATTCGCCGGTGAAGCAGGCATCGCAATACTTCGGGCAGGCGGCATCGCGGCCGGCTTCGCCCACGGCGCGGTAAAGCCCGTCGATGGAAACGAAGCCAAGGCTGTCGGCATGGATGAATTCGGCCATGCCCTGGACGTCCATCCGCGCGGCGAGCAGCTTGTGCCGTTCCGGCGTATCGACGCCGTAGAAGCACGAGTTGTTCGTCGGCGGGCTGGCGACGCGCATGTGCACTTCGGCCGCACCGGCATCGCGCATCATCTGCACGATCTTCATCGAGGTAGTGCCGCGCACGATCGAATCGTCGATCAGCACGATGCGCTTGCCCTGGATGATCGCCCGGTTGGCGTTGTGCTTGCGCTTCACATCGGCGTGGCGCGCGCCGTCTTCCGGCTGGATGAAGGTGCGGCCGACATAGTGCGAGCGGATGATGCCGAGCTCGAAGGGAATGCCCGATTGCTGGGCATAGCCGATGGCAGCCGGCACGCCGCTGTCAGGCACGGGAATGACCAGGTCCGCCTCGGCCGGGGATTCCTTGGCCAGCTCCATGCCGATGGCCTTGCGCACTTCGTAGACCGAGCGGCCAGCACTGATCGAATCGGGGCGGCTGAAATAGACGTGCTCGAAAATGCAGGGGCGGGCATTGTGATCGCCAAAGGGGCGATGGCTGGTGACGCGGCCATCGGTGCGGACTTCGACGATTTCGCCCGGTTCGACCTCGCGCACGAATTCCGCGCCGACCACGTCGAGCGCCACCGTTTCGCTGGCGAAGATCGTGGCATCACCCATCTTGCCCATCACCAGCGGGCGGATGCCCAGCGGGTCACGGCAGGCGACCATGCGCTTGGGCGTGGTGCAGATCAGCGAATAGGCGCCTTCGACCATGCGCAGGGCATCGACGAAACGATCGAGCAGGGTGGGGTAACGGCTGGTGGCGATCAGGTGGATGATCACCTCGGTATCGCTGGTCGACTGGAAGATCGAACCCTTGTTCACCAGTTCGCGCTTCAGCGCCATGGCATTGGAAATGTTGCCGTTGTGCGCGATGGAGAAAGAGCCTCGCGCCAGGTCGGCGTGCAGCGGCTGCACGTTGCGCAGGCCCTGTCCGCCCGTTGTGGAATAGCGCACGTGGCCCGATGCCATGGTGCCGGGCAGCTCTGCAAAGATCTGCGGGCTGGAGAATACCTGTGCCACGTGGCCAAGGCCGCGCCGGGCATAGAAGTCAGGACCATCGACACTGACGATGCCGCAGGCCTCCTGTCCGCGATGCTGCAGGGCGTGAAGCCCCAGCGCCACGATCGAAGCGGCATCCTTCGAGCCGATTACGCCGAAGATGCCGCACTCTTCGCGCAGCTTGTCGCCGTCTGCGTCGAGAAACGGGTGAGTAATGTTCATGAGGATTCTTGCCAGCCGTTGCTTGGGGGCCGCTTTGACGCGCTTGCAGGGGAAAGGCAAGCATGGTTTGCCCTTCGCCATTGCCCTTGCCGGACGAGCGCCGTAAACGCCGCACACCCCGCCGTTGAAGAAGAGTGCCAGCTTGATCCTCTCCCCCTTCGAATGGATGATCGCCAAGCGCTATATGCTGCCCGGCAAGGGAGAGCGGATGATCGCGCTGGTCGCCTCGATCGGCGTCATCGTCGTCATGCTCTCGGTCGCGCTGCTGATCGTGGTGATGAGCGTGATGAACGGCTTTCGCGCCGAACTGGTGGACAAGATCGTCGGGCTTAATGGCCACGCCATCGTCCAGGCCTATGGCGGGCGGCTGGAAAACTGGCAGGACGTGCTCAAGCAGGTGAAGGCCACCCCCGGCGTGACCGAGGCTTCGCCGCTGATCGAGCAGCCGCTGCTCACCACCTTCAACGGACGGGTCGAGGCAATCCTGCTGCGCGGCAACACGCAGGAAGACATCGCCAAGATCAAGCCCAAGGTCGTCGATGGCGACCTGGCCGGGCTGGTGCCGGATGCAGGTGCCGTCGCCATCGGTGCCCGTCTGGCCGAAAACCTCGGCGCTCGGGTGGGCGATACGATCACCATCATCAACCCGCAGGGCCGCTCCACGCCCTTCGGCACCGTCCCGCGCGAGATTGCCTACCGGGTCGACGCAATCTTCGAAATCGGCATCTACGATTATGACGAGCGCTTTGTCGTCATGCCGATGCAGGATGCGCAGACCCTGCTGCTTACCGGCGATTCCATCGGCATGATCGAGGTGAAGACCGAGGATGCCGACAAGGCCGCCGAAACGCTGGAACCCGTCGCCATCCGGCTGGAAGGGCAGGCGGTCGTCTCGGACTGGAAGACGATCAATTCCGGCCTGTTCGAGGCGATCCAGGTTGAGCGTGTCGCCATGTTCTTCGCGCTTTCGCTGATCGTCCTCGTCGCCGCGTTCAACATCCTCTCCTCGCTTGCCATGATGGTCCACACCAAGTCGCGCGATATCGCGATCATGCGCACCATGGGGGCAACGCGCAAATCCATGCTGCGTACCTTCGTGACGGCGGGAACCGTGGTCGGCACGGTGGGCGCGCTTTCGGGCCTCGTGCTGGGCTTCCTGATCCTGATCTTCCGCCAGCCCATCGTGAAGGGGCTGGAACTGGTGACCGGGCAATCGCTGTGGGACCCCAAGATCCGCTTCCTGACCGAGCTTCCCGCCCGGACCGATCCGATGGAAGTCATCGCCATTGCCGCGCTGGCCATCGGGCTCAGCTTCCTTGCCACGCTCTACCCCGCATATCGCGCGGCGAGCACCGATCCCGTGCAGGTGCTGCGCTATGAATGAACCGGTTGTCCGCCTTGAGAAACTGACCCGCAGCTTCGAGCAGGGCGGGGTGCGGATCGACGTGCTGAAGGGCGTGGACCTTGAAGTGCGGCAGGGCGAAATCGTTGCCCTGCTGGGCCCGTCGGGCTCGGGCAAGTCCACCATGCTGCAGGCAATCGGGCTGCTGGAAGGCGGCTTCGGCGGCCGGATTTCCATCGCCGGCAACGACGCTTCCACCCTTGATGGTGATGCCCGCACGGCGCTGCGCCGCGATCACCTTGGCTTCGTCTACCAGTTCCACCACCTGCTGCCCGATTTCTCGGCGCTGGAGAACGTTGTGATTCCGCAGATGATCGCCGGCAAGTCGCGCGCCGAGTGCGAGGAGCGGGCGAAGGAACTGCTTGGCGTGCTGGGACTGGCCGAGCGGCTCGATCACCGCCCAAGCAAGCTTTCGGGGGGCGAGCAGCAGCGCGTTGCCGTGGCCCGTGCGCTGGCCAATCGCCCGGCGCTGGTGCTGGCTGACGAACCCACCGGCAACCTCGATGAAAGCACGGCGGACAAGGTGCTGGCCGAATTCGTCCGGCTGGTGCGCGAACATGGCAGCGCCGCGGTTGTTGCCACACATAACGAGCGGCTGGCCTATGCCATGGACCGCGTTGTCCGCCTGCATGACGGAGTGCTCGAATGACGACGATTGCCGATTTCTCCGCCCGCCTGCCCAACGGCACCGAGGTGAACCTGGCCGACAAGCTGGGCAAGGTGCTGCTGGTGGTCAACACCGCCAGTAAGTGCGGCTTCACCCCGCAGTATGACGGGCTTGAGGCGCTGTGGCGCAAATATGGCGAGCGCGGGTTCGAGGTGATCGCCTTTCCCTGCAACCAGTTCGGCGCGCAGGAGCCGGGATCGGCCGACGAGATCGACCAGTTCTGCAAGGTCAACTTCGGCCTCAGCTTTCCGCTGATGGCCAAGGTGGAGGTGAACGGGCCGGGGGAAATCCCGCTCTACACCTGGCTGAAGGACGAGGCTCCGGGCCTGTTTGGCACCAGGAAGATCAAGTGGAACTTCACCAAGTTCCTCATCGGCCGCGATGGCAAGGTCGTGCGCCGCTATGCGCCCACGGCCAAGCCTGCGGCGATTGCCGCCGATATCGAGGCGCTGCTCTGACCTCCTAGAGGTAAGGCGTGGGCGTTGGCGGGCGCAGCAGGGCGCCGGTCAGCGAATTGATCACGATGTTGATCACGATGGCGCAGACCACGGCAACGACGGTGAAGATCACCGCCTTGTCCTTCGGCACCTTCAGCATGGGCGTTGCCCCGGCATAGAACAGGTAGAACCCGTAAAGCCCCAGAAGGCCGCCGATACCGGCAAGTGCGGGGATGATGGAGAGCGCGCTTGCCACCCAACCGGCGGTCATCGAATAGGCAACCAGCTTGAAAGCCGCCGTCCGGTCGGCCACGCCATCGAACCGGGGCGCAAGCAGCTCGGCAACCAGCGTCAGCACGCCAACCGCGATCACCGCGCCGACCAGGCTGGTCATGGCGATGGTCAGTCCCGCGCCGAGGCTGGGGCGGTAGGTGGTGAACACCAGGTTCAGCCCGAAAACCTGCAAGCCGATGAAGCTGGCGATCGGGCCGATAAGGATGAGCGGCAAGGCATAGCCCCGGGCAACCTCGGCAATGCTCGTGCTTTCGGCCGCGATCCTGGGCCATTCCTCGTTGGGCCGGGTCAGGATCGCCTTGGCCCGGGCAACCAGTGAACTGCCGCTGCTGGGGGTTCCGGACAGGTCGTTCATCGTCGTCTCCTCGCTGAAGGGGAGCAGGCCCGCGGGCCTTGCCGATGGCGCATCACAACACATCGCGCCGCGAATGCAAGTTTTTCCCCAAGGCTTTGGTTCCCTGCGCCTTGAACCGGGAGCGTGCAGGCCCATAGTGAAACCATGGCGTCCTTTGCTCCCTTCGTTCCGCTGCGGGTCTTTTCCAGCTACACGATGCTCGATGGCGCCATCGATCCCAAGGCCATCGCCAAGCTGGCGAAAGAGCGCGGCTTCCCCGCCATCGCCATGTGCGATCGCAACGGGCTTTATGGCGCGATGTCCTTCGCATCGGCCTGCAAGGAACAGGGCGTCCAGCCGATCATCGGCACGTTCCTGGGAGTCTGCCGGGGCGATGGCAAGACGATCGACTGGCTGGCGCTGTTCGCCCAGAACGAAACCGGCTGGAACAACCTGTGCCACCTCGTCAGCCGCGCCCATCTCGACCGGCCGCTGGAACGCGATCCGCATGTCACCATGGCGGACCTTGAAGGGCATGGCGAAGGCCTGATCGCCCTGACCGGCGGCGGGGAAGGGGCGCTGGCCCGCCTGCTGGCAGACGGGCGCAAGGACGATGCCGAGGCCCTGTGCGAGCGGCTGGAGCGCCTGTTCCCCGGGCGTCTCTACATCGAGATTTCGCGCCGCAACGACCAGGTGGAGGAAGGGGCCGAGGATGCGCTGATCGACCTTGCCTATGCCCGCGCCCTGCCGCTCGTCGCGACCAATCCGGCAAATTATGCCGAGCCGCATTTCTACGCCGCGCACGATGCCATGCTGTGCATCGCCAATTCGACCCACATCGACGCTGCCGACCGCCCGCGATCCAGCCGCGAAGCCTGGGTGAAGAGCGAGCCGATGATGCGCGAACTGTTCGCCGACCTGCCCGAGGGGCTTGCCAACACGCTGGTCATTGCCCAGCGCTGCGCCTTCATGCCGCCCAAGCGCAAGGCGCTGCTGCCCAGCCTTGCCGGCGACAAGGAAGGCGAGGCGGCCATGCTGGTGGAGGACGCGCGGCGCGGACTGGAAAAGCGGCTGGAACCCTATGGCGAAATGGACCCGGCCGAACGGCAGGCCTATTTCGACCGGCTCGATTTCGAAACCAATGTCATCAACGGCATGGGCTTTGCCGGCTACTTCCTGATCGTTGCCGACTTCATCAAGTGGGCCAAGGAAAACGACATTCCAGTGGGGCCGGGGCGCGGATCGGGCGCAGGCTCGCTGGTCGCCTGGTCGCTGACCATCACCGATCTCGATCCGCTCAAGCTTGGCCTGCTGTTCGAACGCTTCCTCAACCCGGAACGCGTTTCCATGCCGGACTTCGACATCGACTTCTGCGAAACCCGGCGCGGCGAGGTGATCCGCTATGTGCAGCAGAAATACGGCCACGATCACGTGGCGCAGATCATCACCTTCGGCAAGATGAAGGCGCGCGCCGTGCTGCGCGATACCGGCCGCATCCTGCAGATGAGCTATGGCCAGGTGGACCGGCTGTGCAAGATGGTGCCCAACCACCCGACCGACCCCTGGCCCCTGCCGCGGGCCCTGAACGGCGCGGCGGAGTTCCGGCGCGAATATGATAACGACAACGAGGTGAAGCGCCTTGTTGACCTGGCGATGCAGCTGGAAGGCCTGCCGCGCAACAGCTCCACCCACGCAGCCGGCGTGGTGATCGGGGATCGCCCGCTGGCGCAGCTGATCCCGCTCTATCGCGATCCGCGCTCGGACATGCCGGTTACCCAGTTCGACATGAAATATGTCGAGGATACCGGCCTCATCAAGTTCGACTTCCTCGGCCTCAAGACGCTTTCGGTCCTGCGCAAGGCGGTGGATCTCCTGGCCCGGCGCGGCATCACCATCGATCTGGGCGCGCTCAGCTGGGAAGATGCGGAAGTCTACCAGCTGCTGCAGCGCGGCGATACGGTGGGCGTGTTCCAGCTGGAATCGGAAGGCATGCGACGCACGCTTGCCGCGGTGAAGCCGACCAATTTCGGTGACATCATCGCGCTCGTCTCGCTCTATCGCCCGGGCCCGATGGACAACATCCCGCTGTTCGGCCGCCGCAAGAACGGGCTGGAGCAGATCGAATACCCGCACGAGAAGCTGGCCGGCATCCTTTCCGAAACCTACGGCATCTTCGTCTACCAGGAACAGGTGATGCAGGCGGCGCAGATCCTTGCCGGCTACTCGCTTGGCGATGCCGACCTGCTGCGCCGCGCCATGGGCAAGAAGGTGCAGGCGGAAATGGATGCCCAGCGCCAGCGCTTCGTCGATGGCTGCAAGGAAGTGTCGGGGATCGACAAGGCCAAGGCCAACGAACTGTTCGACCTGATCGACAAGTTCGCCGGCTATGGCTTCAACAAGTCGCACGCCGCCGCCTATGCGCTTCTCGCCTACCAGACGGCGTGGATGAAGACGCATTACCCGCACGAGTTCTATGCCGCTTCGATGTGCTTCGACATGCACCAGTCGGAAAAGCTGGCCGTGTTCGTCGACGATATGCGCCGCAACGGGCTGGAACTGGCCGGGCCGGACATCAACCGGTCCGAGGCCGAATTTTCGGTCGATGAAACCGATGAAGGCCTGGCCGTGCGCTATGGCATGGCCGGAATCCGCAATGTCGGCGAAAAGGCCATGGACGCCATCGTTGCCGAGCGCGAGGCGAATGGCCGCTTCACCAGCCTGGAGGACCTGTTCCGCCGCGCGCCCTATGGCTCGATGAACCGTCGCCAGCTGGAAGGGCTCGCCGCCGCCGGGGCCTTTGACGAGCTTGAGCCCAACCGGGCCAAGGTGCTGGCCAATGCCGATATGCTGCTGGCGATTGCCGACGAGGCGGAACGCAGCCGCAATTCGGGGCAGGCGGCGCTGTTCGGCGGCGATGACCATGCCGATCAGGCGGTTCGCCTTGCCGAGGTCGAGCCGTGGACGCGCGCCGAGCAGATGGCCAAGGAGCGCGAGAACTTCGGCTTCTATTTCGCCGCCCATCCGGTCGAGCAATGGCGCACCATCGCAAGCGCCAATGGCGCGCGGACCTATGCCAGCCTGATGCAGAGCGGGGTGCCCGGTGGCGGGCGGCTGGCGGCAACCATGGCAGCGATGGTGGAAGGGGTGCAGCGGCGCAAGACCAAGCGCGGCAAGGACTTCGTCATGGCCGATTTCTCCGATTCGTCGGGCCAGTTCTCTGCCTCGTGCTTCGAGGAATCGCTTGTGCAGAGCTTCGTGGACTGGTCGCGCGAGGGCACCTGCATCCTGCTGCAGGTGGAACTTGACGCGCCAAGCCCTGACGAGCCCCCGCGCGTCACCGTGCGCAGCGCCCAGCCGCTCTCGGAAGTGCGCCAGGCGGCGCGCATGGAACTGCGGCTCGAGGTGGACCGGGTGGAGGCGATCTCCGACCTGGCCCTGCTGCTGCCGCGCCATGCCGAGGCAACGGGCGAGGTCCTGGCCGTGCTGCGTACCGGTGGCAGCAAGGAGCCAATCCTTCGGCTGGGCCGCGATTTCCAGCTCGATTCCGAACTGGTCGATCGCCTGTCCTCGATCGACGGGGTGAGCAATATCTCGCTCAGCGCGCGGCGCGGATCCGCCCACCTGCGGCTGGTCGCGTGATCACCGCATGACCTGCTACGTCAACCCGGACCGCGAGAACTTCGCCGCTTTCAAGGCCCTGCCGCGCGACAGGCCGATCCAGTTGCTCAACCTGATCCGCTATCGCGAATCTGCCGCCTATCCCGAAGGTCACGCCTGCGCCGCACTGGGCTGGAGTGGGGAGCGCGCCTTTGCCGAATACTTCACCCGGCTGGTGCCGGTGATCCATGCGTTGGGCGGCGGCATGATCTGGGAAGGGCGGTTCGAAGGGGTCATCACCGGCCCCGCGCAGTTCGAATGGGACCGCGTTTTCGTCATGGGTTTCCCCAG
Organism: Novosphingobium sp. TH158; assembly: GCF_002855555.1. NCBI lineage: Bacteria > Pseudomonadati > Pseudomonadota > Alphaproteobacteria > Sphingomonadales > Sphingomonadaceae > Novosphingobium > Novosphingobium sp. TH158. The sequence goes on along the minus strand of NZ_PKRT01000001.1, from coordinate 929,304 downwards.
CGCCAACGCCTTCCTGGCGATGGTCACCGATCCCCATTACAAGGAAGAGGTCGTGCCGCACCGCACCGCCGCCGTGCTGGATAGCCGGCTGGTGCGATACGGCGAGGGCTGAGCGTTACTGCTTCTTGAGTTCGTCCGCCGCGTCCTTGGCGGCATCACCCACGTTGCGCGCGGCATCGCCGACATCCTTCGCCGCCTCGCTTACGGCGCGATTGCGATCTGCCGTGCTGTCGGACTGAATGGCGAAGAAATAGATCGCCACCCCCAGGAGCAGGATCGCAATAAGGCCGATCATCCAGCCGCCCCCCGAACTGCGCGTCACGGTCGTATGGGTCGAGCCATCGTCGGAAACCGAGGTAATGCGTTCATCGTCCATCTGCTTGCTCCGCTGGAGAATCCGGAAGCTTCAACGCCTCGGCCGATGCGAAGTTCCTCTCTAGATCAGGCGCAGCTGCCCGCCGGTTTCGGGCGGCACGAATTGCGCGCAGTCCAGTTTCAGCTCCACCGCGTTCATTTCTAGCCGCTTGCAGGCGAGGCGAAAGCGGGTGCGGAACAGGTCGGCCCAGGGGCCATTGGGCTTCATCCGGCTGAAGAACGAGGGATCGTTGTCGCGCCCGTTGCGCACCGACTGGACGATGGACATGACCTTGCCGGCGCGCTCCGGGTAGTGAATGTCCAGCCATTCGCGGAACAGCGGCGCCACTTCGTGCGGCAGGCGCAGCATGATCCAGCTTGCCGAGCGCACGCCCCGGCTCGCGGCACCTTCAAGGATGCCCTCGATGAAGGCATCGGTGATCGAGGGGATGACAGGTGCGATCGAAACGTGGGCGGGGATGCCGGCATCGACCAGCCGGCCCAGCGCCTCCAGCCGTTTCGCCGGGGCAGCGGCGCGCGGTTCCAGCAGGCGGGACAGGCGGGGATCGAGGCTCGTCACCGAAACGCCGACGGCAACCAGGTTCCGCGCCGCCAGTTGGGAGAGTAGATCCAGATCGCGCAGCACCCGGTCGCTCTTGGTGGTGATCGTCACCGGATGGTGCGCTTCGAGGCAGACTTCGAGGATCGCGCGCGTGATGCGAAAGCGCGCTTCGATCGGCTGGTAGGGATCGGTATTGGTCCCCATGGCAATCGGCGCGGGGCGATACCCCTTGCGCCCCAGTTCCGCGCGCAGCAGCCGGGCTGCATCGGGCTTGGCAAACAGCTTCGTCTCGAAATCCAACCCCGGCGAGAGATCGTGATAGGCGTGGCTGGGGCGGGCGAAGCAATAGATGCAGCCATGCTCGCAGCCGCGATAGGCATTGATCGAGCGGTCGAAGGGAATGTCGGGCGAGGTGTTGCGGGTGATGATCGAGCGGGCCCGTTCCTCCGTCACCCGGGTGCGCAGGCGCTGCGGCTCTCCGTCAATGGCCTGGCGCTCGTCCAGCCAGTCGCCATCCGCCTCGCGCGCGGCAAGGCCGAAACGCTGCGGAACCGCGGCAAATTGCGCGCCGCGACCGCGAATCGGAGCGGTTGAGGACATTGCATAATGAGAACAGAAGCGGAACGATACCGCAACCGCCTTGCGGCCGGTCGTGTCAAACTTCCTTCAGCCGGGGCATCAGTTCGACGAAGTTGCAGGGCCGGTTGCGGCTGTCGAGCTGTTCGGCAAGGATGCCGTCCCAGCCATCCTTCACCGCGCCGTTCGATCCGGGCAGGGCGAAGATGTACTTGCCCCGCGCGACAATCGCCATGGCGCGGCTCTGCACGGTGGACGTGCCGATGGTGCCATAGGAAATCCAGCGGAACAGCTCGCCGAAACCGGGAATGTCCTTGCCCTCGTTCGAGGTGCGGATGCGCTCGAGCGCCTCGGGCGTCACGTCGCGGCCGGTCAGGCCGGTGCCGCCGGTGGTGATGATGACATCGACCGAACGGTCATCCAGCCAGTTGCTGATCCGCGCGACAAGGCGCTGGGCATCGTCCACCTCGATCGCGCGGAAGACGAGGGCGTGGCCCGCCGCCTTGATCCGTTCCGCCAAGAGGTCGCCCGATGTATCGTCCGCCGCGGTGCGCGTGTCGGAAACGGTCAGCAGCGCGATGTTGACCGGCTTGAAGGTCCGGCTCGGGTCAACGGCCACGGATCAGCGCCCCGTTCGAAGCCATGCGCAGCCCTTCGCTGCCGGTGAGGCCGGGGAAGGTGGGCCAGAGGCCCTGGGTCAGCGCAATGCGGCTTTCCGAAGGGCCGCCGGCCTGCCGCTCGTACATCCAGTAATTGCGCATGACGATGTTCACATAGCCCCGTGTTTCCCAATAGGGGATGGATTCGATCCACAGCAGCGGATCGCCCTTGTCGCGGATCTCGGAGTTCCACCGCGAGATCGGCAGGATGCCCGCGTTATAGGCCGCCATCACCTTGGGCAGCAGGCCCTGCGTGCCGGGCTGGTTCTTCAGCATCTGCAAGTGCGCCTGCCCGAAGGCGAGGTTGACCTGCGGCTTTTCCAAGTCGGCGGAGCTTCCGGGGATGCCCAGTTCGGCCGAGCGGTCCCTCGCGGCGGCGGGCATGATCTGCATCAGCCCCTTGGCTCCCGCCGGGCTGACCACGCGGGCGCGGAATACCGATTCCTGCAAGGTATGGGCATAGACCAGCGCCGGATCGATGCGCCAGCCAGTCGCCGGGGTCCACTTGGGCGTGGGATATCGGATCGCGCGCTCGGGCTGGCCGCCGCGCGGCGCGTTGTAGGCCATCCACAATTGGGTCGAAGGCAGGCCAAGGTCGCGCGCAAGGCGGGTCAGCGGCTGGTAAAGCGAAGGATCGCCGATCCGCGCCTGGTGGCGCAGCACTTCGTCGGCCAGTCCGTCGCGGCCGATTTCGGCAAGCGCCACGGCCGTGCGGACGTTGGGAACATCGCGCAGCTTCTGCCAGTCGGCCTGGCTGAAATCGGCCCCGGCGTGGGTTTCGGGGATCTTCAGCCCCAGCTGCTCGGCCGCGAGCATGCCGTAGAGCGTCTCGTCGCGCGTGGCGGCAAGGCGCAGCGGGGCAGAGGCCTGTTCCGGCTGGCGGCAGCGAACATGGGCGCGGCTCTGCCAGTAATAGGCGGCGCTCTTCAGTTCGGAGTTCTCCGCCAGTGCCGCAGCCTTGCTGAAGGCATCGGCGGCACCCTGGCAATCGTTCATCCGCCAGGCGGCAAGGCCGGCCGTCCACTGGCCTTCCGCAACCCACGGCCCCGCGCCATCGGCAGCGGTCTGGGCAAGGGCATAGGCGGTGGCATCGTCATTCTCGATGTAGAACGACCAGGCGATGCGGGTGCGCCATTCGGCCCGCGCGTTGGGGCTTAGCGTGGCGTCGATCCCGTCGAGCAGCACGCGCGCGCCAGCCGGATCATCGGCCTTGATCTTGGCTTCGATCCCCGCGGCGATCGAGGCCGGCATGGTGCCGTCATTGGTCGGCCGCGGGCGCAGGCGCTTGGGGCTTGAAGGCAGGCTGACGAAGGGCTGTGCGCCGGGCAGCTGGGGCACGGCAACCGATCCGCGCCGCGCCGCCAGCGAGGCGATCTGTTCGGCCGAGGGCAGGGTGGTGCCCTGCGCCAGCCAGGCATCGAGCGTGGCAAGGTCGATCTTCGGGCTCTTCGCGTCGAGGTAATATTCGGCCTTGGCGACGAGGTGCAGCGGGCCATCCGGCTTTTGCGCCAGCATCGCCTGCACCTTCGCCCAGTCCGCCTTGTCGATCGCGGCGAACAGGTCGGTGTAATAGCTGCGCTCGTCCGCGCTCAGCAGGCTGGGAACCGCAGTGCGGTCTGCGCGGTTACGGAAGTATTCGATCGCGGCGCTGTTTGCCTGCGCGGGCATGGCGGTGCCCAGAACGCCAAGGCACGTCGCGCCGGCCAGCAATATCGTCCTGAAATTCGTCACTCGGGTCAGTCCCCAGTCCATTCCAGCCAGCGCCGCCAGAACGCGGCCTTGGCGTTCGGGCGGACAAGCGCATCGAGGCCATGGGCCGCGAGCAGCGGGATTGTCCGGCCCTCATGGTTAAAAGCGTGTAAACTTTGAGCGCTTTGCGCCGGGTCGTGGCCAAGCAGCGGCAGGATGTTGCCCCCGAACACGATCAGCCGTTCGGGCGCGGCGAGGTGTACGTGGTGGCGGGTAAGCTCGCCTAGGCCCGCCTTTTCGAGCGTGGCCCAATCGGGCACCGGCGTGGGACGCACGAAAACGGCGCTCAGGTAAACCTCGTCAGCACTCTTGCCCATGGCCGCGAGCATCGAGGCAAGCAGCCGTGCCTGCGGTCCCTGTGTCAGGGCATCCGGCTGTTCGACCAGGATCATCAGGCTGGCCCCTGCCGCTCCGCGCGGGACGATGCGATCGGCCGCCTCTGCGCTGTCAAGCGAGGGTTCTTCCAGCCACCATTGCCGGAAGGCCTTAAGCTCCTGCGGCCAGCCGGCGCTATCGCCGCCGATCCGGGGCAGGGGGGGCGGTGGCGGAGGTGCGTATGCCGCTGGTCTCGCCGGATTATCAGCCGGCGTATCGACCACCGGTTCGGGCGGTGCGATCCAGGCATTGGGCTCGTCGGTGAAGGCGCAATCCACCCCGGCGTCGCGCCACCAGGCTATTGCTGACGCGATATCGCCTGCCAGAGTCTGTTGAGAGCCGCCTTGCATTGCCTTGACCCTTGACCTGCCTCGGCGCAGCAATCAAGGCGCAAGGCTGCAAACCGCGCCTTATGCGGGGTGAAATACGGGAAACTACGATGATCGAACGCGAATCGATGCCCTATGACGTGGTGATCGTTGGCGGCGGCCCGGCGGGCCTCGCAACGGCGATCCGCCTCAAGCAGGTGAATGCCGACCTTTCGGTCTGTATCCTTGAAAAGGGCTCGGAGATCGGAGCGCACATCCTTTCGGGTGCGGTCGTGGATCCCAAGGCGCTTGACGAGCTGCTGCCCGACTGGCGCGAAGACGGTTGCCCGATGGCAGAAACGCCCGTGACCGACAACTGGCACTGGTGGCTGACGCCGACCGGCAAGATGCCGATCCCGCACATGGTCATGCCACCCTTCATGTCGAACGATGGCAATTACACCGGTTCGCTGGGCAACCTGTGCCGCTGGCTGGCCGGCAAGGCCGAGGAACTGGGCGTGGAAATCTTCCCCGGATTCCCGGCTGCCGAAATCCTTTACGACGACAACGGCGCCGTGATCGGCGTGCAGACCGGCGACATGGGCGTGGACCGCGAAGGCAATCCCAAGCCCGATTTCATGGCCGGCATGAACCTGCTCGCCAAGTACACCGTCTTTTGCGAAGGTGCGCGAGGTCATCTGACCAAGCGGCTGAAAGCCAAGTACGATCTTGAACGTGATTGCCAGCCGCAGAAGTACGGCATCGGTATCAAGGAGCTGTGGGATATCGATCCCGCAAAGCACGTTCCGGGCCGCGTCCTGCACACGCAGGGCTGGCCGCTTTCGGAAAGCGGATCGGGCGGCGGCGGCTTCCTGTACCACCAGGCGAACAACCAGGTCGCTCTCGGCTTCGTCACCACGCTGGACTATGCCAACCCCTATGTCTTCCCGTTCGAGGAATTCCAGCGCTGGAAGCAGCACCCGGAAATCCGCAGCATCCTGGAAGGCGGCAAGCGCGTTTCCTATGGCGCGCGCGCGATCAACGAAGGCGGCTGGCAGGCTGTGCCGCACTTGTCGTTCCCCGGCGGCGTCCTTGCCGGCTGCTCGGCAGGTTTCGTCAACGTGCCGCGTATCAAGGGCAGCCATACCGCGATGAAGAGCGGCATCCTGGCGGGCGAGGCCATTGCCGCCGCCATTGGCGCCGGGCGTGAGCAGGATTCGCTTGTCGAGTACGAAGATTCCGTCCGTTCCAGCTGGATCGCCAAGGAACTTCAGCTCGTCCAGAACTCCGAACCGATCCTGGCGAAGTTCAACGGCGACATGCTGGGCACCGTGCTGGCCGGTATCGAGATGTGGCTGCGCTACCTGAAGATGCCGCTGGTCAAGCCGATGAAGCATCACGCGGATTCGACCACGCTGCAGCGCGCCGACCTGTACCAGCCGATCCACTATCCCAAGCCCGACGGGGTGATCAGCTTCGATCGCCTGACCAGCGTTTCCTTCTCGTTCACCAACCACGAGGAAGAACAGCCCTGCCATCTCAAGGTGGCCGATCTGGAACTGCAGAAGTCGAGCGAGCTGGCCGTCTATGCCGGTCCCTCGACGCGGTATTGCCCGGCCGGCGTTTACGAATGGCTGACCGACGAGAACGGCCAGCCCAAGTACCAGATCAACGCGCAGAACTGCGTCCACTGCAAGACCTGCGACATCAAGGACCCCAACGGCAACATCACATGGGTGGCGCCCGAAGGTGGCGGCGGGCCGAACTACCCGAACATGTGAGCGCCGCGTGGCGCTCACCGAAACTGCCTATGCCAAGATCAACCTCGCGCTGCATGTCCGCAGGCGGCGCGAGGATGGCTATCACGAGCTGGAAACGCTATTCGCCTTCTGTGATTTCGGGGACGAACTTTCGGTCCGCAGGTCCGCAGTTGACGAGTTGAAGTGCTTTGGCGAGTTTGGCGGCGAACTTTCTGATCCCTTTGGCAATATCGTTGCAAAGGCGCTGACGGCGCTGCCTCGCCCGACCGGTTGGGCGGTGACGCTGGAAAAGCGGCTCCCGGTTGCCGCGGGGCTTGGCGGCGGATCTGCCGATGCCGGGGCGGTGTTCCGCCTTGTCGAGCGCGAGCAGGGGCTTCCCGAGGACTGGCATGAGCGGGCGGCCAGGCTGGGCGCCGATGTTCCGGCCTGCGTCCGCTCGCGGGCCTGCGTGGGTCGCGGAACGGGCACGCAGCTGGAAGAAGTGGCGAACGACCTTGCCGGAACGCCGGTTCTGCTCGTCAACCCGCGCATGCCGCTGGCGACCGGTCCGGTGTTCAAGGGCTGGGAGGGGGTCGATTGCGGCGCGCTGCCCGAGGGCGATTTGCGCACCATCGCACTGCAGGGGCGCAATGACCTGGAAGAACCGGCGATCCGGCTTTGCCCCGCCATTGCCGAAGTGCTCTCGGCGCTGCGGCAAACGCAGGCCTGGCTAGTCCGCATGTCGGGCTCGGGTGCCACCTGCTTTGCCCTGTTCGACAGCGATGACGCCATGCAGGCAGCATCCGGCGCAATTGCCCGCGATCATCCGGCCTGGTGGCAGATGGGCGGGAAGCTGCGGTGATGGAGGATCCCTGGCGCCTTCTCGGCACGCCGCGCTTTGGCGGCATTTTCGTGGTCTCGGACCATGCCTCAAACCATGTGCCCGCGGATATCGCGCTGGGCGTGGATCCGGCGCTGCTCGACGAGCATATCGCGGTGGACATCGGGGTGCGCGAGGTGGGGGAACTGATGGCGCAGCGCGCAGGCATTGCCGCCTTCCAGTGCACGGTCAGCCGCCTGGTCTGCGACGTCAACCGCGAGGAGCACGCGCCGGGCGTCATTCCCATCGCCAGCGACGGCCACGCGATCCCCGGCAATGCCATCGACCATGCCGGGCACCTCGAACGGCTGGAGCGCTTCTTCCACCTCTATCACCGTGCACTGGGCACTGTTCTGGACGATTGCCCGCCAGGACTTATCCTTTCCCTGCACAGTTTTACGCCGCAACTTTCATCCCATCCCGAGGAGGCGCGGCCCTGGCAGGTGGGAGTGCTTTACAACCAGGACGACCGCGCCGCGCGGATCGCCATTCCGCTGCTTGAGGCAGAAGGGCTGATGGTGGGCGACCAGCAGCCCTATTCCGGCCAGCTGCTCAATTACACGATGAACCGCCATGCCGAGGCGGAGGGGCGGCCCTATCTTGGTGTCGAGGTGAGGCAGGACCAGATATGTCACCCGCAAGGGCAGGCAATCTGGGCGGAAAGGCTGGCGCGCATCGCTAACCGCGTCGCCATCGAACTTGGTTGCTGATTGCCGCTGAAACCGTTGCAAATATTACCTTCGACTGGCGGCCCGCGCTGGGTTAGGGAGCGCGTGCTTTCAGCCATGTCAGTTAGATAACAGAAAGTCGCTTCCATGCCTGCTTACCGTTCCCGCACCTCTACCCACGGCCGCAACATGGCCGGCGCCCGCGGCCTGTGGCGCGCCACGGGGATGAAGGATTCGGACTTCGGCAAGCCGATCATCGCGGTGGTGAACAGCTTCACGCAGTTCGTGCCCGGCCACGTCCACCTGAAGGACCTGGGCCAGATGGTCGCCCGCGAGATCGAGGCGGCGGGCGGCGTCGCCAAGGAATTCAACACCATCGCGGTGGATGACGGCATCGCCATGGGGCATGACGGCATGCTCTATTCGCTGCCCAGCCGCGACCTGATCGCCGACAGCGTGGAATACATGGTCAACGCGCACTGCGCTGATGCCATGGTCTGTATCTCCAACTGCGACAAGATCACCCCCGGCATGCTGATGGCGGCGATGCGCATCAACATCCCCGTGGTCTTCGTTTCCGGCGGCCCGATGGAAGCCGGCAAGGTGGTGCTGCGCGGCAAGGAAGTGGCGCTCGACCTGGTCGATGCCATGGTTGCGGCAGCCGACGAATCCTACAGCGACGAGGAAGTGAAGACCATCGAACGGTCTGCCTGCCCCACCTGCGGATCGTGCTCGGGCATGTTCACGGCCAATTCGATGAACTGCCTTACCGAGGCGCTGGGCCTGTCGCTGCCCGGCAACGGTTCGGTGCTGGCGACCCACGCCGACCGCAAGGAGCTGTTCCTGCGCGCCGGCCGCCTCGCCGTGGAACTGTGCCGCCGCTATTACGAACAGGAAGATGAAAGCGTGCTGCCGCGCTCCATCGCCAGCTTCAAGGCGTTCGAGAACGCCATGAGCCTCGATATTGCGATGGGCGGTTCGACCAACACCGTGCTCCACCTGCTTGCCGCCGCGCATGAAGCCGGGGTGGATTTCACCATGGCCGACATCGACCGCCTTTCGCGCCGGGTTCCCTGCCTGTCCAAGGTCGCCCCGGCCAAGGCGGACGTGCACATGGAAGACGTTCACCGGGCTGGCGGCATCATGTCGATCCTGGGCGAGCTGGAACGTGCCGGCCTGATCCACGCCGACCTGCCGACGGTCCACAGCCCGACCCTGGGCGATGCGCTGGCGAAGTGGGACATCGGCCGCAGCGATGATGCGCAGGTCGGCGAATTCTTCCGCGCCGCGCCGGGCGGCGTGCCCACGCAGGTCGCCTTCAGCCAGGACCGTCGCTGGGAAAGCCTCGATACCGATCGCGAAACCGGCGTGATCCGCTCGGCCGAACATGCCTTCAGCAAGGATGGCGGGCTGGCCGTGCTGTTTGGCAATATCGCGCGCGACGGCTGCATCGTGAAGACGGCGGGCGTCGATGAAAAGATCCTGAAGTTCACCGGCCCGGCAGTCGTGTTCGAAAGCCAGGACGCGGCGGTGACCGGCATCCTGACCGGACAGGTCAAGACGGGCGATGTCGTCGTCATCCGCTATGAAGGGCCGAAGGGCGGCCCGGGCATGCAGGAAATGCTCTACCCCACCAGCTACCTCAAGTCGAAGGGCCTGGGTGCGGCCTGCGCGCTGATCACCGACGGACGCTTTTCGGGCGGCACTTCGGGCCTGTCGATCGGCCATGCCTCTCCCGAAGCGGCGGAAGGCGGGGCGATCGGGCTGGTCGAGCAGGGGGACCTGATCGAGATCGACATTCCGAACCGCACGATCAACCTTGTGGTGTCGGACGAAGTGCTGGAAGCGCGCCGGGCGGCCCAGGATGCCAAGGGCTGGAAGCCGGCGAAGGATCGTCCGCGCAAGGTTTCCACCGCGCTGCAGGCCTATGCCGCGCTCACCACCAGCGCGGCGCGCGGGGCGGTGCGCGATGTTTCGCAGTTGACGAAGCCCGCCAAGGGGTGATTGGTAGGCAGGTGATGCGTATCGCCTGCCTCCTGCCGGTCGTGCTGCTGGCCGCCTGTTCGGCAGGCGGCGATGGCACTGCCGCAGCCGCTGCCTCGGGCGAGGCGGAAGCGGCAGTTGCCGAGGACAATTCGGTGGGCTGCGCGCTGGCGGGCGCGAAAACCTTTGGCCGCACCTGCACGCGCGAGATTGCGCGCGAGGACCTGGGCGAAGTGTGGATCATCCGCCACCCGGACGGCGGCTTTCGCCGTTTCGTGCTGATCGAGGGCGGCACCCGCATCGCCACGGCCGATGGCGACAAGGAAGTGCGCGCCGAGCGGGTGGGCGGCGAACTGGAAGTGCGGGTGGAAAGCGATCGCTATCGCTTCCCTGCCGCGCCAGAGGCCAATGCCAGCGGCGCCTGACCAGGTCCTGACGGTTGCGCAGATGCGCGCCGCCGAGGAAGCGCTGATCCGCGCGGGATCGAGCGTCGATGCCCTGATGCAGATCGCCGGACGCGGCGCGGCGGAATGGGTCTGGCGCATGGCCGGCAGCACGCGTTCGGTCACCGTGCTGTGCGGCCCCGGCAACAACGGCGGCGATGGCTATGTGATTGCCGAGGCGATCGGCGAGCGTGGCGGCACGGTGACGGTCATTGCCGCGACCGAGCCGCGCACCGATGCCGCGCGCAATGCGCGGTCGCTCTATCGCGGGGAAGTGCTGGGGCCGGATGCCGCGGTAAAGGGCGAGGTGCTGGTCGATTGCCTGTTCGGCAGCGGGCTCGCCCGGCCCCTGGTCGAGGAGCACCTTGGCCTGCTTTCCCGCCTTTCCCGCGACCATGCCATGCGCATCGCCATCGACGTGCCTTCGGGCGTCGAGAGCGACAGCGGCGCGGCTCTGAACGCAGGCCTGCCCGATTATCACCTGACCATCGCGCTGGGGGCATGGAAGCAGGCGCACTTCCTGATGCCGGCCTGCGCCATGATGGGGGCAATGCGCCTCGTCGGGATCGGGGTTGCGCCAGTGCCAGGTGCGGCAATTCTGGTGAGGCAGCCGCGCCTTTGCGCTCCGGCGGCAGACGCGCACAAGTATCGACGGGGCCTGTTGGGCGTGGTCGGCGGCGAAATGCCGGGGGCTGCGCTGCTGGCGGCGCAGGCGGCGCAGGGTGCCGGCGCGGGTTATGTGAAACTTCTGGGGGGCGGCACTGCCCAACTGCCGCGCGATATCGTCGGCGATGCCCGCGCCTTGCCAGAGGCGCTGGCAGACAAGCGCTGGTCCGCCTTGCTGGTCGGCCCGGGCCTTGGCCGCCATGCGAGCGGGATCGAGGCGCTGGTGGAGGTGCTGGCGACGCCGGTGCCCGCCGTGATCGATGCCGATGCGCTGGTGCTGCTTTCGCAACGCCATCTGTCGGAACGCCAAGCTCCGGCAATCGCCACCCCGCACGAAGGCGAGCTGGCCGCGATGGAACGCACGTTCGACTGTGCGGGCGAGGGGGCAAAGCCCGATCGCGCGCGCAGGCTTGCAGCGGCAACGGGCATGGTCGTGGTCGCCAAGGGGCCGGATACGGTGATTGCCGCGCCCGATGGTCGCCTGGCATTTGCCCCGCGCGCTTCTGCCTGGCTTTCGACCGCCGGCACGGGCGATGTCCTGGCCGGGGCAATCGCCAGCCGCCTTGCCAACGGGGCCGATGCCTTTGCCGCTGCTTGCGAAGGGCTGTGGCTGCATGGCGAGGCAGCGCACCTGTGCGGCCCCGCTTTCTCGGCGGCAGAGCTTGCCCAAACCGTGCGCCGCGCCTACGCGGCCTGCCTGTGAGCCAGACCGAAAACGAACCCGCCGAAGTGATCCTGCGCATCGCCGCCAAGGGCGATGGCTTAACCGCGTCAGGTCGCTTTGCCTGGGGGACGGCACCGGGCGACCTGTTGCACGCCGATGGCCGCATCGAACCGGGGCCGCATCATGCAACGCCGCCCTGCCGCCATTTCGGCCAGTGCGGCGGCTGCCAGTTGCAGCAGCTGGACGAGCCTTCGCTGGCCGATTTTGTCGAGGCGCGGGTGGCCAACGCCTCCAGCAGCCAGGAACTGGGCGCGGAACATTTCGCGCCGCCGCACCTTTCGCTGCCCCACACGCGCCGGCGCGCCTCGCTGCGGGCGGAAAGCTCGGGCGGGCGGGTCGTCCTGGGCTTTCGCGAGGCGAAATCGCACCGCGTGGTCGAACTGGCCGAATGCCCCGTCATGCTGCCGCAGTTCGTCGCGTTGCTCGCCCCCTTGCGCAAGCTGCTGATCCGGTTGGGGCAGGAACAGGAGGTGCCGCGGCAAGGCCGCCGCGGTGCGAAGGGCAAGCATTCGCACGCGCGCATGGCCTCCGATATCGAACTGGCCATGACCGAACAGGGCATTGACCTTGGCATCAAGGGACTGTCGGCAAACGGTCTGGCGGCGACCGAGCTGCTGCTCGATTTCGCGCGCGAACAGGGCCTTGCCCGCATCGTGCTGGACCAGGGCTATGGACCCGAAGCGGTCTGGGAGCCTGAGCCGGTGACGGTCAAGCTGGGCGGGATCAGCGTGCCATTCCCGGCCGGGGCCTTCCTTCAGGCCACGCTCGATGGCGAGGCGGCGCTGGTTGGCGCGGCCTGCGAATGGCTGGAAGGCGCGGCGAATGTCGCGGACCTGTTCTCGGGCCTTGGCACTTTCGCCTTTGCGCTGGCGCGGCAGGGATCGCGCGTGCTTGCGGTAGAGGCCGCGCGCGATGCCCATCTGGCCTGCAAGATGGCGGCAGAGCGGGCGCAATTGCCGCTGTTTGCCATGCACCGCGACCTGTTCCGCAACCCGCTGCTGGCCGATGAGCTTGGCAAGTTCGATGCCGTGGTGCTCGATCCGCCGCGTGCCGGTGCGCGCGAACAGGTGGAGCGGCTGGCCGACAGCACCGTGGGCCGCGTGGTCTATGTCAGCTGCAATCCGTCAAGCTGGTCGCGCGATGGCGCGCTGCTCATCGATGCCGGCTACCGGCTGGCAGAGGTGCGCCCGGTCGGCCAGTTCCGCTGGTCCACCCATGTGGAACTGGCCAGCCTGTTCGTCCGCGATTAGTGGAACAGCGCGATCAGCAGGTGCAGCACCAGCGCCATCAGGCACAGGCTGGATAGCGCGAAGAGCGAGAAGCGCAGCAGCACCTTGTTGACCGTTGCCTGCACCAGCGAGTGGGCCACCCGCAGCGCCACATAGGCCCAGCCCAGCGTGGCGTTCAGCCCATCACCCTGTCCGATCAGGGCCAGGGCGAGCGCAACCGCGTAGAACACGGTCGGCGCTTCGTGCAGGTGGTTGTAATTGTGCGCCTTCCACTGGATCTGCGCGGGCAGGTAATCGTCGAGCGAATTGGTCGGGTTCTTGGCCAGGTCATCGGGGTTGAGCTTGGCGGCGGTCATGGCCGGCAGGCGGGTGGCATACATCCAGATCCACATGATCATGGTCCACCCGGCCAGCACGGCCACCGGCTTGAGGATTTCCATTCCGATATGCTGCATGATCCCCTCCTCAGTATCCGCTGAACAGCGAAAGCTTCACCGCGTCCACCGCCAGCACCACCAGGCACAGGGTTGAAAGCAGGAACAGCGCAAAGCGCACCGGGACGCGGTTGACCGTTGCCTGCCAGAGCGAATGGATGATGCGGAAGCCGACATAGGCCCAGGCGAACCATACATCGTGCTGGCTTGCGCCAAGGATCGCGATGATCGCGACCGAGGCATAGAACAGCGTCGGTTGCTCCATCAGGTGCGCATAGTTGTGCGCCTTCCAGTTGACCGCATCCGGCAGCACGCCTTCAAGGTTCTGGCCGCGCCCGCCGGGTTTGCCCTTCGACAGGTCGATCCCTGCTTTCGCCATTGCCGGAAAGCGGGTTCCCCCCATCCAGAACAGCATGACGATAGACCACAGCACCAGCACGGCGGCCGGGGCAAGCATCTGAGCCTGCATCGCGTTTCTCCCCTGTTTTCTGCGGGGGAGACTGCGGCCCGGTCAATCGATTGTCAATTGCAACTAATCTGCGCTCGCCAGCACCTCGGCAAAGGCGGCGGCATCGGTGTTGCCACCCGAAAGCACGATCACCGTTCGCCCGTCGAGGCTGACCTTGCCCGCCAGCGCCGCTGCCAGCGCCGCCGCGCCGCCGGGCTCGACGACCAGCCGCAGCTGCGCGAAGGCCAGACGCTGCGCCGCGCGCACTTCGGCGGGGGTGACCGATAGCCCGAAGGGAACGCGCGCCTTCAGTACTTCGAAGTTGATCGGGCGGGTGGCGGGTGTCTGCAAGGCATCGCAGGCCGTGGGGAACGCGGGATCGGCCACCGGCACGATCTCGCCCGCGGCAAGGCTGCGGCACACGTCGTCCCAGCCTTCGGGCTCTACCGGCACGATCGCGGCATCGGGGCAGGCGAGGGCAAGGCCCGCCGCAAGCCCGCCGCCACCGCATGGGGTGACGATCCGCGTCGGCGCGCCAATCCCGCGGCGCTCCATCTGTGCAGCCAGCTCCAGCCCGGTGGAGCCCTGTCCCTCGATCACCCAGGGATCGGCAAAGGCATGGACCAGCGTTGCGCCCCGTTCCTCGCAAAGGCGCGCGGCAACTGTATCGCGGTCTTCCCCGCCGGGCCGGTCGTACAGCACCACTTCGGCACCCAGCGTGCGGGTATTGGCAAGCTTCACCGCCGGCGCATCGACCGGCATGACAATCGCCGCGCGGATGCCCAGCCGCCGCGCAGCCCATGCGACGCCCTGCGCGTGGTTGCCGCTCGACACGCCGACCACGCCGCGCGCCTTTTCCTCATCCGAAAGGTCGGACAGGCGATGCCACGCCCCCCTGATCTTGAACGCGCCTATGGGCTGCAGGCACTCCGCCTTGCACCACACCGTCGTGCCGCGGATATCGAGTTCAAGCAGCGGCGTTTCGGGCAGGAACCCGGCCAGCTTGGCAGCGGCGCGGGCAACGCCTTCGGCCGTGGGCTTGCGTTGTCCTTGAGAAGTCATGCCAGCAGCCTATATGACCGCCCTTCGCTTTCCCCAATAGGAGATGGGCTTTGAGCAAGGTTCTGGTGATCGGCGCAGGCGGCGTCAGCTCGGTCTGTGTGCACAAGATGGCCTTCAACCCGGACATTTTCAGCGAGATCCACCTCGCCAGCCGCACGCTTGCCAAGTGCGACGCCATTGCCGAATCGGTAAAGGCGCGCTGCGGCGTGGACGTGGCCACCTATGCCATCGATGCCGAAGATGTGCCCGCGCTCACCGCGCTGATCGAACAGATCCGGCCGAAGCTGGTGGTCAACCTTGCGCTGCCTTACCAGGACCTCACCATCATGGAGGCCTGCCTGAACGCCGGCGTCGATTACCTCGACACCGCGAACTACGAGCCCAAGGACGTCGCCAAGTTCGAATACAAGTGGCAGTGGGACCTGCATGACCGCTTCAAGGAGCGCGGCATCATGGCGCTGCTGGGATCGGGCTTCGATCCGGGCGTCACCAGCGTCTTCGCCATGTGGCTCAAGAAGCACAAGCTGAAGACCATCCGCCAGCTCGACATCCTCGATTGCAACGGCGGCGATCACGGGCAGGCCTTTGCGACGAACTTCAACCCGGAAATCAACATCCGCGAAGTCACCGCCAATGCCCGCCACTGGGAAAACGGCCAGTTCGTCGAAACCCCGCCGCTGTCGAAGAAGGTGGCCTTCGATTTCGACGCGGTCGGCCCGAAGAACATGTACATGATGTACCACGAAGAGCTGGAAAGCCTCGCGAAGTTCCTGCCCGAACTGGAACGCGCGCGTTTCTGGATGACCTTCGGCGATGCCTATATCAACCACCTGACCGTGCTGAAGAACGTGGGCATGATCGGCATCGAGCCGATCGAGTTCCAGGGCCAGCAGATCGTGCCGCTGCAATTCCTCGCCGCCGTGCTGCCGAAGCCCGAAACGCTCGGCCCGACGACCAAGGGCAAGACCAACATCGGCGACATCGCCACCGGCGAGGCGCTCGACGGGTCGGGCGAAAAGACCTTCTACATCTACAACATCTGCGACCATGAGGACGCCTATGCCGAAACCGGCAACCAGGCGATCTCCTACACCACCGGCGTCCCCGCCATGATCGGCGCGGCCATGATGCTGACCGGTGCGTGGCAGGGCGAGGGCGTGTTCAACATGGAGCAGATGGACCCCGATCCGTTCATGGACATGCTCAACAAGCATGGCCTGCCGTGGCAGGTCAAGGAACTGCCGGGGCCGGTGGAGTTCTGATCGCAAAGCCCGGATTCGTTCACGCAGAGGCGCAGAGGAAGAAAGGGAGGCGCAGAGGGGCTGTGCTTGCTATTGATGAACTCAGCGCCGCGGCCATTGCTGAGGCCATCTCGATTCACAGGGAATTAGGACCTGGATTGTTCGAATCTGTTTACGAGTCGGTACTTGCTGGGCGCTTGAGGAAGCGGGGCCTGAAGGTTGAGCGGCAGGTTCAAGTGAAGGCCGTCTTCGACGGCGAGACTTACGATCCGGCGTTCAAGGTAGACATCCTCGTAGAGGAACGGCTCGTGATTGAGGTCAAGGCGGTCGAACGGTTAGCCAAGGCCCATGCCAAGCAGGTGTTAACCTATCTCAGATTGCTGAAACAGTCTGTAGGGCTGCTCCTCAATTTTTCCGAAGAGACGATGAAAGACTGCATTCGAAGAATCGTGAATGATTACAAACCCGAATGACTCCTCCGCGCCTCCCTTTCTTCCTCTGCGCCTCTGCGTGAACTGATCGGACCTTTAATATGGAAACCAGAGCAGGCGATCCGGGTGCCTTTGCCCACTTCGACCTCAATCGCGTCGACAGCCCCGCTTTCGTGGTGGACGCCGCGAAGCTGCGTGAGAACCTGCGCGTGCTGGCCGATATCGGCGAGCGGTCCGGCGCGAAGGTGCTGGCTGCGCTCAAGGCCTTTTCGATGTGGTCGGTCGCGCCGATCGTGGGCGAATACCTTGATGGCGTCTGCACGTCGGGCCTGTGGGAAGCCCGGCTCGCCTCCGAATTCTACGATGGCGAGATTGCGACCTATTGCGCCGCCTACAAGGCCGAGGACCTTCCCGAGATCCTGCGCCATTCGGACCACGTGATCTTCAATTCGCCCAACCAGATCGAGCGCTTCCAGCCGATCATCGAGGCGGCACGGGCGGCGGGTCAGCATTTCGACATCGGCCTGCGGATCAACCCCCTGCATCCCGAGGGCGAGGTGCCGCGCTATGATCCCTGCGCTCCGCATTCGCGCCTTGGCTTTCCCATCGACCAGTTGACGGCAGAGCATGTCGCGATGATCGACGGCCTGCACATGCACACCCTGTGCGAGCAGGATTTCGAACCGCTTGCCCGCACCTGGGACAAGGTCTTCGATTTCCTCGAGCCGCATTTCGGCGAGTTTTCGTGGATCAACCTTGGCGGCGGGCATCATATCACCCGCGCCGATTACCAGCGCGACGAGCTGGTGGATTTCCTCAGGGACATGGCCGAGGATACCGGGGCGCAGGTCTATATCGAGCCCGGCGAGGCGGTGGCGCTCGATGCCGGGATCCTCGTTGGCGAAGTGCTCGACACCCAGTTCAACGGCATGCCCGTGGCCGTGACCGACATTTCCGCCACCTGCCACATGCCCGACGTGATCGAGGCGCCCTATCGCCCGGCCATGCTTGGCGAACTGCCGCTCGACGAGGAGATCGTCGATGAGGGGCAGGGCGGGGCCGTGCGCCTTGGCGGTCCATCCTGCCTCGCCGGTGACGTAATCGGCGACTATCGCCTGCCCGTGCCGTGCGAGCCGGGCGCGCGCTTCGCCTTCCTTGACCAGGCGCACTATTCGATGGTCAAGACCACGACCTTCAACGGCGTGCCACTGCCATCGATCTGGCTGTGGGACAGCGAAACCGACCAGCTCGAATGCATCAAGCGCTTCGGCTGGGAAACCTTCCGCGACCGGCTGAGCTAGCAGGAGTGGGCTGCGCTGTCCGGCGCTGTCCTACATCGCCGCGAAATGAGAGAAGGGGGCATGGCCTCCTTCGCTTCCCCGCCTTGCTTGCCCCCGCTTCACGCCCAGCGGGGAAGCGGTGCGCGCCTGGCCCGGAATTATTTATTTTCCGCGCGTTCCGGTGCCGTATCGGGCCGGAAACCCCAGCGTTCCTGCGGGCTCGCGAGGTTGACGCCGAGGTTTACACGGTGTCAACCTTGTCAACCTCAAGCCTCAGCGCGGCCGCTCGTTCAGTTGCACGGCAAGGTCGGCAAGGGTGCCGAACTGGTCGATGGTCTGTTCCAGCAGCATCCGGTCATGATTGGCTTCAAGCGAGCCGCTTTCGAACAGGTTGCCGCTTTCCAGCAGGATCAGCATCCGCCCCTCGATGAACAGCGCGCGGACTTTCTCGCCGGCAAAGGCCGCCTCTACGGCCAGCAGGCGCTCGACATATTCGGGATGGACAAGGTAGCGCGCCTCGACCGGATCGTTGGACCAGACGGCGAACAGGTCCTGGAAACGGGGATCGACAAGGTCGATGCGGGCAAGCTGCACGCCGCCCAGCTCGATCTCGTCCTTGTCGCCCAGAAGGCCGAAGAAGCTTTGCCGCCGGCCGGCCCGCTCGATCAGCGTCACGCCGTGGAAGCGCCGGGTAAGACCGATCTGCATCAGCGATCCGTTGAATACCGTGACCCAGTGCGAGGACTTGCCGGAACTGCGCTTTTCCTCAAGCCTGGCCTGGTAAAGCATGAATTCCTGCTGGCCCAGGGTGCCGCGCCACAGGTCTTCGAAGCTCGCCCGGTCATGCCCGGGCAGCATGTCGAAGCTGCGGGCAAGGTCGAACTCGCCACCCGGCGATACCTCGACCGCATATTCCATGCCGAGCGAACGGGCGATGGCGCCGTTAATGCCGCCCTTTATCGTGTTGGTAACCTTGCGCTTCGAATATTCGGCAATGCCGAACCCGCCCGCACCGACGAAAAACCCGCCCTGGAGCGCTGCCGAAACCTGCCCGTTGAACAGAACGATCAGCACGGCAACCACGCAGGCGGCGATGATTGCCCATTTCTGGATCGCGGCGGCGCGGGCGCGGGCAGCGGCGCGATCGCCATCCTGGGTGGCCAGCCACTGGCCCAGCTCTCCGGCCATCAGGCTGTCAGGGTCGGGTCGAACGATCATGCGGCTTGCGTCCTTGCGCGGCTGTGATAGCCATCATGCTGTAATTCGGGGGACTTTGCCATGTTCTTGATGATCGTCATCGCCGCTGTCGTCATCCTCGCGCTGATGATGATCGCCATCTATAACCGGCTTGTCGGGATGCGCCAGACGGTGAACCAGGGGCTGGCGGACATCGACGCCCAGCTACGCCAGCGGCATGACCTGATCCCCAACCTCGTCGCCTCGGTAAAAGGCTATGCCGCGCACGAGAAGGAAACCTTCGACGCGGTGATCGCCGCGCGCAACCGGGCCGAAGCGGGCGGGGGCATCGATCCGGCGGCAGAGGCAGGGCTGGGGGCGGCGCTTGGCAAGCTGATTGCCCTGGCGGAGGCCTATCCCGACCTGAAGGCCAGCGCCAACTTCCAGTCGCTACAGGGCGAACTGGCCGATGTGGAAGACAAGCTGGCTGCCGCGCGCCGTGCGCTCAATGCCGCGGTTGCGCGCTACAACGCCGGGCGGGAGAGCTTCCCGGCGGTGCTCTTCGCCTCTGCCTTCGGATTCCAGGCAGCAGAGATGCCGCGAATCGGCGAGTCGGAAAGTGCCGTGGCCCTGCCTCCGAAAGTGGAGTTCTGATCGCAGCGGAAAACCCCGGCTAAGCGCCCGGAAATGCAAGCGATTCAGACCCTTTGACAGAGGGGTAAACCGGCGAACTGATTTTCACTTGCAGTTCATATCCAGCGGCGTATAGCGCACCCCCGCTGCCCCAAGGGGACTTCCAATAACCGCAAGGCAGCTTCGTCTTCGTGTTACCTGGCCGGTAGGCCTATTGGGGGTCCCTTGAGTTGCACAGCTATCCTGACGCATCGGCTGTAGTTCGCGCGCTCGCGCCTGACGAACCCGTTATCATCAATCGCCCGCACGCCGCCGCGCGCGCCGCCCGCTTCTTTGTCGAGAAGTTCCCGGGCCGCTCGCTCTATGCGGTGAAGGCCAACCCCTCGCCGGACCTGCTCAAGGTCCTGTGGGGTGCCGGCGTGACCCATTACGACGTCGCCTCGATTGCCGAGGTCCGCATGGCCCGCGCCGCCCTGCCCGAGGCAGAGCTGTGCTTCATGCACCCGGTGAAGACCGCTTCTGCCATTCGCGAGGCCTACTTCGACCATGGCGTGAAGACCTTCAGCCTCGACACGCACGAGGAACTGGAGAAGATCGTCGCCGCGACGGCCAAGGAAGACGGCTCGCCGGCCGAGGACCTGCGCCTCTGTGTGCGCCTGCGCGTATCGTCGGAGCACTCGAAGCTCAGCCTCGCGGCCAAGTTCGGCGTCGATCTCGCCGATGCCGCCCCGCTGCTCCAGGCTGCGCGCCAGGTGGCGGACTGGCTGGGCGTGTGCTTCCATGTCGGCAGCCAGGCGATGACGCCCTTTGCCTATGTCCAGGCCATGGAGCGCGTTCGCGTCGCCATCGTCGATGCCTCGGTCACGGTCGACATCATCGACGTGGGCGGCGGCTTCCCGTCGATCTACCCGGGCATGGAACCGCCGCCGCTGGAAGACTTCTTCGGTGCCATCCATCGCGCCTTCGAATCGCTGCCGGTGTCCTACTCGTCGGAACTGTGGTGCGAGCCCGGCCGCGCGCTTTGCGCCGAGTACAACTCGCTTGTCGTCAAGGTCGAGAAGCGCCGCGGGGAAGAGCTGTACATCAACGAAGGCGCCTATGGCGCGCTGTTCGATGCAGCGCACATCGGCTGGCGCTTCCCGGTCAAGCTGCTGCGCGACAGCGCGGAAGAGCTGGCAGAGGACTTCGCCTTCTTCGGCCCGACCTGCGACGACATGGACTATATGGAAGGGCCCTTCGCGCTTCCGGCCGATGTCCAGCCGGGTGACTGGATCGAGATCGGCATGCTCGGCGCCTATGGCGCGGCCATGCGCACGAAGTTCAACGGCTTCGGGCATGGTGCCGTGGTCGAGACCACGGACGAGCCGATGGCCAGCCAGTACCGCGGTGACCGGCGCGATCCGCGCGTTTCGGACAACGTCGTCTCGCTGCGCTGATCCGCACGCTGCATAGCCTGCCAAATCGTCCGGGCGGCGCTGGTTCGATAGCCAGCGCCGCACGATTTGGTTAGCCTTGCGCCCGATGAACCCCTTTCGCGACCGCTACGGCCCCGTGGCCCTCGTCACCGGCGCAAGCTCTGGCATCGGTACAGGCTTTGCCGAGGAACTGGCAGCGCGCGGCATGGATCTTGTCCTGGCGGCACGGCGGATGGACCGTCTGGCCGCACTGAAGCAGCGACTTGAGGCGGAACACGGCATTGCAGTGCAGGTCGTCGAGAGCGACCTGGCCCAACCGGATGCGGCGGAGCGCCTCTTTGCAGCCTGCGAGGGAACGGACGTCGGCCTGGTCGTCAGCAATGCCGGGTTCGGCGCGAAGGGCTGGTTCGAGGGCGTCGACCGCTCCGTCATGGCCGAGATGCTGATGGTCAACTGCCACGCGCAGATGCAGCTGGCACACCGCTTCCTGCCCGGGCTCAAGGCGAAGGGGCGGGGCGGCCTGCTGCTCGTCTCGTCGGTAGAGGGGCTGATGGGCGGGCCGTTCTCCACGGCCTATGCCGCGACCAAGGCGCTGGTCGTTGCGCTTGGCGAAGGTCTGTGGGGCGAATTGCAGGGTTCAGGGGTGGATGTGCTGACGCTCACCCCCGGGGCGACCGAGAGCGAGGCGGCGGCCAAGCAGGGCTTCGATCCGGCGCTGATGCAGAATGTCCAGCCGGCCCGCGAATGTGCCGCACTGGCGCTCGACAACCTGTCCAACGGCCCGACCTTTTGCCCGAACGCGCACTACCGCGCCCTGTTCGAGCGCATGACCGCCATGCCGCGCCGGGATGCCCTGCTGGCGATGGCGCAGGGCATGCGGCCGAAGGGCTAGCTGCGCCTTCAATCGTCAACGAAGACGTAAGGGGCAGGGGCCCGGCGCTGGTCATCGGCAATGATCTCGCGCCCGATCGGCGGCGCCGCGCGGGCCGTGCATTGGGCACGCGGGCAGATGCGGCAGGTCACGCCGATCGGGGTTGCCGGGGTCGATGCCGGGTCGCTTCCCCGGGCATATACCAGCTGCGGCGCGTGTTCCGCCGCGCAGGCGAGCGCAACGGCATGCTGCACCTCAAGTTCGCCCCACGAATGGCCGCCTGTCGTCACCGAGCGGGCAATAGCGAAGAAGCGCTGTCCATCCGGCAGTTCGAGCCACTGGGTCAGCACTTGTGATGGTGCGCTGAAAGCGGAATGGACGTTCCACAAGGGGCAGCCGCCGCCGTGCGCGGCAAAGGGGAACCCGGCGCCATCAAGACGCTTGGAGACATTGCCCGCCGGGTCGACACGGATGAAGAAGAACGGCACGCCCTCCGCTCCCGGACGATGTAGCGTGGTGAGCCGGTGGGCAACCTGCTCGAAACTGGCGCCGAACAGGTTGGCCAGCGCCTCGACATCGTAGGCACGCTCCCGTGCGGCCCTGGCGAAGCGTTCGTAAGGCATGCGCAGGGCCGCCGCAGCATAGCCCGCCAGCGCCCGCCGGGTCAGCACTTCGCCGGTCTTGCTGGCAAAGGTCTCGCGCCGCAGCAGCGTGGCGATATCCTCGCGCATCGCGGTGTAGGCAATGTGCAGGGCCACCTGGAACTTGCGGCTCGGTCCGGGCAGGGTATCGGCGATCAGCACCTGCTGGTTGTGCCGGTCAAACCGGCGCACGGCATCGACGAGGACGTGCGCCGGGACATAGCGCAGCCGCACGCCCTTGCGCTTCAGCCAGTCCTGCGACCCGCCGGCTTCGGCAATCTCGCCTGCCAGTTCCTCGGCCCGTGCATCAAGGCTGGGGAAGAAGTTGCGGTTGGCGGCAATGAAGCGCCGAACCTCGCCAACCGGGTCTCCCGCCTCGTCATCGCCGCCGTTCTCGCGCAGGGCGGCAAGCGCCAGTTGTTCGCGCGCATAGGCCCCGTGAAGCCGCAGCAGGGCTTCGGTCACGCCGGGAAAGCTGGTCGCAAGGTCGGCGATTTCCAGCCCCGGCAGGTCGATATCGGCAAACAGGGGGTCACGCAGGATGTCCGTCAGCCGCCGCGCATAGTCCTCCGCATCCTCTCCGGCGAGATCGGCAACGTCGAGGCGGTAGGTCTTGGCCAGGCGAAGCAGCAGTTCGGCGGTCAGCGGCCGGGAGTTGCGCTCAAGCAGGGCGACGTAGCTCGCCGAGATGCCAAGATCGTCAGCCATGGTCTGCTGCGTCAGGCCCAGTTCGCGGCGCAGGCGGCGCAGGCGGGGGCCGAGGTAGAGGGGTTTTGACTGGCTCATATTGTACACCTTGTCATGTCTGCACATCTTTACAATGAAAATCTGTAAAGATTGACAAACCGACTCTGCGGACCATTCCGCAGTGCACAATCGCGGCATATCCCGGGCAGCAATTCCATACCGCCTTTCAAAGGGAACCGCCACCGTGACCTACCAGCAGTCGATTACCGAAGCCGCCGGCGCCATCGAACCCTTCCGCCAGACCTGGGACGGCATCGAGGCCGAATCCGTCGCTCGCATGCGGCTGCAGAACCGCTTCCACACCGGCCTCGACATCGCGCGCTACACCGCCAAGATCATGCGCCGCGACATGGCCGCCTATGATGCGGATCCGGCTGCCTATACCCAGTCGCTGGGCTGCTGGCACGGTTTCATCGGCCAGCAGAAGCTCATTTCGATCAAGAAGCACTTCGGCACCACCAAGGGCCGCTACCTTTATCTCTCGGGCTGGATGGTTGCCGCGCTGCGCAGCGAATTCGGTCCGCTGCCGGACCAGTCGATGCATGAAAAGACCAGCGTTCCGGCGCTGATCGCCGAACTGTACACCTTCCTGAAGCAGGCTGACGCCCGCGAACTGGGCATGATGTTCCGCGATCTGGACAAGGCCCGCGAAGAAGGCAACGCGGTTGAGGCGCAGCGCCTGCAGCAGGCGATCGATAACTACGAAACGCACGTCGTTCCGATCGTTGCCGATATCGACGCCGGTTTCGGCAATGCCGAGGCGACCTACCTGCTCGCCAAGAAGTTCATCGAAGCGGGTGCCTGCTGCATCCAGATCGAGAACCAGGTTTCCGACGAAAAGCAGTGCGGCCACCAGGATGGCAAGGTTACTGTCCCGCATGAGGACTTCCTCGCCAAGATCCGCGCTGTCCGTTACGCCTTCATGGAACTGGGCGTTGACGATGGCGTGATCGTCGCCCGCACCGACTCGCTGGGCGCCGGTCTCACCAAGCAGATCGCCTATACCCGTGAGAAGGGCGACATCGGCGATCAGTACAACGCCTTCCTCGACTGCGAGGAAGTGACCGAGATCGGCCATGGCGACGTGCTCATCACCCGCGATGGCAAGCTGATGCGTCCCAAGCGCCTGCCGTCCAACCTGTTCCAGTTCCGCACCGGTACGGGCGAGGACCGCTGCGTGCTCGATTGCATCACTTCGCTTCAGCACGGTGCCGACCTGCTGTGGATCGAAACCGAGAAGCCGCACATCGAGCAGATTGCCGGCATGGTCGATCGCATCCGTGAAGTCGTGCCCAATGCCAAGTTGGTCTACAACAATTCGCCCAGCTTCAACTGGACTCTTAATTTCCGCCAGCAAGTGTTTGATCGCTGGGTTGAAGAAGGCCGCGACGTTGCCGCCTATGACCGCGCCAAGCTGATGAGCGTGGACTATGACGGCACCGAACTGGCCGCCGAAGCCGACGAAAAGATCCGCACCTTCCAGCGTGACGCTGCGGCTCGCGCCGGGATCTTCCACCACCTCATCACCCTGCCGACCTATCACACGGCGGCGCTCAGCACCGACAACCTGGCGAAGGAATACTTCGGCGAGGCCGGGATGCTGGGCTACGTCAAGAACGTCCAGCGCGCGGAAATCCGCCAGGGTATCGCTTGCGTGAAGCACCAGAACATGTCGGGCAGCGACATCGGTGACGATCACAAGGAATACTTCGCCGGTGAAGCTGCGCTCAAGGCCGGCGGAATTCACAACACGATGAACCAGTTCGCTGCATAACCTGTAGTAGTTTCTAGCCAAGGAGCAGTATCATGGCCGAACCTTCCCGCGCCCGCGCCGTCCTTTCCAACGAGGACTTCAAGCTGATCCGCGAGGCCGTGCTGCACTACCTCAAGGTCATCGAGGACAAGCCGGAATCGGTGAAGTTCTCGAACCTTTACCACCGCCTCGGCAGCGCTGCCGGACGGTAAGCATCCGTTCCTGGGGAGGAACTCCGGCCCGTCACGCACCCCCATGCGTGGCGGGCCGGTTGCGTTCTGGCCCGACTGCTCTCCGACAGGATCAGTGCAGGATGCCGTGGAGGAACAGCCGCACGGCGTTGCGGGTCTGGCGCTCCACCTCGTCCTCGCTGAGCTGCACGCCCCAGGCGACGATGTTTGCCGGCCCGCCGGCAACAAGGTGGACGAAGGCATAGGCGCTCGTCCGGGCGTCGGCCGGACTGGCGAACCGCGTCGGCAGGCGGCGGTGGAACAGGTCCGCGAGGTAATCGACCGTCGGGCCGGTGCCGCGGCGCAGTGAATGTTCGCCGATTTCCGGCATGCGGATCGATTCGGCATTGGTGATCCGCATGAGGCGCAGGCCCTCGCGGCTGAGGATGTTGCCGACAAGGATGCGGCCGATTTCCAGCAGGCTCGCCTCGAAGTCCTCACCCTCGGCCTCGCGCAGGCGCTCGATCGGTACGATCCATTCGTCGATGGCGCGTTGCAGCGCGGTGCGGAACAGCGTGTCCTTGTCGCCATAGCGCGCATAGACCGTGCGCTTCGCCATGCCGACGGCGGCCGTGATCGCCTCGATGGTCGTGCGTTCGAAGCCGTTTTCGAGGAACAGGTCGAGCGCCTTGTCCAGCAGCTCGTTGTTGCGCGCCTCCGCCTGCTTGCGCGTCGGGCGGCCCGGGCTGCGGTGTCTCTTGAAGGTGGCAGTCCTGGGCTTTTCCATGCGTGACGCTTGATTATTGAAACGGTCTGGGTGACAATACACCCTAGTCGATAAACACAACAAAGGCGAGGGATGCCATGACGATCAAATCCGAACCGCTGACCGAACACACCGGATCGGAGATATTCGTTGACCGCGAAGCGCTGATCAGCGGCGCGCTTTCGCCCGCAATCCGCGAACTGCTGGTGCAGCGCGGCGTGATCATCGCGCGCGGCCTGCACCTGACCGATGACGAGCAGCGCGCCTTCACCCGCACCATGGGCGATCTGCGACTCGGCACCGTCAAGCAGGAGGGCGAGGAGGGCCTGCAGAAGGTGACCTTCGACGAGAAGGTGAACCCGGACTATGCCAAGTTCTTCTTCGGCAGCCTGCTGTGGCACATGGACGGCACTTACGAAGAAGTGCCGCCCTTCGCCACGATCCTGACCCCGCGCGTCCTTTCCGCAACCGGCGGGCAGACCGAGTTCACCAGCAACTACGCAACCTACGAAGCGCTGCCCGATGACGAGAAGGCCTGGCTCGATACGCTCAAGGTCGTGCACACCATGCAGGCCGCGCTGTTCCCCGGTAAGCCCGATTGCACGGTGGAGGAGTTCGCCCTGTGGCATTCCTACCCCAACCGCGAGCACCCGCTGGTTTGGCATCACAAGACCGGCCGCAAGAGCCTGGTGCTTTCCACCTCGGGCAGCCACGTTGTCGGCATGCATCCGGCCGAGAGCCATGACCTGCTCCAGCGGCTGATGGCCCATGCCACGCAGCCCCGCTTCGTCTATCGCCACGAATGGCAGATGGGCGACCTGCTGATCTGGGACAACACCGGCACCATGCACCGCGCCATGCCCTATCCGGCAGACAGCGGCCGCCAGCTCCACCGTTTCACGCTCAACGGCGAGGAGCCGGTGCGCGGCGTGGCCTGATGCCATCGCGAGGTTGACAAGGTTGACACCGTGTAAACCTCGCGCAAACATCGAATTTCCGTTATTTCGCCGGACCTTGCGACCGATTCCGGCGCTCGTTTTGCGCGGAAAAATAAAAATCCCGTGCCGCGCATTGCTCCGCCGCGTGGCAGGAATAGACCAGAGCGGGGCGAAAACGAGTTCAGGCATCCGGCTGTCTCGCAGATCGAGGCCCGCCTTATCTCATGCCCGTGCGATGTAGGACAGGCCCCCAGGCATCCCCGAAAGGGCGCAAACGAAAAGGGCGGCAGGATCGCTCCCGCCGCCCCTTCGTTTCGGATCAGCCCTTGGCTCAGAGGCCGAGGTTGTAGAACCGGCTCGGGTTTTCCTGCAGCACCTTCTTGGCCACGTCGTAGCCGTGATCGGCGAAGACGTCCTTGAGATGCTCCTGCACGCCCGGATAGAGCGAGGTCGGGTGCGGGAAGTCGGTTTCGAACATGACGTTGTCGAAGCCGATGGTTTCCAGCAGCAGCTTCGGCCCGACGCTTTCGAACCAGAAGCTGCACATGAAGTGATCGCGGAAATACTGCCAGGGGCGGCGCGTCAGCGTCTTGGAGAAGCGCGGCAGCATTTCGTTGAACTGGTGCTCCAGCGCCTCGACCGCGAAGGGCACCCAGCCCATGCCGCTTTCGATCAGGCCGATCTTCAGCTTGGGGTGCTGGTCAAGCCGCCCGGAAACCATCCAGTTGCCCAGGGTGGCCGCGTTGCCGATCGAGAACATCGTGGCGACGACGGACAGGGTCTGTTCGAACTGGAAGCCTTCCCAGGTGAGCGTATTGGGATCGACCGCCGAATTGAGGTGGAAGTTCAGCGGGGTGCCGGTGGCTTCGCAGGTTTCGAGAACCGGGGTCCAGTAATCGTGCATGAAGCTGGGCACGCCGACGCGTTCGGGCGTATCGGGCAGGACCAGGCCCTTCAGGCCCATGTCGATGCAGCGCTTCAGTTCGGCTTCCATCTCCATCTTGTCCCAGAAGGGCAGGTGGATCATGTTGAAGATGCGGTTGCCGGACGCTTCCTGGATTTCGGCCGAAGCATCGTTGTAGATCTTGACGATGGTCAGCGCGAGTTCGGGATCGCCCAGGCTCATCAGCGAGCCGGCCTGGGTCACGCCCGAGTTCTGGAAGGCGATCTGGGCATGAACGCCCATGTCGTCCATCGCCTGCAGGCGGTCCTTGATGATGTGGCCGCCGGGGTGGGCCTGGTCGAGCGTCGGGAAGGCAAGGCGGCCGAGCAGCTTGTTGTTGTCCTTGCGGATGACGTTTCCGCCCAGCGAACCGAAGTTGCGGTCACCCACGTACCAGCGTTCGACGCCATCGGCATCGAGCTTCACGTAAGGCACCTTGTCCTTCAGTGCGGCCGGGGCGCGGCTGGTGAAAAGATCGGGGGCTTCGGTGATGTGGGTATCGCAATCGACGATCTTGATGCCCGCGAACATCGGATCGAGCCCGCCCGACTGGGTGGCATAGTCCACTTCACGGATCACGCCGCCGGCGGTGTATCCTTCTGAAGACCAGTACTTCCGGGCAGATGCTGCCAGTTCATTCGGATCGGCGTCAGCCATCGTGAAAATCCTCTTCGGCGTTAATGCGAGGCATTTTCGCACCGCAGAGGCCGTGGCGCAATCGCGATTGCGTCGCAACGTGCATTCTATCGCCTGTGCGGGAACTCGTTTCGGTCCTTGCAAGCAATGCTACTTGACCGTTTCATTATGTCGGTAGCACTATCGGTTCCGAGAGATACGGTCGCCGTAACCGTAGGAAGAGGATTGCCATGCCCCAGCTTGCCGTTTCGCCGCTCAAGGAAGGTCTGCCCTTCGGGGTCCGTATCGCCGGTGTCACCCAGGAGGCGACCGAAGATGCCGCCACGCGCGATGCGATCAACGCCCTGTTTCACGAACATGGCGTCATCGTGTTCGAAGGCATGGAACCGTCCGATGCCATGCAGGTCGCGCTGAGCAACGTGTTCGGCCCGCTCAAGGAGCATCCGGTGAAGAACCTCAGCCGGGTGGATGCCGATGCCTATCCGGGCGTGGTGAAGATCCACAGTCCCGGCGGTTCGGGCGGGCTGGTGGACATTGGCGGCAAGCAGCTGTCGCACTGGCTGCCCTGGCATTTCGATCACGCCTATAACGACGAGCTGAACTTTGCCGGCGTCCTGCGCGCCACGCAGATCGTGCCCGAGGGCGGCCTGACCGGGTTCTGCGACGGCATCGCGCTGTACAAGGCCTTCCCGAAGGACCTGCTGGCGCGGATCGAGGACAAGACGGTGATCTACACGCTCAACGTCCAGTACGAGACGATGCGTTTCGGCCTGCCCGAGAACTTCCGCGTCCTGCGCTCAAAGCCCACGCCGCCGGGCTTTGCCGACGATGTGGCGCGGATGCCCCGCGCGCTGCACCCGGCGGTGTGGACGCGCAAGAGCGGGGAGAAGGTGCTGCACGTTTCCCCCTGGATGTGCGAGGGCATTGCCGGGATGGAAAACGCCGAGGGCGATGCCCTGCTTCAGGAGGTCTGCCAGACGATCAACGAACTGGCGCGGGATATTTCCTACCACCACAAGTGGTCGCCTACCGACATGCTGATCTGGGACAACACCCGCGTGCTGCATTCGGTTTCCGGCCATGATCCGGCGCTGGACCGCACGATGCAGCGCACCACGATCAAGGGGGATTACGGCCTCGGCCGCTTCGAAGGCGGGGCGCAGGGCGGCCGGATCCTTTCGGAGACGACTGTCTGATGGCGCGCATTGCGGTTGACGGGCTGGAGCTGGATTACGAGCTGATCGGACCGGAGCAGGACCCGCCGCTGGTGCTTACGCCGGGCGGGCGCTATCCGCGCGACACGGCGGGCGTGCCGGAACTGGGCCGGATCTTTGCCAATAACGGCTATCGCGTGCTGCTCTGGGATCGGCCCGGCTGCGGCGCATCGGACATTGCCTTCACCGCGCCCAGCGAATCGGTGATGAATTGCGAGGCGCTGGTCGGGCTGGTTCGCGAACTGGGCCTGCGCGACGTGACCCTGGTGGGCGGATCGGCAGGCTCGCGCATCTCGCTGATGGCGGCGGCGCGGATGCCGCAGAACGTGCGCAGGATTTCCATCTGGTGGATCAGCGGCGGCCCGGTGGGGCTGGCGGGCCTGGCATGGTTCTACTGCGGCGACCAGATCGCGGCGGCCTCCAAGGGCGGGATGGAGGCAGTGGCCTCGCTGCCCAGCTGGGCCGACCAGATCGCGCGCAACCCGCGCATCCGCGAGACGCTGCTGGCGCAGGACCCTTGGAAATACATCGCCACCATGCAGAAATGGGGCAAGGCCTTCGCCTATTCGGACGAGACCCCCGTGCCGGGCATGGCGCCGGGGGATTTCGCCCGGCTGACCATGCCGGTGCAGGTGTTCCGCTCCGGCCGCAGCGACATGGCGCATACCCGCGAGACGAGCGAATGGGTGCAGCGCCTGCTGCCTAATTCGCAGATGTTCGAGCCGCCGTGGGACGATCAGGAGTGGAATTACGTTTCCACTTTTCCCATAGACCCGGCCAACCGCCGCGGCCGTTTCGAACGATGGCCGCTGATCGCGCCGATGGTGCTCGATTTTCTCAAGGACTGATGCCGATGGACAGCGCCCTCGAATCCCGGTTGCGCGACTTGCTGGACCGCGATGCCATCCGCCAGGTGGTAGAGCGCAATGCCCGTTCGCTCGATCGCTGCGATGTCGAGCTGGGCCTCTCCTGCTACTGGCCCGAAGCGATCGACGATCACAATCACTTCATCGGCGGGCCGCAGGGTTTCCTTGCCTATGCCCATGGCGTGTCGCGCGCTTTCGAGAGCTGCCAGCACACCGTCGGCACCCACACCTGCGAACTCGCCGGCGACGAGGCGCACTGCGAGACCTATTACATTTTCACCGCCCACGCAGCACAGGCGCCGCATTTCATGGCCACCGGGCGCTATGTCGATCACTTCGAGAAGCGCGGCGGGGAATGGCGCATCCGCAACCGCGTGTGCATCGTCGATGGCCAGTACGAGCTTCTGCCCTCCGCCATGGGGCAGGGCGATGCCTATCCGCCGGGAGAAAAGCCGGTTGCGCGCGACCGCAGCGATGTGAGCTACCAGCGCCCCTTGCAGGTGCGCCAGCAGCCGAAGGGCTGAGACCGGGCGCTCAGGCCTTCATCACCGAGTCCAGCATGGCAACCGTGCCCGCCCAGCTGATCCGTTCGGCCATGGCGTTATAGGCAATGCCGGGGCGGCCCATGCTGTCTGCCGCAGGATCGGTGAAGCCGTGTGCCGCATCGCCGAAGGTGGTGATGGTATAGTTCGCTCCTGCCGCCTCCAGCTCGGCGCGCAGGCCCTCGATATGGTCAAGCGGGGCATAGGGATCCTGCGCGCCGCACCAGGCCTGGACAGCGCCGGGGAACGCGGCTGCGCGCATGGGCCGGTCGCTCGTCAGGATGCCGTGATAGCTTACCACCGCCCGTGCCGGCGCTCCGCTGCGCGCCAGTTCCAGCACGCAGGTTCCGCCAAAGCAGAAGCCGATCGCGGCCACCCGGTCGGGCACGACCTCCACCATGCCGGAAACCCGCTCGAACCAGGCGCAGACCCGGTCGCGCAGCAGGTCGGGATTGCCGGTGATCCGCTCGAATGCGGCGGTATTCGCGGCAAATTCGCTTGCCGGTGCGCCGCCGCCGTACATGTCGGTTGCCACGGCGACATAGCCGAGCGCGCTGAGCCTGCCCGCGACCTCGCGCACGTGCGGGCCGATGCCAAGCGCGTTGTGCATGACCATGACCGCCGGGAAGGGGCCAAGGCCCTTGGGCATGGCGGCCTGGCCGGTCAGGACGGTGCCATCATGCTCGAGATAGACCGGGATGAGTTCCTGCACCTTAAGCTCCTGTCATGCCGCGCAAATCATGGCCCTGTTGCCGCCGGATGCAAGCCCGGCTTGCCTAAACGGGACGATCGGGTCAGGGAATAGGTATGAATGGTAATTTTCTCTCCCGCTTCCTCTCCGTAGCTGCCACGCTGGGCAACAAGCCCCTCCTGATCGAGGATGGCCGCACCGTCCTCTCCTTTGCCGAGATCGAGCCGCGCACGGCGCAGCTGGCGGCGCGGCTGCAGGCGCTTGGCGGCGCGCCGGGAGAGCGGATCGTGGTGCAGGTGGAAAAGAGCGCGCAGAACGTGCTGCTTTACCTTTCGGCGCAGCGGCTGGGCATGGTCTATGTGCCGCTCAACACGGCCTACACGGCGGGCGAGCTGGAATACTTCCTTGGCGATGCAGAGCCGGCCATCGTCGTCTGCCGCCCGGCGGACGAGGCCTCGGTCGCTGTCCTCGCCGGTCGGGCGAAAGTCGTGACACTGGGCGAAAACGGCGATGGATCGCTGCTGGCGGACCTGCCGGAAACAGGCGTTCCACTGGCCATGCGCAGCGGTGAGGACCTGGCGGCGATCCTTTACACCTCCGGCACCACCGGGCGATCCAAGGGCGCGATGCTGAGCCACCGCAACCTGCTTTCCAATGCCGAAACACTCCACGACCTGTGGCGCTGGTCGGCTGATGACGTGCTGATCCACGTGCTGCCGATCTATCACGTGCACGGGCTGTTCGTCGCGCTGCATGGTGCCTTGCTGGCCGGGGCTTCGGTGCTGTTCCACAAGGGCTTCGATCCGGCAAAGGTCATCGCCCAGTTCGCGCAGGCCAGCGTAATGATGGGCGTGCCGACGCATTACACTCGCCTGCTCGGGCAGCCGGAGCTGACGCCTGATGCCTGCGCCACGATGCGCCTGTTCATCTCCGGCTCGGCGCCGCTGCTGGCCGAGGTCCACGATCGCTTTGCCGAGCGGACCGGGCACCGCATCCTGGAACGCTATGGCATGACCGAAACGGGCATGATCACGTCCAACCCCTACGATGGCGAGCGGCTGGCCGGTACGGTCGGCTATCCCTTGCCGGGCGAGGACGTGCGCATCCGCGAGGCGGACCGCGAGGTGGCGCGCGGTGAGCCCGGCGTGCTGGAAGTGCGCGGGCCAAACGTCTTTTCAGGCTACTGGAAAAAGCCGGAAAAGACCGCCGAGGAATTCCGCGAAGGCGGCTGGTTCGTAACCGGAGACATCGCCACGATGGCCCCTGATGGGCGCATCACGCTGGTCGGCCGGGCGAAGGACCTGATCATCGCCGGCGGTCTCAATATCTATCCCAAGGAGATCGAGGAAGCGATCGATGCGCTGCCCGGCGTGGAGGAAAGCGCGGTGATCGGCGTGCCGCATCCCGATCTGGGCGAAGGCGTGGTGGCCGTGATCGTGCCGCAAAAGGGCGCGCAGGTGGACCCTGCGGCCATCGTGGCCGGGCTTCAGGACCAGCTCGCCCGGTTCAAGCAGCCCCGGCACATCGCCGTGGTCGAAGCCCTGCCGCGCAATGCCATGGGCAAGGTGCAGAAGGCAGAGCTTCGCAAGGCCTATGCGGGGCTGTTCGCCGGCTGACGCCGGTCAGTTGCGCGAGAAGACCCCGCAGGCGATCCGCCCGCCGCTGTTGCCGGTGGGATCGGTCCTGTAATCGTCCGGACCGGCATGGATGACGATGGCCGTGCCATCGGCATCAAACAGCGCGGCCATCACATCCTTGGGCTTGCCGTTCAGCACCACTTCGCCGCGCGCCTCGCCACTGGCGGAAACGACGAGGTTGGGCAGGTCGCCCAGATGGCTGCCCGCCGGGTTCAACGTGCCGTGCTGGTGGCCGCCGGGGTTCAGGTGCCCGCCGGCATCGGTGAAGGCCGGGCGGCCGCACTTGCCGGTGGTGTGCAGGTGCAGCCCGTGCGGACCTTCCGAAACACCGGTTACGGCAATCGACAGCACCGCCTTGCCCTTTTTCACCGAGACGGTGGCATAACCGACATCGGTGCCGCTTGATGAGACGATCGGCGCGCTCGCTGCGGCGCCCGGCGCGGCCTGGATGGCAGCAGGAACAGCGGCGATCGAAAGCGCGAATGCAACGGGGGCAAGCAGGCGGGGCATGATCATCTCCTGATGGACTTCCGCGAAGAGATAGGCAGGCCCCGCAATGGCTTCAATATGTTTCAGCCGCGCGCGCCGCGCTGGAACAGGCGCATCGCCAGTTCGCCATAGCTGGGATCGTTGACATAGTCCGGGAAGGGCACGGCCGGCCCGGCGAGCGGGCGGCGGATCTTCAGGTCATAGGTCACCACGCGCTTGGCAAAGCGCCACTTGCCATCGGCACAGCGGCGGTAATTGTCGATATAGCGCACGGCCATCAGGTCTTCCATCTGGCCGCCCTGGCCATCGGGAATGGTGTGATAGGCCAGGGCATAGACCTCGCCGCAGCCGGTGCCGGCTTCCACGTCCACGTCGATCAGGTGATTGCAGGCGTGGTGGCCCGAATAGTTCATGTAGGGGAAGGACTTCTCGATGAAGTCGCAATATCCCTGCTGGCTGCCGGTGTAGCTGTCGCCATGATCGTCTGTCGCGTCCTCGGTATAGAGGTCGCGCAGCAGGTCGATGTCCTTGCGGTCGATGGCGCGCGAATACAGCAGCACGAGATCGCGGATCTCTTCCTTGGCAATGATCTTTTCGATGGCCTTGCTGTCCATGGTCGTCCTCTCTCGTGTCAGGTGTTGGCGGCGAGGGCTTCTGCCTCGCGCGGGATGGAAAATCGTTGGCGATAGGGGGCGAAGTGCTCTTCCACTTCTTCGGCCCGCAGGCCGAACTGGGCGAGGGCATAGTCGTTCGCGCCGCGTGCATTCTTGGGGTTTTCACGCCGCCAGCCGGTGATGGCCGCCATCACATCGGGCGGGGAATCGATGCCCAGAGCGGCGTGGACCTGTGCCATCTGTGTGCCGGGATCGGCGACAAGGGCATAGTAATCGACATGGACCACGCGGTGAGCTTCGGGGCCGTCGCAGAACTGCATGATGCGCTGGATATGCCGTCCAATGAAGTGCAGCATCTGTTGGCCGACACGCAGGGGATCGACGCCATCATAGCGGGTGCGCCGCAGGGTCAGCGTCATCTTGGCGATGGAAGCGAGCACCTGGCACGGATCGCGGTGAGTCATGGCGAAGCGGGCATGGGGATGGACCGCGCAGATCGCGTCCATGAACAGCAGGTGGTTGGGATATTTCAGCGCCCAGGGCAGCCGGTCCCCGCGCCATTGCAGCAATTGCAGCTGGCGCTTGTGCACCCGGTAGGCGGGCAGGGGATCGCAACTGTCCAGCAGCCAGTCGAAATAGCCGGGCACGTCGAACACGTTGTGAAACCCGGCGGCCGTTACCCCCTGTTCCATGAAGGCGTGGCACTCGTCAGAGCCATCCTCGTCATAGAGGTGCAGGGCATCGAAGTTTTCCGGCTCTGCCGGGCGGGTGCGGGCGCGGACTTCGCGGGCAAAGGCCTTGCGCTCTTCCACCGACTGCGCATCGACAGCGGGCGGGGGCAGCGGCACCAGGCTCTGCCAGGTACGGACCAGCTGGTATCGCCGGTCGCGATCGAACAGGTACTGGAAATAGGTCGTGCCCGAGCGGGGCACGCCGCAAAGGAACAGCGCCTCGATCGGTTCGTCGGCGATTTCCGGGTTCCCGGCCAGCCATTTCAGGCCGCCGATGCGGTCTGCCTGCCGGGCAACCAGCGCCCGCCGCGCCGCCGCCGTGCCCTCTGCACTCAGCTGCGCATCGGTGTTGAGCGCGTGGCACAGCACTTCGAGGTTCGCCGCGATTGCCGGCTCGCAATCGGCAAATCCCGCCTTGTCCTGCGCTTCGGCAAGGATCGTCGCTGCATCGAGCGTCATGGCAGCCGGTGGCCCATGGCGGCCAGCAATCCCATGCCGGACAGGCGACGATCCATTCCCAGGTCCCTTATGCGTTATGCAAGTCCCTGTTCGGCCTTGTATTCGCGCACCGCCTTGTCAACCATCATGTAGAGGTGGCGGCAGAGCACTTCCTGTTCCTGGAAGTGGATATGTTCCAGTGCGCCGCTGGAAATGCCGCGCTGTCCGGCTTCGATCACCGAGATGTCTTCCGAATGGATATCGCGGGTCAGCGCCATGCCGAATTCGCGGCCGTAGCGGACAGCCGGGGTCTTGTCCTCGTTGATCCAGTAGATGCGGATCACCCCGCGCGACTTCTCCGGCCCGATGGGATAGACGGTGTGGCTGAAGTTGTTGCCCGACGATCCGAGCATGAAGAAGCTCGGGAAAATCGCAAAATACTTGCGGTTTTCCGGGTTTTCAGGAACGTCGCCGCGCATCACCGCCTTCATGCCTGCCTTGAAGCCCAGCATCTGCGAAGGCGTCATCAGGCTGGCACCGTCGGGATTGGTCCAGATGGTCTGGGTGCGATGCGGATCGTGGAGTTCCTGCGCCGCCGGATAGCCGAAGGGGTTGGCGGGAGAGAAGGTCGCCTTGCCGGTTTCGCTATGGATGAAGCGCAGGTGATAGCTCTCCTGGAAGTTGTCGTAGGTCAGCTTCCAGTTGGCATCGATCTCGTAGACATATTCGGAAAAGTTCGTGGCATGGGCGCAGGGCACCTTTTCCATGCCATCGGCCAGCGCGCCCAGCCATTCGCGCAGCGGCTTGGCCGGCTGGGGATCGAAGTTGACGAAGATCAGCCCGGCGTGAACCTCGCAGGCGACCGACTTCAGCCCGCAGTCCTTCTTGTCGAGCCCGAAGCGCTCGAAATCCGGGGCGGAGAGCAGGGCGCCATCGGTGCCGAAGGTCCACATATGGTACCGGCAAGAGAACTTGGACTGCTTGCCGCAGGTGGCGTCGGTCAGCTGGGTGCCGCGATGGGTGCAGGCATTGTGGAAGGCGCGAACCTGCCCATCCTTGCCGCGTACGATCAGCAACGATGCCCGGGCGAATTCCACCTCGCGGCGAATGAAGTTGCCGCTTTCCGGCACTTCGCACACATGGCCAATCGGGAACCAGTTGCGCAGGAACACGGCCTTGCGCTCAAGCTCGAACCACTCGGGGTCGTAATAGGCCTTGGCGGGGATCGGTTCGAGGCCCAGGTCGGGCACGGGGGCCTGCTCGAAGGTGCCGGCTTCAAGGTTCATGACACGGATTCTCCCGGACTCTTGTCTGTCTCGTCCGGGATTGTACCGCAGCTTGGCCTTTCTTACAACAGCTCTGTCGAAAAACCTCTTGCGGCGGCGATCAGGTTTTCGATGCGGCGGCGGTGATCCTCACCCGCCTGCGCCCGCGAGCGCTGCGGGATTTCGAGGCCGACCGGCAGGCCATCTGGCAGCGCCGCCAGGAATTCGCCGAGCGGAAGGTCGCCTTCGCCGGGGGAAAGGCGATCATGCTTGGCGGCATCCATGTATTGTTCGGGCGGCAGGCCGGCCAGGGCATCGCACAGCTGGGCATGGCCGATCAGCGCGGGGTCGAGCGCGGCCAGATCGGCAATCGCGGTGCCGGTGCGGAAGAAATGCATGGCGTCCAGCACGATTGCCGCACCCGGTCCCGCCTGCCGCACGCAGGCGATCGCCTTGGCAAGCGTGTCCACCGCCACGAAGGGCATGTATTCGATGAACGCCCGCATGCCGCGTTCGTGCGCAAGGCTTGCCAGAAGGGCGAACTGGGCGTGGCCGCGGGCCTCGTCATGCTCGATGGACACGCAGTTGACCGCGCCGGCACCAAGTTCGGCAACAAGATCGAGATCGTGCGCGGCATTGGCAATGTCCATCTGCGGATGGATGAGGAAGCCCTCGCAGACGAGCAGGCGCACCTCCCGTTCGGCCAGTGCGGCGGCAACCGACCGGCGCAGCCCGCTGTCTTCGCGCATGGACCAGCCCGGTGCATCGTCAGAGACCTTTACCGTCGGCGTCAGGGCCAGCGAGACAGCCTGCACGCCAAGATCGGCGCAAAGGTGCACCATTTCCACCGGGTCCTGGCCCAGCGCGGTGATGAAATCGATGGCGATCGGATGCGGCATCAGGCTTGTCCTGCTTCAGATGGAAACCTTCTCGCGCAGGGTGCCGAGCATGCGGGCGCACAGGCGGATTTCCTCCGCGCTGTAATCCGCAAGCGCTTCTGCAAGGTTCTTCTCGATCCCGGCGCGGATCGCCAGCATTTCGCGGTTGCCCAGCTCGGTCAGTGCCAGCTCGGTCCGACGGCGATCGGTTGCGCCGGGGCGGCTTTCGATCAGGCCCGCTTCGGCAAGGCGCGAAAGCTCCGACGAAATGAGGCTGCGACCGATGCCGAACACCTCGGCCAGCTCGTGCGGGAAAACGATGCCTGCGTTGATCAGGTTAAGCAGCCACGCGCCGCGCGGCCCCAGCGAATAGCGCTCCGTCACGGTGCGCGTTGCCAGGTGCAGCGGCCGCGCGGCCATGGCCAGTCCCTGCGCCAGCAACCCGTAATCGTCCCAGGTGAGGGGCCCGCTTTCAGGCAGGCGATCCCCCACGGAATAATTGATGCGACGCAGGATGGCTTCGCGCTGCGGATTCTCCAGCGCTGCCGACATCAGCCCGCTTTGGGTGCGTAGGAACTGCAATAGGCGGCCGGGCTGACGACCGAGGTGAGGATCTGGCAGCTGCCGCAATCGCCCTTCGCCTGGTAGAACGCGCAAAGGCCGCAGCGCTTTGACGGGTCGGCCGAGACGTTGACATATTCCACCGAGCGGCGCAGGCTTTTCTGCGACATCGGCAGCGTGGCGGGATCGTAACAGGCGTTTGTCCCGGCGCCGTTGGCCAGGGCATTGCCAGACCGCGTGGCGGCAATGGCGGCGACGGGCGCAAGGGCAGCCCACTGCAGGAAACGGCGACGATTTTCTTGCATCACTTCTTCTCCGGTCTTGCCCCAGCTTCCACAAGTTCCAGACGATATCCATCGGGATCGGTGGCCATTGCCATGCGATACCCCATCGATACGTCGCGAATGTCGCTGACCTTGTAGCCGCCCGCTTTCAGTCGCGCCACT
Organism: Novosphingobium sp. TH158; assembly: GCF_002855555.1. NCBI lineage: Bacteria > Pseudomonadati > Pseudomonadota > Alphaproteobacteria > Sphingomonadales > Sphingomonadaceae > Novosphingobium > Novosphingobium sp. TH158. Next base: position 890,432 of record NZ_PKRT01000001.1, on the reverse strand, counting down.
ATTTCAGTCAGGCCCGCAACGCGCAGGACCAGCCGGTTGAACCCGGTGCCCTGGGTGATGACGGGATTCTGCTTCAGTTCCGGATCGCGCATCAGCATGACCACCGGCTGCTTCGCATCGGGGCCTAGGCTGAGGAAGGTCTCGTTATGCCGCTGGGCCAGCAGTTTCATACCCAGGGCGTCGACATAGAAGCGGCTGGATGCCGCCACGTCGGAAACGTTCAGCGCAGGGATGACCATGGCGAGCGAGGTTGCTGCCGGCGCCGCCTGCGCCTTGGCCGCGTCCTGCGCCGGGGCGGGCGCGCCCGAAAGCAGCGCCGCCGAAAGCCCGAGTACCCCGAGCACCTTCACGCCAGGATCTCCCCGATGGACTTGTTCGTTTCCATCGACTTTGCCCCCCAACGATCAAGCGGCACGCCCATGACCTGCTGGAGCGTCAGGCCGACACGGCTGATCGGCGATCCGGCACCATCGACGTAGACGCCGGACTTGAGCCTGCCGCCGGCCGAACCGGCGATCATCATCGGCAGGTTGTCGATCGTGTGGAACTTGGCAAATTCGGTTTCCGAGTGGGCAAAGACCAGCGTGTTGTCGAGCAGGGTCTTGTCGCCTTCCTTCACCTTGTCGAGCGCGGTGACGAAATAGAGCCAGGCTTCCATGATCTTGGTGAGGAAGTAGGTGGCCTCGGGCTGGTAGCCCAGCCGGTTGTCGAGCACTTCCTCATGCGTCAGCTGGTGGTGCGTGATGGTAGAGCCGATGCGGGTGAGCGAGCTGGCGCCGTTGTTGAACATCATGTTGAACACCCGCGTCTGATCGCAGGCAAGCGCCATGACGAGCAGGTCGGTCATCAGCTCGTGGCTTTTCATCACGTTTTCGATTTCGGCATTCACCGCCAGCTGCGGCACCTTGGTCGGCACCTTGCAGGCCTGCAGCGGTTCGGGCTTGGTCAGTTCGACCTCAAGCTGGTTTTCCAGCTGGCGCAGCGATGTGAAGTACTGGTCAAGCTTCGCCTTGTCGGCCGCACCCACCGCGCGCTCCAGCGACTGGCGCTGCTCGGTTACGCCCGAAAGCACCGAACGGCGGGCCATTACCTGCGGATCGGGGGTAAAGCTGCCGCTGTTCGGATCCTTGAAGCCAAGGCCGAAGATGCGCTGGTAGAGCCCTGCGGCCGAGACTTCCGCCGGGTTGAGGTTGCCGCCGCCGCGCCCCGAAAGCGAATTGCGCGGATCGCCCGTGGCCGAAAGGTCCAGCGCGGCAAAGCGCGATCGGGTGCTGATGCGGTCACCGATGGTCACGTCGAAGCTTTCGCCGGGCAGACCGCGTTCCGCCGTCAGCGCGCGTCCGGTTCGAACCGCCGCGCCGCCGCTGACGTGGGGCAGGTTGGGCGCGCCATCCAGCGGCACGTTGAACCCGCCCAGGATCGAGATCTTGTCCTGCAAGGGCGCGATCGGCGCGAGTTCCGGCTTCAGGTCATAGCCCTTGCCCTGCTTGCTGGGGAACCAGCGGTTGGGGTTCACGCCAAGGCCCCAGAACCAGGTGCCGAAGCGGATCGGCACCGGCTTGCCGGTCGCGGCCATGGCCTGGCCATTGCCGTCGAGGAAGCAGTCGAGCAGGGGCACGCCAACGGTAACGGCAGCGCCGCCCATCATGCCCCGAAGTGCGGTTCTGCGGCTGAGATCGTATCCCATGGTGGTTCTCCTCGGGCCTTATCGCTTGAAGCCGTTGTAGCTGACGTGAGTTGTGCCGCCGAGCGCCCCGGCAGCGGGGACGCGCCAGGTTTCCGGGCGCGTCATCACCTGCTGGAACAGTGCCCGGATGCCATAGCCGCGTGCGGCGAAGGCCTTGTCCATCGCCTCGATCAGCGCGGCATCCCGGGTCGGGCGGCCGGTTGCATATTCCATTGCCCGCGAGGCGACGCACTGCGTGGTCGCGCCCGAGGCGTTCATCGCCTGGCCCAGCCCGGCCGCACCGGTGAACTTGGCAAGCCCCAGCGCACCGGAATGGTCGATGAGGGTGTCGTTCTCGGTCTTGCGGAAGGCGCCGATGCCGTCGAAGCGTTCAAGCGCGAAGCCCGGCGGGTCGGTAATCTTGTGACAGGCGGCGCAGACCGGATCGGTGTTGTGCGCCGAAAGCCGGATGCGCGCGGTGGGCATGGCCTTGTTGGCCGTGTCCTGCACGGCGGTGAAATTGACGTCGCCCGGCGGGTTGGGAACCTCCTGGCACATCATCAGCTCGCGGATCGCCCGACCGCGCAGGGTGGGAGAGGAGCGGCCGGAATGCGAATAGAGCGCCAGGAACCCCGCCTGGCCGAGCAGGCCGGCACGGTCGTCATCCGGGCTGAATTCGTAGGGCACCCAGCCTTCGGAACGGGATACCGGCACCTGATAAACACCGCCCAGCGCGCGCGTCATGAAGGTGCGGCGGGTGGTGAAGAGCTCGCGATAATCGCCATTGCGGGTCAGCAGGTGATCGGTGATCGTCCGCAGCATCTGCTCGGGCAGGGCCTTCAGCACATCCTGGTTGAAGTAGGGATAGATGATCGGGTCCTTCGCCAGCTCGTCGAATTTCTCGAACTTGAGCATGTCGGCGAAGAAGGCGCGCGTACCGGCCTCGAGCCGGGGTGACTGGACCATGCGGGCAACCACGGCATCAAGCCTTGCCGGGTCGGTCAGGTCACCGGCAGCGGCGGCATTCAGCAGGTTGTCGTTGGGGGTGGTGTTCCACAGCGTCATCGCCAGACGGGTGGCCCGGCTGTAGTTATCGAGCCGCAGGCCGCCGGGATTGGCCGGATCGGGCTCCGCCGTCTCGATGATGTAGAGGAAGCTGGGCGAGGTGAGCATCGCCGCCAGCGACAGCTCAAGCCCCTTGTGGAAGGACTTTGTGGGTGCCGCACCCTGTTCGGCCAGCCGCACGTAAAAGGCGGTTTCGGCCCCAGTCATGGGTCGGCGGAACAGGTAGCGGCCCAGCGGCGTCAGCACCTTGCCCGCGCAATCGGCATCGAAGCGTTCGGCGCTGGCCGGCTGGCAGTCCATGAACTGTCCGCGATGGGCATCGTTGAACACCTGTCCCGCGATCACCCGCGCCATGGCATCGAACTGTTCGAGTCCGGCGGGAGAGATTGCCGCCTCGCTCGATCCGCTGGCGATCAGCTCGCCGACCGGGCGGACCACCGGCTCGAACCGACCGGCAACGGTGATGTCGGGGCCGAAGATATCGGCAATCGCGTTGCGGTACTGCGCCTCGGTGATGCGCCGCATGGCGACGATCTGCCCGGCAGGCGTAGAAACCGCCGCGGGCGAGGATGCGGCGACCGCCTGTGTCGCCTGTGGCGAAAGCGACCAGCCGGCGAAGCCAAGGGCGCTGGCGGCGAGGCCGAGGGCAAGCGTCTTGCGGAGTTTCATCGCGATGCCGTCCTTTGCGGAATGTCGTTCACGAAGGCGGGGATTGCCGCCATGCGCTGCGCCCCGGAAATGCCGGTGCACTTGCCGGTCTTCGGATCCTTCAGGCCATCGGCCAGCTTCTTCAGCGCGGCGAGTTCTGCCGCGCAGTCGATCCCCGCGACCAGCGCCGATCCTGCGCCACCCAGCGAGGGGCTGAGGATCGGATCGAACACCGGACGATAGCCGCCCAGCATGCCCTTCATGCTGCCGTCGGGCTGGAAAGCCAGCCGGATGCGGGCCTTGTGGTATTCCCACTTGCCGCGGTTGCCGCGAATGTCGCGTGTGCCGCCCTGGCCCCAGGTCTGCGCGAGCTTGATCGTCGCCGGTTCGGTGGTCAGCACGCCGTTGACGATCTTGCCCTTCAGCACGTTGCGATGGCGCGGTGCGGTGTCGCTGATCGAAAAGGTCATGCCGCGCAGCCAGTTGCCCTTGCCGTCGATCACCGGCCGGTCGGGCGTGTTGGCATAGATGACCTCGACCTGCGGATCGTTCTGCAAGCTGTCCACGCCCTTGAGCAGGATCACCTGCGTCCATTCGCCCGAGCTGTAGAACTGCTTGAGGCCCACTTCCTGGTCCCCGGTCATGCCATCGACGCCGCGCCATTCCAGCTTGCAGCCAAGCGCGCGGTATTCCTGGTTGTCGATCCCGGTCTCGCCGGTCGGCGTGGTGAAGCCTTCGTGCGCGCAGGTGTCGCCGCCGCCGCCTTCGTCAAGGTCGAGCCCCCAGGCGACCTTGCTTTGCACGGTGCGCATCTCGGGTCGCTTGAACATGTCGGGCTGCGAACAGAGGTTGGTGCCGTTGGGCCCGAAAGCAGTTGCCTGCCAGCGGCTGGTCAGTTCCTTCTCGTTCTCCTTGAGCGTCAGCCGCGCCCGCTCCCCGGGATCGAGCCCGGCGAGGTAGCTGTCACGCAGCTTCAGCGCCGGGCCATCGGGGCAGGCATCCTTGCCCTGGATCACCGGCGGCGTGAAATCGCTGACGACAAAGCCCATCACGCCATTGGCCGGCGGAGCGGGCAGGGCCTGCGCCGGGCTTTCGGCAATGGCCGGCTGCGTCATCGTGCGCGGGCCGCCCGCCATCGATCCGGCAGCAAGCGCGGCAAGGCCGGCGGCGATCATCAAGGGCTGCTTCATCATCTGCCTGTTCCCCATTGCGCGCTTCATGGCTTCAGCACCCGCGCCGATGCGGGAAGGGTGGCGGGGTCATCTGCCATGCTGAAAAACACCGGTTTGCCGCGCCAGGTCCACTGCGGCACGTCGCCCGTGCGCGAGACGGACCATTCGCCGATATCGCGGCCTGCCGCCGGGGCTGGCAGGGGATGCCAGTCGGCACAAGTCTTCTTGCACGAACCGGTGAACAGCACCCGGCCTTCCTTGTCGGCAAGCACGTATTCCTTGTCCCGCCAGCGGGTCGATACCGTTTGCGGGGCAACGATCTTTGGCGCCGGCGGAACGAACTTCAACGTGTTCCAGGTCAGGTCTTCCGCACCTTCGTAAGTGGTGGTGCCGGGCTTGTCGCCCTTGCGCACGAATACCAGGTGCCAGCCCTTGTAGACCCATTGCGCACCGGCGGCGCTTTCCATCACCATCCAGTCGGTAAAGGGCGCGGGGCGGCCGAAACCGCGGGGCAGGGCAAGGTTGGGCTTGGTCCCCGGCGGAGCGAGCAGCGGCTCCCACTGGGCGGCGCATTCGCCCTTGCAGAACTGCGACGGATCCGACCCCGCGCGCCACAGCACGCGCATGTCCATGCCGTAGAGCGTAACGCCCTTGTCATTGGCGAAGACGGAGCCCGAGGGGCTCTTGATAACCTTCACGCCGGGCGGGAAAACGTCTGTCGTGGCGGGGGCGATCGGCAGGTCCGCCGGTTGTGCCAGCGCCGGTGCCGCAGCAAGCAGCATCGCGGATGGCAGGATCGGCCAAAGCCCTTTCATCCCCCGTCTCCTCTCAGGACATTCGTTCTATCTGCCGCGATGATAGTTCAACTGTTGAACGGATCAAGTCGCAGGTTGTATCACGAATGCCCCATCGACGGGGCGTTGTGCCGGATCGTCAGCCCAGGCGCGGCAGGACCCGCTCACCGAAGTCGCGCGCCAGTTCGCACCACTCGGCACGGCTGTTCACGAAGATGCTGGCGCCTGCGCCATGCGTGCCCTTTTCGCGGTAGCCGCAGATGATATCGATGGCTTCCTGCGGGCTGTATCCCGGCTTGATGGTGAACACGCTGGACAGGATGATCTGCGGCGGCTGGGCGCGGCCCACCTTTTCGCAATGGGCGTGAAGATAGGCCAGCGCGGCGTCGATATCCTCTTCCTCGGCAAGCGAGACGGTGCGCGCGGTGGCCGTTACTGCGGCGGGCGCGAAGAAGGGGTGCCAGGCATCGCCCAGCTCCACCGCGCGGCGGATGGCGCGGCGGCTGTTCCCGCCGACCAGCAGCGGCGGATGGGGGCTCTGCATCGGCACAGGGCGCATGCGGTTGCCGGGGGCGGAATAGCCGGTGCCCGCGAAAGCGAAATCCTCGCCCGTCCAGGCCAGTTTCATCGCCGTGATATATTCGTCCATCAGATCGTTGCGGGCATCGAAATCGACCCCCAGCGCCTTGTATTCCGCCTTCAGGTAGCCCGCGCCCATGCCCAGGATCACGCGCCCGCCGGAGAACACGTCGAGCGTGGCAACCGACCGGGCGGTGATGAAGGGGTTACGATAGGGCAGGACCAGGATGTTCGTATGCAGCCGCAGCTTCGTGGTCACCGCAGCGATCAGCGACAGCATGACAAAGGGATCCTGCGCATAGTGGCCGCCGTTATCCAGCCAGCGCGAACCGGGTACCGGATGGTCGGTCACGCAGCCGGCGGAAAAGCCCGCCGCTTCTGCCGTGCGGCAGATCTCCGCGACCGCCTCCATCGAGATGAATTCTTCCGGGTGGTCGATATGGTCGAAGGGCAGGCTGATGCTGACGGGGAAGCTCATGTCGTTTTCTCTCCCGGTGCTGGTTCAGCCCTGTTTCGGCATTTCCGGCGGCAGCACCCACTTGCCACTATCGCTGCGAATCCAGCCGCCGCTAGCCCAGGTGCCGCCATCGACGGGAATGATCGCGCCGGTGATGTAGGAGGCGAGGGGAGAGGCAAGAAATGCGACAAGGTTGCCGCATTCCTGATCAATGCCGACGCGGCCGAGCGGGATTCTCCGGCGCAACACTTCGGCCCGGTCGCCGTCCATCTTCGGCCAGGCGGATTCGTCCACCGGGCCGGTGAAATTGCCCATGGTGCCGGGAGTTGCGGTGAAATCCGGGGCAATGGCGTTCACCCGGATGCCATGTTCGGAAAATTCGACCGACAGGGTGCGGGTGAGGTTGTTGATCCCGGCCTTGCAAGCGGCATAGACGGCATAGCCGGGCGCGGCGCGGTCCGCCTCGATCGAGGTGACGTTGACCACGGCTCCGCCGCCCGCCGCGATCATGTGCGGCAGGGCTGCCGAGGTTGCGGCCAGGTTCGATACCAGGTTGAGATCGATGTGGCGGCGCCAGTTCTTCTCGGCCAGATCGGCAAAGGCGCGCCAGGTGACCCCGCCGGCATTGTTGACGAGCACGTCGAGCCGGCCGAACTCGGCAGCGGCGGCATCGACCGCATCGCCTACCACCTGCGTTTCCATGACATTGCCGGCAATGCCCAATGCATTGCGCCCCATTTCGCGCACGCGGGCCACCACCTCGTCGCAGCGTTCGGGGATCACGTCGATCACCGCAACATCTGCGCCTGCCGCAGCGAGCGCCAGCGCCGAGGCGCGCCCGATCCCGCCGCCGCCGCCGGTAACGAAAGCGGCCTTGCCGGTAAGGTCGATCATTGGCTTGTCCATTGCAGTCACCCTTGCTGGCGGATCAGGAGATCGCGCGCATCGACGAGATCGGCAGGTTCATCGACATCCCGTGCCAGGCCCGGCCGCTCGGTCCTGGTCATGGCCAGGCCAAGGCGGCGCGCCTCGGCAAGGTGAAGCTCGCAGCTGCCAAGGCCATAGGCGTAGGAAAATCCCAGCGCGTCGGGCAGGGGGAGCGACAGTGCGTTGGTGCCGGTTCCGTGCCGGTCAGGCGCTATGGTGGCCTGGGCATCAGGCAGGTTCGCCAGGGCAAGCACATCCTCGCGCGCGACCAGTGGCAGGTCGGCCGCCAGCGATATCACGCGCGTTGCGCCGCGCCGGGAAACTTCGGCCCGGGCGTGGGCCAGTGCCGCGTTAAGGCCGCCTTCGGGCTCGCCAAGCACCTCCACGCCATGGGGCAGATCGATGGGCGACTGGCCGACGAGCAGTACGCGCTCGCCTCCCACTGCCGCGCAGCTTGCTTTCACGGCACGGCGCAGCATGGCCTGCGACAGGTGGTTGCGCTCATCCGCGGTGAGGGCCTGCGCCAGCCGCCCCTTGGCGGCGGCAGAAGCCTTTACCGGGATGATGACCCAGACTGTCACGGAATGGCCGGTGCCGCCGTCAGGCCCGTGAAGCGGATGCCCGCGCCATCTCCGCTGTAGGTCTTGTTCATGTAGATGAGGATTGAGGTGAGCGCCTCTGCCGCTGCCGAATTGACCAGCGCGCCGCCCGAAAGGCCGCGCAGTTCCATGTCCTCGCACAGACCGATCACGACCTTGCGCGCCTCGACATCGTCGGAAAAGACCAGAACGTCACATTCGATCTTCTCGTCATGGATCAGCTTGTGAGCCGCAACCGAATGGAAGGCGGAAACGAGCCGCACGCCTTCGCCAAGGTGGCCCTGCGCCTCGACGGCTGCGCTGCCGGCAGCCGGAAGCTGCACCCGCATCACCTTGGGCGGCACCAGCGGCACGGTGGCATCGACGACGATGGCACTGCCGACGACATCGCGGATCTGGCCGAGCGTATCGGCATGAGCGGAATAGGGCACGGTAACGATGACAACGTCCTTGTCGCGTGCCGCTTCGTCATTCGCGCAGCCAGCCGTGGCACCGATTTCCTGCGCTGCGGCAGCGGCGCTTTCGGCAGAGCGGCTGCCGATCGTTACTTCATGCCCGGCCTTGGCCAGCCTGCGGGCAATTGCCTTGCCCAAAGCGCCCGTGCCGCCGATAACTCCGATCCGTGCCATGCGAATGTCCTTCCTCTTCCCAGTCTGGCCTAATTGCGCCATGGCGCATAGCCGCGATCATAAAACCTGCCGATCCGGCAGGACCGTTCATTCAGAACTGCAGTTGACGAGTTGCCGCCTGTGACAGCCTTCGGCCCCACTATGTCCGTCTCCGTGCTTCGGGCAATGCCGCAATTCGCGGCGGGTGACGATGTCGCGGGGGCGATTGCCGCAGCGGCGCAGGCAGACGGCCTTGCCCTGGGCAGCGGCGACGTGGTCGTGATCGCGCAGAAGATCGTTTCCAAGGCAGAGGGGCGCACGGTGGACCTGGCCGATGTGACCGCCGATCCGCCCGCGCTTGAACTTGCCGCGCTGACCGGTCGCGACCCGGCGCTCGCGCGGCTGATCGTGGATGAGGCGCAGTCCGTCATGCGGGCGACGCAGCAGGCGATCATCACGCGCCATCGCACGGGCCATGTCACCGCCAATTCCGGGATCGATGCATCCAATGTCGAAGGGGGCAAGGTGCTGCTCTGGCCGCGCGATCCGGATGCCTCGGCCCGCGCGATCCGGGCAGCTCTGCCGGGGCGACCGGCAGTAATCATCGCCGACAGCCTTGGCCGGGCATGGCGGCAAGGCACGCTGGGCACGGCAATCGGCTGCGCCGGGATCATCGCGACCGACGATCGTCGCGGGCAGCAGGACCTGTTCGGACGGACCTTGCAGGCAACCGTCGTCGCCATCGCCGATGCCATCGCGGCCTTCGCCGTGCTCGCCATGGGTGAAGGCGCGGAAGGCACGCCGGTGGCGATCGTGCGCGGGGCCGAGCGCTGGCGAACGGCAGAGGACGGCCCTGGCGCGGCTGCGATCATGCGCCCCGTGGAGGGAGACCTGTTTCCGTGAGCGGCCATGTCCTTGCGCTGTCCGGCGGCGTGGGCGGTGCAAAGCTGGCGGCCGGCCTTGGTGCCGTCCTCGCGCCCGGCCGGCTGACGGTTGCAGTCAACACCGGCGACGACTTCGAGCACCTGGGGCTGACGATCTGCCCGGATATCGATTCCGTGCTCTACACCATGTCCGGCCGCAACGACCGCCAGCGCGGCTGGGGGCTGGCGGATGAAACGTGGCGCACGATGGAGCAGCTTCGCTCACTCGGCGAGGAGGACTGGTTCAACCTGGGCGACCGCGACATGGCGACGCACATCGCCCGCAGCTGGCGCCTGCGGCAAGGGGCAAGCTTGTCCGATGTCACCGCCCACCTGGCCCGCGCCATGGGGATCGGCCACGCGGTCTTCCCGATGAGCGACGATCCGGTGCGCACGCAGGTCTGCACGCCGGGCGGCTGGACGGACTTCCAGCGCTGGTTCGTGGGCGAGCAGTGCGGGCCTGCCGTTACGGCCGTGCGATTTGCGGGCACGCCCGGTGCAGCCATGGCGCAGGGATTTGCCGAGGCGCTTGCCCGGCCCGATCTGGCTGCGATCGTGATCTGTCCTTCGAACCCCTATCTCAGCGTCGATCCGGTGCTTGCCGTGGATGGCGTGCGCGCGGCGCTGGGTCTGCGGCAGGTCCCCTGCATCGCCGTTTCGCCGCTTATCGGGGGCAGGGCGCTGAAGGGACCGCTCTCCAAGCTGTTCAGCGAACGCGGGCTTGCCGGCACCAATCTGGACATTGCCGCGCATTACGGCGCGCTGATCGACCATATCGTCATAGATCGCACGGACGCTAAGGACGCCGACGCCTTGCGCACCGGCGGGCTTGCCGTCACCTTGTCCGAAACGCTGATGAAATCGGCGGAGGACCAGGCCCGGCTTGCGCGCGCGGTGCTGGCCGCAGTCGGAGTGGAGTGCTGAATTGGACGCCGTTACCAGCCTGAAGGCCCGCCTTGCCGCGATGCCGACCCAGGCCCTGCTGGAAGAAGCCCGCGCCCGGCGCGATGCACGCGGGCCTGCGCGGATGACCTATAGCCGCAAGGTTTTCATCCCGCTGACGCGCCTTTGCACCGACGTCTGCCATTACTGCACCTTTGCGACCACGCCTTCGCAGGTCCCCGCGCCTTACCTTTCGCTTGAGGAAGTGCTCGAGATCGCCCGCGCCGGTGCCGCGCAGGGCTGCAAGGAAGCCCTGTTCACGCTCGGCGATGCGCCCGAACGCCGCTATGCGGCCGCGCGCGACTGGCTGGCGGAAAGAGGCTTTTCCCGGACGATCGACTATGTGCGCCATTGCGCCGAGGCGGTGCTGAACGAAACCGGGCTGCTGCCGCACATCAATGCCGGTGTGCTCGACGAAGACGATTACCGGATGCTCAAGCCGGTTTCTGCCAGCTGCGGGCTGATGCTCGAAACCACGGCGGACCGGCTGGGCGAAAAGGGTGGTCCGCATTTCGGTTCACCCGACAAGGTTCCGGCCGTGCGCCTCGCCTCCATCGAGGCGGCGGGCCGCGCGCGGGTGCCGATGACCAGCGGCATCCTCGTCGGCATCGGCGAGACCGAAGAAGAACGGATCGAAGCGCTGATCGCGTTGAATGACCTGCACCGCCGCCATGGCCATTTGCAGGAAGTGATCGTCCAGAACTTCTGCGCCAAGGATGGCACGAAGATGGCCGGCATCCCGGGCGTGGAGGACGAGGAATTCCTGCGCGCCCTGGCGCTGGCCCGCATTGTTCTGGATGAAAGCGTTTCGGTGCAGGCGCCTCCGAACCTCAACGATGCACGGCTGGGCCGGCTGATCGATGCAGGGATCGATGACTGGGGCGGCATTTCCCCGGTGACGCAGGACCACGTCAATCCCGAGGCGCCCTGGCCGGAAATTGCCCGGCTGGAACAGATCTGCGCATCTGCCGGGCGGCCGCTGGCTGAGCGGTTGACTGTCTATACGCGGTTTGTTGCCGCGGAGGGCTGGCTTGATCCCGCTATCCGCCCCGCCGTGCTCAGGCTGGCGGACAGCGAATGGCTGGGCCGCGATTCCGCCTGGAGCCCCGGCATCGCCGATGCGGCTCCCGGCTCGCCCGATGCGCCGCTGGGCCGCACCCTGCCGGGGCCGGTTTCGCTGCAACTCCACGCGCTGCTCGATCGTGCTGCCGATGGCCACGAATTGTCGGAACAGGAAATCGCCAGCCTGTTCGCGACGCGCGGCGCGCAGGCGCAGGCGGTGGTCGAGGCGGCGGACGCGCTGCGGGCCGAGGTGCGGGGCGATGAAGTGACCTATGTAGTCAATCGCAACATCAACTACACCAACATCTGCACCTATGCCTGCACCTTCTGCGCCTTTTCCAAGAGCAGTTCGAAGGCCGGTTTCCGCGACACGCCCTACCTGCTTGAGCCTTCAGACGTTGCCGAACGCGCGCGGGAGGCGGTGGCCAAGGGGGCGACGGAAGTCTGCCTGCAAGGCGGCATCCATCCGGCCTACACCGGCGAGACCTATGCCGCGATCTTGCGCGCAGTGAAGGATGCTTGCCCCGATCTTCACGTCCATGCCTTTTCCCCGCTTGAGGTCCATCAGGGCGCGACCACTCAGGGCGTTTCGGTGGCGGACTACCTGCGCCGCCTGAAGGACGCGGGCCTTGGTTCGCTGCCCGGCACGGCGGCCGAGATCCTCGATGATGAAGTGCGCCGGGTGATCTGCCCGGACAAGCTGACGACGCCGCTGTGGCTCGATATCGTCGGTACCGCGCACAAGGTGGGCCTGCCGACCACGGCGACGATCATGTTCGGCCACATCGAAGGGCCGCTGCACTGGGCGCGGCACCTGCTGGCAATCCGCCGCCTGCAGGGCGAAACCGGCGGCTTTACCGAATTCGTGCCGCTGCCGCTCGTCCACATGGAATCGCCGATGTACCGCCGGGGGCAGAGCCGCAAGGGCCCGACCTGGCGCGAGGCGGTGCTGATGCACGCCGTTGCCCGCATTGTGCTGCATACGCGCATTGGTTCGATCCAGTGTTCATGGGTAAAGCTGGGTGCCGATGGCGCGGCGGCCATGCTTCGGGCCGGCTGCAACGATCTGGGCGGCGTGCTGATGAACGAAAGCATCAGCCGTGCCGCCGGGGCAAGCCACGGGCAGGAACTGACGGTCGATAGCCTGGCAGATATCGCCCGCGCTGCCGGTCGCACCCTGCGCCAGCGCACCACGCTTTACGGACGGATCGAAAAGGCTGCCGAACCGGCCTGATCAGCCGCGGGCGTAAATCTTCAGGCTGGCGATCTTCCCCGCCGCATCGAAGCGGTAGTGGTTGGTCGTCTGCCGCACCGATCCGTCAGGCAGCCTTGCTTCGATCTCGGCGGCGATGCCTTCGGGCGCGACGAACAGACCCTGCAACGCGGGCGAGGGCGATCCTGCGGTGAAGACCATTGTCTGGAATTCCCGGATCTCGCCCAGGCCCTGCATGGTCTTGCCGTGGGGCACCGAATAGGTGGCATCGTCGGCGAACAGGCCGACGAAGGCATCCAGATCCTTTGCCTGCACCGCGGCGAGATAGGCTTCCACCGTCGCGCGGTTGCTCTGCCCGGGCTGTCCCGCCGCCCGGCGCAGGCGCGCGAGCATGACTTCGCAGGCGGCGATCAGGCCATCGCGCGCCGCCGTCTCGCTGGTCGGCAAGTCGCGGCAGTGATCCACGTCCTTCCTCAGCAGGTCGTGCAGGTCCATGTGGTCGCGGCCCGGGGCGGTGAAGCCGGGGCCGACGCGCAGGGCAAAGCTCTGCGCCGATCCGGCCATGAAGGCGTCGATCAGTTGCTGGCGGTCGAATCCCATGTCCTCGCCGATATCGACGATGGCGCTGGACATGCCGTAATTTGCGATGGAAATCAGGTTGTTAAGCAGCTTTCCCTGTTGCCCCTTGCCGACCGGACCAAGGTGGGCAAGGTTCCGGCCGATTGCTTCCAGCCAGGGACGCGCGCTGGCAAGGTCTTCCTCGCTCGCCCCGACATAGAGCGAAAGCTGGCCTTCGATCGCGGCCGGCCCGCCACCGGAAACGCCGACATCGACGAAGCCGACACCGTATTTCGCGGCGAGTTCCGCCTGCGATATCGCGAGCTCCGGTGCGATGGTGGAATGCAGGATCACCGTGCCGCCTGCACCGAGAGCCTCATAAAGCCTGCCGCCATCGACCAGCGCCTCGAACTGCGCGTCGGTTCGCACGCAGATCCCCAGCAGCTCGCTGGCTGCGGCGCATTCCATCGGATCGGTTGTGCGGCGCGTTCCGGGCTCGTCGAATGCTTCGAGCATGGCGGGCGAAATGTCGCAGCCGATGACATCGAAGCCCTGCCGGGCAAGGCGGCGCGCGATGGGAGCGCCCATCGAGCCAAGGCCGATGAAGCCTGCCTTGATGGTCACGGGCGCAGCACCCAGCCACCGTCGACGTGGATGGTCTGGCCGCTGATCCACTGGCCCGCTTCCGAGCACAGCAGAAGCAGTGTGCCGACCAGTTCGTCCGGTGCACCGCGAGCGCGCAGGGCGCAGGTCATGTTGAGGAACTGGATGAAGGGGCTGTCGTCGGGCACCAGCATCTTGCCGGCGTCGGAGGTCACGTTGCCCGGCGCGATGGCGTTGCAGGTGATGCCGTCCTTGCCGAACTGCTTGGCAAGGCTCGTCGTCAAGCCGACCAGCGCCAGCTTGGTGATGCCGTAGAGACCGCTGGCCGGGAAAGCGCCGCCACTCGTCTGGTTGACGATCCGCCCGCCGCCGCGTTCGCGCATCGAAGGGATGACCGCGCGGCTGCACAGCAGCGCACCTTCGAGGTTGACCGCGAACGCCTTGTGCCAGGCATCCATCGAGACGGTCTCGAAGTTGTCGTAGCTGATATCGACCATCAGCGCGGCGTTGTTGACCAGGATATCGACCCCGCCGAACGCCGCAACGGCACTTGCGGCCATGGTCCTTGTCGATTCCTCGCTGGATACGTCCACCTGCACGGCGGCAGCCTTGCCGCCAGAGGCGACGATCTCTTCAGCCACGGCCCTGGCGCCATCGCCGTTGAGATCGGCGACGACCACGCTGGCGCCGGCAGCGGCAAGGCCCTTGGCATAGGCGGCACCGATGGAGTTCCCGCGCCCGCCGGCACCGGTAACGATCGCGACTTTGCCGTCGAGGCGGAACTGGTCGAGTGAAAATGTCATCGTGAAACTCCCGTCAGCCCTGCAGATTGACCCAGACGTTCCGCACCTGCTGGAACTCGCGGATGCCTTCGATCCCACCGAGGCGGCCATGGCCGGAATGTTTCATGCCGCCGAAGGGCACGCAAGGCGTCATGCCTTCGCCCGAGCCGTTGACCTGCACCATGCCGGCCATCATCTGCCCGGCGACGCGGTGGGCGCGGGCAAGGTTCTGGGTGTGGACATAGGCACCCAGGCCATAGTCGGTGCCGTTGGCCAGGGCGATCGCCTCTTCCTCGCTGTCGAAGGGGGTGACGGCCAGCACCGGGCCGAACACTTCGGTGCGGAACACCTCGCTGTCTGCGGGCACGTCGGCGAGCACCGTGAGGGGCAGGAAGTTGCCCCCGGCATGATCGCCGCCGAGCCGTTCGGCACCGCCGCAGACCACGCGGCCGCCCGCTTCGACGCCGCGCTGGATCATGCCCTGGATACGGGCGAGCGAGGCTTCGGAGATGACTGGACCGATCATCGTTTCCTTGGCAAAGGGATCGCCCACCACGATGTGTCCGGCCATGGCCTTCAGCATCTCGACATAGGGTTCGTAGATCGAGCGTTCGACCAGCAGGCGGGTGCCATTGACGCAGCCCTGTCCGCTTGCCGAAACCGCGCCGGAAAGCCCGCGCTTGGCAGCGTCCTGAAGGTTGGCGTCGGCAAAGACCAGCACGGCCGACTTGCCGCCCAGTTCCAGCCCGACCGGCTTCAGGCTCTCGGCGGCACTGGCAAGGATTTTCTTCGCCGTTGTGCCCGAGCCGATGAATTCGATCTTGCCGATGCCGGGGTGCGACACCATCGCCGCGCCCACGTCCGCCCCGCCGGTGACGAGGTTGACCACGCCCGGCGGGAAGCCTGCCTGCCGGATCAGTTCGACCAGCCGCATGACCGAATAGGGGGCAAGGTCCGGCGCCTTGATGACGATACAGTTGCCCGCAGCCAGCGCGGGGGCGAGCACCATGGTCGCGGCGAAGATCGGCCCGTTCCACGGCACGATCACGCCGACCACGCCATAGGGCTCATACTGCACGTAATCGTGTGCCGGCCCGCCCCAGGTGGGAACGGTGCGCCCTTCCAGCTTGTCGGCCCAGCCGCCGCAATAGCGGAACTTGTTGGCGCCATCGAAGCCCATGTAGCCCGCAGTCATGGCGACGCTGCCGTTCTCTGCAATGAGGATCGGGGCGAGGTTCATGCTTTCCGCCTCGAGCAGGGCGGCGAGCGCAAACATCAGGTTGCGGCGCTTGTCCCCGGTCATCGCGCGCCATGCCGGGAAGGCCGCCTGCGCAGCCTCTACCGCGCGATCGACGTCCGACGGCGCGCCCATGCGGAACTCGCGGGTGACCTCGTTGGTGCCGGGGTAGAGGTGGGCGAGCAGATCACCGCTGCCCTGTTCCTCGACGCTGTCACCAATGATCAGCGTGGAGCGCGGCAGCAGGTCGGCATTGGGGGCTTGGAAGGCCATGGCGGGTCCTCTCGGGATCGATTCTTGTTGCGGCATGGATAATATGCCTGTTTATGCCCGGTCAACCGCGCAGAGGCGATACCGTCTTGCATTTTTGGGCTAAATCTACGCATAGAATAGCCGCATGAAGCGCAATCTCGTCAGTGAAACCGCCGATGCCCTGCGCGAGCAGGTCTTCGCCTCGGAGCCGGGGGACCTGCTCGGCTCCTTGCAGGATCTCGCCAAGAGGCTGGGAGTGGGCATCGTCACCCTGCAACAGGCCGCACGGCTGCTGGAGCACGAAGGCCTGCTTGAGGCGCGGCGCGGGCCGGGCGGGGGCTACTACGGCACCCGGCCCGACGAAGCGGCGCTGGAACGCGCCATCGCGGTCTACCTGCGCACCCACCCGGCCTCGTTCGGCGAGGCGCTCAACATCACCTCGTTGCTGTTCAACGAGATCTGCGCGGCGGCGGCCGGGTGCGGGGATGCAGACCTGCGCGATGAACTGGCGGCACTGGCCGCGCGGATCGAGACCAGCGAAAGCGAAACCGACCGCGGCGGCTTCGAGGCCGACTTTCAGGACCTCCTTTTCCGCATGGTCCGCTGGCCGCTGTTCGAACTGCTGACGCAAGTGACGCTGCGCTTTGCCGGTACACGCGAAGCGCGCGTGATCGACGAACAGGCGCTCGCGGCTTGGAAAGCCGGCCGTCACCGCATCATCGCGGCGATCCTCGCAGGCGACGGTGAACTCGCCCGCTTCGAGGCGGAGCGTAGTAATCGGCGGGCGGTGATGGGGGGCTGACCCCCGATCACATCGCCGAAATCTGCTCCCACATTGCATCGGGCATGCAGGTGTATTCGAGGTAATGGCCAAACGCCTTGCGCCCATCGAGATAGGCGAAGCTGAGCTTGCCGGGGCCGGAATTGCGCTCGAACACCAACGGCAGGTCCTGGTCGTCGACCGCCTTGCGGAACGCCTCGTAATCGGGGACGCGCAGGCAGATGTGGTGGAAGCGCATCTTGCCGCCGTTGTCCGGGGCATTGGCATAGGCGCCGGTCTCGTCGATCTCGACCTCGATCAGCTCGTACTGCACGCCGCCGTGCATGAACATGGCAATGCGGCTCTTCTGGCGCTTGGGGCCTTCGGGCGTGTCGACCAGCTGGTCGACCGGGATGATCATCGGGTCCTTGTCCAGCCCCCGCGCCTTGAACTGGGCGATTGCGGCCTCGATGTCGTCGCAGATGTAGCCGTTCTGGTAATGGGTTCCGATCAGCATGGCGTCCTCCCTCAGCCTTCGCGCGCCACGTCGTAGCGCGACAGGTAGCGTTCGAACATCGGCTCGAGGCTCTCCTTGGTCACGCCATACTGGGCGAGCTTGTATTCGTGGCGGCCGAACTTGTCCTGCGGGTTGTCATCCACCCACTTGCGGATTCCGGCCTCGGCCTCTGCGGTCCATTCGTCGCCGAGTTTCGCGTAGAGCTTCTTCGTTTCGCCCACCGGATCGTTGACGATATTGGCGTAATGCACGTCGATGATCCGGTCCTCGCCGTGCCGGTCGCGGAAGTCCATGATGCGGTTGGCGTGTTCGGCGGCCTGCCAGGGGTAATCGCTGGCCAGCCATTCCGCGTCGATCCTGCCCATGTGGCCCATGTGGCTGAGCGAGATGATGCTCATCAGCGATCCGGTGGCGGTGAAGGGATCGCGGTGCGTCCAGACGATGCGCGCGTCGGGATAGATCTTGAGGATGGTGTCGAGCCACAGCGAGTGGCTGGGCTTCTTCACGTTCCACACGCCGCCCGCGTGGTGCTGCAGCACCTGGAGGAATTTCTTGTGGTATTCATAGGCGCTGGTCATGTCGCAGGAGAAGATGAACTCCTTGTAGGCCGGCAGCACGCCCTTGGACTCGATCATCAGCGTCTTGAAATCGTGCGCCATGAAGAACACGCACTCGTTGGGATAGACCGCCGAGCCGCGATAATACTTGCCCATGGCCGGGTTGGCTTCGAGCGCCGCCTTTTCCGCCGCCAGCCGCGAAACCGCACGCGGGTCCTGCGTCAGCATGGCCGGCGAGGATACCGGCGGCACCGGATCGTCGATCTCCCAGGTCAGCGGCGAACGGCGCGCCGGATCGGCGGCGAGCAGGTTGCTCATCAAGGTGGTGCCGGTGCGCGGCACGCCCATGACGAAGACCGGCTTCTCGATCGGGCGGTCCAGCAATTCCGGGTGCTGGCGCAGGTATTCGGAAACCTTGAGGCGGCCCTTGAGGTAGTGGACGATATCGTTCTGCACCCGGGCAAGGCCGCCTTCGGAGAAATTGTCGATATGCGCGTTGACGTCGGCCACCAGCACGTCGAACCCTTCGCGCCAGGTGTTGTTGTCGAAATCGGCAATGCCCGTCGCAGTATGGGCAGCGTCGATCAGGGCATTGGGTTGCAGCAGGTCGGCCATGGTCATCCTCTCGATATGCGCCAATTAGGCAGCAGGGTGAGGGCGGATGGCAAGCGGGTCGCCGGGACGTAGTATCGAAATCGGGACAGGAAGCGATCAACCGGTCAACGATCTCAGCTGGCGCTGGCGAAAGGTGCTGGGACTGGTGCCGACCGCCCGGCGAAAGGCGAAGGCGAAGCTGGATGGCGAGGAGAAACCCAGGGCGAAGGCGATGGCCTTCACGCTGTCGCCCGCCACCAGCATGCGCTTTGCCGATTCCATCTGCCGCCTCTCGATATGTTCGCCGATCGAGCAGCCGCGGCTGATGCGGAAGCCGCGCGTAAGCTGGCGTACCGAAAGGTTGCAGAGCGCGGCAAGGTCTTCCAGCGCGGGGGCGGCAGGACTTGCGGCAAGCCGCTCGTCGATCAGGCGCAGTCGCCATGAGGCAAGGCCGCCGGTTACGGGGGTTTCTTCCACCTCAAGGCAGAAGCGTCCCAGTTCCACCGCCAGTTCTCCCGAAAGGAATTCCAGCATCGGTCCGGCGGCAAAGCCGGGATGGCGGACCTCCTCTGTCAGGCGGAACAGCAGGTTGCGGATGCGGGCATTGGTGATGTCGAGCGTGGTGGCGAGTTGCCGGTCACTCCATTCGAGCCGCTGGCCGAGAAGCTGGTCGATGCGGCCCGCGCCCAGGTAGCAGAGCAACGAGGCCTGCTGCCCGCCTTCGCCGCGCACGGCCAGCGCCTCGCCCGGCGGCACCATGAACACGTCGCCAAGCCGTTCGAAGCGATGCGGCCCCCAGCGTTCCCGGTAGCCGGCCCGCGAATTGAGCGGGCGCGGGGTGAGGCACATGTTGATGAGATACCGGTCCGCCTCGTAGATCACCGCGTTGGTCGGCCCGGGTATGTCATAGCGCACGATCTGCGCCGTCACGCCCTGTCCGGTGCGTTCGGTATCGATGACGACGGTGGGCTGGCTGGCGGGCATCGTGGGTGCTTTTCCGGGGATTGTGTCCCGAACTATAGACTGCGTCCCGAATTCCGCAATCGCTGCCGTTGCCACAAGAACAGGCGGTGCGAGAACTCATGGCCATCGGACCGCGCCGCGCGCGCGGCCACTTTGCATGGATCATTCAAGGAGAGAGAGGATGGCCAAGGGCCTTTTCGACTGCACGGGCAAGGTCACGCTGGTTACCGGCGGCAATGGCGGCATCGGCCTGGGCTTTGCCATGGGCGTGGCGAAGCAGGGCGGTGACGTGGCCATCTGGGCGCGCAATGCCGAAAAGAACGCCGCCGCCAAGGAACAGCTGCTGGCAGCTGGCGCGGGCCGCGTCGAAACCTACATCGTCGATGTTTCCAGCGAGCAGGCGATCATCGACGGCTATGCCCGGCTGATGCAGGACTTCGGCCGCATCGACTGCGTTTTCGCCAATTCCGGTGCCAGCCCGCGCTACAATTCGATCTTCGACATGCCGAGCGATCACTGGTTCGAGTTCCAGAAGACCGCGCTGCACGGTGCCTTCTTCACCCTGCGCGAAGCGGCCCGCCTGATGAAGGAACGCGCCGAGGCCGGCGAGCCGGGCGGCAGCCTCGTCGCCTGCGGGTCGCTCAGCCTGTTCCAGGGCATTTCCGGCAAGGAGGAATATGCCGCCTCGAAGTGCGCGGTGGCCGGCGTTGTCCGTTGCCTTGCCGCCGAGATGGGCCAGTACAACGTGCGCGCCAACGTGGTTGCGCCGGGCATGATCATGACGCCGATGATGGGGCCTGCGGATGGTCCGGCGGTGCAGTACCTGACCGGCCAGTATGCCCCGATTACCCCGATGAAGCGCGTGGGTTACCCCGAGGACTTCGAGGGCATCGGCGCGTTCCTGTGTTCGGATGCCAGCGCCTTCATCACCGGCGAGACCATCAAGGTCGATGGCGGCTACATGATCCGCGCCTGATCCGCCTCAACGCGGCCCCGCCTTCGTCATTGCGAGGAGGCGGAGCCGACGAAGCAATCCAGAGCCAGCGCAAACCGCCCTGGATTGCTTCGCTTCGCTCGCAATGACGAACTGGGCATTTGACTGACGCGAAATCGCAGTCGGGAGAGAACGCATGAAACTGCTCACCATCCATGACGTCAACGATGTCCGCCTCGACGAGGTGGAACGAGGCGCGCCGGGCCCGAAGGACGTGGTCGTGCGGATGAAGGCCTGCGGCATTTGCGGGTCGGACCTGTCCTACATCAAGATGGGCGGTATCCCGCTGCCGGGCACCAAGACCGCCCTGGGCCACGAAGCCTCTGCCGAGGTGATCGAGGTGGGCAGCGAGGTGACCGGCCATACGGTGGGCGAACGGGTGGTGATCAACGGCATGTTCGTCGGCTCGGGAGGCATGGAAGGGGCCTTCACTCCCGAACTGCTGCTCAAGGATGCCGAGGACATGGGCAAGCTGCTGCCCATCCCCGAGGGCGTTCCCTATGACATCGCCGCACTGTGCGAGCCGCTGGCCGTGGCCATGCACGGCGTCAACCGCGCCGAGGTGAAGCCGGGCGACAAGGTCGTGGTCTTCGGTTGCGGGCCGATCGGGCTTGGCATGGTGCTGTGGCTGGTCGATCGCGGCGTTACCGATGTTGTCGCGCTCGATCTTGCGCCCGAACGCCGCGAGCGGGCACTGGCGCTGGGCGCCCGGGCCGCGCTCGATCCGGCGAATTGCGACGTCCGGGCAGAGCTGGTAAAGCTGCACGGCGAGGTGGCCTCGTACAACCGCGTCGGCGTGGGCACCGATGCCTGGATCGATGCGGCGGGCGCCCCATCGATCCTCACCGATGTGATCATGATGGCCAAGTTCCAGTGCCGCATGGTGATTACCGCAGCCTACATGAAGCCTATCGAGTTTCCGGCGGGCCGGATGCTGACCAGCGAGATGACCATCACCACCGCTGTCGGCTATCCCACCGAAATGCCCGAGGTGCTGGCAGCCATGCCGCGCCTCAAGGACAAGCTGGCATCGCTGATCAGCCACAAGCTGCCGTTCGACGAGGTGCTGGAGGGGCTGAAGGTTGCTGCAACGCCGCAGTCGGCCAAGGTCATGATCGAATTCGAGGGAGCCTGAACCATGGCCGAAGACACCAAGCCCCATCTGGGCAATCTCGTTACCGCAGGTGACGGACAGACCGAGGCGGAGAAGATCACCGACACCATCTGGATGGTGAAGGACGTTTCCAACGCCTATCTCGTCAACACGCCTGACGGGGACGTGCTGGTCAACACCGGCTTCCTCAACAATGGCGAGCGCAACAAGGCCCTGTTCGCCCCGCATCGCACAGGCCCGTTGCGCAAGATCGTGCTGACGCAGGCCCATGCGGACCATTTCGGCGCGCTGCCCGAGCAGGTGGAGCCGGGCACCGAAGTGATCGCCGGCAAGGGCTTTACCGAGACCGACCAGTATTTCGATGATCTGAAGGCTTTCCTCGGCCGCCGTTCGGGCAAGCTGTGGGCTTCGATGACCCGCCGCAACGGCCCCCCGCCGGTGCCGCCGCGCATCACGCCCGATGTCGAGGTGGCAGACAGGCTGTCGTTCGATATCGGCGGCAAGACGTTCGAAGTGATCAAGGTTCCCGGCGGCGAAACGCTTTGCTCGGTGATCGTCTGGCTGCCGCAGGAGCGCACGGTATTTACCGGCAACCTGTTTGGCCCGGTCTGGCGTTCGATGCCCAATCTCACCACTACGCGGGGCGACAAGCCGCGGCTGGTCGGGCCCTATCTCGAATCCTGCCGCATTGTGATGGACCTGCAGCCCGAACTGGTCATCACCGGGCATGGCGAGCCGGTTCGCGGTGCCGATCGTATTCGCGCAGACGTGCAGGCCATGCATGACGCGGTGAAATGGATCGAGCAGGAAACGATCAAGGTGATGAACGCCGGCGGCACGGTCTATGAGGCCATGCAGTCGATCCACCTGCCCAGGGAGCTGGAGATCGGCCAGTTCCACGGCCAGACCAAGTGGACCGTCCGGGCCGTGTGGGAAGAAAACGGCAACTGGTTCAAGTACGAGGATGGGACGACCGCATTGTTCGGTTCGCCGGTGTCGTCGGTCTATGCCGATATCGCCGAACTGGCAGGCGGGGCAGACAAGGTTGCGGCGCGGGCAAAGGCGCTGCTCGATGCCGACAAGCCGCTGGAGGCGCTCCACCTCGTCGATATCGCGCTGGGTGTCGATCCGGCGGAGAAGAGGGCTCTGGCGGTGAAGAAGCACGCCTGCCAGCTGTTGCTGGCGCGCGGCGGCGCGGTAAACCTGTCGGAGACCATGTGGCTCAAGGCCGAAATCGCCGAGACTGAGGCGAAGCTGGCGTAAACCGGACCCCGGCGGGGCTAGGCCAGCGGAGCCAGCCCCGTCAGCACCAGCCGGACAAGGTCTGCCTGCCCGCTGGTGCCCGTCTTGGCGTAGATGCGCTTGGAATAGTTGCGCGTCGTCTCGTCGGTCAGTTGCAGGGCGCGGCCTGCCTCAATCAGTGGCACGCCCCGGCTGAGCGCCTCGGCAAGGGCAGCTTCACGGGCGGAAAGGCCGTGCTCCTGCATCAGCACGCGGGCCGCATCGCGCGGCTCGGGCAGTCGGCCGGTCCGCCATGTCGCAATGGCCGCTGCGGGGTGGGTCAGCCCCTCGCGGTGCAGCCCGGACGGGCGCAGCAGCACCTTGCCCTGCACGATCCGGCGCTCGCCCGCCGGCGCGGCAGACAGGGCTGTGCAATCCTCTGCGAAAGCGGGAACGGGCAGGGCAGGCGGGTTGGGATCGATGCCCAGCGGCTGGCCATCCCGATCGAGCACGGCCTGGTCGATGCCGAGCAGGTCAAGCGTCTCGCGATAGGCATCGGCGCGCAGGCGCAGGCCGCCGATTGCAGCGAACAGCGCCAGCACGGTCGATACGGCCGGGGCCAGAGCGGTCAGCAGCGCGCTGTCCACCGCGCCGAAGGTCGGCCGTTCGTGCAGCAGGACGATCCACGCCTCGATATCGCCGCGTCCGCTGATGCGGATCAGGCGGGCATCGCCGATGCGGGCGGCAGCAAGGGCCGCGTCCTGAGTGGCCCTTTCGGCGGGTCGGTCGAATTCGCGGATCTCCTCCAGCGCATAGACGCGATTGGGGCGCAGCACGTTGTAGACCCTGCTGTCGAAAGCCTCGGGTTCGCCCGGATCTTCCGCCAGCCGGTCGGCAACGACGCGCCGCTGCAAGGGCTGCTGGCCGGGCGAGGCGGGGTTGCTGATCGTCATGCGCACGCGGTCCGCCCCGGTGCGCTGCGCCAGCCGGCGCAGGAAGGTTTCCCACAACGGCTTCTCGAACAGCCCGTCGAACAGGGGCAGCAACAGGTTGGTTTCATCGACCGGAGCGAGTGCCATGCGTTTTGCTCCCATATGGGAGTATAGACGTCAAGGGCCTTGAGTCAGGAAGGCGCGCAGACAGCAACGGAGAGGACCTGTGAGCGACTTGTCCCGCAAGACCCTAACTCACCTCGAACGCCTAGAGGCCGAGGCAATTCATATTATCCGCGAAGTGGTGGCAGAGGCCGAACGGCCGGTCATGCTCTACTCCGTAGGCAAGGACAGCGCCGTGATGCTGCACCTTGCGCGCAAGGCGTTCTATCCCAGCCCGCCGCCGTTTCCGCTGCTGCACGTCGATACGACGTGGAAGTTCAAGGAAATGTACAAGCTGCGCGACAAGATGGCCGAGATTTCGGGCATGGAGCTGCTTGTCTACCATAACCCAGAAGCGGCCGAACGCGGCATCAACCCGTTCGATCACGGCCCGCTCCACACCGACATGTGGAAGACCGAAGGCCTGAAGCAGGCGCTCGACAAGTGGGGCTTCGATGCCGCCTTTGGCGGTGCGCGCCGCGACGAGGAAAAGAGCCGCGCCAAGGAGCGCATCATCTCGTTCCGCACGGCCAGCCACGGCTGGGACCCGAAGAACCAGCGCCCCGAGCTGTGGAACCTGTACAACGCCAAGAAGAACAAGGGTGAATCAATCCGCGTCTTCCCGATCTCGAACTGGACCGAGCTCGATATCTGGCAGTACATCCATCTAAACGACATTCCCATCGTCCCGCTCTACTTCGCCGACAAGCGCCCGACCGTCGAGCGCGACGGCATGCTGGTCATGGTCGATGACGAGCGCTTCCCGCTGAAGCCGGGCGAAGAACCGGTGATGCGTTCGGTCCGCTTCCGCACGCTCGGCTGCTACCCGCTGACCGGTGCGGTGGAGAGCCAGGCCAAGACCCTGCCCGAGGTGATCCAGGAAACGCTCCTGACCACCACCTCCGAGCGCCAGGGCCGCGCCATCGACAAGGACGCCGGCGGCGCCGGCATGGAAGTCAAGAAGCAGCAGGGGTACTTCTGATGTCGGATATCCAGAACGATCCGGTCTACGTAACCGACAAGCTCATCGCCGAGGACATCGACGCCTACCTCGACCAGCACCAGCACAAGACCATGCTGCGGTTCATCACCTGCGGTTCGGTCGATGATGGCAAGTCGACGCTGATCGGCCGCCTGCTCTACGATTCGAAGATGATCTTCGAAGACCAGCTCGACGCGCTTCAGGCGGATTCGAAGAAGGTCGGCACGCAGGGCCAGGAGATCGACTTCGCGCTGCTGGTCGATGGCCTCGCCGCCGAACGCGAGCAGGGCATCACCATCGACGTCGCCTATCGCTTCTTCAACACCGAGAAGCGCAAGTTCATCGTCGCCGACTGCCCGGGCCACGAGCAGTACACCCGCAACATGATCACCGGCGCATCGACCGCCGACCTTGCCGTGATCCTGATCGATGCGCGCAAGGGCGTGCTCGTCCAGACCCGCCGCCACTCCTACCTGTGCCACCTGATCGGCATCAAGAACCTGGTGCTGGCCGTGAACAAGATGGACCTTGTCGATTACGACCAGGCCGTGTTCGATGCCATCGTGAAGGATTATGCCGAATTCGCCAAGTCGATCGGCATCGAAAGCTTCACCGCGCTGCCGATTTCGGGCTTCAAGGGCGACAACATCACCGGCCTTTCGGACAATACGCCGTGGTACCAGGGGCCGAGCCTGATCGAGCACCTCGAGACGGTGGAAGTCCTCTCCTCGACCGACCAGGACAAGCCGTTCCGCATGCCGGTGCAGTGGGTCAACCGCCCGAACCTCGACTTCCGCGGGTTCTCCGGCCTTGTCGCCACCGGTTCGGTCAAGCCGGGCGATGCCATTCGCGTGCTGCCCTCGGGCAAGACCAGCACGGTCACGCGCGTGGTCACGCTGGACGGAGACCTTGACGAAGCCGTTGCCGGCCAGTCGGTCACGGTCTGCTTCGCCGACGAAATCGACTGCTCGCGCGGCGATGTCATCGCGCTGGCAGACAATCCCCCGCAGGCGGCCGACCAGTTCGAAAGCACCATCGTCTGGCTCAATGACGAGCCGCTCCACGTCGGCCGCGCCTATTGGCTGAAGCTGGGCACCCAGACCGTTTCGGTCACCGTGCAGCAGCCAAAGTACGCGGTGAACGTGAACACGATGGAGCACGTCGCGGTAAAGACGCTGGAGCTTAACGCCATCGGCGTCGCCCAGATCGCCACCGACAAGCCGATCGTCTTCGAACCCTATGCGGAAAACCGTTCGCTGGGCGGGTTCATCCTGATCGACAAGATCACCAATGCGACCGTTGCCGCCGGCATGATCCAGTTCAGCCTGCGTCGCGCGCAGAACGTGCACTGGCAGCCGACCGATATCGACCGCAACGAGCACGCCCGGCTGAAGAACCAGACGCCCAAGGTGCTGTGGTTCACGGGCCTTTCGGGTTCGGGCAAGAGCACAATCGCCAACGAGGTAGAGAAGTCGCTCAACCTGATGAACCGCCACACCTTCCTGCTGGATGGTGACAACGTGCGCCACGGCCTGAACAAGGACCTGGGCTTCACCGAGGCGGACCGCATCGAGAACATCCGCCGCGTGGGCGAGGTGGCCAAGCTGATGGTCGATGCCGGCCTCATCGTGCTCACCGCCTTCATCAGCCCCTTCCGGGCCGAGCGCGAGATGGTGCGCAAGATGATCCCCGATGGCGAGTTCATCGAGATCTTCGTCGATACCCCGCTGGAAGTGGCCGAGGCGCGCGACGTCAAGGGCCTCTACAAGAAGGCGCGTTCGGGCGAGCTCAAGAACTTCACCGGGATCGACAGCCCCTATGAGCCGCCGGTCAATCCGGAGATCCGCGTCAACACGGTGGAGATGACGCCGCAGGAAGCTGCAGCGCACATCATCCGCCAGCTGATGCCGCTGAAGTAAGCGACAAGGGAAGGGGCGGCCGTGTTCCTGTTCAAAGGACATGAACATCACGGCCGCTCTTTCGCCAAGGCAGTCAGCTGGCGGGTACTCGGCTCGATCGATACCTTCCTGCTCAGCTGGCTGTTCACCGGCAGCCCTAAGGCGGCCGGGGCGATTGCCTCGACAGAGGTGATCACCAAGATACTGCTCTACTATTTCCACGAGCGGGTCTGGAGTTCGATCAAGTGGGGCGCCAGCCGCACGCCTGACGATCCGGCCGCATCCATCTGAGAGGATTGCCATGACCGACGCCGAACTGGCTGTTCACCTTGCCGAAGTGGCCGGCCGCCTGCTGATCGAGGTGCGCTCTGCCGGAATGTTCTCGCCCAAGGCGCTGGGCAAGGCCGGGGACCAGACGGCGAACCAGTTCCTGGTCCATGCAATCCGCGAGCAGCGCCCGGACGATGGACTGCTTTCCGAAGAGGAAAAGGACAACTTCGAGCGCCTTGCCCATTCGCGCGTGTGGATCATCGACCCGGTGGACGGCACCCGCGAATATGGCGAGGCGCGCACCGACTGGGCGGTCCATGTCGGCCTGGCCATCGATGGCGCCCCGTCTGTCGGTGCGGTTGGCTTGCCGGGCCTTGGCGTGGTGCTGCGCACCGATGCTCCGGGCGTGGTTCCGCCTGCTCCTGAAAAGCTGCGCATGGTGGTCAGCCGCACCCGTCCTGCGCGCGAGGCAACCGAGGTGGCCGAAAAGCTGGGCGCCGAACTGGTGCCGATGGGCTCGGCCGGGGCCAAGGCCATGGCAATCGTGCGCGGCGAGGCGGATATCTACCTTCATTCCGGCGGCCAGTACGAATGGGATTCCTGTGCTCCCGCCGCCGTAGCGATTGCGCATGGTCTGCACGCCTCGCGCATTGACGGCTCGCCGCTCGTCTATAATCAGAGCGACGTCTACATGCCCGACCTGCTGATTTGCCGGAAGGAGCATGCCGAGCGGGTGCTGGCCGAGGTTGCCGCGCTCGCCTGATCCAGGGAGTTTGCACATGGCGCGTTCGGTAGTTGTCACGGGTGGTTTCGGTGTCCTCGGCCAGGCGGTGAGCGAGGCCTTCGCCGCTGCGGGTGACAAGGTTGCCCGCATCGATTTCGCTGCCGCGCCGCACAGTGCCGTGGCCGGTGCGCTCGACATCGGCGGCGTGGACCTGACCGATGCTGCGGCAACGCAGGCCGCGCTGGACAAGGTTGCCGCAGCGCAGGGCGGGGTGGACGTGCTGGTCAACGTGGCCGGCGGGTTCACCTGGGAAACGCTTGAGGGCGGCTCGCTCGATGCCTGGGCACGGATGTCCTCGATGAACCTGATGAGCAATGCCACGATCACCAAGCTGGCACTCCCGCTGCTGGTTGCCTCGGGCAATGGCCGGATCGTCAACATCGGCGCGGGAGCCGCGATCAAGGCCGGCATGGGCATGGGCGCCTATGCAGCGAGCAAGTCGGGCGTGCACCGCCTGACCGAAGCCCTTTCGGAGGAACTGGCGGGGCAGGGGGTTACGGTCAACGCCGTCCTGCCGAGCATCATCGACACGCCGACCAACCGTGCCGACATGCCCGATGCGGACTTCTCGCAGTGGGTGCAGCCGGCGGCGATTGCCGACGTGATCCTGTTCCTGGCATCGCAAGAGGCGAGGGCAATCACCGGTGCGCTGATTCCGGTCACCCGCGGTGGCTGAGCATTAATGCGACAAGGCTTCGCGTAAATGGGGCAACTTTGCTGCTTTATAGAAACGTGAGCATGTCATTTTTTTGCAACAGGTTTCCCGAAATCAGCTGCTAAGTGCTTAGCAGGGTTAGCATTTCGGCATGCTAAACACCTGTTAAAACTGCCAAAGTGCTTCTGATTCAACAGGCTGAATGCAGCGCAATCGCTTCAGCGATGTTGCTGCCGTTGTGCGCCTCTCGAAAACGGCTATGCGGTCGTCGCAAGCTTTGGGAGGAGCATGTCGTGAATTGTTCATTCCGTTCTGTCGCACTTGCCGGCGCCTATTGGTTCGCCGGATCAAGCCATCGCTGCCTTTGCGGCGTCACAGGCGGATTTTGATGCGGTAATCCCGGTGTTCGTTGCCCCTGTTCGAGCCCGTGCCTGCAAATGGACAAGCAACTCTCTCCAATAATTCCACCCGATCAGGCTCTGCTGAGCGGTGAGATCAAGACAAGACGGTACTTCTAACCGTCGAATGAAGTTTCAAACTGGAGGAAATGTAATGAATTTCAGTCGTAATCTCTTCCTGGCAGGGGTGAGCGTCCTTTCGCTCGCCAGCCCGGCATTTGCTCAGGATGCGTCGGAAGAAGAGGGTGCAACCACCCCGATCGTCGTTGAAGCACGCCGCAAGGACGAAGACGTCCAGGACGTTCCGCTGGTTGTCAACGCGGTTAGCGCCGACACCCTCCAGAAGCTGAACCTTCGCGAGTTCAAGGACATCACCGCAGTCGTTCCCGGCCTTCAGCTTGAGCCCGGCAAGAACGTTACCGGTTCGACGACCTCGCTCCGTGGTCTCGCCGTCGACGTGAACGCCAGCGGCAACAACGGCACCGTCGAATTCTACCTGAACGACGCCCCGATCTCGGGCGGCGCCGTCCTGCAGACTATGTTCGACGTCGGCCAGATCGAAGTTCTGCGTGGTCCGCAGGGCACCCTGCGCGGTCGTGCATCGCCGTCGGGCTCGATCACCGTCACCACCCGCCGCCCCGACCTTGACCAGTTCGGTGGCTACGTTGCC
Source organism: Novosphingobium sp. TH158 (assembly GCF_002855555.1). Lineage (NCBI taxonomy): Bacteria > Pseudomonadati > Pseudomonadota > Alphaproteobacteria > Sphingomonadales > Sphingomonadaceae > Novosphingobium > Novosphingobium sp. TH158. The sequence continues at coordinate 860,874 of NZ_PKRT01000001.1, read as the reverse complement.
GGAACTGCCAACAACCTCAGCGCCTACAACGGCCAGGGTGCAGTCAACCTGCCGATCGTCCAGGGCCACTTCGCCCTGCGCGTCGCCGGTCTGTATGAGCAGAACGAAAGCAACCGCGTCTTCAGCCGCCTGACCACCACGAAGCCGAAGACCGAAACCAAGGCCTTCCGCATCAGCGGCCGTGTCGAGGCTTTCGATGCGCTGACGATCAACGCTTCGTACACCCACCTCGACAAGGACTACACGATCTTTGACCAGGTTGAATCGGCACACCTCGCCGTTGGTGGCACGCTGCCCGTTGGTTCGACGCTGATCACCGCCAAGGATCGTGCGTCGATGCTCAACATCCCGCGCGACAACAAGCAGACCTTCGACCTGTTCAACTGGCAGTCGACCGTCCGCTTCGCCGGCCAGAAGCTGGACTATGTCGCCAGCGTCAGCAAGCAGCGCCTGATCTCGTTCGACCCGCAGGACAAGGGTGACGTGTTCAACAGCACCTTCCCGGGTGTTGCGACGAACTATTCGGCTTCGCAGTTCACCTACTCGTCGAACCCGCAGAACGCCATCAGCTGGCAGGACACGAATACGACGCAGACCACGCACGAATGGCGCCTGTCGAATGACGATCGCCTGTTCGGCATGTTCGATTACGTTCTGGGTGGCTTCATCCAGAAGCTGACGCCGTGGACCGACCTGCAGAGCTACGGTGCTGCCGTGTTCACCGGTTCGGTTGCTCCGGCCAACTACGTGACCACTTCGGCTTCTGCCACGCCGCGTCGTGGCCGTACGCTGGAACAGTCGCTGTTCGGCAACCTGACCGCGCACATCGGTGAATCGACCGAAATCTCGGGCGGTGCACGTCACATCAAGTACCAGGAAAACACCAACGGTCCGAACAACACCTACAAGAACTGGGTGTGGAACGCCTCGGTCAAGCACCGCTTCAGCGACGACTTCATGGTCTATGCCAATGCCGGCAGCTCGTTCCGCATCGGTTCGGGTTCGACCCCGCTGATCCTCGCGCGCTCGGGCATCACCCTTGCCAACGCCGTCGATCCGCTGCTGCAGTCGGTTGCCCAGAACAACCCGGAACGTTCGAAGTCCTATGAAATCGGCTTCAAGTCGAGCTTCATGGACAAGAAGGTGATCCTCAACGTCTCGGCATTCCACCAGGACTTCGATGGCTACATCTTCTCGACCCCGTCGGTTTACGTGATCCCGAACACGGGCTCCTCGACCACGACCTTGACCGCCGGCGTGCCGACCCGCACCGTCAGCGGCCTGGCCGTTCCGGTTCCCGCCAAGGTTGACGGTGTCGAAGCCGAGCTGACCTACCGTCCGTCGCGTGCCTTCATGCTTAGCCTCAACGCCGCCTACGCGAAGAGCAAGATGAACGCGACGATCCCCTGCACCCCGGCTTCGGCTGGCCCGGTTCCGACCGTTGCCGAAATCCAGGGCACGGGTAATCCGAACCGCCAGGTTGCTCGTTGCACGGTCAACCAGTCGGCTTCGCGCACCGCGCCGTTCAGCGGCAACGTGATGGCTGAGTACAACTACCCGATGAACGACAGCATGGATCTGTTCGCTCGCGGTCTCGTCAACTTCAACGGCGATTCCAAGAACGACCCGCAGAACCTGATCGACGACGTGAAGTCCTACGCTCTGGCGAACTTCTACGCCGGCGTTCGCGCCAGCGACGGTTCGTGGGAAGTCACCGGCTACGTGAAGAACCTGTTCAACACGTTCCGCGTCACCAGCCGCGACGCCAGCGCTGCGGTCATCCGTGCCGCTGTCGGTGCGACCCCGCAGACGCTCGTCTCGAACTACCGCGTCATCAGCACCACCGAACCGCGCGAATTCGGCATCACTGCCCGCTTCGCGATCGGCTCGCGCTGATCCGCTTCACAGCGATACGCAAAGCTGCGGCCGGGGGGAAACCTCCGGCCGTTTGCTTTTGGGGGCAGGCGGTGCCAGAGACTGACGGGCTGGCCAGTGCATCGCCTTGACGATAGCATGGCCGGGGCCATTGCCAGCCAGCCTGCAAAGCCGCTTTGAGAGCAGCAGAATTTCCCGCGACCACGCTCCCGCGCCGGAGCGAAGACAAGGACCTGAAAGATGTTCACCGCAATCCTGATCGAAAAGACCGAAACCGGCCAGACCGTTGGTCTCAAGCAGCTTGACGAAAGCGCGCTGCCCGAAGGCGATGTCACCATCGACGTGCTCTATTCGACCATCAACTACAAGGACGGCCTGGCGATCACGGGCGCCGGTCCGGTGGTGCGTCGCTGGCCGATGGTTCCGGGTATCGATCTGGTCGGCACGGTCAGCGCCAGCGAGACCGACGAGTTCAAGCCCGGTGACACAGTACTGCTCAACGGCTGGGGCGTGGGCGAAGTGCACTGGGGTGGCCTGGCCACCAAGGCGCGCCTCAAGTCCGACTGGCTGATCAAGCTGCCCGCCGGTTTCACGCCGCAGGAAGCCATGGCCATCGGCACTGCCGGCTACACCGCCGCGCTCAGCGTCGATGCGCTGGTGAACGCGGGCGTAAAGCCGGAAGATGGCCCGATCCTCGTCACCGGCACCCCGGGCGGCGTCGGCTCGGTCGCCACTGCGCTGCTCGCCAAGGCCGGCTACCATGTCGTCGCTTCCTATGGCGATGAGTCGGAGAAGGAATATCTGACCTCGCTGGGCGCCAAGGAATTCGTCCACCGCGATGAATACTCCGCCCCCGGCAAGCCGTTCCAGAAGGAAACCTGGGCCGGTGTCGTCGATTCGGTCGGCAGCCACACCCTGTGCAACGCCATCGCCCAGACCAAGTACCGCGGTTTCGTGACGGCTTGCGGCTTGGCCCAGGGTGCAGACCTGCCGGGTTCGGTCATGCCCTTCATCCTGCGCGGCGTTTCGCTGCTCGGCATCGATTCCGTGATGTGCCCGAAGGGCCCGCGCATGGCGGCCTGGGCGCGCCTCGATCGTGACCTCGATCGCGGCCTGATCAGCAAGATCGGCCACGAAGTGAACCTCGAGGGCGCAATCCAGGCCGGTCATGACATCGTCGCCGGCAAGATCCGCGGCCGCGTCCTGGTTGACGTCAACCGCTGATAGAGGGGCGAGGGTCATGTCCACGCCGCGCGCGATCATCGATCTCGATGCCGGACTTTCGATCTCGCGCGGGGTGCCGCTCGAGGAAGAAACCGGCATCGGCGCCCTGACGCTCGGGTCCTATGTCCGCGAAATCGCGCGGCGTTACGGCCCGAACGAAGCGGCGGTGATCCACCTTGGAGACGAGGTCCGGCGCTGGACCTATGACGACCTGCTGGCGCGTTCGATGGAAGTCGCGCGCGCTCTTGTCGCCTGCGGTGTCGGCAAGGGAACGCGCGTTGGCGTGCTTGCCACGAACCGGCTGGAGTTTCTCTCCTGCGTGTTCGGTACGGCGCTTGCCGGCGGCATTGCCAGCACGATCAGCACCTTCTTCACCGCTGCCGAACTGGAAGTGGTGTTGCAGGAATCGGGCTGTTCGGTGCTGCTGCTTGAACGCCATGTCCTCAAGAAGGACTTTGCGCAGATGCTGGTGGAGATCGAGCCTTCGATCGCCACGGCAACGCCCGGCAGCCTTGCTTCGGCCAAACTGCCCTTCCTCACCCATGCTGCGATTATCGACAGCAACGAAGGCCTTGGCGGTATCGAGGGCTGGGCCAGCTTCCTCGCGACCGGCAATTCCATCGATCCGGCCCTGGTCGAAGCGCGCGCCGATGCCGTTTCTCCGGCAGATCCCGGCGTGCTGTTCTTCTCCTCCGGCTCGACCGGCAAGGTGAAGGGCATCCTTTCTGCCCACCGCGGCGTCTGCCTGCAGCTGTGGCGCTGGGCACAGTGGTACGACATCAAGGTGCCGCCTCGCACCTGGTCGGCCAACGGCTTCTTCTGGTCGGGCAATTTCGCCATGGCGCTGGGCGGTACGCTGTCCTCGGGCGGCTCGCTTCTGCTGCAGCGCTGGTTCGATGCTGCCGAAGCCCTGGACCTCATCCAGGCCGAGAAGGGCACCATGGTCATCGCTTGGCCGCATCAGTGGGCCCAGCTGGTTGAGGCGCCTAATTACCGTTCGGCCGATCTCTCCAGCCTGCACTATGTCGATGCCGATGGGCCGCTGGCACAGCATCCCACGGTGACGACGGACTGGAAGGAACCTTTCCAGGCATTCGGCAACACCGAAACCTTCACGCTCATTTCCGTCTTCCCCAGCAATGCACCGCGCGAACTGGCGGAGGGAACCCACGGCGTTCCCACGGCGGGGGCAACGATCAAGATCGTCGATCCGATGACCGGCGCGATCATGCTGATTGGCGAGCGCGGCGAGATCGCGGTAAAGGGGCCGACGCTCATGCTCGGCTATATAGGCATTCCTCTCGCCAACTCGCTGGATGACGAGGGCTACCTGCGCTGCGGCGATGGCGGCTATATCGACCAGCTCGGCCGCCTGATCTGGGAAGGCCGCCTGAACGACATCATCAAGACCGGCGGGGCCAATGTCTCGCCGATCGAGATTGACGATCACCTGCGCGACTGCCCGGGGGTCAAGGTCGCCAAGACAGTGGGCGTGCCAGACGAACTGCTCGGCGAACTGGTGGTGACCTGCGTGGTGCCGCAGGAAGGCGCGACCGTCAGCGAGAACGAGGTCAAGGCCTTCGCCAAGACCAAGCTTGCCAGCTACAAGGTTCCGCGTCGCGTGCTGTTCTTTGCCGAGGACGAGCTGGAAACCACCGGCAGCGCCAAGATCAAGACCGCCGAGCTTCGCAAGCTGGCGAGCGACCGGCTGGCCGCCGAAGGCTGATCGCAGCGAAAGGGAAAGAGGTGCCAAGGGCAGACGTCAACGGCGCCTCTCTCGCTTACGAGATCATCGGCAACGGCTCGCGAGCGGTTGCGATCACCCCCGGCGGGCGTTTTTCCAAGGATACGCCTGGGGTTCGCGCGCTTGCCGAGGAACTGGCGCAGCACGATTGCCGCGTCCTGATCCATGACCGGCCCAATTGCGGCGAGAGCGAGGTTTTGTTCACTGGCGAGAGCGAGACGCGGCAGAACGCCGATGCTCTTGCCGGCCTGCTGCGCGCAACGGGGCTGGGGCCGGCGCTGATCGTTGCCGCATCGGGCGGCGCGCGCGAGGCGATTGTCACCGCGATCCATCACCCCGATGTCGTTTCCGGCCTGCACCTGCAATGGCTCTCGGGCGGTGGCATCGGCATCGCCACCCTGCCGGTCTTCTACTGCGCCGATGCCGCGCTGGCAGCCGCGACGCATGGCATGGAGGCCGTGCTCGATCTGCCGGGCTGGCAGGAGCCTCTTTCCCGCTGGCCGGCAAACAGGGATCGCCTGCTGTCTCAGGATCGCGACCGGTTCGTCGCCACCATGCGGCGCTGGGCGGACGCCTATTATCCCGGCGACGCCCCGATCCCCTGCGTCACGCGGGCCCAGCTTGCAGCGATCACCATTCCGGTAACGATCCTGCGCAGCGGCGCATCCGACCTGCACCATCCGCGCGAAACCAGCGAGGCGGTTGCGGCCCTGATCCCGGGCGCCATCCTGGCCGAACCGCCGTGGGGAGACAGGGAATGGCTGGAACGGCTGGATGACAGCATGGCCGGGCGGGGCGGGCTCTTCGTCAACCTGCCGAAGCTTGTTCCTTCGGTCCTGGCTACGCTGGAACGCACCTAGGGCATTTCGATGCCCGAGGGCGGTCGGGTCTGCCGCGACCAGGTCTGCATCGACACCTTCAGCTTATCCAGCGCCTTGTGCCACCATTTCACGTTGCGGCCGCGCAGGCGGATGTCGAAGCTGTCCGTATCGCGGAATTCCAGCACTTCCACTCCGTCCGGGCCGGGCGTGTAGATATAGGGCATGTTGGCATCGAGGTAGAAGCCGTCACCCGGGCCAAGTTCGTGCGTGCCGATCCGCAGCGAACCGCCGACGATGAAATAGAGGCACGGGCTGGAATGGCTGTGCAGGGGCAGGGGAAAGCCGCTCTTGAACCAGGCATAGGACAGGCTGAAGCCGCCCGGTCGGCGCAGCAGCACGCGCAACTTGCTGCCTTCCAGAATTCCCGCATCGACCAGCGCCTGGCTTGCCTCGCCCACGGCCTCGGCGATCGGGCCTTCGCCGTGCATCATCCCGCTTTCCTCGAAGTCCATCGCCTCGCGCGCGCGGAAGATCTGGAAAGGGGGCGGGTTCTTGGCCTTGTGCTCAGTCATCTGGGTAAACCTGCTGCTTTCGCTCTGCCTGAATTGTGCTGGAATATAATGAGCATTGCTATTATTGGCCAGTCATGGACGAGAACGTAGCCATGCTCATGGCCCAGGTGGCCCGCCTGATGCGCCGCGCATTCGACGAGAAGGCGCGCACTATCGGCGTAACGCGCCCGCAATGGCAGGTTCTGTCGCTGCTGGCGATGAACGAGGGGATCAACCAGGGCGGCCTTGCCGAAATGCTCGAGGTTGAACCGATCACCCTTGGCCGCATGGTGGACCGCCTGCAGGATGCCCAGCTGGTCGAGCGCCGGGCAGACCCTGCCGACCGCCGCGCCTGGCGCCTGTACCTGACTGACAAGGCGCATGGCTTGCTCGAACAGATGCGGCCCATGGCGATGGAGACGATGGATTCGGCGCAGGATGGCCTTTCCGCCGATCAGCGCGAAGCCCTTATGGCCGCGATGCGGCAAATGCGCGCCAACTTGACCCGCAAGGCAATCTGATTTCGATAATCCTTTTCCATCAACGACTTGTCTTTGATGTCTGGCAACAATCGCTTGCGCGATACGCTTGCCCCTTGAGAGTCCGGGGGCTTATTGCGAAGCCACAGCCTTATCGCGAGAGGATTTGACTAGCGTGGGCAAGATCATTGCAATTACCGGAGCGGGCGAAGGGCTGGGCAAGGCGCTCGCCAAGCGGCTCGCGGCCGATGGCGATACCGTCATCCTGCTGGGGCGTACGCTTTCCAAGCTGGAAGCCGTACTTGGCGAGATCGGCGATGGGCACATGGCCGCCGCCTGCGACGTGGGCAACCCGGACTCGGTCCGCGCAGCCTTTGCCGCAGTTGCCGAGCGGTTCCCCAAGATCGACGTCCTGATCAACAATGCCGCGATCTACCAGCCGTTCGACCTGGGCGAAGCGGCAGACGAAACCATCATGGCCATGACCATGACCAATTTCGTCGGACCGATCTTCGTTGCGCGCGAGGCACTGCCGCTGCTGCGCGGCGGCGGGCACCTGATCAACGTCTCCAGCGAATCCGTGCACCTGCGCCTGGCGATGCTGTGGCTTTACGAAGGCACCAAGGCCGGGCTCGAAATGATGAGCTATATGTGGGGCAAGGAACTGGCTGCGGAAGGCGTAAAGGTCTCCGTCGTCCAGGCTGGCGCCATGATGGACCCCACCAACCCCAAGGGGCCCGACTGGCCGGGCGATACCGGCATGCGCTTCCACATGGCCAATGCGCGTCAGGGCAATGACATGCGCCAGATGCCGATTTCCACCTACAAGAGCGTGACCGACGTTTTCCGGGCCGTGATCGACATGCCGGCCGACGTTCACCTCAATTTCGTCGGCGTTGGCGGCAATCCGCTTCCCCGCCAGTCCAATTCCTAAGAGCAGGACCGACCTCCATGACCAACCTTACTCCCGCCCGTCTGTTCATCGACGGCCAACTGCGCGATGCCGCCGGCGGCAAGACCTTTGACGTCATCAGCCCGTGGACCGACGCCCCGGTCAACAAGGCCGCGGACGCCTCGGCCGAGGACGTGAACGAGGCGATCGCCGCTGCACGCCGCGCGTTTGACAGCACGGACTGGTCGCACGATTCCAACCGCCAGAACCGCTTCGAGATCTGCAAGAAGTATCTTGAGCTGTTCAAGGCGAACTTTGCCCGTCTGGCTGACATTGCCGTCCACGAAGGTGGCGCTGCGCGTGGTTCGGTGAACCGCGAACAGGTGGCCATGGCGCTGGCCGGCTGGCAGGACTACCTCGACGTGTTCCCGCGGGTCGAATGGGAACGCGATTACGGCTCGCGCGAGGTTTACGGCATCAAGAATGTCCGCAAGTCCTACCACGAGCCGATCGGTGTCGTCGGCGCGATCACGCCGTGGAACGCACCGCTTTACGTCAATGTCGGCAAGGTTGTCGCCGCGCTGCTCGCAGGTTGCACCGTCGTTCTCAAGCCGGCTCCCGATACCCCGTCGATGGGTGCGATCTTCGGTGAACTGGCCAACGAAGCCGGCATTCCCAAGGGCGTGATGAACGTGGTCTTCGGCGAAGACCCGGCCCTGGCCGGCGAAATGCTGGTCACGGATCCGCGCGTCGACCTGATCAGCTTCACCGGCTCCACCGCGGTCGGCAAGCGCATCATGCAGCAGGGCGCGGCAACGCTGAAGCGCGTGTTCCTCGAACTGGGCGGCAAGTCGGCCCGCATCGTTCTGGAAGACGATCCCAACTTCGCCATGAACGTGGCCATGGGCATGCTCACCAACCACGCCGGGCAGGGCTGCGCCGTGCAGTCGCGCCTGCTGGTGCACCGCAGCCGCTATGAGGAAGCCAAGGCGATCCTCAAGGCGACTTACGAGAAGTTCGGCGAGAACTGGGGCGACCTTTCGCTCGAAGGCGCAACCATGGGCCCGGTGGTCAACCGCAAGCAGTATGAGCGCGTGCTCGGCCTGATCGAGGTTGGCAAGCAGGAAGCCACGCTGCTGGCCGGTGGCCGCGCCCGTCCCGACAAGGGCCCGGGCTACCTGATCGAGCCGACCTGCTTCGTCGATGTCACCAATGACATGCGCATTGCCCAGGAAGAAATCTTCGGCCCGGTGATCGTGGTCATTCCGTTCGACGACGATGAAGACGCGATCCGCATCGCCAATGACAGCGCCTATGGCCTGTCCGGCGGTGTCTGCACCGGCGACGTCGAGCGCGGCCTGCGCATCGCCCGCCGCATCCACACCGGCACCTTCTCGATCAACAACGGCATGTGCATCGCCGGCGACCTGCCGTTCGGCGGCGTGAAGGCCAGCGGTGTCGGCCGTGAATGGGGCGTCGAGGGCATCGAGGAATACCTTGAGCCCAAGCTCGTTGCCATCGGCACCATGGGCTGAGCCTGTCCGGCGGCGGAGCCAATCCGCCGTCGACTACTGCGTTGGGGAACGGCAAGTGGGGACAGCGGCAGCAAAGGCAAGGATTACCGACCCGGCACGGATCGCAGCCGTGCCCGCCGGTGATGTCAGCCACAACCTGAACGGGCAGAAGCTTGGCCGCAAGGGTCAGGCGACACGCGAACGCATCCTCACCGCCGCCAACGACCTGCTGACCGAGGCAGACGATCTCTCGATCTCGCTGAGCGCCGTCGCACGTCAGGCCTCGCTGGGCATGACTTCGCTCTACAACTATTTCGCCGACCTTACCGAACTGCTGCTCGCCCTGCTGGGCCCGGTCATGTTCGAGGCCGGCGAAAAGGGCGGCTACATCGACCTCATCTCGGAATACTGGCCCGATGATGAACTGGAGGATCGCTGCAAGAGCTTCATCGAAGCCTATTTCGAGTTCTGGGCGCGGCATTCGCGCATCCTGCACCTGCGCAACAACATGGCGGACCAGTATGACGAGCGCATGCTGGCGGCTCGTGTCCGCTCCGCGCAGCCGGTGATCTGGCGCCTGCGCCAGCAGATGTGCCTTGAAGGGGACGAGCCGACCGCCGCTGCGTCGCAGATGGCCTCGGTCCTGATGACCGGCATCGAGCGCGCGGTGACCGTTGCCACCGATCCCAAGATTCCCGAAATGATCGAGCGCGAATTCGGTCCGCGCAACACCAAGGTGATCGATCCGCTGACGCGCCTGCTGGTCATGGCGATCCGGGACTGCCGCAACGGCGGCTAGTCCCGTCGCGCCTGTTCGCGCCTTTATTCCTTGCTGAACTTGGCCATGTAGCGCTTCACCCCTTCGAGATAGTCGGGGTTCAGCATCAGTGCGGAATTGGCCATACGCTCGATATGGCGAGCGGAATCGCGGCCCACTTCCGCGCACAGTTCGATCGCCACCTTTGCAGCGCCCATCTGTTCGCCGTTCTGCTTGGCCAGGTGACGGCAGAAATCCATGACCTCTGCCTCGAAAGTTTCGTCCTCGTAGACCTGATGGACCAGGCCCATGGTGAAGGCCATGTCGGCACTGGCCGGCTTGTTGGCCATGATGAGCCAGCGGGCCCAGTGCGGCCCGCAGATGCGCGTCAGGCGGGAAACGCCGCTCGATGCGGGAAGCACGCCGAACAGTCCCTCGGGGAAGGCATAGCCCGCGCCCTTTGCCGCGAGGCGGAAGTCGCAGGAGAGCGAAAGCTCAAGCCCGCCGCCAACGCACATGGCGTGGTGCGCGACGACGAAGGGCTTTTCGATATGCTCCATCTCGTCCCACAACTGCTGCATGTTGTTGAGATTCAGGCGGTGGTTCTCGCGTATGCCGCGCGGCGTGTTGCCGGTCGGGGAAATGCGCTTCTGGTTGCCCCCGGTAAGGTCCGCACCAGAGCAGAAATAGCGCCCCGTTGCACGGATCAGCATCACCTTCAGCGCATCGGTATCGCGGAAGTGGATCACCGCATCGGTCAGCAGGTCCATGGTTTCGCGGCTTAGCGCGTTAAGCTTGTCCGGGCGATTGAGCGTGGCGATCAGCACGCCATCTTCGGTTTCCTCGGTCAGCAGGTGGGGTGCTTCGTCGCTCATGGTCATGGATGCCTTCGTTTGCCTTGCCTGGCCTTGAACACTGCGCGGGACGGGCTTTCAACTGCCGACGCGCGCAATCGCCTTGGCGATTGCGGACAAGAAAACGGGCGGGGCACCTTCGTACCCCGCCCGCAGGAATGTGCAGCCTTGCTGCTCTCAGAACTTCTTGCTGACGCCCAGCTTCACCACGCGGCCCAGCGTCCAGCCATTGGCGAAGCCGTAGACCGAGTTGCCGGCACCGCGGAACAGCGGCGGGGCCTGGTTAAGCAGGTTGTCGACGTTCAAGGAGATCGAGGCGTCCTTCAGCGCTCCATCGCCTTTGAACGCGTAGTTCATGAACAGGTTGAAGACGTTGAACGAATCCACCGACTGCTGGTTCAGGTTGGCGGCCGTGGGCACGGTCTTGTAGCCCTGCGAGTGCTGCCAGGTCACCTGCGCCTTGAGGTTGCCGATGTTGGCACCCAGCGTTGTTGCCAGGCGCAGTTTGGTGAAGTTGGTCAGCCGCGAGTCGGTAACCGGGCCACCCTTGTACGACTGGGTCAGGAACTTGGTGATGTAGGTTCCCGATGCGTCGAGATAGACGTTGCCGAAGCTCGTATCCAGCTGCTCGCGGACATAGAAGTCGAAGCCGGCAGTCTTGATCGAACCCAGGTTGGTCGAGCGACCGTCCATCACCGCATAGATGCTCTGCAGTCCGAGCGGAAGCGAAGCCAGTCGCGCTGTCGCCACGGCCGGATCGACCAGGGCATTCAGCTCGTTCACGCGGGCCTGGATTGCGGCAATGCCCTGATCGTAGGTCACGACCTGATCGGGGAAGTTGGTGTAATAGTTCGGGTCGAAGATCGGATAGATCGAGATCGAGCCTTCGTAATTGATGTTGTAATAGGTCATCCCGAACGACAGGCCGGGGATCACCGGTGGCTTCACGTCAAAGCCGGCCGACCAGGTCTTGGCGGTCTGCGGGCTCAGCGGAAGCTTCGTGCCGCCGATCACGTAAAGGATGTTGCGGTCGGTCGTTCCCGGGGTCAGGCCGGGCTTGACGAAGGGCCGGACGGACAAGGGCAGGACGTTGATCGTCGGCGCCGCAGCCTGGGCAAGATCGGAAAGCCCCGGGGCCTGGAATGCCTTGCCCCATGTGCCGCGCAGCTTGATCCAGTCAACCGGCTCGAAGGTCAGCCCCAGCTTCGGGTTGAAGGTGTCGCCGAAGTCCGAATAGTCGTCGTAACGGCCCGATGCCGTGAGGACGAGGCTGTGGAACACGCCCATGTCTTCGCCCAGCAGCGGGATGGACAATTCGCCGAACACGGCGCGCACGTCGCGCGTCTTCTTCAGCAATGGCGAAGTGGCGATCCCCGCGAAGGTCGTCGTGCGCGACTGCGAGCCCTTGTAGGATTCCCACATCAGTTCGCCGCCAACCGCCAGCTTGACCTCACCCGCAGGCAGCGAGAGCAGGGTGCCGTCCATCACGGCGCGGAAGTTCATCAGCTCGTTCGTCGCCTTGCCGAACTGGTACCAGTCAGCTGCCGCGGCGAGCGTCGCGGTGTTGGTTGCCGCGGTCAGATTCGCCGGGTTGAAGGTTCCCGCAGCAGCAGCGGTGTTGATCGGCGTGGGGTTGATCTGCTGGCCGATGAAATCGCTCCGCCCGCGGCCATAGTTGGCAAGGACGTTAAGTTGCCAGTTGCTGCCCAGGCTGATCTTTGCCGAAGGCGTGAATCCCCACGATTCCAGCTTGGTCGTCTGGTAGGTGTGGTTGCCGAAAACCGGCGAGAAATTGTACTGGAACACTTCAGCCCCGGTCACGCCGGTAATCGGAATGTAGAAGGGGCTGGTTGCCGGGACGGAGGTGCCGGTTGCAAGCAGCGGGCCGGCATCCGACACGTTCTTGCGGTTCACGTAGAAACCGGTGACCATGAAGCTGACCGGCCCGCCATGATCGATCGACAGGCTGGCATAGACCGAATGCTTGGTTTCGCGCGGATAGGCGGTCTGCAGTTCGGTGTTGTCGCAGCGGTTGCCCAGGCCTTTGGCGAGGCCGGGAAGGGCATAGGTGTTACCGGCATTCTGGATGGAGCCGACCGTACAGGCCAGTTCCGCCGGGGCATTGTTGATCCAGTCGCGGTTCTGCGAGAACGGCAGGTCAGCGCCGTAAAGCTCGTTGTGCCAGGCAAAGTCATAGGAGACGAAGGCAGAAACGCCGTCCCACTTCTTGCCCACGGTAATCGCGGCGTTGGCCTGCTGGTACCCGCCGTAATTGCCCAGGCCATAGCTGCCCTTGGCTTCCACGCCGTCGAATTCCTTGCGGGTGATGAAGTTGATCACGCCGCCGACCGCGTCCGAACCATAAGTGGACGAACCGCCATCGGTGACGATTTCCACGCGCTCGATCGCGCCGGCCGCGATCGCGTCAAGGTCAGCCGTGGTCTGGTTGATGCCCATGCCGGGCAGGCGATGGCCGTTAAGCAGCAGCAGGGTGGTTGCCGTGCTGCCCGAGGTGTTGCCGAGATAGCGCAGCGAGGGGCGGTTCACCGCCAGCGAGAAGTTCGACGAGCCGCGTACGCCGACGAAGGAGAGGAAGTTGCCGGCTGCGGGAACCGAGGCAAGCAGGTCCGACGTATTCGCCGCGCCGGTCGCCTGGATCTGTTCTGCACCCACGGCAATCGTTTGCGAACCGCCCGGTGCAACGCCGCGGATCAGCGTGCCGGTAACAACGATTTCCTTGGATTTTTCGGTGCCGCTATCTTCGTCGGCATCCTGAGCCAGTGCCGTTCCACTGAAGCTCAGCATCGTCGCTGCCATCAGGGCAGACCTGATCATCGAGGCGTTACGCATAGTTCCCTCCCAAGAATGCCGGAACCACTGCGGCTCCGGCCGAACCATTGTCATTTTACGGCCCGGCGCTTTTGCACCGTTGTACCGTGAAGGGATGCCCTTTGCCCGGGTAACCGCAAGCGCGGACATCCCTGATCACGTGGTCAGACTATTGGAAGGTATCTTGCAGTCAAGTATGTCGTGTCCGGAAAACCGGGAGAAATCCTAAGCTAGTTTAGCAATTGCTACCCGGCACGTTTCATTCCGGACGATCCGGGCGGGATCAGGAATCCGCCCGGCGCATCATCTTCGAAAGGTCGATCTGGCCGGTGGGAATGCCGCCCATGAAGCCGCCGTCAACCGGCAGGACCACGCCGTTGACGATCGTCGCGAAGGGGCTGTTGAGCCAGACCAGCGGTGCGGCCTGTTCATAAGGCGTCGAATAGCGGCCCAGCGGTTCGGCTGCGGCGTCGACCACGTCCTTGCCCGAGTTCTTGTGGAAGTCGGCCATCATCGGCGTCTGGGTGGGCGAGGGCAGGGTGCAGTTGATGCGGATGCCCTTCTTGATCAGGTGGGCGCCCATGAACTGGGTCCAGACGATCACGTTTTCCTTGGAGAAGGCATAACCTTCGCGCACCACGTCCATGTGACCCGCGCACCAGTCCACCGCGGCCTGCCAGCCCTTGGTGGTGACGAATTCCATGTTGGTGGGGATGTTGCGGCTCCAGCCGAGGCCGCCGGTGGAGGCGATGTTGGCGATGGCGCTGCCTTCACCCATCAGCGGCAGGACCTGCTCGGTCAGGTGGCGCAGGCCGATAAAGTTCACCTTCATCACGTCCATCGGATCGAACGAACCATTGGGCAGGCCGGCGCAGTTGAACAGAGCATCGATGCGTCCGCCGCCAAGGCCGGCAATGCCCGCTTCGATCGAGGCGGCATCGCGCAGGTCCACCTTGGTGAAGCTGGCGAGGGGAAGGGTGCTGTCCTTGTAGTCGAAACCGTGCACTTCGGCACCAAGGTCGATCAGCAGCTTGGCCGTCGCCTCGCCCATGCCCGAAAAGCACCCGGTGACAATAACCCGCTTGCCGGCGTAGCCCAGAACATCGCTCACAATAAATCTCCTCTCGGGAATGGCTTGTTGGTGCCTGCTAGATGGCATGGCGGGCAGACAATCAACAGGCCCCAAGCCAAATCGCGGGCGCGATGGCGCGTGGCGGCAAGGGCATGGTAGTCTTCAGGCAATGACCCTGCCTGTCGACCAGCAGCCCGGCTTCCGCCGCCGCTTTCACGTACTGCCATCCCAGCGTTCGGTCACCTCGAGGCTGGAGGATGACGTTCACCGCATGGCGGTGACGCTGGAGCACGATGGAGAGCGGGTGACGGCGGTGACAGCGCTGACGGAACGCGCGCCCTGGAACATATGCCCGGGTGCGGTCGCGAAACTGGAAGCGGACTGGCTGGGGGTGCCGCTCGAACGGCAGGAACGGGCGCTCGACAAGAAGGCGAACTGCACGCACCTGTTCGATCTCGCCGAGCTGGCGCTGCGCCATGTCCACGATGCCGGCGAGACGCTCTACGAGATTTACGTTTCCGATCCGGTTGATGGCGTCAACGAGCTGCTGCTGCGCCGCAATGGCGAGGACCGGCAGCACTGGCAGGCGAAGGACGATGTCGTGTCATCGCCGGAAGCTGCCGCAGGGCTGCCTCTGATCGGTTTGCGATCCTGGATCACCACCCTGTCGGGTGATGCGCGGGCGGAAGCGCGGATGCTGCAATGGGCGGGGCTGGTGGCGCATGGGCGGCTGATTCCGTGGGAAACGGAAAAGACGCTTCGCGCCTTGCCTGGCAGCTGCTTTGCCAGCCAGCCGGAACGCTATGACCAGTGCGAGAGGGTTGGCGACCGGGTCGATTTCAGCACCGAGGGCGCCCGTGCGCCGCTCGGTGATATAGGCTGATCTGCGCCGCTGCGCTCAGGCGGCGTGGGGGACCGCTTCGAGGCTGGCCGGGGCTGCTTCCTCGCCCAGCAGGCAATGCGCGATCGAATCGCGGATGCAGCCGGCAAGGCTTTCCGTGCTGATCTGGCTGTCAGGCGCATAGACCAGCGCGATCGCCATCGGGTGATCTTCCGGCTGGTCCGGCAGCAGCACCGTTACCATTTCCGCACCGGTGCCGAATCCGGCCTGGCCGATGCCCACGCCGGTATCGGCGCATTGCACCACGCGGGTGCTGAGATCAGCGAAGGGAACCTTGCGGTCATCGGCAGCCTCGGCGATCAGGCGACGCAGCACACCATCGCGGCGCGGCTGCGGGATCGTCGAAAGCATCAGCCAACCCACGGCGGATTCGAGCAGCGGCTCCTGCATGCCGCCGTAAAGCGCGCGCTGCTTCCCCTGGCCCTGACGCGAACCCGAACGCCACGAAACGATCTGCGCGTTGAGGCCGACCATGCCGTAGAGCGCGACAGCCAGGCCGGTCTGGGCGGCAAGGCGATCGATCAGGCGAACGATACGACCGTCACGGGCCATGCCGGACTGGCCGTTGGTGCCCAGCAGCGCGGCGCGCGGGCTGAGGCTGTAGGAGCGGGAATAGGGATCCTTGTAGAGCAGGCCCAGGTCAACCAGGCTCGAAAGCAGCTCGGAGGTGCTCGATTGCGGACGGTTGTAGCGCCGCACGATATCCATCACCGTTGCTTCGCGATGGTCGTCGTCGAAATAATCCAACACTTCGATAACGCGCTTGGCAATTTTTGCCTTGTTGGACGAGTTCGAGACCGATGCCATAGCTACTCTCCCATTCGCTAATTAATCGCATGATTGAATCGCGGAGGGGGTCTGTCAAACGGAAAATGAGACAACCTCGTTTTTTTGAACGCATGTTTCAAAGCCCGCAGGGGCGATGGCGGCATCGCATGGGCGAAAAAGTGGCGGGAATCAGCTAGGGACAAGCCATGCCTTTCATCGAGACCATCGTTCCGGCCAATCGGCTCTGGCATGCGCAAGCATCGCTGGACTCAGCGTGCCTGTTCGTGGAATGGACGCCCGATTGCGATTGGTCCGACCGAATCGTCCTTCCGCAGACTCCCGTAATTCTCATCGGCGATGCCCCCGAACCCTTGGCCAGTGCGGTCGATTGTCGCGTCAGGGACCGGGCCGCAGCCGAGAATCTCTATGCAGCCATTTCCGCCAATCCGCTGGCAGCGCGGGTAATCGTTGACTTGCTCCGCAGCTTGCCCGGCATGTCGCTGACCGATGGCCTGACGATGGAATCGCTGGCCTATGGCGTGTTGCAGGGCAGCGGCGAATTTGCCCGCTGGCTGGAGGGTCGCCCGCGGCCGCTTGCCGATATGCCCGAAGGCAATGTCCTGGCCGAACGGCATGAGGAAGTGCTCACCCTCACGTTCGACCGTGCGGCGGCAGGCAATGCCATCGACCGTCCGATGCGGGATGCCCTTAACACCATGCTGCAGCTGGCCGTGGTGGACGATACGATCGAACAGGTTCTGGTCAGGGCGCGGGGGAAGGCCTTTTCACTGGGGGCCGATCTTGGCGAATTCGGCACCACCCGCGATCCGGCGCAGGCTCATGCTATCCGTAGCCAGACCTTGCCGGCGCGCTGGGCCGCCGGTTGCGGGCACAAGATGGAAGTCCATATCGACGGTGCCTGCGTGGGTGCCGGGCTGGAGCTTGCAGCCTATGCCCGCCGGATCACGGCAACGTCGCGCGCCTGGTTCCAGCTGCCGGAACTGGCGATGGGCCTGCTGCCCGGCGCGGGCGGCTGCGTTTCGCTTACCCGGCGGATCGGGCACCAGCGCACCTGCGAGATGATCCTGTCCGGCCGCAGGATTTCAGCCCGCACCGCCCTCGAATGGGGACTGGTGGACGAGATCACCGGCGATGAAAGTCGCGCGGACGATTGATGCATCAAGCCGCTCGCGGGCCTCGGCCCAGCCTGTGCGGAGGAGGCAAAGGTCTGCCCGCGTCCCTTCGGATATGGTCCTGAGGCGCGAGAGGTCTTCCGGGTCGGCAAGGTAGAGCGCAAGCGCCTCCTCGGGCGTAAGTGCCTCGTCCGGTCCGATCACTGCACCGGAAGGAGTGCGCCGCGTAACTGCCGCGCGCATGGCTGCCCAAGGATCCAGCGACCCGAACGGCGCGTCGCTGCCTGCCGCCAGCGTCACGCCGGCCCGCTTGAAAGAGGCAAGCCGGTAGAGTAGCGGCACCTGCGCCGGCTCCACGTCCGCCCGGTATTGGTCACCCCGCTCGGCAATGAAATGCGGCTGGCTGACCACGGCAAGGCCCATGTCCGCGATGCGGGCGATATGGTCGTCAGTGGCGATGCCCGCGTGTTCGATCCGGTCGCCCGGCATGGTTCCAGCCGCTTCGAGGGCGGCGAGGGTGAAGACCAGCTCTGTCTCGGTCGTGCAGTGGACCGCCAGCGGCCTGCCGAGCCCGTGCGCGGTGCGGATGAAGGCCAGGACCTCGTCGAAATCGGGCAGGGCGTTTTCGTGCAGGTGCAGCTTTGCCGGGCCGCGCGCCAGCTCCAGCGTGCCTGCCATCAGCAGGTGCTGGCGCAGCTGGCCGGAAGCCTGTGCGGCGGAGAACCAGTCAAGCGTCTCCGGGGTGTTCGATGGCGACATATCGGTCAGCCCGGTTACGCCAAAGCGTGCGAGTTCGCGGGAGATGTCGCCAAGCGGCGGCGGACTGGCGTTAAGCGTCCGGCGCAGCCAGGTGTCTTCATCGAACAGGTGGCCGGTATAATGCCCGGCTTCGCGTTCCAGCCCGGCCGGAGGCGGGGAGAGGGCAAGCAGGTTTTGGAGCGCCAGCGAGTTGAGCAGCCACATGCGTCCGGAACGGTGCTGGATGCGCAGCGGCCGATCACGCACCATCCGGTCAAGCGCCTGCGCGTCCGGAAGGCCCATGACGCTGTCGTGATAGAGAATGCCCCTGATCCAGCCATCGCCTGGAACGGAGAGAATCCGCTGGGCCAGTTGCTCTGCCGTCGTGACCTCAGGCGGGCCGCAGACGACCGACTGGCGCCGCACGGCAGCCGAGGCGAGGTGAAGGTGATGATCGTGCAGTCCCGGCAGCAAGGCACCCCCGGCAGCATCGAGAACTGGCTCGCCGGCGAGGGGCTGCAACTTGCCGACCGACCGGATCACGCCATCGGCAAGACGAAGGTCTGCGGGGCCCAGTCCCCAGACTTCGGCATTGCGGATCAGCACGGCAGCCACGCCGCGTTGTCTGCTCCGATATCGCGCAGGGGGCCGGCCGGGACGCGTTCGCCGACTGCCGGGAAGCGACGCCCATGCGCCGCCGCCCAGTCATTCAGCTCCCGGAAGAAGCGGTTCCTGTCCGCCGCACGTTCGGCGGCTATGGCATCCCGAACGATCCCGCTCATCGAGAATACCATGCGTCCGCCGCGGCCGGAACGCCACGCCTGCCAGCCGGCGGCTGCGGCGGTGATACCGGTGAGCGGGTCGGCAATGGCGTCGCCGACGAAGCCCATCGCCCCGCTCGCTTCGAACAGCGCGGACGAAAGCCCCCCCGCAACGGCGCAATCGTCGCCGAAGCCAATCCAGTCTGCGGCAGCGCCGCGCGTGCCGTGTCCCGTAATTGTCAGCCAGACCTTGCCCGGTTGGGTGCGGACCAGTGCGTCCGCATCGATGCCCAGCTGGCGCAAGGCGCGGGGGCGGGCGGCCTCGATCACCATGTCTGCCCTCTCCAGCAAGCTATGAAGTGCGGCCAGGCCATCGCGGCTTGAAATGTCGATCGCGACATTGTCCTTGCCGCCGTTCAGCAGGTGAAACAGCCCCGGATCGCCATCCCGCATGGCATCGGGACGCTTTTCGCTCTCCACCTTGACCACCTGCGCGCCAGCCAGGTGCAGCAGGTGGCCGCATAGCGGGCCGGCCCACAACGCGGATAGATCGACAACCAGCGGCCGGTCACTTTGCGCCGGGGCGATTGCTGTTTCTGCCAAGGTTTCCATCGCGGGGCTGGCAGGCACCTCTTGGTCCCAGGCAATCGCCATGCCCATTTCCCGGCCCCGCGCGACAAGATCGCTGGCGCTGCGGGCAAAGGCCAGTTCGACGACCTCGCCAAGGTCGTTGCAGTCCAGCATTTGTGTTTCGAACAGCGCGGGCAGCAGGTCCCGGTCATCGCTGCGCGACAGGTTGATCGCCACCCAGCCGCCCTGTGCGGCTATCAGCTGGCTGCCACCGCCTGCCGAGCGGCGACCCGGTATCCTGAAGGCGTTGATCTGCGCGCGTTCACCCACCAAGGTCCTGCCGCGAAGCTTTGCAATCGCGGCGGATCCCGTCGAAGCGGCGAGTTCTCCAAGCCTGCCATCCGCCCAGCGGGTGAGCGGAATGGCCAGCCCGGCTGACGTGTCAGTCGGCAAGGATCTTCTTGACCTCGCGGCGCAGCAACTTGCCCATTTCGTTGTAGGGCAGCTCTGCCACGAAGGCGACCTTTTCGGGGACGCGGCTCGAACGCAGGCGACCGCGGATCAATTCCTTGAGCTCGCTTTCCTCGGGCTGCTGGTGGCCTTCGCGGGTGACAACGGCAACGCCAACCGCTTCGCCCCATTCGACCGAAGGCACCGCGCAGGCGCAGGCATCGGCGATGGCGGGATGGGTAAGCAGCACGTCCTCGATCTCGCCGGGGCTCATGTTCTCGCCGCCGCGCACGATCACGTCATCGGCGCGGCCCGAGAGGAAGAGATAGCCGTCCTCGTCGATGAAACCAGCGTCGCGGGTGGGGAACCAGCCGCCTTCTACCAGTGCGCTCTTTTCCTTGTATTCGCCGGAGACCTGGTCACCGCGAACAAAGATTTCGCCGGCTTCGCCCGGGCCCAGCGCCTTGCCGTCTTCGTCGCGGATCTCGATCTCCACGGTCGGCAGCGGCTGGCCCAGCGAGGTGAGGCGCGCGCGGATCTTCGGATCGTCCGAAGCCAGTGCAGCGCGGTGGTCGTCCGGTCCCAAAAGCGCAATGGTGCTGCTGGTCTCGGTCAGGCCATAGGCGTTGGTAAAGCCGGCATCCGGGAAGCGTTCCAGGGCCTTGGTGATGACTTCCAGCGGCATCTTGCCGCCGCCATAGGCGATGGCGCGCAGCGAGGCGACGTTGGTGCCGGGTGCCTTCTCGAACGCGTCGATGATGCGGCCCAGCATGGTCGGCACGACGAACGCGTTGGTGACCTGCTCCTGCTCGACCAGCTTCAGCCAGGCTTCCGGCGAGAAGCTGGGCAGCATGACGATGCGGCGGTTCGAGTAGATTGAGCTCATCAGCGCCGAAATGCCGGCGATGTGATAGGGTGGGACCACGACCAGCGCGGCGTCGCTTTCCTCGGCCGATGCGAATTCGACCGTGCCAAGGATATAGCCCAGCAGGTTCGAATGGCGCAGGATCGCCGCCTTGGGCGCCGCAGTCGTGCCGCTGGTGAACAACTGCACCGCTACGCCTTCGCCCGGATCAAACTCGCGCGCATCGTCAGCCGGCACGGTTTCCTGCGCCTTGAGGCTGAAGAGCTCGCGGCTGAACACCGTGTGTCCCTGATCCCCGGCAATGCGGTCAACGCGCTCTTCATCGCCGACCACCAGGGCCGGGGCAATGCGGCCGAGCAGGGCAGCCAGATCCTCGTCCGCCAGGCGGTAGTTGAGCGGGCAATAGGGCACGCCGGCAAGCGCCGCGCCGAACAGCGCGATCACCGCAGCCTCGCTGCTTTCATCAAGCAGGGCGACATATTCCGCGCCCGATTCCTGGATCAGCTCGAACGCGCCGCGCGCGGCAGCCAGCAGGTCGGCATAGGTCCAGCGCTTGCCATCGCAAACCAGCGCAACGCGATCGGGGGCGGCTTCTGCCGCCATTTCGAGGATCAGCGAGATGTTCATCGTGTCAGGCCGGGGTCAGTCCGAGGCAGGAAGCGGCTTGGCGTCCTTGGTCACCAGCGCAACGCCATCGACCGAGAGCGAACCCTTGCCGGGCTTGACGCAGAGCAGTTCGAACTTGCCGTCGGCATCGACATAGCGCTTGCCCATCAGGGTGCCGTTGGAATGATCGGCGCTCAGTGCAGCGGCTTCGGCGGGCTTGGTTTCGCCCATGGGCGCGCCGCCGCATTCGATCGTGCCTTCGCCGCACTTGATCACCATGACTTCGGTGTCGCAGGCTGCGCTCTTGAGACGGGTACCGGGTTTCATCTGCTTAATTCCTTGGATTGCTGGTCTGACTCAGGCGATGGCGCCCTTGGCCTTGTATTCTTCGATCTTGTCCCATTCCATACCCAGTTCCATCAGGACAATTTCGGTATGTTCGGATGCGATCGGCGAGCGGGTGGTTTCGACCGGGGCGCTGTCGAACTGGACCGGGCCGCGGACCAGCTTGAGCGGACGGTCGCTGCCATCGGCAGCCTCAACCTCGATGATCATGTCGTTGGCCAGCGCTTGTTCGTCGGTCAGCAGGTCTTGGAACGACTGGATCGGCGCCCACTGACCGGTGTAGGTCTTGAGGTGCTGGCGCCAGTATTCGAAGGGCTTCGACGCGAAGGCCTTGACCATGATGTCGCTGGCCGCACCGGCATTTTCGAACAGCGCGCGGGCATCGCTGAAGCGCGGATCCTCTGCCGCCTCAGGCACGCCGATATGCTCGAACAGGCTCTTGATATGGGCGGTAGGCGAAAGGGTGCACATGTTGATCGTGCCGCCATCCGAGGTGGTGTAGTTGCCCTGGAACGGATTGCGCGCCGCGCCGCCGGTGCCGGGCATCTGGTTGCGGGTGAGCACGCCGGTTTCGGCAACCTGCGCGATCACTGCACCGGATGCCCAGATCGCCGAGCTGAGCAGCGAAACGTCCATCACCGGGCTTTCGCCGGTGCGTTCGCGGTGAAGCAGCGCGGCCGAAATGCCGCCAGCGATGAACATGCCGCCGATCGAATCGCCAAAGGCCGGGATGCCCTGGCCGAGCGGTCCGGGAAGTTCCTCGGGCGTCATCGAGATGGCGACGCCGCTGCGCGACCAGAAGGCCGTTCCGTCAAACCCGCCGACGCCGGCTTCGGGGCCCTTGTGGCCGAAGGCGCTGCCGCGGGCATAGATGATGTTCGGGTTTACGGCCTTGATGTGCTCGACGTCGAATTTGAAGTTCTGGCGCTGGTGCGGCAGGTAGTTGGTCAGGAAGACGTCGGCCGTCTTCGCCAGCTCATAGAGAACTTCCTGGCCTTCGGGCGTGGTGATGTCGACGCCGACCGAGCGCTTGCCGCGGTTGGGGTGTTCGAACAGCGTCTGGCGCTGCGGATCGAGCGTGACGCCGCCCATGTTGAGGAAGCCGCGCTGGGTATCGCCACGGACCGGATGCTCGATCTTGATCACGTCCGCGCCCCAATCGGCGAGGATTGCGCCCGCAGCCGGAACGAAAGTGAACTGTGCCACTTCCAGAACCCGGATTCCCTGCATCACCTTCGTCATGTCTTGTCTTCCCGTATCAAGTCTCGTTTGCGGGCAGAGCCGCCTTGGTTTCGGTTCCTGCGCGCAACGGCGCATGGGTGCAACCGCAGGGCCATCGCTGCGACGATCAAGCGGCCCGGCAAGGGGCATCGCTCAACAGAATCGCCAGGGCGCGGCACGCTTTTCGCCGCCTTGCTGACAGTTGTGGAAATTGCAACCCACTTTGCGTGTTTTGCGATTGCGAACCCTGAAACCCAATTACTAACCGAGGTTAGTAAGCCCCCGGCAGAATCGGGGACATCTGGAGTCGTTATTTCATGAAGAAGTTCCTTCCCCTCGCTCTCGTTGCAACGCTCGTGTCCTTCACGGTCCTGCCGGTTGCCGTGAACGCAGAGGATGCCGCCGCTCCTGCCGGAGCCATCGCGGGCAAGTCGATCTACGCTGCAAACGGCAGCCGCATCGCCACCATCTACCGCGTTACCGAAACCGGCCTGGTCCAGGTGATCCTTGAAGGCCGCCTCGTGACGGTTCCGAATTCCAGCCTGTCGGAAGTCGATGGCAAGCTGGTCACCAAGCTGACCAAGGTGGAACTGCGCAAGGCCCGCTGATCGGCGGCTTTTCCAGCAGTACAGAAAAAGGGGCGGTGCCGATGGCATCGCCCTTTTTTGTTGGCGGTTCAGGATGCCAGGTTGGCCCGCAGCTTTTCGAGCAGGCGGGCAAAAGTCTCCAGCTCCTCGCCGCTGAAATTGCGGAAGACGAGAATTTCGTTGTCCTTGGCAAAATTGCCCAGCTGGTCGAGCAGGGGAGTGGCCTTGTCGGTCAAGCGGACCGACCGTGCCCGGCGATCGCTGTCATGCTCGCCGCGTTCGAGCAGGCCGTCGGCGCAAAGCCGGTCGATCAGGCGACCTGCCGAAGCCTCCGACATTTCGAGGATCTCGGCAATCTTGCGCTGGGTTGCCCCCTGCATGCGCGAAACCACCGCGATCATCGCCCATTGCGAGCGCGTTACGCCCACGTCGCCGACATGACGATCGAAATCCTGGCGCAGCATCCGGCCGATCAGGATGATCAGTCGGCCGATTTCCCGCCGGTCTTGGCCTTGGCTTTCGATGGCTCCATCCCCCTTTGAGAAGCCCCTCCGACCGCAGCATAGCGTTTTGTGCGGCGCTGGCGAGTCCCCCCGCCAGCGCGCCCAAATCAGTCCATGCGTTCGATGATGATTGCCGGGGCCATGCCGCCTGCAGCGCACATGGTGACGAGGCCATAGCGGCCGCCGGTGCGTTCCAGTTCGTCAAGCGCGGTGCCGATCAGGATCGCGCCCGTGCCGGCAATCGGGTGGCCCAGCGCGATCGAGCCGCCATTGGGATTCACCTTGGTGCGATCGAGGTCGAGGTCGCGGATGAACTTTTCGACGACGACGGCGAAAGCTTCGTTCACTTCCCAGACGTCGATATCGTCCTTGGTCAGGCCTGCCTTCGCCAGCACCTTGTTTGCCGCCGGGACGGGAGCGTTGAGCATGAGCGTCGGGCAATCACCGATTTCGGCCATGGCGACGATGCGGGCGCGCGGCTTCATGCCGTGCTTTTCGGCATATTCCTTCGATGCGATCAGGATAGCCGCCGCGCCATCGACGACGCCGGAGGAAATGCCGACGTGGTGGATCGGCTTGATGTCCACGTCGGGATAGACCTGGTTGATCAGCTCGCGATAGGTCTTGCCGCCCGGCTGCGAGGGCATGTCGATGAACATTTCGAAGGCCGGCTTCAGCTGGGCCAGACCTTCGAGCGTGGTTTCGGGACGGGGGTATTCCTCGTGGTCGAGGATCACGTTGCCTTCATCGTCCTTCACCGTGATCGTGCTCTTGGCAAAGCGGCCCTCGGCGATCGCCTTGGCTGCGCGCTGCTGGCTTTCGTAGCCCAGCTTTTCCAGGTCTTCGCGGCTGATGCCTTCCATCGCCGCGATGGCATCGGCGCAGACGCCCTGGTTGGACTGCGGGTGCTTTGCCTGGAGGCGCGGATTGCCCACGCCCATGCCGCCGCCGCTGACGCCGGCTTCGCGCATCTTCATGCCGAACATGTTGACGTAGGAAAGCATGTCCATGCCGCCGGCAACCGCCAGGTCATGCATGCCGGCCATGACCATGCCGGCCGCGAAGTTCGTGGCCGTCAGGCTCGATCCGCAGAAGCGGTTGAGCGTCACGCCGCCGGCCTTCACGTCGTATCCTGCGTCGAGCGCGGCGTTGCGGCCGATGTCGCCCGACTGGAGGCCGATCTGGCCCGAGACACCCCAGACGACATCGTCGACGTCGGCCGTGTTCAGGTTGTTGCGTTCCGCAATCGCGGCAAGGACCGATGCCGAAAGGTGTTCAGGGTGCATCGTCGAGAGCGCACCCTTGCCCATCTTCCCGATCGAGCGGGGCGTGCGGACGGCGTCGATGATATAGGCTTCGGCCACGGTCATATCCTTTGCAAATGTTCTTGCGAGCCATTTGGTCGCAGAAGCGCGGCAAGGCAATCCGCAGGGGCGGTTGAGC
Organism: Novosphingobium sp. TH158; assembly: GCF_002855555.1. Lineage (NCBI taxonomy): Bacteria > Pseudomonadati > Pseudomonadota > Alphaproteobacteria > Sphingomonadales > Sphingomonadaceae > Novosphingobium > Novosphingobium sp. TH158. Next base: position 835,371 of record NZ_PKRT01000001.1, on the reverse strand, counting down.
CATTTGCCCGGCGCGGCATCGCCTGCGCGATCCGGCAATTTATGCCAATCGCGGCTTGACCAATTGCCTGCCCACGTGATGATCGCGTCAACCATTCTTATGGGGAGAATCACGAGTGGCCGGCACGTCCGGTGGGAGCAAGACAGGGGGCAGTTCGTTCGCCCCGCTGCGCGAGCCCACTTTCCGCAGAATCTGGACGTCGAGCCTGTTTTCGAACTTCGGGCAGCTGATCCTTGGCGTCGGCGCTGCCTGGGAGATGACCCGGCTGACCAATTCGCCGAGCATGGTCGCGCTGGTCCAGACCGCGCTCATGCTCCCGCTGATGCTCGTCGCTGTTCCCGCCGGCGCGGTGGCGGACATGTTCGACCGGCGCAAGATTGCCCTTGTCGGCCTGGGCTTTTCGGCAATCTGCGGTGCTGTGTTGACCACGCTGGCCTTCGCCGGCTTGACCACGCCGTGGATCCTGCTGGCCTTCTGCGTCCTGATCGGGGCAGGGGTGGCGCTCTATTCACCGTCGTGGCAGGCCTCGATCGGCGAACAGGTTTCGAACGAAGACCTGCCGGCGGCCGTCGCCCTTGGTACGATCAGCTATAACGTCGCGCGCAGCGTCGGGCCGGCCATCGGCGGCCTCGTCGTCAAGGTCCTGGGGGCCAGCGCCGCCTTTGCGATCAACGCGGTATTCTATCTTCCCCTGTGGATCGCCTTCTGGTTCTGGAAGCGCAAGCACGTGCCTTCGCGCCTGCCACCGGAGCGGATCGACCGGGCCATCGTATCCGGCGCCCGCTACGCCCTGCATGCGCCCGCGATCCGCACCGTGCTGCTGCGCGCTTTCCTGATGGGGCTGGGCACGGCCTCGATCCCGGCGCTGGGCCCGCTTGTGGCCAAGGACCTGCTGGGCGGTACCGCAGGCACTTATGGCCTCATGCTCGGTGCGGCGGGCATCGGCGCGGTGATCGGTGCGCTGTTCGTGTCGCAACTGCGCGAGGGGCTGGGCACGGAGCGGTCCGTGCGCCTGTTCTCCGTGGCTTCCGGCGCGGCAACCACGCTGGTCGCGGTCAGCGGTGACCTTTGGCTCACGTGTGCCGCGATGTTCATCAGCGGGGCGTGCAATATCCTGACGGTCGCCATGCTGAACGTCGGTGTCCAGCTTTCGGCGCCGCGATGGGTAACCGCGCGTGCACTGTCGCTTTATTCCTCCGCCCTTACCGGCGGCATCGCCATCGGCGCGGCCTTCTGGGGTGCCGTTGCAGCCAGCCAGGGCCTGTTCCTCTCGCTCGTGGCATCGGCGGTATTCGGCATTTTTACGATCGTCATCGGCTTCATCGCGCCCCTGCCGCGCGGCGATGCCGAAGGGCAGGATTCCTGGGCGCTGGCCAACGAGCCAGAGGTTGCGATGGAACTTTCGCTCCGTTCCGGCCCGGTGGCGATCGAGGTGGAGTACGACGTCGATCCCGCCGATGCGCGCGATTTCTACAACGCGATCCGGCAGGTCGGCAAAAGCCGGCAGCGCAATGGTGGCTTCGACTGGACCATTGCCCGCGACATTGCCAACCCGAACATCTGGCTCGAACGGTATCATTGTCCCACCTGGGGCGATTACCTGCGTATGCGCGATCGCTACACCCAGGCCGATTCCGAGGCGCAGATGGCGGCCAATGCTTTCAGCCGCCATGCCGGGGAATCGCGCGTGCGGCGCTGGCTTGAGCGGCCCTATGGCTCGGTGCGCTGGAAGGCAGACTCCCCCGATCCGCAGATGGGCACGGTGAATTACGTCGGCCCTTGATCGCTGCTGCGAAGTCCGGTGGCCCCATTTGGCTTGAACGGCAGTGCAACCGGCCTAGGTTCTTTTACGAGCCGCAGCGAAGGACTGCGGGTGGAGGAGGTAAGCCCATGAAATTTGCTCGATTCATGTCAGCCGCATCGGCCAAGGCCATGCTTGCCGCGCTTGTCGTCATGCCGACGCAGGTCATGGCGCAGGATGCCAGCGAGGGCGAGGAAGCTGCCAGCCAGGAAATCATCGTCACCGCCCAGCGCCGTGCAGAGCGCTCGGTCGATGTGCCGATCACGGTGACCACGCTCAAGACCGAAGAGCTGGCCACCGCCAACATCCAGACCCTGACCGGCATTTCCAAGGTCACCCCGGCGCTGCGTTTCGACAGCCAGGCGCAGTGGGTGCAGCCCAGCATCCGCGGCATTGGCACGGCCGTGACCACGTCCGGCGTCGGCGGCAATGTCGGCATCTACGTCGACGGTTTCTACTCGCCCAACCCGCTGGGTGCCGATTTCGACATGATGAACGTGGAATCGGTCCAGGTCCTGAAGGGGCCGCAGGGCACGCTTTTCGGTCGCAACACCACCGGCGGTGCGATCCTTGTCACCACCCGCGAGCCGAGCGCGGAATCGGGCGGGCAGGTCAAGGCATCCTATGGCCGGTTCAACGAACACAAGCTCCAGGGCTATGTCACCGCCGGCAACGATGATGTCGCTTTCGACATGGAAGCGCTCTACCGCGGCGGCAACGGTTTCCAGACCGACCTGACCGGCAATAACAAGATCGGCCGCTACAAGTCGTGGTCGATGCGCCTGGGTGCCAAGTTCAACCTTTCCAGCACGGCCTCGCTGCTATTGCGCTATGGCCATACGACGACGGAAGATCCGCGCTCGATGCTGGCCAACGTCTATGTCGATCCGGTCCTTGGCGACATGGCACCTACCTTCGTCCCCACGACACTGTACACCACCAAGCCGGATCTCTTTGCCGGTGACGTGCCCAACCGGGTCGAGAGCGATAGCGATACCTACCAGGCAACGCTGAAGGCCGATCTCGGCTTCGCCAACTTCACCTCGTACACCCAGTACAAGCGCGAGGATGTCGACCAGTCGGAAGACCTCGACCACACGGCGTTCACCGTGTTCCAGATCGGCCTGCCGGTTAACAACCGCACTTTCAGCCAGGAATTCCTGCTGACGTCGAAGCCGGGCAGCCCGTTCCAGTGGACTGCGGGCGCGTTCTACTTCAGCAACAAGGACGAATGGCAGACCTGGCTGGACAATAACGTCGCCACAGTCGGGCGGATCCGCATGGGCGGGTCGAGCACCACTTCGCGCAGCCTCGCCGCCTTTGTCGACGGCACTTACGAAGTCTCGCCGCGCTTCTTCATCACCGGCGGCCTGCGTTACAGCCACGACAAGATCGACAATGCCTATTACATCACCGCCTTCTCGGGCGTGAAGACGCCGGTTACCGCGGCGCAGGCTGCTGCCGTGAAGAAGGACACGCTGACCCCGCGCGTCGTCCTGCGCTACAAGCCGAGCGACAGCTCGAGCATCTATGCCTCCTACACCCGTGGCTTCAAGGCGGGCATCCTCGACGTGGGTGGCAGCACCGGCAACCCGGTTGCCCCGGAAAAGATCGACGCCTTCGAGCTTGGCTACAAGTATGATGACCGGGCGCTGTCGGTCGACATGTCGGCGTTCTATTACGACTACAAGAACCTGCAGGTCTCGCTGTTCAAGGGCAATCCGCCCTCTGCCCAGGTCATCAATGCCGCTGAATCGGAAATCTACGGCCTTGAAGGTGCGGTGCGTTACCGCGTGTCCGATGCGTTCGATTTCAACCTTGGCGCGGCGTGGGTCCATGCCCGCTACAAGAAGTTCAACGATGCGCCGGTCTATGCGCGCTGCACCGGTGCAGCCGTGGTCAACTGCGCCAACGGCACGTCTTATTACCTGCTGACCGGCGTTACCCTGACCAATACCAAGATGCAGCGCACGCCCGAGTTCACTGCGAATGTCGGTGCGCGCTATACGGCGGACCTGGCGGGCGGCAAGCTCGCCCTGTCGGGCAACCTCTACTACACCTCCAGCTTCTTCTTCGGCCCTTCGGGAACCCAGTTCCCGCAGAAGGCCTACGAAGTCCTGTCGCTGCGGGCTCAGTGGAACGCGCCGTCCGACCGCTTCTTCCTGGCGGCCTTCGGCGATAACGTCACCAACAGCCGCTACGTCACCCAGGCGCAGTACAACAACTTCGCCACCGGCGCGGTTTGGTCGGCTCCGACGACGTGGGGTATTGAGATCGGCACGAAGTTCTGATCCAATCACGGGCAAACAGGGATGGCGCCGGATCGCTTGACGCGGTTCGGCGCTGTCTCGTCAACGGGAGAGAGAACATGGCCGATGGCACGAAGTATCGCGTAATCCAGTGGGCGACCGGCAATGTCGGCACCCGCGCCATGCGGGCCGTGGTCGAGCACCCGGACATGGAACTTGTCGGACTGTGGGTGAGCAACCCGGAAAAGGCCGGGCTTGATGCCGCGCGGCTGGTCGAGCGCGACGTGGGTTACAAGGGAAGCTGTCCCGATACCGGCGTGATCGCTACCAGCTCGGTCGCCGAAATTGTCGCCCAGCCGGCCGATTGCGTGCTCTACATGCGGCAGGGCACCAACATCGACGAGCTCTGCCAGATTCTCGCCTCGGGCAAGAACGTCGTCACCACGCGCGGGGATTTCCACGATCCCAGGAGCATGGATCCGGAAGTGCGCGAACGGATCGAGGAAGCGTGCGCGGCGGGCAACAGTTCGGTCTATTCCACCGGTTCAAGCCCGGGCTTCATCACCGAGGCCATGCTGCTGCCGATGGTTTCGATGTCGCGCCGGCTCGATTGCGTGACGATCGACGAATATGCCGACATGACGAGCCGCAACTCGCCGGACCTGATCTTCAACGTCATGGGTTACGGCGTGTCGGTCGGGCAGTTCGATCAGCGCAAGGTCGATTACGTGAAGCACGATTTCGCCGCGAGCCTTGCCCAGGTGGCGCAGGCGATCGGCATCGAGATCGACGAATGGCGCGCCTTTGGTGAACTCTCTGCTGCCAACAACACGGTAGAGATCGCTGCCGGCACGATCGAGGCGGGCACCGTCGGCGCCCAGCGCATTACCATCGAAGGCGTGAAGGACGGCAAGGCCCGCCTGCGTTTCCGCGCCAACTGGTATTGTACCGCCGATGTGGAGCACAGCGACTGGAACCTGCGCGAAAGCGGCTGGAAGGTTGCGGTGGAAGGCGACACGCCGATGGAGGTGAACATCACCTTCCCGGTGGACCGCGAGACCTATCCCACCGTCACCCCGGGCTTCACCGCGCATCGCGCCGTCAATTCCATCCCCGCCGTATGCGCAGCCGCGCCGGGCATCCGCACGACGGCAGAGATGGAGCAGGTGCTGGCGCGCTTCAGCTAAGCGCGCCGATCCGCTCGGCAATGGCCACCAGTCGCTTCGCCTGTTCAAGGTGGAGCAGCTCGGCCATCTTGCCGTCTACCCGGATCGCGCCTTTCCCGGCGTTTTCGGGAAGGGCAAAGGCATCGATGATCGCGCGCGCCTGGGTAAGCTCTGCCTCGCCGGGAGAGAAGACTTCGTTGCACGGGGTAATCTGATCGGGGTGGATCAGCGTCTTGCCGTCGAAGCCATAAAGCAGCCCCTGTTCCGCCTCTGCGCGGAAGACGGAAAGGTCGCGGAATTCGTTGCACACGCCATCGAGGATGGTGACCCCGTGTGCGCGGGCCGCGCAGACCGCCAGCGTCAGGGCAGGGAGGAAGGGCGTGCGATCCGGCGTCAGCCTTGCGCGCATTTCCTTCGCCAGGTCGTTCACCCCCATGATCCACAGCGATAGCCGCGTGCTGCCAGCCATTGCGGCTACGGCATCGAGCTGGCCGATCACCGTGCAGGTCTCGATCATCGCCCATAGCTGCATGGCAGCGGGGGCAGAGGCCAAAGCAGCCTCGCAGGCGGCGATGTCATGCGGGGTCGAGACCTTGGGGACGAGGACGGCATCGGCGCCCGACCCCGCAATCGCTTCAAGATCGGCCGCGCCCCATTCGGTATCGAGGCCATTGGCCCGGATCGCCACTTCGCGGTTGCCGAACCCGCCCTGCTGCACGGCGGCGACGGCAGCGGCGCGGGCATCGGCCTTGGCTTCCGGAGCCACGGCATCCTCCAGATCGAGGATGATCACATCCGCCGGAAGGTTGCGCGCCTTTTCAATGGCACGGGCATTCGATGCAGGCAGGTAAAGGGCAGAGCGGCGGGGGCGGTCGGGTGCGATCATGGCTTTCGGTCCGGTGTGGTTTGCCCCGCCTTTCTCGCACTTGCGCCCCGCGTCAATCCCGCACTTGAATGCAGGGCTTGACGGAGGGCCACTCTTCCCACAGTCTGCTGAACATAAGTTCAGCAATAGGCTGGCGAGAGGAGAGGCCCCCATGGCGACCACGGCAACCACCGTTCCTGCGCACGTACCCGACGCGCTGGTGTGGGACGCGGATTTCGATGCCTTTACCGCCGAAGGGCGCGATCCGTGGGCAGCGATCTGCCGCCTGCACGATGGGCCGCCGATCCGCTGGTGCACCAATGTCGCCTATGGCCGGTCAGGCTGGCTGCTGACGCGCTACGACCTGATCAGCGAGGCGATGATCGATTACGAGAACTTCACCGCCGAACGGCACGGCATGATTGCCGACCTGGTGGGGGAGAACGTCCGCCTGAACCCCATCGAGATCGATCCGCCGGCGCATCATGGCTATCGCCGGCTGCTGAACCCGCATTTCACGCCCAAGGCCCTGCGCGAACTGGAAGAGGCGGTGCGGCGTTCGGCCAGCGAACTGGTCGACAAGTTCGCGGGGCAGGGCGGCTGCGAGTTCATCTCTCAATTCGCCATCCCTTATCCCTCGTACGTTTTCCTTGACCTCATGAACATGCCGCGGGCGATGCTCGACCAGTTCATTCACTGGGAAGACGGCATCATGCGCGGGGCTGACATGGCAGAGCGGGTGAAGGCCGCGCGCGAAGTCTATGCCTATCTCAAGGCGCATCGGGAAAAGCAGCTGGAGCAACCGGGCAACCCGCTGCTCGATGCCATGGTCAATGGCGAGGTTGATGGCAGGCAGCTGACCTACCTTGAATCGATGGGCATGTTCTATGTCCTCTACGTCGGCGGGCTGGATACGGTCTATTCGACGCTGGGCTGGATACTGCGGTACCTTGCCACCCATCCCGACCTGCAGGAGCGGCTGCGCGCCGACTCGGAACTGATCGGCCCTGCGGTTGAGGAATTTACCCGCGCCTTTTCTGTCGTCGTGACGCATCGCAACCTGGCGCGCGATACCGTGTTCCATGGCGTGCAGATGAAGGCGGGAGAGGAAATCCACCTGCCGCTGATGCTCGCAGACCGCGACCCGTCGGTCTTCGCCGATCCGCACCGGGTCGATATCGATCGCAAATCGCGCCACATCGCCTTTGGCACCGGCACGCACAATTGCCTGGGCATCCACCTCGCCAAGCGTGAACTGCGGATCGTGATCGAGCTGTTCCTTCAGCGGTTCAGCAATATCCGCCTGCGAGAGGGTGAGGAGTACCGGTATCACACCGGCCGCACCTTCGGCATCGAATACCTGCCGCTGGCCTGGGACTGAGCGCATGGAAGGGGGTGCCATGCCGATCAGCTTTGCCGGGCAGGCCATCGTCATCACCGGGGCCGGTGGCGGGCTGGGACGGGCCTATGCCCTGGAAATCGCGCGCCGTGGCGGCAAGGTTGTCGTCAATGACCTCGGCGGGGCGACGGACGGCGTGCCGGGCGGGGAATCCTCCGCCTTTGCCGACAAGGTGGTGGACGAGATCAGGGCCGCGGGCGGCACGGCGGTTGCCAACTATGATAGCGTCGCCTCACAGGCGGGCGGCGATGCGATCATTGCCTGCGCGCTCGAAAATTTCGGCCGTATCGATGCCGTGATCGCCAATGCCGGGACCATCCGGTACGGAGCATTCGAGGATCTGACGCTGGACGATCTCAACGCCCTGCTGGCGGTCCATGTCGGCGGATCGTGGAGCGTGGCCCACGCCGCCTGGCCGCACATGAAGGCGCAGGGCTATGGCCGGCTCGTATTCACCACCAGTTCGGGTGGAACCTTGGGCAACGCTTCACTGGCCGCATACGGCGCGGCCAAGGGGGCGGTGATGGGGCTGATGCACAACCTTGCCGAGGCGGGGGCGCCGCACGGCATTCTGTGCAATGCCATGATGCCCAATGCGATGAGCCGCATGACCATCGACATCAAGCCCGGTGAACTCGGCGAGAACCGGTGGAGCGCGGCCATGCCGCAATACTTCGATCCCGCCTATACTGCGGGGCTGGCCACATTCCTTGCCAGTTCCGCCTGCACCAGCCACCACGGCATCTATTCGATGCTGGGCGGCAGGCTGGGGCGGGCCTTCATTGGGATATGCGATGGCCATGCCCAGGACACGCCGATGGATGCCGAAACGATTGCGGCGAACTGGGCCACGATCAACGACGACCAGGGCGGCTATGCGATACCGGCCAACAACACCGACGAATTCCGCATTGTTGCCGAACAGCGGGGCGTGACCCCGCCGGCCCTGGCCTAGAAGCCGAGGCTGGCCAGCAGCTTTTCGCTTTCGTCCCACAGGCGCGCGGCGGCGGCATCGTCGCGCGCGGCATCGCCGGGGACTTCTTCGGCAAGGCGATGGAAATAGCGGCCGCCATCGCGACCACCCTCGTCGCTCGTAGCCAGCCAGACGATGGTTTCCGCCGGTTCGTCGGGCGATACGGTATCGGCGGCGGCCATGTGCTGTTTCATCGCCTGATCGCCGTGGCTGGCGAAGTTGCTGTCCACCACGCCGGGGTGCATGGCCTGCGCGATCACGCCATTGGCAGCTTCGCGCCGGGCCAGCTCGCGCGTGAACAGGATGTTGGCCAGCTTCGCCTGGCAATAGCCCGCAACGGCATGGCCGGTGCCAAGACTTTGCAGGTCATCGAAGTTGAAACCCTGGCTATGCCGGTGCGCGCTGGAGGAAACCGCGATGACCCGTGACGGAGCCGATCCGCGCAGCAGCGGCAACAGCTCGCGGGTAAGGAGAAATGGGGCGAGGTGGTTGGCGGCAAATGTCGCCTCGGTGCCTTCCTCGGTCGCGATCAGCCGGTCGCGCACGCCGCCGGCGTTGTTCACCAGCACGTCGAGCCGGGGCGCGAGCGCCTTCACCTCGCCGGCAAGGCGCTTCACCTGCGCCATCGAATCGAAATCGCCGCGCAGCATGGTGAAGCTGCCGCCGTTGTCCGCAGCGTCCTCGATCTCGGCGATGGCAGCGCTGCTGCGCGCGGGATCGCGGCCGGTGCCGATCACCTGCCAGCCCTTGGCCACAAGCATCCGGGCGGCCGCCTTGCCAATGCCGGCACTGGCGCCGGTGACGAGAGCAACGGGGCGGGTGGCATCCAGGGTCATCGATTTTCTCCTTCGCCGATATGGTCGAACCGTCGCAAACTGGTGGCAAAGATCAGGAAAGCTCCGATGAGAGTGGTGGCTGCGGCGATGGCCAGGAACGCGTCATAGCGCCCAGTCATGCGCAGCGATGCGCTGACCACGAGGCCGCCGAGCGCCGCGCCAAGTCCGATCGAGGCGGTCACCATGCTGAGCAGCAGGCTGTAGTTCTTGAGCGAAAAGCGGCGCGAGACGAGGTAGGCGCCGATATCGCCCTCTGCCCCCTGAGCCAGACCGATGAGCGCCACGCCGATCGCGAGGATTTCATAGGAGGTCACGTGAGAGGCAAACAGCGCATAGCCGATCGCCGGCAGCCCCAGCGCGGCGATGGCCACGTAATGCGGCGGCATCCGGTCAAGCGCCAGCCCGCTGAGGAAGCGGCCGACGATCACGCCGATGGGATAGAGCGAGACCATCCAGACCGCGCCGGCATTGCTGACGCCGTTTTCCGTGGCAATCAGCACCAACTGCGAAGAGGCAAAGGCCTGCGGCAGGTTCACCAGCACCATGCCGCCGATGATCAGCAGCAGCACGGGATTGCGCAGCAGGTGGAAGAAATCGCGCAGGGGCAGGCGCACCGCCTCGCGATCCTCCTGCGTGCGGACGGTATGCTTGCGCAGGAAGGGGACCGACATCAGCCCGCCGATCACGGCGGCGGCGGCCATCGCCATATAGCCGGCGCGCCAGCCTTCCAGAGCGATCAGATCGCCCACCAGCTTGGCCGCGATAGCCCCGATGGTCGGCGGCCCGGTCATCAGCAGGGACAACGCCAGCCCGCGCGCTGCATCGAAGCGCTCTACCACGACGCGGCAGAACACCATCGTCGTCGTCAGGATGCCGAAGACGTGCTGGATCAGGTAGATCGCGAAGAACTCGATCAGGTTTCCCGACATCTGGGTGAAGGCGAAGAAGCCGATCGGCAAGGCGGCGAAACCGACCGAGGCGGCAATGCGCGGCCCGAAGCGGTCCACGAAGCGTCCGGCTGCGGGGATCAGCGGCAGGGTCAGCAGTGGCACCGATGCGATCAGGGCGAAGTCCGCCTTCGACCAGCCGAATTCCGCGATCAGCGCCGGCCCGAACAGGCTGAGCGTATAGTGGCTGAGCGGTGAGCCGAGCGCGAGGCCGAGCGAACAGGCAAGCAACACGTGCCAGTTGACGCGAAACTCGCCGAGATAGGTCCTCATGTACTCTCCCACTGCATGAAATTGTTTGTTGCGATCAGCGCACCCGCATTCCGTCGAGGAACACGTCCACGGCGAAATCCACGATCCGCTCGATTTCCTCGGCCTCGGGCGGAATGCCGGCGACGATCTGGCGCACCGGTCCGCTTACCACCATCGAAAGGAACACACTGGCGGCCAGCATCGGATCGGCCGACCGCATGGTGCCGCGCGAAATTTCGCGTTCGAGCAACTCGACGATGAATTCCGTTACCGGCCGCCCGCTCTGGTTGTAGTTGAGCATCAGCAGGTTGGGGAACCGGAAGCTTTCGGTGTTGATGATCCGCTGCAGGCGCAGGCCGTTGCGGGTCAGCACAAGGCCGATGCGCTGGTGCCCGATGGCGCGCAGCGTTTCGCGCAGATCGCCCTGATCGAGCTTGCGCAGATCTTCCGGCGGGACGATCTGCCGCTCGATCGCGCGCTGTACCGCAGCCAGGAACAGCGCGGCCTTGTCAGGGAATTTCGCATAGACCGTGCGCTTGGTCATATTCATCTGCGTGGCGATCATCTCGATGGTCGCCAGTTCGAAGCCGTGTTCCAGGAACAGGTCGAGCGCGGTGTCGAGCAGTTCCTCCAGGCGCGCCTCCGCCTGTTCCCGGGTGGGACGTCCCGCGCTGCGCCGGGTGGGGGGGATGCCGTCCTTCAAATCACGCCTTTCGCAGATTTTGCTTGCACCGCTCAGGGAATCACCAAATAATGATACGCATGAGTTGCCATTTGTCGAGTCCCGACAGCGTGGCGCAGTGAAAGGATTCTGCAAGTGACTTCTGCCCTTGAGACTTTGCTCGGCTATGCCCAGGACCCGCAGCGGTTCAATTATACCGCCGCCGAGCTTCGCGACCTTCAGGTGCAGGCGCTCAATGAGCGCTTCCAGGATCGCAAGGACAAGATCCGCCTGCTGCGCCATCGCGCCGAAGAGGCCGGCATCGAAGAGATCACCAGCGTGGAAGACATGGTTCCGCTGCTGTTCCCGCACACGGCCTACAAGTCCTATCCCGAAAGCTTCCTGATGGAAGAAAAGTGGGACCGGCTGACCAAGTGGCTCGGCACCGTCTCGCCCTATCCGATCGAAGGCGTGGACCTTGAGGGGATCACCGACATTGACGACTGGATCGCCCGCCTGGCGGCGAAGGGCTATTATATTTCCTGCTCAAGCGGCACCACGGGCAAGTCGGCCATGCTGATCGCCAGCCAGAAGGACATGGACTGGTCGAAGATCGATACGGTGCAGGTTTTCTCCTGGGGTTCGGGCGTCAAGCCTGAAGCGAACCGCTACATGGTGGGCTGCGCGCCGGTTGCCACCGTGCCCAAGAACCAGACCATTGCCGAGGCGCAGAAGGCGGCCTTTTCCCATCCTGAGCTGGGCCGGTGGAACTATCCGGTGCCACCGATCACCGTCGGCTCGCTCACCAAGATGGTGGTGATGCGCAAGAAGATGGCTGACGGCACGGCGAGCCCGCAGGAAATCGCGGATTTCGAAGCTACCTCGGCCGACCGCCAGAAGGTGCTGGACGACGCCATCGAACTTACCGCCCAGCACATCATCGAGAACCGCGACAAGCTGCTGATGGTCTCGGGCCTGTGGAGCGGCCTTTATGCCGTTGCCAAGGCGGTGCGCGACAAGGGCTATTCCGCCAAGGACTTCAACCCGGACAACTGCATCTATGTCGGCGGCGGCCTGAAGCGCGCCCAGTTGCCTGCGGACTACAAGGAATTCGTCCACGAGACGTTCAACATCCGCCCGGAGCAGGATTTCCAGAACTATTCCATGCAGGAGCTCAATTCCGGCATGCCCAAGTGCCGCGAAGGCAATCGCTATCACGTGCCGCCATGGATCGTGCCGATGATCCTCGACAAGGAGGGCGATGCTCTGGTGCCTTATGACGTGAACGGCGGCGAGATCGAAGGCCGCGCGGCCTTCTTCGACCTGTCGCTCGACGGGCGTTGGGGCGGGGTCATCTCGGGCGACCGGATCAGCCTCGATTACAGCCCCTGCGCCTGCGGCAACAAGGGACCGTCGGTTCGCGACAACATTGCCCGCTATGCCGACCTTGAAGGTGACGACAAGATCGGCTGCGCAGGCACCATCGACGCTTATGTAAGGGGTGTGGCATGACCGAGATCATCCAGAAGCTCGACGCCAATGCGGAACCGATCGTTTCCGCGCCGTTTTTCCTCCGGGGCGAGCTGGTCGAAGGCAACGACATCGTCCAGAAGTCGCGCGATCTTGGCGTGACCTTCGCCACGCCGAACATCCCCTATGACAAGGCGATCCCGAAGCGCACCGAGGTGCCGCCGCTGCTGAACGTGCCGGTTTCCGAGATCATCGACTTTCTGGTCGAAACCGGCCAGCGCCTCGTCGCGCCGGACAACGAATATGTCCATGAATGCTTCGATCGCATGGCATCGACGCACATCCTGCCGCGCTCGGTGTTCGAGACGGTGGGCAAGCACGCGGTCGCCTACCTCGACAAGCGCATCCTCGAAGCAGAGGTGGAGCAGAGCTTCCGTGATCCCGGTGCACTCGATGGCTGGGTGCCGAAGGAGGACTTCACCGGCCGCAAAAGCTTCGTGCGTGCCTATGCCCCGCGCCTGATCCATGTGCTGCCCGGCAACTCGCCCGGCGTTGCCGTGAAGTCGATTGCCCAGGGCGCGCTGGTAAAGGCGGTGAACCTGTTCAAGATGAGCAGCGCCGATCCGTTCTATACTGTGGCGATCCTGCGGACCATGGCGCAGATCGATCCTGAGCATCCGATCGTCAAGTCGATGAGCGCGGTCTATTGGCGCGGTGGCGACGCCGCGGTGGAGAACGTGCTCTATCGTCCGCAGTACTTCGACAAGATCGTCGCCTGGGGCGGCGGCGACGCGATCAACAACGTCATCAAGTACCTCGGGCCCGGATTCCAGCTGGTCTCGTTCGATCCCAAGACCTCGATCTCGATGGTCGGCCGCGAGGCGCTGGCCAGCGAAGAGATCATGGAGGAAACCGCCAGCCGCTGTGCTGCCGACTTGATGATGCTCAACCAGGAAGCCTGCGCCGCCAGCCGCTATCAGTTCGTCGAAGGTCCGCAGGATCTGGTCGACAAGTGGTGCGCCAAGTTCCAGCGCAACATTGCCGAGCGCGCCGCCGCTTCGGGCGATGTCCGTCCGCTTTCGGGCGACCTGCGCGACGAGGTGGAAGCGCTGATGATGATGGACGACGAATACGGCACCTGGGGCAAGGCCGATGGCAAGGGCCTGGTCATCCGCTCCGAAGAGCCGGTCGATTTCCACCCGATCAACAAGATCGGCAACGTGGTGCGGGTCGATTCGCTCGACGATGCGGTGAAGTACGTCAACGTCGCCACGCAGACGATCGGCTTCTACCCCAGCGAGCGCATGGCCGATTACCGCGACCGGTTGGGCGCGGGCGGGGCGCAGCGCGTTTGCCCCTTGGGCGAGGCCGGTCCGTCGACAGTAGGCAACCCGTGGGATGGCATGTATCCTCTCCATCGCTTCGTGAACTGGATGGTCAACGAAGACGGCATGGGAGAGTGACTTGGCAACTTACATGATCTTCATCCGCGAGGGTGAGATTGTCGATCACGAGGCCATGGAGGCCTATCGTTCGGGAAATCGCGGGGCGGGCGCTTCGGCAAGCGCAATGACGCCGCTGGTCGTCTATGGCGATCTGGAAACGCTGGAAGGCGATGCTGCCGATGGCGTTGTCGTCCTGCAATTTCCCGACCGTGACTCTGCCAGGGCATGGTATTACAGCCCCGATTACCAGGAACGGGCGAAGCTGCGGCAAAAGGCCGCGCCATACCGTTGCCTGATGGTGGAGGGGCTTTGATCGATGCGCGCTAAATTCGTTCTTGCTGCAAGTCTGGCGCTGTCGGCCGGGCTGGGGACCAGCCTGCTGGCGCAGACCAACCCTTTCATGCTGCCGCCTTACCTGCCCAAGGGGGCGATGCCGGACAGCCTGAAGATCGATCCGCCGCCACCGGCACCCGGCTCTGCCGATGAAGCGCGCGACAAGGCCGCCCAGAAGGCCGCGCTTAAGCTGCAGGGGACACCGCGTTTCGCCCTGGCGGCGCGCGATGCCGACCTTACCTCGGCGCAGGCGACGGGCGCGTTTTCCTGCGCGGCGGGCGTGACGATCAGTCCTTCGACCACGCCGAAGACCGATGCCCTGCTGCGCCGTTCGTTGCGGGAGTTCGGCCTTGCCTCCGCGCCGACCAAGCAGAAGTACATGCGCAAGCGGCCCTTCGTGGTGAACGGCAAGCCAACCTGCACGCCCAAGGACGAGCCGGGGCTGCGGGCAAACGGATCCTATACCTCCGGCCATTCCGGGATCGGCTGGGGCTGGTCGCTGGTGCTGGCGCAGGTCTTCCCTGACCGGACTGCCGAACTCGTCGCGCGTGGCCGCGCCTTTGGCGACAGCCGCCGCATCTGCAACGTCCACTGGCTCAACGATATCGAGCAGGGCCAGGTCGTTGCCTCAGCGGTCTTCGCGCGGCTCCAGTCGGAACCGGCCTACCAGGCCGACCTTGCCGCCGCGCGCGAAGAGGCGAAGGCTCTGGCCGGTCAGCACGCGCCGGCCGGCTGCGATGCGGAGGCTGCCGCGCTGGCCTTGAAGTAAGGAGCGGCAGATGCCCGGACACCATCCGTCAGCCCACGCGCTGAGTCGGCCCGATCATCCCGCGCTGGTCATTGCCGATACCGGCGAGGTGCTGACCTATCGCCAGCTCGACGAGGGCTCCAACCGTTTTGCCCAGCTGCTGCGGTCGCACGGGATTGCGCCGGGTGACCGGATCGGCGTGATGATGCGCAATTCGCTGCTCGTGCCGATAGTCTACTGGGGCGCGACGCGTTGCGGTGCGATGGTGACGATGCTTTCGACGCATCTGAAGCCGGAAGAAGCGGCCTATATCCTTGGCGATTCCGCGTCGAAGCTGCTCGTGCTGTCCGCGTCGGTCGGGGCCACGCCCCGCACGCTTGCCGCCCAGCGTGCCGAACTGATCCCCGGCGTGTCGGAAATCTTCTTTGCCGACGATGACGAGCCGATTGCCGGCGCGACTTCGCTGGGCGAGGCTTTGGCGGCGATGCCTGCCGAGCCGGTTGCGGACGAGATATCCGGCTTCCACATGCTCTATTCGAGCGGCACCACCGGTCGGCCAAAGGGCATCGCCGTGCCGTTCACGCCCGGCCCGATCGACGAGTTCAACCCGTCTGAGGGGCGGCCGGACATGTACCAGCCTTTCGATCCGCTGGTCGCCTGGAATGCCGGGCCGCTTTACCATGCCGCGCCGCTCTCCGGCATGGTCATAACCCAGCGGCTGGGCGGCACCTTTGTAACCCTGAAAAAGTTCGACGCCGAGGCTACGCTGCGGGCGATCCAGGATTATCGGGTCAATCACGCCCAGTTCGTGCCGACCATGTTCGTGCGCCTGCTGGCCCTGCCGGACGAAGTGCGGCTCAAATACGATACCTCGTCGCTCAGGCTGGCGATCCATGCTGCGGCGCCATGCCCGGTCGAGATCAAGCGCCGCATGATCGAATGGTGGGGGCCGTGCATCTTCGAATATTACTCAAGCACCGAGGGTGTCGGCGCGACAGCGATCTCGGCTGAGGAGTGGCTGCGCAAGCCGGGCTCGGTCGGGCGCAGTTCGATGGGGCCGATCCATATCTGCGACGAGGATGGCAACGAGCTGCCGGCCGGCGAATCCGGCGTGATCTGGTTCGAGGCGCCCGAGGGCCGGACGATCAGCTATCTCAACGACCCCGAAAAGGCCCGCCGCGCCACGCATCCGCACCACGCCAACTGGTTCACCGTGGGCGATATCGGCAGGTTGGACGAGTACGGTTACCTGTTCCTGACCGATCGCAAGGACTTCATGATCATCTCGGGCGGGGTGAACATCTATCCGCAGGCGATCGAGGATTGCCTGATCGTCCATCCCAAGGTGCTCGATGCCGCCGTGATCGGCGTGCCGAATGCCGAATACGGAGAGGAAGTGAAGGCGGTGATCCAGCCGAAGGACTGGTCGCAGGCCGGGCCGGAACTGGAAGCTGAACTGCGCGAATGGTGCCGCACCCGCATTTCGGCGGTTACCCAGCCGCGCAGCTATGACTTTGTCGAGGAGCTGCCCCGCATCCCTTCCGGCAAGCTCGCGAAGCACGAGCTGCGGAAGGCATACGGGAACCCTGTCGCCACCGTTTAGACCTCGGGCAGGTCGTCGGGAATCCAGTTCGGCTGGCGCTTTTCCATGAAGCTGCGCATGCCCTCGCGCACTTCGGTGCCATAGGCGAGGCTGGCGAACATCGTCTCGTAATCGATGGCGGCATATTGCTGGTTGAGCATCCGCTTGACGTGGGCGCGGGCTTCGGGTGCGGCCTTGAGCAGTTCGACCGTGGCCTTGAGCGCTTCTGCCCGCAGGTTCTCATGCGGGACGATGCGGCTGACGAGGCCGATGCGATGGGCTTCGGCGGCGTCGATCGAGCGGGCGGTGAGCAGCAGGTCGCGCGCCTGCGCCATGCCGACATGGGCGGGAAGCACGGCGGCATAGGTTGCATCGACGATGCCGCGCAGCAGTTCGGGCACCCGGAAAGTCGCCTTTTCCGATACGACCGCAACGTCGGCCATCATCGCGACGAGCAGGCCGCCGGCCTGGCAGATGCCGTTGACGGCGCAGACCACAGGAGCAACCGATTCGCGGATCGCGACGAAAGGCAGGGTCTCGTAAGTCAGGCCTTCGGGCACTTTTTCGTCGCCCGGCTCGTAACGGCCGCCCAGGTCGCCACCGGGAGCGAACACATCGCCCGTGCCGGTGATGATAAGGGCGCGCAGGTCATTGTTCTTGTCGTTGACCATGCGGACGGCGCGCTTGATGCCGAAGTACATGGCCGGGGTAAAGGCATTGCGGGCGTTCGGCCGGTCGATCGTGCACCACAGGATCGGTCCCTCGCGTTCCAGCTTCAGGCATTCGGCGCCGACATTCAGGTCCATGACAATCTCCTTTGCCGCAATTCTGTGGCAAGGGTGCGCGCGCCACAACCGGTCCCGGCGCTCTATCACCCCAGCGTTGCGCGGGGTCTGGAACCTTGACCGGGGCTGGTCTAACCGGAGCGACATGGAGTTCACCTGGAACGAAGATCAGCAGGCGTTTCGCGACAAGCTGTGCGCCTTCCTCGATGCCGAGCTGCCCGATGACTGGGAGAAGTTTTCCCAGCACGGCCCGGCAAGCCCTGCGTTAACGCGCTTTGCCGCCGAATTCTGCCGCAAGCTGGCGGATAACGGCATGCTGTTTCCGCACTGGCCGGTGGAACATGGCGGGCAGGGCCTGGATGCATGGCACCAGCAGATCCTGGCCGAAGTCATGTGGGAATACGGCGAGCCGCGCGGCGGCCAGTACATGAACGTCAACTGGATCGGGCCGACGCTGATGAAGTACGGCACGCCCGAACAGCAGGCGCGCTACCTGCCGCAGATCGCGCGGGGCGAGATGCTGTGGTGCCAGGGCTTTTCCGAGCCTGACAGCGGCTCCGACCTTGCATCCCTGCGCACCCGTGCAGTGCTGGAAGGCAACACCTATCGCATCAACGGGCAGAAGATCTGGACCAGCTATGCCGGCCTGGCCGACACCTGCTTCCTGCTGACCCGCACCAGCGACGATCGCAAGCGCGGCATCACGATCCTGCTTGTCCCGATGGACACGCCCGGCATCACTGTGCGCCAGATTCCCAGCCTCATCGGCGAGGGCGACATCCACGAGGTGTTCTTCGACGATGTGCAGGTCCCCATCGGCCAGCGCTTCGGTGAGGAAGGTCAGGCGTGGGAGATCATCTCTTACTCGCTGACCAACGAACGCCTCGGCATCCCGCGCTACCACCTCGCGCGTACTGCGCTTGATCGGGCGGTGGCCATGCTGAAAAACCGCGGTGCCTGGTCGGGCGAACTCGTGATGGCAGAGGCAGGGCGTTGCGCGGCGCTGTGCGAGGCTGCGCGCACGGCCAACTACGCCATTGTCCAGAAGCGCACAGAAGGCCTGGCAGTCGGTCCGGAAGCAAGTTCCGCCCGCTTCGCCACGGTCATGGCGGAACGCGCGGTCTGCGAATTCGTCGTGGAATATGTGCCCGAGGCGCTGGCCGATGCATCGCCCTATCTCAAGATGCATCACCAGCGCGGCATCGTTGCCGGGATCGCATCGGGTGCGGCGGAAATCCAGCTCAACATCATTGCGGGCGACGTGCTCGAACTTCCGAGGGAGCCGCGCTGATGGACCTCGCGCTGAATGAAGACCAACGCCAGATCATCGATTTCCTCGATGGCCTTACGCGTCCCTATGCCACCGTGCCGCTGCACGACACCTCGCTGGCGCTGGTCAGCGATGCGCTGGAAGCGGAACTGGCCGAAGGCGGCTTCCTTGACGTTGCCGCGATGGAAGAACTGGGCGCAGTCACTGCGGCCCTGGTGATCGAACGGCTGGCGCGCCTGCCCTTTGCAGTGGAAGCTGCCGCATCGGCGCTCTTGCGGATCGCCCTCGATCCCGAACTGCCGCGTCCGGTCTGCCTTGTCGAGGAAGGGCAGCTTGCCCGCCCGGTCCGCTACCTGCGGCCGGGAGCAACCGTGGTCGTGGTCGGCAGCAGCGGCGTGCGCAGTTTCACGGCTTCTGCGGAGCAGGTGCGCGTAGCGACGGACGAGCCGCTTTACGCCTATCCGGTGGCCTGCCTGGCGGCTGTGCCGGCCGATGCGCGCGTGCATGATCTCACCCCTGCGGAAGCGCTGCGCCTGTGGCGTGTCGGGGTGGCGGCGGAAACGGCGGGACTGCTCGCCGCCGCGCTGGAAAGCGTCAAGACCTATACCTCGGAGCGCAAGCAGTTCGGCCGTCCGATCGCCACGTTTCAGGCCATGCGCCACCGGCTGGCCGAAGACCAGGTGCTGACGAATGGCGCCTACTGGCTCGCGCTGCGCGCTGCCGGAACCGGCGATGCAGGTGACGCAGCACTGGCGCTCAACCACGGACTCGAAGCGGCGAAGAAGGTGGCGTACGATTACCACCAGTTCATGGGTGCCATGGGCATGACGCTGGAGCACCCGATGCACCTGTGGACCTATCGCCTCAAGTTCCTGACCGGTGAGCTGGGCGGGCGACAGGCACAGGCGGTTGCGGCGGCAGAGGCGATCTGGGGCTGATCCTCAGCGGATTGCCGGCATGATCTCCTCGGCCACCCACTGCGTATAGTCCATGTATTCCTGCACCCCAGTGACGGCGGGGATGGGAATGCCGCTCATCGTCACGCCCAGTTCCTTGAACCATGAAAGGCGGTCGATGATCTCGGCCTTGGTTTGCCCAGGCCGCGCCTTCGGATCGTCGATCACCACATGCCCTTCGCCCACGCGGCTGGTCGAAAAGCCGTAGAACACGTGTTCCAGCTTGCCGGCGTAGTCGGGCTGGGACTTGATGTAGTCGATCTTGTCTGGGATCGTCTCCGGCTTGGTGAGGAACGGCCACCAGCCGGAGCAATAGCGGCCACATCGGCGCAGCACCGGATCAGCATCGCCCCCCAGCCAAAGCGGCAGGTGAGGCTTCTGGACGGGCTTGGGCTCGAACGCGACATCCCGGAAGTTGACGTACTTGCCTTCGAACTCCGGATTGTCGCTGGTCCACAGCTCGATGATGGCGGCAAGGTATTCCTCGCAGATCGCCCCGCGCTCCTTGAATGGCACGCCCAGGATGTCGAACTCTTCCTCCAGCCAGCCGGCGGCGAACGTGATCATCGCCCGGCCGCTCGACATCCAGTCCAGCGTTGCCAGCGCCTTGGCCGAGACAATAGGGTTCTGCAGCGGCAGGATCGAGATGCAGGAATTGACGCGGATCGTCTCGGTCGCCCCGGCGAGGTACGACATGCCGGCGAAGGCATGGAAATAGAACGGACCGGAAAGGCCGATGTGCTGGCGCGGGATGATGTGATGTTCCGGCACCGAGATCATGGCGAAGCCCAGCTTTTCCGCCCACTTCGCCAGTCGCGTCTGGTCAGCGCCGGTAACCTGCAGTTCCCACGGCTGCATCGATGCCTTGAGCTCGAGCATGTGCGGCATCGAAAAGGCCAGTTCCATTGTCCGTCTCCCAGTTCTTGCCGGAAGGCTGGCGCGGATGGACGCGCTAGTCGATAACCTTTCGCTCCTTCAGCACCGCAATATCGCCGGGGGGAAGGCCCAGCAGCTCGCCATAGACATAGTCGTTATGTTCGCCAAGCAGCGGTGCGCCCCGTCCGATGCGCGCTTCGTCCGGCGCCATGCGCCAGGGCGGGCCGATAACGGGGCGCGTGCCGGTGTGATGATCGCTGACCATGCGATAGCCGCCGCGCGACCACATCAGGTCATCGGAGCACAGGTCGATCGAGCTTTGCGAGCGGAAGGCCGGCACGCCGCGGACCCGCAGCGCTTCGCCGAGTTGTCCGGCGCTGCGGAGCGCCGTTGCGGCTGCGATCATTGCATCGATGCGGTGCCGGTCTGCTTGCCGGAGTTCCAGCGAGGCGTGCTCCGGCGCGGCAGGCAGGCCAAGCTCTTGGCATAGCGCCGACCATTCGTCCTCGCCGTCGACCGCGATCGACAGCCATTCGCCGTCGGCACAGGGATAGGCCCCATGCGGGCACATCCCGCCGTGGAAATTGCCATCGGCCTGCGGCACCGTGCCAGTCACGCTCCACGATAGCAGGCTGTCGCCGATCAAGCTGGTCATTGCCTCTACCGCAGAAAGGTCGATGAACTGGCCTTCGCCGGTCGTTTCGCGATGATGCAGCGCGGCCACGATGGCGAGCGCCGCGCAGGCTCCGGCGCTGGAATCGCCGTAACGGATGTTCATGCCGCGCGGCACCTCGCCCTCATGCCCGACGAGATAGTTCAGCCCGGACAGGGCAGCGAAGCAGGGGGCATAGCCGGTCTGGTAGGCAAGCGGACCTTCATTGCCCCACATCTTCACCGAAAGCTGGATGATGTCCGGCCTGATCTTTCGGAGGCTTTCGTAATCGAGGCCCGACCGCTCCATCGCGCCGTGCCGTATATTGTCGATCACAACGTCGCTCTGGGCGACCATCCTGCGGACCAGATCCAGCCCTTCCGGCGTCTTCATGTTGACCTGGACGGAGAGCACCTCCTGGTTGATCGACAGGAAATAGGGGGCCGCATTAACATCGACCCCGCCATAGGCCCGCATCTCGTCAAGGTTGGTCATCGATTCCACCTTGATCACCTCCGCACCCAGCTGGGCCAGGTACTTGCCCGCATAGGGGCCGGCCCAGACCTTGGTGAAGGCAAGGACACGGATTCCCGAGAGCGGTCCACCGCGATCGGGCATCGGCATCAGGCAATCTCCCCGTCATGCTGCCCCAGCGCCGGGGCAGGGGAGGCCAGCTGCACCGGCGTTGCGCTCATGCGGTAGCTGACGGTGGGGTAGAGCGCCTTGCCCAGCACCGGGTGGGACAGCTTCTGGAAAAAGCCGCGGTGCCGGAACTGCTCGTTGCCCGGCAGTTCGGCGGCGCTGTTGACCGGTACGATGGTAACGCCCAGCTTCTGCCCTTCGACCGAGACGCAATGCTTGTGCTGGACCCGCGCCCAGTCCGCGAAGTGCCGGCGAAACTGCGCGACGCGATCGGGGGTGCACTGGAACTCCAGCCAGTCCTCCGGGAATGCGGTGGCCCATTCAGGATTGCCCATCAGCGTGACCAGGCCCTTCCAGTGCGCCCGGGTGGTGATGATCATGTAGAGGAAGCCGTCAGCGCAGGCGAAGGCTGCGGCCGGGCCGCCCATGTCATAGGCCGTGCGCGCGCGGCTTGGCTCCTGTTCACCGGCAAGCATGCGGCCAAGCACGCAGTCGGTGCGGTTTACCTGAACCTCGACCTCGGAAATGTCGATTGCCTGCCCGTGTCCCGTCCGACGCTGGCGCAGCAGGGACGACAGCACGCACAGCGCCGCATCGATTCCCGTCTCGTAGTCCGGCAGGAAACGTCCGGCGCCCTTCAGCGGCGGCTTGTCCGGCGCTGTCTCGCTGGGTGTGTGATAGGCCCAGCCACCGGCATTGATCACGTTGAGCGGCCTGGCGATCTGGCATTCCTGGGGCGCACCCTGGCCGAAGGGCGTGATCAGGCAATGGACCAGCCGGGGAAACCGGGCCGAAAGCTCCTGCGGGGGGGACAGGGGGCTGGGGTGATCGTCGATCAGCGCGTCGGCGCGGGCGATCAGCCGTTCAAGGCGCTCCCGGTCGGCCGGCAGGTGGGGATCAAGCACCACGGACTTCTTGTTGGTGTTGAGATAGGCGAACACGGTCGATCGCTCGGCGCCCGGCAGATCGTCCTTGAAGGGCCCCATGTGGCGGGTTGGCGAACCGCCGGGCCGCTCCACCTTGATTACTTCCGCCCCGAAATCGGCGATGAGCTTTCCGCAATATTCGCCGCAGACGCGCTCGGACAATTCGATGACTGTCAGTCCCTTCAGCGCGTTCACAGGCCTTGTCCATCGTCGATTGCAGGTGTCGAGCCAGCCGGATGCCGGCCGTGCTGCGATAGCAGGAAGCGCAGCATTGCGTCAGGCCCGTCCTTGCCGTGTCCCGTCACGACCGGGTGGGCACCTTTGCAGGCATGGCGACATATTTGTCGATGGCCTGCTCGAAGTGGCGGATGCGGATTTCCTGGTAATTGCCCAGCGTAAGCCCCGCCTTCGCCGAACACTCCAGCCCCTCCTGCTGGGCAAGCAGGTTGTCGGTATCCTGATCTAGGATCCTGCCAAAGCCGGGGTCCATGCCTTCCGCTTCGGTGAACGACTGGTGATCCCTCAGGATTACCGGTTCTGCCGGTTCGGGCCGGGGGCCGCCGCTGGGCGCGGGGCGCAGGAACATCACCTCGTAAATGCAGCGCCGGTGGTCCTTCGGGTCCGGGCGGAAACGATAGACCATCGGCAGCGAGATGCCCGGGAACAGGAAGGTGTTGGGGAAGATCGTGTAGCTGAAGCAATCGAGGATCTCCGAATCCGACACGTGCGACAGATCGGATTGCGTTGCCTGTTCGAACATGCCGCGGAACATGTCGGCCATGGCCTGGCGGGCGCTACCGCCTTCGGGAACCTTGGGACGGTCGTCCGAGAGGACCGAGGCATCGCCGACCGTGAACTGATCGAGGATTTCCTGCTCGGTGAACTTTCCTTCAAGGTGCGGACTGATGACGCCGAGGCATGAGATGAAGCGATCCACGTGTTCGCCATAGAAATCGTACTGCGAATTGGCGTCGGCGTTGGAAGGCGCCACCTGCGGGTGCGTATCGAGCACGTGGTAGGCCTCCATGAAGGCGCCCATCGTCAGTTTCCAGTTCGCCGGGAAGCTCTTCTGCACGTGGACGTGGATGTAGCGGTCTTCCAGCTTCCAGGCCTCGATATGGCTCAGCGCTTCGGCACCCAGGTATTCGCGCAGGCCGGGGGCATCGGGGTCCATGTTGATCCACACGAAGCCGCCCAGCCTTTCCACCCGCGCTTCGGGCAGGTTCAGGCTGGCGCGGTCGACATGGGGGAAATCCCACGGGCAAAGCACCTGCCTGTTGCTGCCGTCGAGGTTCCAGGACCAGCCGTGGAAGGGGCATTTGAACTCGCTGGCATAGCCCGACGTGGCCGAAGGGCGCAGCTTGGTGCCACGGTGCAGGCAGGCGTTGAAATAGGCCTTGATCCGGTTCTCTTCCGTGCGGGTGACAAGGAAAGACCACGGGCCGATATCGTAGACATAGTAATCGCCCACTTCGGGAATGTGCTCCTCGCGGCAGGCGAACTGCCAGGTGCGGGTCCACATCGATTCCAGTTCGCGCTGCGCGAAGGCGGGGTCGATGTAACGCTCCTTCGAAATGTCTTCGCTGCCAAGGTACTGGTAGCTTTCACTGGTTACCCAGCCGGGGGCCTTGACCTTGTCCGCGGCGATGATTTCCTGCGTGGAAATGGCGGGGCAGCGGGCTTCGCCGGGGTTCAGCTTGCCGGTTTCGATGTTCATGGGCATGGCCTCCTTCAGGCGATCATGTTCTTGTAAAGCGCGCCGTCCTTCATGATCAGCGCCATGCGCGCAGGATCGACGAGCAGGGAAAGGTCTGACAGCACGTCGCCGTCGATCAGCAGCAGGTCGGCCAGCTTGCCCGGCTCGATCGTTCCGAGATCGCCCTCGTCGCGCATGGCTAGGCCGCCATTGCGCGTGGCGCAGGTCAGCGCCCCTTCCGGGGTATAGCCATAGTAATCCACGAAGTGCTGCACATCGCGGGCATTGGTTCCCTGCCGGTTCCATGCCAGCCCATAGTCCCCGCCAATCAGGTGGCGGATGCCGCGCTTGCGCAGGGCGGTATGGGTTTCGATGGAAGCTTCGACCAGCGCCGGGATGCCCATGGCCTCTGCCGTGCCCTTGAGGAGCCAGGGCTCGCCTTCGTGAATCATGGTGTGGAACAGGCCGATCGATGGCGCGACGAACACGCGGTCCTTCGCCTCTTCCAGCAGGTCGAGCATTTCCTCGTCGTGGAATTCGGCATGGAGAATGCCGGCCACGCCGGCCCGCACGCAGTATTTGACGCTGTCTATCGATCGCGCATGGGCGTTTACCTTGCGGCCGAACCCGCGCGCCGTATCGACGGCCATCTTCACTTCTTCGAAGCTCATCGGCGTGGTGTGTGCCGGGGCCGAGGGATAGAACGGGTCGCCCGAGACATCGAGCTTGATGTTGTCGCAGCCCTCGCGGCAGGCGATGCGAACCGCACGGCGCATCTCTTCCGGGCCGTTGACAATCATCGAGATGCCGACGCGTTCCGAATGCTCGCGGCTTTCATCGCCGATCGATCCCGTGACGGTGATTTCCAGGCTTCCCGCCCGGATGCGCGGGCCGGGAATGGTGCCGGCATTCACCGCATCGCGGATTGCCACGGCCAGCCGCATCTTCGCCTCGGAAGCGCCGTAGAAGCTGGTGAACCCGGCATCGAGCAGGGTCTTTGCCCCTTGCATGGTGATCAGCGTGTGGGCTTCGGGCGAGGGGGCGATAATCTGGTCGGTACTGGCAGCATCGCCGAACGACATGTGCCCATGGCCTTCGACCATGCCGGGCATGAGGAACCGCCCCGCCGCATCTATCCGACAATCGCCTTCTTGCGACGCAACCGAGCCGGCGGGGCCAACCGCGACAATGCGGTTGCCGGCGATGGCCAGATCGCCTGCAAAGGGCGGCTTACCCGTCGCATCGAAGATCGTCGCATTGGCAATGACGGTTCTGGCCACTGGCATATCCTCTCATGGCGGCATGGCGCGCGCTTCGGTTGCATGATGAATAGGCGCAGGTGCCGCTCAGCCAAATGACTGGCGGCGCACTGGCGGTTTCCCATGGCGGCGAGGGGCGAGGCAGGCCTTGCCTCGACCGGGCGGCTGCTTCAGGAAAAGCCGGTCGCCGGGAGAGAGGATATGGGCAAGCTCAAAGTAACGATGACGGACGCAAAGGGGCAGACCCGCACCTTCGACGATGTCGATGAAGGTGTCAGCCTGATGGAGCTGGCGAAGGCACGCGGCGTAGAGGGTATTGCCGGCGATTGCGGCGGCGGCTGTTCCTGCGCGACCTGCCATGTCTATGTCAGCGCAGACTGGTTCGCCCGGGTTGGTCCGCCCGATGATATCGAGGCGGACATGCTCGACATGGCGGCAGAGCCGCGTGAAACCAGCCGTCTTTCCTGCCAGATCACCCTCTCCGCGGAACTGGACGGGATCGAAGTGACGGTTGCCCCCGCGGGCTGATCTGCTTTGCCGCAAGGGGCAAGTCCCGGTTCGAGAGAGGTTATGGCGGGCGCGATAGCCCCGCGCCATGATGCCAGGATCAAACGGGACAGGATTCGATGATGGCAAGCCGCGACGTTACCCCCGCAGACAAGGATCTGATCGAGCACGGCACGCTGGCCGATTATGCCATCCAGTCGCAGCCGCACGCGTTCTATGCCGCGTTGCGCCACGGCGATCCGGTGCATTACGACCCCAAGCTGGATTCCTGGCTGGTCACCCGGCACGAAGACATTTTCTTCGTCCAGTCCGACCCGATCACCTTTTCGGTGAACAAAGGCTATCACACCCAGCAGGCGCGCGGGATGCAGGCCGAATTCCAGGAAATCCTGAAGAACGAAGGCGGTGGCTATTTCCCCGACGCGATCATGTCGGACCCGCCGTACCACACGCGCATCCGCAAGCTGATGGAGAACGCCTTTACCGCGCACCGCGTGAAGGCGCTGGAGCCGCGGATCGCTGCGGTGGTCGCCGAGGTGCTCGAAGGCGTTGCCGATCGCGGCAATGCCGATGCGGTAAAGGACATTGCCGTGCCGCTGACGATCCGCGTGATTGTCGAGCAACTGGGGCTCGATCACGGCATGGAAGACAAGATCAGCCGCTGGTCTGTCGCCGTAACGGCGCAGATCGGGCGGATGCAGGACCGCGACCAGATGCTGGAGAACGCCCGCCAGATCTGCGACCTTCAGCATTACATCATCGGGAAGATGAAGGAGCGCGAGGCCAATCGTGGCGAGGACATGATTTCCGACATCGTCCATGCCAGACTACCGAACGAAGACGGCACGGCCGACACGCTGACCTTTGCCGAGGCGGTCAGCCTGATCCGCGCCATCCTGATCGCCGGAAACGATACGACCGCAACGGCCATCGGCAATCTTTTCTACCTGATCACCACGCGCCCCGGCTTTGCCGACCTGCTGAAGGAAGTGGTGGAAGATGACCGGCGGCTGTCGCGCTTTGTCGAGGAACTGCTGCGCATCGAACCGCCCGTGCGGGCGCTTTCGCGCCTGGCGACGCGTGAGGTGGTCGTAGGCGGTACGACGATCCCCGAGGGCGCGCACATGCTGCTCGTCTACGGCTCGGGCAACGATGACGAGACGGTGTTCCCCGATCCGCGCAAGTTCGATCTGGACCGGCCGAACATTGCCCGCCACGTTGCCTTCGGCGGCGGCCCGCACCGGTGCGTGGGTCTGGCGCTGGCGCGCATGGAGGTGAAGGTGATGGCTCGTGAGATCGTCCGGCGCATGGACAACATCCGGCTGGCCATCCCGGTCGAGGATATCCGATACGTGCCGACCGTGGCGACCCGCACCATCGAGAGCCTGCCGATCACTTTCACCCGCAGGTCAGCCTGATGGGCGAGCTTTCCGGAAAGGTCGCCGTCATCACCGGCGGGGCGAGCGGGATCGGCCGGGCTTCGGTTGAACTGTTCGTCGCCGAAGGGGCCAGCGTCGTTATTGCCGACATGGACGAGGCCGGTGGGCAGGGGCTGGCCGATAGCCTTGGCGACAAGGCCGTATTCGTCCGCACCGACGTGGCGGATCGCGATCAGGTGCAGGCGGCGGTCGATCTTGCCGTTGCGCGCTTTGGCGGGCTCCACATCATGTTCAACAATGCCGGAATGTCCTGCGCCGCCTATCCCGATTTCATCGACGACCGGCTCGACGATTTCGACCGGGTGATGCGGGTGAACGTGCTGGGTCCGATGCTCGGCACACAGATCGCCGCACGGCACATGAAGGACCATGGCGGCGGGGTCATCCTCAACAACAGCTCGATTGCGGGATCGCTGGCCGGTCATGCGATGATGACATACCGCGCATCGAAGGCAGCGCTGAACCAGTTCAGCAAGTCTGCCGCCATCGATCTTGGCCGCTATAACATCCGGGTAAACTGCCTCGTGCCGGGGCATATCCGCACACAGCTTTCGTCATTCCAGCAGGGGGCGGCAGATGACCGGATCGCGCAGTTGGAGCGCGAGGTCGATGCGGTCTACCTGTCCAACCAGATCCTCAAGCGGCGCGGCGATCCAGAGGATTGCGCGCAGGCGGCACTGTTCCTTGCCAGCGATCGTGCGAGGCAGATCACGGGCATCCTGATGCCGGTGGAGGCCGGGGTGACGGCGGGCGATCCGGTGAACCATCTTGCCGACATTATGGATGCGCGGCGCCGGGTGCTTGGCAGCTAAGGCATCGCTGCGGCGGCTTGCCCGGACGCCGGATTGCGGCACCATGGCGCCAGGGAGAATTGCCATGACGGACTGGACCGGCGGCCTGCCGATCGACATCGATTACATGTTCCCTTCGCGCCCTGAAGACCCGGAGATGCGCGAAAGTGCATCGGTCTGGATCTTTGAAGAGAACGGCTGTTTCGCCCTGCCGCGCGTAGGGATCGAGGCTGTGGGCGCAGCATGGGACCATCACCGGTTCGACATGAACGTGGCCTTCGCCGATGGCAGGGTGCTGCGCGAAAGCAGGGTGGGCAACACCGTTCCCTCAGTCGGTGCCTCGGGAAAGTCTGATACACTGGGCAGTGACGGGATGATCTTCCGCTGCGTGGAGCCATTCCGTCGCTGGGCGGTCAGCTATGATGGCGAGGCGTGGGAAGGATCGGTGGAGGAGCAGATCCGCAGCGAATTCGGCGCCTATGCCGATCCGGGCCGATCCAAGGGACTGGAAGGACGCAGACGCCCCCGGGTCAACTGGGCGGTGGAGCTTGAGATGGTCACGCCGTCATGGGTGCAGGACTATCGCGAGGAGAAGCTGGCAGGCATGACCGAGCGCGAACGCGCCGATGCCGGTTCCATGGGTTATGGCTGGCGGGTGGAGCACTGTTTCCGGGGCAGCGGCGAGCTTTCGATTGATGGCGAGGTCCAGACCTTCAACTGCCTCGGCAGCCGCATCCGGCGCCAGTCCGTGCGGCCGATGGGCGCCTTTCGCGGCCATGCCTGGATGGAAGCCGTCTTCCCCGATGGCCGTGCCTTCGGTTTCATCACCTATCCCCCGCTGCCCGGCGAGGACCCGGAGGATACCTACAACAACGCCTACGTGTGGACGGGCGAGAAGTTCCTGACCGGCAAGGTCCGCAATGCGCCGTTCCTGCGCCGTGTCATGCCGAAGGGCGATGACGTTTCCTGCGCGATCGAGACAGCGGAGGGCACGTTCCACATCGCCGGGGAGACGGTGAATGCCACGTTCCACATGGGCAATCCCGGCACCAATGGCTTCAACAACCAGCAGGGCGGGGTGAGGTTTACCTGGGACGGACAGGTTACCTACGGGATGATCGAGCGTTCGTCTCCGGCGGAGCTTTGCTCGATCATCCTGTAGCGGTCAGGATCAGGCCGAACCCATGTAGCGGCCGCCGTTCACGCTGATCGTCTGGCCGGTCATGTATCCGGCTTCTTCCGAAGCGAGGAAGGCAGCGGCTGCGGCGATGTCCTCGCCCTGGCCGATGCGGCCAACCGGAAGCGCCTTGCCATAAGCTTCGATTGCGCCCGGCTGCTGCATGACATCCGCAGCACGCAGCATCGGGGTATCGATCGATCCCGGAGGGATCATGTTGCAGGTGATGCCATGTTCGCCAAGCGCCATCGCCAGGCACTTGGTAAGGCCAAGCAGCCCGCCCTTGGAGCTGGTGTAATGGGTCTGCAGCGCAGAACCCGACTGAACCGAGGACGAGGTGATGTTGATGATCCGGCCCCACTTGGCCGCGATCATGTCGGGCACGCATTCCTGGCTGACGAGGAACGGACCGACCAGGTTGATCTTCAGCACCTTGGTCAGCAGTTCCTCGCTGATTTCGAGGAAGTTGTTGAACGGCGCGATACCGGCGTTGTTGACGAGGATCAGGATCGGGCCGAGTTCACGGCGGGTCTGTTCGGCTGCGGCCTTGATCGCGGCGGCATCGGAGCAGTCGGCCTGGATGGCAATGGCGGTCCCGCCGGCTTCGCGGACCAGGCGAGCCGTTTCTTCCGCGCCTTCGCCGTTGATGTCCCACACCGCGATCTTCGCGTTGTCCTCTGCCAGGCGGAGCGCCATCGAGCGGCCCATGCCCGAACCTGCGCCGGTAATCACGGCAACCTTGCCATTGAGCGAACGTGTCATTTGCTAGCCTCTTCCCTCTGTCTGGATGGTCTGGATTTGAACGTGTGTACAACAAGCGCGCCTGCGCCTGTCAAACCGCCGGGGCGGATTCAGCTGTTGGCTGAAAAGCCTCCATACTGCCCGCGGTGGAACAGCATCGGGTCGGTCTCGCGATGGGATTCCAGCCCAAGGACCAGTCCGGTGACGAACCAGTGGTCGCCGGCCTCCTGCACGGCATGAAGGCGGCATTCGATCGATACCATCGAGCCTGCCAGCACCGGCAGGTTGTGTTCCGACAGTTCGAACTGCACCCCGGTGAACTTGTCGGGCCCGGACTTTGCCAGCTTGGCGCACAGTTCAAGCTGGTCGCGCGCCAGGACATTGACGCAGAAGTGGCCGGCCTGTTCGATCATCGGCCAGGTGGACGATCGCTTGTCGGGCAGGAAGCCGACGAGCGGCGGATCGAGCGACACCGAGGTAAAGGTGCCGACCACCATGCCCACCGGCGCATCCTGCGGGCCAGGCGCGGTGATGACTGCGACTCCGGTGGGATAGTTGCCGAGGACCTGGCGGAACTTCGCCGATTCGATTGCCATCCCTGCCATCCCGCCGATTCCTTCATGCAATTTTGCCCTTCCTTGGATGAATGGCGCCAGCGAGGCAACGGCGCGATGGCTTGTTGGCGATGCCAATTCGCGTGTCGGGCTTGCAGAACGCGCCGTGATGTGCTGATCACCTGTTCAAACAACGTAGGGGAGTGTCGTGGCAAGGCGGCTCAAGAACCTTGAGGAAGTGGCCGTGATCGGGGCCGGGCTTGCCGGCCTTTCGGCAGCCAGGCAGGCCGCCCGGCTGGGCCGGATGGTCACGCTGTTCGAGGCGTCGGGCCTCTACGGCGGTCTCGTTGCCACGCTGGGAGAGGTTGAGGACCTGCCGTTTCCAGGCACATGGTCGGGACAGGATCTTGCCATGCACCTGCTCGAACAGAGCCAGAAGGTTGGCGTGCGGCTGATCGATGCGGCGGTCGAGCGGCTGGAACTGGGCGACAGGATTTCGCTGGCCGATGCCAATGGAGCAACCTACGCCCCCGATGCGGTGATTGTCGCCACCGGCGGCTCGCTCCGCAAGCTGGGCGTTCCGGGCGAAGAAGAATTTGCCGGCCGCGGCGTATCGCGCTGCGCCACCTGCGATGGCGGGTTCTATCGCGGCAAGCATGTTGCGGTGATCGGTGGCGGTGATGGTGCCGTGCACGAGGCGATGACCCTTTCCCGGGTGGCCGGGCAGGTGACCATGGTCTGCCGAAGCCCCCTGAAGGCGCGCCGCGAGCACATCGACAAGCTGGATGCCCGCGATAACGTGCGGTTCGTCTGGGATAGCGAGGTAACCGCCATCCACGGCGACATGAAGGTTACGGGCCTTGCCCTGCGCAACCTGCGCAGCGGAGAGGTCAGTGAGCTGGCCTGCGATGGCGTATTCCCCTTTATCGGGATCGACACGGCCAACCCGCTGGTTGCCGCCTGTGCGGGCGGCGACCCGCGCATTTTCCTGGCCGGGGCCGCGCGTGCGGGTTTCGGTGGCACCGGGATCGAAGCAATGGCAGAAGGCGTGAGCGCGGCCGAGGCAGCGCACCGCTTCCTGTCGGGAAGCAAGTGAGAGGATAGACGATGGCAAGCAAGGAAGGCCAGTACTCGGTCGTCTGGCCGTCCGGAGAGCGGCGGCTGAAGGTCCGCAAGCTGGCGCGGCGGCTCGATACGCTCAATGGCAAGACGGTGGCCCAGTTGTGGGATTTCCTCTTTGCCGGTGACGAGATCTACGACGCGCTGGAAGGTAAGCTTCGCGAGACCTATCCGGACGTGAAGTTCATTTCCTGGCGGGAATTCGGCAATATCCACGGCCAGAGCGAACGCGAAATTCTCGCCTCGCTGCCCCAGCGCTTCAAGGAGCTAGGGGTGGACGCGGCCATAACAAGTATGGCCTGCTGAGGTTCTTGCACGCCCGCCGTGTTGCGGGCCAGCGAGGCATGTGAAAAAGCCGGAGTGCCGACCGCTTCGCTGGTATGCGAAGGGTTCATGAGTCAGGCCTATGCGACGCGCATGGGGCTGGGCTATCCCAACTTGCCGGTGGCGACGATCGTCGGCCATCCCGGTGCGCAGTCGGTCGAGGAGATTCGCCGCAACGCCGTGGAGGTTACGGCTGCCGAAGTGATCGCCAACCTCACCGTCCAGCCGGACGAGGTGGTGCTGGAAGACGAGCCGGGATCGCGCGATGTCGTGTTCACCGGCAGCTTCGAGGAGGTGAACGATTTCTTCTACGAGCGCGAATGGAGCGACGGTCTGCCCATCGTTCCGCCAACGCCCGAGAAGATCGCCGAGTTCCTGAGCTACACCGACCGCGATCCGGATGAGACGCTGGGCATCGTCCTGCCGGAAAGCCGCGCAGTGACGATCTGGTCGATCGCGGTGAACGGCGTGATGGCCGGGTGCCGACCGGAATACATGCCGATCCTGATCGCCCTGGGCGAGGCCATGGCCGATCCGATGTATGGCGTGGAGCATTCGGGCAACACGCCGGGTTCGGAAACGCTGATCATCCTCAACGGGCCGATCATCAAGCAGCTTGGCTTCAACTACACCCAGGGCGTGCTGCGCGACGGGTTCAAGCCGAACACCTCGGTCGGCCGTTTCTGGCGGCTTGCCTTGCGCAACATCGCCGGCTTCCGCCTGCACAAGACGGACAAGGGCTGCTTCGGCAATACCTTCCGCGTGGTGCTGGCGGAGAACGAGGACGCGCTGGCCGCCATCGGCTGGCCGTCGAACGCCGAGGACATGGGCTTTGCCACGGGCGACAACACCGTCACCATCACCCGCATGACGGGCGGCGATGTCATGCCGTCTGTCACCGGGGCAACGCCCGAGGCGATGATGCCCTATCTGGCGGATGGCGTGGCCAAGGAAACCGGCTGGGAGATATCCTTCACCGTCGGCGGGCTGACGTTCGGCACCCTGCGACCGGCGCTGGTGCTCAGCCCGATCCTGGCCGAAACCATCGCCAAGGCCGGCTGGAGCAAGGACGACGTAAAGCAGTACCTGTTCGACAATGCCCGCATGGAAGCTGGCCGGGTCGAGCAGATGATGAACGTCTGGACCGAGTTCAAGATCGGCAGCCTTAAGCATCAGGTCATGCTGGGGCGCCTGCCGGCGGACTTTGCCGAAAGCGACGATCCCAAGCGGCTCGTGCCGATCGTTACCCGGCCGGACGAGTTCATGGTGCTGGTTTCCGGCGATCCGCTGCGCACGAATGCCTATGCCTTCGCGCACAACGGCTATCTGGGCTTCCCGGTGGCGAAGAAGATCGCCCTGCCGGAAGACTGGGAGGCACGGGTCGTGCGCTGATCCATTGCTCGTGAGGTTGACAAGGTTGACACCGTGTCAACCTCGCGCGGCAAGCCTTCAGCCCAGCGTTCCTGCGGGTATCGGGTGGTTGCAGTGCGCATTTGTCGCAGGGAAAAATAAAAAAGCGGCGCTGTCGTTCGCCCGGGAACGCGCGGCAGGATCGACGATGTCAAGGAGCCTGCCGGTTATACGCTGCGCGGGGCGTGTAGGACAGCGCCCGGCGTCACAGGCTCGCGCGGAACGCTGCCATGCGCTGCACTGCCTCCCGCAGGCTGCTTTCGGGCTTGGCGTGGCACAGGCGCAGCACGGTTTTCACGCCGCCGCCTTCGCACAGGGCCGACACCGGAATGGTCGCCACGCCGCCGTGATTGACCAGAGCTTCGGCAAAGTCCTCGTCCGCCAGCGTGATGCCCGATGCCGGCAGGTCGATGCAGGTGAACCAGGTTGCGCTGTTTTCCAGCACGGCAAAGCCGGCATCGCGCAGGCAGGCGGAAAGCACGGTGCGGCCGGGGTTCCAGCCTTCATTTCGCGCGTCGATCACGCCATCCATCGCCAGCCCCTCGGCCACCGCATATTGCAGGGCAGGCGGCGTGGTGAAGGTGATGAACTGGTGGGCGCGGGCTAGGGCCTGGGCAATCGGCGGTTGCGCGCAGAGCCAGCCGATCTTCCAGCCGGTGAGACCAAAGATCTTTCCGGCCGATCCGATCTTCACCGACCGCTGCGCCATTCCCGGCATCGAGAAGAGCGAGCGGTGCGGGCGCCCGTCAAAGCGAACCGCTTCCCACACATCGTCGCAGATGGCGATCAGGTCATTCGCGAGGCAAATGTCCGCCAGCATCGCCAGTTCCGCCTCGCTCGCGCAGGTGCCGGTGGGGTTGAGTGGATCGTTCAGCAGCATCACCCGCGTGCGCGACGTTATTGCCGCCTCGATGCGCGCCCGATCGTAAGTCCACTGCGGGGGCAGAAGGTCAATGAACACGGGCACGCCGCCTGCGCGGCGGACCATCGGCGCATAGACATCGAAGGCCGGATTGAAGATCAGCACTTCATCGCCGGGGTTCACCGTGGCGAGGATGGACACGGCGATGCCTTCGGTCGCCCCCGAGGTGACAAGGATGTTGTCGCGATTGAGGTCAAGGCCCTGCCGCTGGCGATAGAATTCGGCCACGGAATCGCGCAGTTCGGGCACGCCGGGGCTGGGGGGATACTGGTTGGATCGGTCGCGAAGCGCCCGGGCCGCTGCCTCGATCAGTTCGCGCGGGCCGCTATCGTCGGGAAATCCCTGGCCAAGGTTGATGCGCGAGCCATCGCGGCACAGCGCGGACATCTTTTCGAAAATGGTGATGCCCATCCGGGCGTAGATCGGGTTCAGCTCCATCGCGGAGCCTGCCTAGGCAATTGGCCGGGCGGGGGGAAGGGCGGAAGCGCAGCGGCTTCCACCCTCCATGCCGATTACTTCACCGAAACTTCCACCCGGCGCGCCGCTGCGGCGGGAACGCTGGTGTCGGTCGTGTTTTCCGGTTTCACGAGGGTGACGGCAGCTTCGGGAGCACCCGCCGCCAGCAGCGCCGCCTTCACCGCCTGTGCGCGTTCCTTGGAAAGCCTGGCATTGGCCGCCGCATTGCCGCTGGTGTCGTTGTAGCCCGAAACGGCGAGCGCGGCCCCGGTGTTGGCATCAAGATAGGCCTTCAGGCCGCCTGCCGCTTCGGTGAGTGCCGCCGGAGCCGTGGTCTGGCCCGTGCTGAAATAGACCTTCACCACCGGCTTGCCCTCGCGCATTTCCACCGTCACGCCCTCGCCCGAAGGAATGGCTGCCTGGCCTTCCGCAGGGGCGGAAGCGAATGCGGCGGGCAGGGCTGCCGCAGCGCCGGCCGCGGCTGCGTTCACGGCAGGGGCATCGGCCTCTGTGCTGACCGCCGGGCTGCGCAGGAAGAACCACCAGATCGCCAGCAGGAGCAGCAGCAGGAGCAACAGCCACCACAGCCAGTTCATTGAACCACCTTCGCGATCCTCATCGCCCAGCAGGCCTTGCACGGCATCGCCTGCGCCCGATGCCAGCCCAGCCATTCCGGCAGTTGCCGCACCAGCCACGCCGGCGACAGCGGCACCGGCCTTTTCAACCGCCTCTGCCGCGCCCGAGGCGACACTGCCGGCAAGGTCTGCCGCTCCGGCAAGGGCATTGCCCGCGGTATCGGCCGTCTTGGCTGCAACGCTGCCTGCGGTTGCCGCGACGGCACCCGCCGCGCCTGCTGCGACAGCCGCGACCTTGGTCGCGGTGGCGGCAGCAGCAGTGACGGCCGCTTCGCTGGTATCGACTGTAGCTTTTGCGGCTTTCCTGCTCTTAGTGCCAAGGCTCGCCAGCGTGGCGACACCCGCTGCGCCAGCAGCAGCCTTGGCAGGGGCGGCCTTCTTCTTTGCCGGGGCCTTGGCTGCGGCCTTCGGTTCGGCGGCGATCTTGGCAGGCGTAGCCTTTGCCGCCTTTGCAGCGGGCGTTGCCTTGGCCGGTGCGGCCTTCGTGGCTGTCGCCTTGGCCGTGTCAGCCTTGGCCGTCGTGGCTTTTGCCGGTGCTGCCTTGCTGGCCGCAACCTTCGTGGCGCTCGCGGGCTTTTCCGCCTTTGCGGCAGGCGCCTTCGCAGCTGGGGTTTTGCCCAGTGCAGCCTTTGGAGTGGCGGCCTTGGCGGAAGCTGTCTTGGCCGGTGCCTTTGCCTTCTCCGGCTTGGCCTTTGCCTTGGGCGCAGCTGGGGCCTTCGCCCCCGGCTTCTTCGCGAACAGGCCGAGTTTGTCGAAGTCCCGGGCCAGCAGGTAATAGACCGTGACGCGGTTCTTCGTGCGATCGCCCTTCATCGCCGCGCCAACCTTGGCAATGGCTTCGTCCAGCACATCGTCGGCAAGGGAAAGGCCCAGCTTCTTCTTCAGGTAATTGGTGCGCACCCGGGCGAGTTCGGTGGGATCGGAGAAGCTCACCAGCGCCGAATCGCGATTTCGCAGCGCGATCCCGCAGTACCTGACGATTCCGGCGATTATGCTTTCGTCTGCGTCAGGCGCATATTTCCTGACGTCGGCGGCCCAGTTTTCGGCCATCATCCCCTCCCATATCCCGGTTGCGACACCAGCCCTGCAGGCACGACCCGTCAGGGCGATGGGGGAGCCTATCGCTTTTTCATGGAAGGTCCATTGTAAACTGATGCGGCCCCGAAACGGAGCAATCCCGCCTTCAGGCGGCGAGCTTCAGTTCCAGCCGTTCCCAGATTTCGACCAGCGCTTCAGTCAGTTCTCGCATCATCGCTTCGCTGTGCGAAGGCCCGGGGGTGAAGCGCAGGCGCTCCGTTCCGCGCGGCACGGTGGGGAAGTTGATTGGCTGCACATAGACGCCGTATTCGGCGAGCAGGATGTCGCTGATCTGCTTGGCGCGCACCGGATCGCCGACCATCAGCGGCACGATGTGGGTGGTGCTGGGCATCACCGGCAGGCCGGCATCGGCGAAGCTCTTTTTCAGGAAGGCGGCGGCGGCCTGCTGGCCATCGCGCTCAACGCTCGAGCTCTTGAGGTGGCGGACCGAGGCGAGCACGCCCGCGACCAGCACCGGGCTGAGCGAGGTGGTGAAGATGAAGCCGGGGGCATAGGAGCGGATCACGTCGATGATCTTGCGATCAGCTGCGATATAGCCGCCCATTACGCCGAAAGCCTTGCCCAGCGTGCCTTCGATGATGGTGATGCGCTTGGCCGCATCGTCGCGATCGGTGATGCCGCCGCCGCGCGGGCCGTACATGCCAACGGCGTGAACCTCGTCGATATAGGTCAGCGCGTTGTACTTGTCCGCCAGGTCGCAAATGGCGTGGATCGGCGCAATATCGCCATCCATCGAATAGACGCTTTCGAAGGCGATCAGCTTGGGCACGTCCGGATCGGTTTCGGCCAGCAGCTGTTCCAGGTGTTCAAGATCGTTGTGGCGGAACACCTTCTTTTCGGCGCCAGAATTGCGGATGCCGGCGATCATGCTGGCGTGGTTGAGCTCGTCCGAGAAGATCACGCAGCCGGGAAGGATCTTGGCGAGGGTGGAGAGCGTCGCGTCGTTCGAGACATAGCCCGAAGTGAACAGCAGCGCGCCTTCCTTGCCGTGCAGGTCGGCCAGTTCGGCCTCAAGCTCGATATGGTAATGGGTGTTGCCGCCGATGTTGCGGGTGCCGCCCGAACCGGCGCCGACATCGTGCAGCGCCTGTTCCATCGCCTCGATCACTTTGGGGTGCTGCCCCATGGCGAGGTAATCGTTCGAGCACCAGACGGTGATCGGCTTGGGCCCGTTATGACCGGCAAAGCAGCGCGCGTTGGGGTAGGCACCCTTGTTCCGGAGGATATCGATGAAAACGCGATAGCGACCTTCGGAGTGGAGTCGCTCGATCGCTGCATCGAAAATCTTGTCGTAATTCACGCGCCGCTGTCCTTGTCGGCCAGATAGCTGGCCCGTCAAATGGCGCGCCTTTAGACGATCCGCGCCCCGGTTGCCAGAAACTTTGTGTAGCGTTCAGTCGCCGATCCGCTGGAAGCCCATGCCGTTACCGGGATCGAGGATCCAATCGGAATCGTGCCCCGGAACGATCGCCAGCGCGGGGGTGCCGCGATGCTCCGCCTTCAAGGCGCGCAGCCAGCCTACCATCGCGGCGCGGTCCTGCGGGACGAGGCGGTCCGAAAGCAGCCGCGAGGGCGGGCGCTCCTGCTGCCAGTTCATCACCAGGACTGCCGTGTCCCCGGCGAACAGGTACTCCTTGCCGCTCGCCAGGCGGACATAGATCATCTGCGATCCGGGGGTGTGGCCCGGCGTGGGGATCACTACGACGCCCGGCGCAACGGCTTGCGGGCCGGCAGCGCCGATGCGCGGGGCAATGGCCGTTCCCTGCGGCCAGGGCAGGAAGGACGAGGGCCTCGTCGTGGCTGCTGCCTGCGCGGGATTGAGCATCACGCGCGACAACAGCGGCGCGCCCCCTTCGGCCCCCGCCAGTGCGGCCAGCCCGCCGAGGTGATCGGCATGCTCATGCGTGAACAGGATGGTCCCGGCTTCGCGCAGCGACTTGTTGACGCGGGCCTGTGCCGGTTCGTCAAAGGCTTCCATGCCCAGTTCGTCCGCATAGGCGCGGGTCATGCCGCTATCGATCATGATCGGCGGCCTGCCGGGCACATCGAGGCGGAAGGCCATCACCGCGATCAGACGCCGCTTGAAGCCCGATCCTGCAGCAAAGAGATTGCCGGGCACACGCTTCCACGCAACGATGTCGAGGCTGATGCGCTCAGGCCGGGGACCGGGCATCGCCTCGGCAAGGCGACGCGCTTCTGCCAGTCGCAGGTCTTTCGGCGGAACTCGCCACGGGCTGGTGTCGAGCAGCAGGTACCACACCGGGCCGCCGAGGATCAGCAGCAAGGCAAGCAGCAACAGGTTGATGCGACGGGTCATTTGCCCCCTGCCTATAGCATGAGGATCCGGGAAATCCCGAACTTCCCGAAGGCCGGTGCCAGCGCATCGGCAAGGGCAGTGTCCTTGCCGGTCAGCAGGGCGCAGTCGGGGTCAGGGCGGGTGAATTGCTGGCCGGCAGTAAGGGCGGCGATCCGACGGGCAATCCCCGCTGCCCCGTCGATGAAGTGCACCTGCGGGCCGAAAGCCTGCGCCAGCTCATCCTTCACGAGCGGGAAATGGGTGCATGCCAGCACCACCGTATCGATCCGCTCAGCTCCGGGCTGGCGGCGCAAGCCCTCGGCAGCCCGCATGAAAACGGCGCTGTCCACGGGTTCCCCGCGCAGCTTGGCCTCTGCCGCACCGACCAGTTCGGGGGCGGCATGGCGCAGCAGGGTCTTCCCCTTGGCGAATTCCACCTCCAGCCGGTCGACATAGGGCTGGCGGATCGTGGCCGCCGTTCCCAGCAGGCCGATCACTCCGGTGCGCGTCATTTCCGCAGCGGGCTTGATCGCCGGGACCGTGCCGACGATCGGCACTTCCAGCACATCGCGCACCATGGCGAGGGCAATGGTCGAGGCGGTGTTGCAGGCGATGCAGATCAGCCGCGGCTGGTATCGTTCGGACAGGCGACCCAGCAATCCGCAGACGCGCGCGGCAATCTCCGCCTCGCTTTTCTCGCCATAGGGCAGGCCGGCAAGGTCTGCGGCATAGATCACCGGTGCCTCGGGCAGCACCTTTCTGAGCTCTGCCAGCACGGATAGCCCGCCGACGCCGGAATCGAACAGCAGCACCGGGGCGGCGGGATCGGGAGAATGAGCCATATCGGCCGCATACCTATTTTTCCGCTGCGCGAATGCAAGCGAAGGCGCTAAGGGGCTGTGCGGAAACGGGGGAAATCGATGGACCTGAATGCCGTGCTGCCAACGCTCATCGCGGGCTACCTGCTGGGATCGGTGCCCTTCGGCCTGATCCTGACGAAGCTGACCGGTGCGGGGGACCTGCGCTCGATCGGCTCGGGAAATATCGGCGCCACCAACGTGCTGCGCACGGGGCGCAAGGGGCTTGCGGCAGCAACCCTCCTGCTTGACCTGGCGAAGGGCTTTGCCGCGGTCTGGCTGGCTGGCGAGCTTCCCGGCGGCGATCCGGCGCTTGGCGGGCTTGCCGCGGTAATCGGGCACTGCTTCCCGGTCTGGCTCAAGTTTCGCGGCGGCAAGGGTGTGGCCACGCTCATGGGCGTGTCTCTGGGTCTCGGCTGGCAGATCGGCCTCGTTTACGCCGTGGTCTGGCTCGGCATGCTTGCCATCACCCGCATCTCGTCGCTTTCGGGGATGAGCGCGGCCGTCTCTGCGCCGCTTGCTGCCCTGGCCTTCGGCTTGGGTGACTATGTGCCTGCGCTGGCAATCCTCGCCCTGCTCGTGTTGTGGCTGCACCGGGCCAATATCGCCCGCCTGCGCGCCGGCACCGAACCGAAGGTAGGCTCCAAGGGATGAGCGTGGCCCCGGCGCTCGACCTTTCGCAGGACGAGGCCTTTGCCCGCATCCGCCTGTTGCGCTCGCCCAATGTCGGGCCGGTCAGCTATGCCCAGCTGCTGCGCCGTTTCGGCACTGCCTCCGCCGCGCTTGAGGCGCTGCCCGATCTCGCGGCGCGGGGCGGGGCGCGATACCGGGCCGCTCCCGCAGACCGCATCGAGGCAGAGGTTGCAGCGGTGCGGCGGGCAGGGGCGCGCTACCTGTTCCACGATTCGGCGGACTATCCCGCGCTGCTGGCGGAATGCGACGGTGCACCGCCGATCCTGACGGTGCGGGGCGATGCCGCGCTGGCATCGCGGCCTTGCGTCGCCATTGTCGGCGCGCGCAATGCCTCGGCAGCGGCGGTGAAGCTGGCGCGCGATTTTGCCGCCGCGCTTGCGGGGCAGGGCTGCACGATCGTTTCCGGCCTGGCGCGCGGGATCGATGGCGCCGCGCACAAGGGCGCGCTTTCCGGCGCGGCCAGCGGCGGGGGCACGGTGGGCGTGATCGCCAGCGGCATCGACATTTCCTACCCGCCGGAGCACGCCGCCCTGCAGGAAGAGGTCGCTCGCGACGGCCTGCTGATTGCCGAGCAGCCCTGCGGCACCGAGCCGCTGGCCCGGCACTTCCCCGCACGCAACCGGATCATCGCCGGGATGGCCGCGGGTACTCTGGTGGTGGAGGCCGCGCCAAAAAGCGGCTCGCTTATCACCGCGCGGCTGGCGGGCGAGTTCGGGCGCGAGGTCATGGCCATTCCCGGATCGCCGCTCGACAGCCGCAGCCACGGCTGCAACCAGCTGATCCGCGATGGTGCGGTGCTGGTGCAGCGCCCCGAAGACGTGATCGAACTGCTCCAGGGCTTCACCGGCGCGCCGCGCAGCCGCTTCCGCGAGAGCCAGGACATTCCGCTCTACCGTGCCGAAGCGGAACCCGCCCAGCCTGCCGACATCGCCAGCCTGCTGACGATTGCCCCGGTCTCGGTCGATGAACTGATCCGCCAGTCGGGCGCTTCTGCGGCCGAAGTCCAGCTTGCCCTGCTGGAACTGGAACTGGCTGGCCGGCTGCTGCGCCATGCCGCCGGACGGGTCAGCCTGGCAGGATAGGGCGCCAGCGCTCGCTCAGGGCTGCCAGCGCGCTTCCCGGATCCAGCGGTTGTAAAGCAGCTTGGTGCCGCGCTTCACCGGCATGCCGGCGTGTTCGCTCATCGGGTCCAGGCTGCTGTCGGGCTGGGTGTTGCGGAAAACCACCGCATCGCCCTTGCGTCCCTTCACTTTGAGGCCGGTTCGCAGGAACGCCGTCTCGCCGCCGTCATAGCCATCGTTGAGCCAGACCAGCGCGGTCATCGTGCGCTGGTTTTCTGCGGCACGGACGAAATCGTGGTGCGGCTTGTATTCCTGCCCCGGATTGTAGCGCAGTACCTGCGCCGCTTCGCCGTTCTCAGGCGGCAGGCCGGCCAGCGACGCCAGCCGGCGGTTGAGGGCATGGATCGCCGGGTCCTCGATCAGCCAGTGCAGCACCGAGCCATCGGAACTGCGGATCGGATCGCGCACCAGCTGGCGTTGGGCATTGTACACCATCGAAGGCTGATATCCCGGCTCGGCGATCTTGAGCACATAGGCGCACTCGGCCGGGCTGAAGACGCCGCGGTAAAGCGTCACCTGCGGGCTGTCGCTCAACACATCGCCATCGGGCAGGCTCTGCGGGTTGCCCGATGCGTCCAGTTCCATCGCCCCGAGCAGGTCCAGCGCCGCCTTGCGGGCCGGGTCGCTTGCCGCCTCGGACTTCAGGCGTTCCAGCGCCGCCAGCCAGTTGCGCTCACCGGCAATGCCGCTGGCCAGCAGGTTGGTCGCCGCCACGGCTCCGTCGTGCGACCCGGCACTGCCGGCCCGCTCGTACAGCCGGCGCGCGCCGACAGGATCCTGCGCGATGTGTCCGCCCCATTTCATGTGGCCCAGCAGCAGCATCGCCTGCGGCATGCCGCGTGCCACCAGCCCCTCGATCATGGTCACCGCCTGCGGGCGCTGCCCGGCGGAGAATATCCGCAAGGCCTGATCGAGTTCGGGAGGGTTTGCGCTCATCGCCGGCGCCTATGCCAGAAGCACCGACGCAGTTCCAGCGAGTGGCTTGACGGAGCCACGCCGAACCTCTCACCCTCGCGCGTGTACACATACGCGTAGGAAAGTCCGTTCAGCGCCATGCAGCTTGTCATCGTCGAATCCCCCGCCAAGGCCAAAACCATCGAGAAGTATCTCGGCAAGGACTACAAGGTTCTCGCCTCGTACGGTCACGTTCGCGACCTGCCGCCCAAGGACGGTTCGGTGCGGCCGGACGAGGACTTCGCGATGGACTGGGAGCTTTACGGCGACAAGCAGCGGCAGGTTAAGGCCATCGCCGATGCCGCCAAGGGAGCGGACCGCCTGATCCTCGCCACTGACCCTGACCGCGAGGGCGAGGCTATCTCCTGGCACGTGCGCGAGCTGCTGGCCAAGCGCAAGGCGCTGCCCAAGGACGTCCAGCGCGTAACCTTCAACGCCATCACCAAGGAGACCGTAACCAAGGCGATGACCCAGCCGCGCGAGCTGGATCAGGACCTGGTCGATGCCTACCTTGCCCGCCGCGCGCTCGATTACCTGTTCGGCTTCACCCTTTCGCCAGTGCTGTGGCGCAAGTTGCCGGGTGCCAAGAGCGCAGGGCGCGTGCAATCGGTGGCGCTGCGCCTGATCTGCGAGCGCGAGCGCGAGATCGAGGTGTTCAAGCCGCAGGAATACTGGTCGGTCCTGGCCCAGCTTGAACATGACGGTACCCGTTTTCCGGCACGTCTGGTGCGGTTCGACGGGGAGAAGCTCGACAAGCTGAGCCTTGGCGATGCCGGTTCGGCAGAGCGGGCCAAGGCTGCGGTCGAAGCGGGGGCCTTCCGCGTGGAGGATGTCGATGTGCGTCCCACCCGGCGCAACCCCTGGCCGCCGTTCACCACCTCGACCCTGCAGATGGAAGCGGCGCGCAAGCTTGGCTTCTCGGCCAGCCACACCATGCGCGTGGCGCAGAGCCTCTACGAGGCGGGGGCGATCACCTACATGCGTACCGATGGCGTGCAGATGGATCCCAGCGCCATCCAGGCGGCCCGGGCGGCGATCAATGACCGGTACAAGGGGCATTACCTGCCGGAAAAACCGCGTCATTACGAGACCAAGGCGAAAAATGCTCAG
The DNA here is from genome assembly GCF_002855555.1 of Novosphingobium sp. TH158. Classification (NCBI taxonomy): domain Bacteria; kingdom Pseudomonadati; phylum Pseudomonadota; class Alphaproteobacteria; order Sphingomonadales; family Sphingomonadaceae; genus Novosphingobium; species Novosphingobium sp. TH158. The sequence goes on along the minus strand of NZ_PKRT01000001.1, from coordinate 791,378 downwards.
GAAGCGCATGAAGCTATCCGGCCAACCGATTTCACGCGCGACAGCTTCGGCAGCGGCGATGAGGCGCGGCTCTACGAGCTGGTCTGGAAGCGCGCCATCGCCAGCCAGATGGCCTCTGCCTCGATCGAACGGACCACGGTAACCCTGCGCGAGGCGACCGGGCGGCACGAGCTGCGCGCGACCGGCCAGGTCGTGAAGTTCCCCGGCTTCCTTGCCGTCTATGACGAAACGCTCGACCAGAAGCCGGGCGAGGACGAGGATGAAAGCGGTCTGCTGCCCGTACTGAACAAGGGCGATATGCCGGCCAAGCAGGGGGTAGAGGCGAACCAGCACTTCACCCAGCCGCCGCCGCGCTATTCCGAGGCGAGCCTGGTGAAGAAGCTTGAGGAACTGGGCATCGGCCGTCCCTCCACCTATGCCGCCACCTTGCAGGTCCTGAAGGACCGCAACTACGTCAGGACCGAGAAAAATCGTTTCTTCGCAGAAGAATCGGGCCGACTTCTCACTGCATTTCTCGAACGCTTCTTCCCGCGCTATGTCGCTTACGATTTCACCGCAGGGATGGAAGATGAGCTCGATGACGTATCGGGCGGGCGCGAGAACTGGAAGGAACTGCTCGCCAAGTTCTGGAAGGACTTCAAGCCGAAGTCCGACGAGGTGATGGAGCGCAAGCCTTCGGAAGTGACCGAAGCGCTGGACGAGTTCCTGTCCGACTACCTGTTCCCGGACAAGGGCGATGGCCACGATCCGCGCCAGTGCCCACAGTGCAGCGTGGGCCGGCTGGCCCTGCGCGGCGGGCGGTTCGGGGCCTTCGTTGCCTGTTCCAACTATCCGGAATGCAAATATACCCGCAAGTTCGCCCAGCCGGGCGGATCGGGCGACGGAGCGGATGGCGAGATCGGCAAGCACCCCGAAACGGGCGAGGCGATCAATCGCAAGGCGGGCCGTTTCGGTCCCTATATCGAAATGGGCAGCGGCAAGGAGGCGAAGCGTTCGTCCATTCCCAAGGACATTGGCGAACTGAACCTGGATTGGGCGGTCAAGCTGCTCAGCCTGCCGCGCACGATCGGCAATCATCCGGAAACGGGTGAGCCAATCACCGCAAGTCTCGGGCGTTATGGTCCGTACCTCGCCCACAATGGCAAGTACGCCAAGCTGCGCGGAACGGCCGAAATCTTCGAGACGGGGATGAACATGGCGGTTGCCAAGCTGGCCGAGGCGGCGAACGGCGGCGGCCGGGGCGCACGCGCGGCGGCCGAACCGCTCAAGACCTTCGGCCCGCACCCGGAAAGCGGGGGCGAGATGAAGCTGATGGCCGGTCGTTACGGCCCCTATGTGACGGACGGCACGACCAATGCCACCTTGCCGCGTGACAAGAAGCCCGAAGATCTGACCGAGGAAGAGGCGATCACGCTGATCACCGAGAAGGCGGCGAAGGGCCCGGCCAAGAAAGGCGCGAAGAAGAAGGCTCCCGCCAAGAAGAAAGCCCCGGCCAAGAAGCCCGCCGCCAAGAAGCCCGCTGCCAAGAAAAAGGCCGAGTGATGGCCGAAAAGTTCGAAAAGCACCGCCAGCCCTGGAAGGCCGAAGAGGTGGCCAAGCTGCGCACGCTCGCCGGCAAGGGCAAGGGCCTCAAGGAAATTGCCAAGGCGCTGAACCGCTCCGAGGAATCGACCAAGGAGCGGGCCAAGCTGGACGGTATCGGGATTGCCAAGCTGCGCTAGCGGCGCAGCATTTTCACCAGCGCATCGGCAATCCCGGCATGGCCGGCAACGGTCGGATGCCATGATGCGTTGCCATCGGGGCCGGTGGGCTTGGGCCCCACGCTCCACGGTGCGGCATCACAGGCGGTATGCTGGCGAGATAGGTCTTGCGCGGCGAGCACCTCGGCCCCTTCGGCCTCTGCTGCCCGGGCGGTGACGGCGGCCAGGCGCTCGCCAATCTCGCGGTTGAGGATCGCCCCCTCAGGCGTGAGCCCCAGCACTTCGCACGGGGTATCGGGCACCAGCTTGACGTATTGCACGAAGATCACGCGGGCCTTGGGCGCGCGCTGGCGGATTTCCTGCACGATCCTGCGCAGGTTGCCCTCCAGCTTGGCATAGGCCTCCGTCGCAGGCGGGCGCAGAGCGGAGCAGGCGCGGGCGGTCCCCTGGACCATCATGCCGCCCGGCGGGCACGAACCCAGCATCAGGTTCATCACATAGCCCAGGTCGTTCCCGCCGATGGTGATCGTAACCAGCCGGGTATTCGCCTTCACGGCGTCGATCTGCGGGGCAAGCTCGTTCCACGGGCCCAGGATATGCGCCGTGGTCGCCCCGCCGCAGGTCTGGTCATCGTAATCGAGCTTCAGCCGCTCTGCGACGAGACTGGAATAGCTCTTCGGGCTGCGGCCGCAGCGCTGGGGCGTGCCCGGCTTGATCCCGCCGAGGCCCGTTCCGGCGGCATAGGACGATCCCATGGCGACGTAATGGGCATTGCGGGGCACCGGCTTGGCCACGACAGGCGCGGCAAGGGCGAACGCACTCACGCTGCCAAGGCCAATCAGGAGTGCCTTCATCATCGGCGGAACGATCCCTTCAAACGATTTCTGTTCAGATTTCCTGGCACGCCAGCATCTTGCCGACCTTGTTGGTCGAGCCTTTGTGGAACCCGGCTTCTGCCTCCCAATCCTTGGGATTCTTGAAGGTTCCGAAGATGATGTCGAACAGGGGAATGTCGCCATAATTGTAGGCGTGCACCCCGCGCTGGTGGTGGATCGAATGGCTTTCGGGCCGCTGGAGGACATAGCCGAGCCACACGGGGGTGCGAAGGTTGGTATGCTGGAACATGGTGGGGATGGTCGCGGCAACAGCAACGATGAAGGCCGCTTCGGCCGAAAGCCCGAAGACCCATACCAGCGAGAGCGACCCTTGAAGCGCCCAGCCAACCATGTCGAGCGGGTGGAAATAGAACGCGCCCCAGATGTCCACCCGTTCGGCCGCATGGTGCATTTGATGGGTGAAGCGCCATAGGCCGGGGATCTTGTGCAGGCCCAGATGCCACAGGTAGACGCCCAGCTCGAAGACGAGGAACCCGCCGACAACTTGCACCCAGAACGGCAACTTGTCTGCCGGGATCAGGCGGTATTGGCCCAGCAGCCCGTCCCACAGGAACGGCGCGTAGGTGAGGATGGTGAAATAGAGGATGGCGGAAAACACGCCCATCGCCCGCCAGTAAGGCACGTCATCCAGCCGGTGTCCCTTGCCGAAATGGTCAAGCAGGACAAAGATCGCAAACAGGACAATCACGACATAGTGATACTGGTTCATCCACCATCTCCCCCAAGCCGGGCGAGGAGAGAAATAACACCTATGCCGGGGGCAGGCAAAGGGGGCTTACTTCACCCAGTCCAGCCCGATTTCCTCGTAGATTTCCTTGTCATCCTCCCAGCGTTCGTCGACCTTGACGTGGAGGAACAGGTGGACCTTCTGGCCCAGCAGTTCGGCCAGCTCCTTGCGGGCGGCCTCACCGATGGACTTCAGCTTGCTGCCCCCCTTGCCAAGGACGATGCCCTTCTGGCTGTCGCGGGCGATGACGATCTGCTGGTGGATTTCCACCGAGCCATCGGGACGCGTCTTGTAGCTTTCGGGCCGCACGATGGAATCGTAGGGCAGCTCGTCGTGAAGCTGGCGGTAAATCTGCTCGCGGGTGATTTCGCAGGCCAGCAGGCGTTCGCTGGCGTCGGAGACCTGGTCTTCGGGATAGTGCCATGGGCTTTCGGGCATCAGTTCGGCCAGCCGCTTCTTGAGCTGCGGCACGCCATCGCCGGTCAGGGCGGAAACGAAGAACACCTCGTCGAACTGGCCGTCGCCGGCAAGTTCCTGCGCGGCCACGAGCAGCGGTTCCTTGGCGGTTTCATCGACCTTGTTGAGCACGAGAATCTTGCGCTCGGGCCGGCCGGACAGGCTCTCCAGGATCGACTGGAGGTACTCGCGCTTCTTCTTGCGGCCATCGACTACCAGCAGGATCGCATCGGCTTCCTGCGCGCCTTCCCAGGCCGCGGAAACCATCGCACGGTCAAGCCGTCGCTTGGGATCGAAAATGCCCGGCGTATCGGCAAGGATGATCTGCGCTTCCCCTTCCAGCGCGATCCCCATCAGCCGGGCGCGCGTGGTCTGCGCCTTGGCCGAGACGATGGCGACCTTCTGGCCGACGAGTGCATTGACGAGGGTGGACTTGCCCGCATTGGGCGCGCCGATAACGGCGACGAGTCCGCAGTGCTGGGTCATCCGAACCTCCTGAGGAATTCTGCGGCGGCCTGGGTTTCGGCCTCCTGCTTGCTGCTGCCTTCGGCGCGTGCTTCGCCCACGGCGTGGATGCGAACTTCAACGGTGAAGCGCGCCGCATGATCCGGGCCCGAGCGTTCGACAAGGTAATATTCGGGCATCCGCCGCCGGTTTCCGGCCGCCCATTCCTGCAGCGCTGACTTGGGGTGCTTCGACTGGCCGACCTTGCCGGTTACCGCTTCCGACCAGAGCTTGCGCACCAGTGCGCGCATGGCGGGAAAGCCCTGCGTCAGGAAGCCGGCGCCGAGCAGCGCCTCCATGACGTCGCCCAGGATGTTGTCGCTGTTGCGCCCGCCATCGTCGTTGGCCTGCTTGCCCAACCGGATATGCGGGGCGAGGCCGATCTTGCGCGCAATCGCGGCGTTCATCGTGCGGCTGACAAGCGCGTTGAGCCGCTGGGAAAGCCGGCCTTCGTTGTCCGTGCCCAGTTCGTGCAGCCATTCGGCAATCGACAGGCCGAGCACGCGATCGCCGAGGAATTCGAGCCGCTGGTAATGCCGCGCCTCGCCCGTGCTGCCGTGAGTCAGCGCTTCATGCCAGAGACTTTCATCGCCAAGCGGGCCACCGGTGAGCTTTTCAAGGAATGCGCGTGTTTCCGGGGAAAGGGCAGGCTCGCTCAAATCCGGCCCCCGATGCGGTCCCAGCGCGCGGCGGTGAACCAGGTCCAGGGCAGCAGCCAGGACGAGGAACCGTCGGTCGAGAACATCATGACCTGCGCCTTGCCGACCAGGTTTTCCTGCGGAACAAAGCCCACGCCGCCGCCGGCTTCGGGATCGAAGCGGCTGTCTTCGGAATTGTCGCGGTTGTCGCCCATCATGAACAGGTGGCCTTCGGGCACGACGAATACCTGCGTGTCATCGGCGGCGTAAAGGCCAAGGTCGAGCACGTTGTAGCTCACCCCGTTGGGCAGCGTTTCGCGGTACTGCGGATAGCGGCAGGTGTCCGTGCCATCCTCGCGCTTGCTGCGGAACATCTCGTGGCACTGGTTGTAGGGCGAGACGGGATACTGGGCGTCGGCAATGCGCTCCTTGGCAACTGCCTTGCCATTGATGTGCAGCACGCCGCCGATCATCTGGATCTGGTCCCCCGGCAGGCCGATCACACGCTTGATGTAATCGACGTCATTGCCCGGAGGGGCCTTGAAGATGGCGACATCGCCGCGTTCCGGCTGGCTGGCGAACAGGCGTCCCGGGATCAGCGGCGCGCTGAACGGCAGCGAATACTTCGAGTAGCCATAGGACCACTTGCTGGCGAGCAGGTAATCGCCCTTCTGCAGCCGGGGCAGCATCGATTCGCTGGGGATGTTGAACGGCGAAAGGATGAAGCTGCGGAACACCAGCACGATCAGCAGCAGCTTGATCAGGAAAACGGGAAAGCTGTCTTCCTTCTTCTCACGCTTGGCCGGCGCGGCGGCACCGTCCCCGGGCAAGGTTTCGCTGGCGTTGGGTTCGGTCGTCATGAGGCCCCGTGGATTAGTGTGTTGTAATTATAATACAGCAGTCGCCCTGACAAGCTTTATCCGGGATGAACGAAGGCGTCCCGGCTTGGCACGGCAGCTTGCGGGCGGCATAGGGCAGGGCGACGCAAGAGGAAAGAGGCAGCGATGAACGAAGCGGAAAGCACGGCCTGGAAAGCGCTTGAAGCGCTGCCGAAACGCCGGCTGTCGGAACTCTTCGCCGATGCCGGCCGGGTCGATGCGCTTACCGCGGTGCTCGATCTGCCGGGAGGGCCGGTCCGTTTCGACTGGTCGAAGACCCATCTCGATGCCGGCCTGCTGTCCGGCTTTACCGCCCTGGCTGAAGCCTGCGACTTCGATGGCAGGCGCGCAGCCCTGTTTTCCGGCGAGCGGATCAACGTGACAGAGGATCGCGCGGTCCAGCACACCGCGCAGCGCGGCGTGGGCAGCGAGGAGGCGGTTGACGAGGCGGGCGCGCTCCATGCCCGCATGCGCAGCCTTGTCGAGGCCATCCACGGCGGCCTGCTGGGCGATGTGAAGCACCTGATCCACATCGGCATCGGCGGCTCCGCGCTCGGCCCGGCTCTGGCGATCGACGCGCTGACCCGCGACGGGGCGATGTGCGATGTCCATGTCGTTTCCAATATCGATGGCTGCGCGCTGGAAGCGGCCTTTGCGCGCTGCGACCCGGCGACGACGCTGGTGGCGGTTGCCTCCAAGACATTCACCACGATCGAGACGATGACCAATGCCGCATCGGCGCTCGCCTGGCTGGGCGAGAACGGCGTGGCCGATCCCTATGGCCGGGTGATTGCCCTGACCGCCTCGCCGGACAAGGCGGTGGAATGGGGCGTCGACGAAACCCGCGTATTGCCCTTCAGCGAGTCGGTTGGCGGGCGCTATTCGCTGTGGTCCTCGATCGGCTTCCCGGTTGCCCTGGCGCTGGGGTGGGACGAATTTGCCTCGCTGCTTGATGGCGCGGCGGAGATGGACCGCCACTTCCTGACCATGGACGGGGCCGAAAACCTGCCGCTGCGCGCCGCCTTCAGCGACCTGATGTACACCCGCCTGCGCGGCTGCCAGACGCGCGCGGTCTTTGCTTACGACGAGCGGCTGCGGTTGTTTCCCAGCTATCTGCAGCAACTGGAGATGGAATCGAACGGCAAGCGCGTGCGGGCTGACGGCTCGCCTGTCGACGGGCCGACCGCGCCGATTACCTGGGGTGGCGTGGGGACCGATGCCCAGCACGCGGTCTTCCAGCTGCTTCACCAGGGAACGGTGATCACGCCGATCGACTTCATCGCGGCGATCCAGCCGGGCGACGCCCTCGATCCCGCCCACCATCGCACCCTGCTGACGAATTGCTTTGCCCAGGGCGCCGCGCTGATGGCAGGGCGCGAGAGCGACGATCCGGCGCGGGCCTATCCGGGCGACCGGCCGTCTGCGACGATCCTGTGCGACGAGATCAACGCCGCCACGCTTGGCGCGCTGATCGCGTTCCACGAACACCGCACCTTTGCTGCCGGTGTGCTGATGGGGATCAATTCCTTCGACCAGTTCGGCGTGGAGCTGGGCAAGGAGATCGCCAGGTCGATCGACGCGGGCGGGGCCAGCTTCGATGCCAGCACCACCGCCCTGCTGGCTGCGGCAGGCCTTGGCTGATGGCCAGGGCTACCCGGGCGACGCAGGCGCTCGACAAGGCCGGCATCGCCTATTCGGTTCACGCCTATGACTACGATCCCGGCGCGGACAAGGTGGGTCTGCAAGCTGCCGAAGCGCTGGGCGAGGATCCAGCGCGGGTGCTGAAAACGCTGATGGTGCTGCTCGACGGCAAGCCTGCCTGCGCGATCCTGCCCAGCAATCGCGAGCTTTCGATGAAGCGCCTCGCCGCGGCGCTTGGCGGCAAGTCAGCCCAGATGATGCCGGTGCCGCAGGCCGAGCGGGTGAGCGGCTACAAGGTGGGCGGGGTCAGCCCCTTCGGACAGCCGCGTCCGGTTCCCGTGGCCATCGAGGCGGCTGCGCTGGCCGAAGCGCAGGTCTATATCAACGGTGGCCAGCGCGGCCTGCAGGTGCGGCTCGATCCGCGGGACGCCTGCCGCGTTCTCGGCGCGGTGAGCGCAGCGATCGTCGCAGACTGAGCCTGCGGCGTTACCCCTGCGCAGTATCGGTGCAGGTCATCGTGGTGGAGACGATCCGGCTGTTCTCCTTGTATTTGGCGACGAAGGCCTTCCACGCCGCATCCTGCTTTTCACGCGGTACGTTGCTGACCCCGGTGTGGATGGTTACCACCCTGACCGCCCCCTTGCGCCCGCGGCCCATGCCGTTTTCGGCAACCACCGGGGACATCGAGAGCCGGTCCGTCCGGTAGCCGCGCTGGGCGTACCAGCGCGCGTGAAGGCCAAAGGCTTCCCGGAACCCGGCGAGCGATCCGCCCGGCCTGATCTCGCTGACACGCACGCGCTGAAGCTTGCCGGCGGGGCAAGCCGGATCGGATTTTGCCGCGAAGGCAGGGCTTGAAGCCAAGAGTGCCGCGGCGAGGGCAAGGGCAGTTCTCATTGCCGGTCTCCATCAGGGAATGTCCTGGGTTCCGATTACGTTCCGCCAGCCGGGGCGGCAATCCGGCTGCCGTGCAGTTGGCACCGGAATGGCGGCATCTCCGGCCCGATCACTCAAATCGCGAAAAGCGGTTGGCAAGCCATGCCTCGCCGCCCCATATCGCCCCCCGCTACAGGAGCTTGGCATGGCAGACTTCGAATACGACCTTTTCGTGATTGGCGCCGGTTCGGGCGGCGTGCGGGCAAGCCGCATCGCGGCCTCGCACGGGGCCCGGGTCGCCGTTGCCGAAGAGTTCAGGGTGGGCGGAACCTGCGTTATCCGGGGCTGCGTGCCCAAGAAGCTGCTGGTCTATGCATCGTCGTTCGCGCACGAACTGGGCGATGCAGCCGGTTTCGGCTGGACCATAGAAGGCGCGAAGTTCGACTGGGCGGCCCTGCGCGATTTCGTCGCCAGCGATGTCGATCGGCTGGAGCGGGCCTATACGAACACGCTGGACAGCAACAAGGTGGAGCATTTCCACGAACGCGCGACCATTGCCGGGCCGAACACGGTGCGGCTGGCATCGGGACGCGAGATCAGCGCGCGGCATATCCTGGTCGCCGTCGGCGCCTGGCCGGTGGTGCCGCAGTTCCCGGGCAGCGAGCATTGCATCACCTCGAACGAGGTATTTCACCTGCCGGAACTGCCGCGCCGGGTGGTGGTCCAGGGCGCGGGCTATATTGCCATGGAATTCGCCGGCGTATTCAATGCGCTGGCCAGTCAGGTGACGGTGGTGAACCGCTCCGACCAGATTCTGCGCGGGTATGATGAATCGCTGCGCGACCGGCTGCTGCGCATCACCATGGCGCGGGGGATCGACTATCGCTTCAACAGCCCGATCGAACGGGTGGAGAAGCAGGCCGACGGTTGCCTGCACGTCTACACCAAGGGCCATCCTGACCCGCTGACCGCCGATATCGTGCTGGTCGCCACCGGCCGCCGCCCCAAGACCGACGGGCTGGGTCTTGAGACTGCCGGCATTGCGCTGGGCGCGAATGGCGAGATTCCGGTCAACGAGTTCAACGCCACGTCCTGCCCCTCGATCTGGGCGGTGGGAGACGTGACCGACCGGGTTCAGCTTACCCCGGTTGCCATCCGCGAGGGCCACGCCCTGGCCGACAACCTGTTTGCCGGTACCAGCCGCACGGTCGATTACAGCCTGATCCCCAGCGCCGTGTTCTCGCAGCCGCCGCTTGCCGGGGTGGGCCTTACCGAGGCGCAGGCGCGTGAGCAGTTCCGCGAGATCAAGGTTTTCACCTCCGACTTCCGGCCGATGAAGAACATGTTCGCGCAGCACGCCGAACGCGGCTTCTACAAACTGGTGGTCGATGCCGCGACCGACCAGGTCCTTGGCGTGCACATGATCGGGCCGGAAGCTCCCGAAATCCTGCAAGCCGTGGCCATTGCGGTGAAGGCGGGGCTGACCAAGGAGCAGTTCGACCAGACGATCGCCCTGCATCCCAGCATGGCAGAGGAGCTGGTGCTGATGCGCTGATCGGCATCGCCCTGCGGATTGTTTTTAACTGGTCGATTAAAAGCATTGACGCGCGGCACCTTGCGTGGCTTAGCGATTCCCGAATTTCCGCATCTGCGAAGGGAACTGCCGGGGCATGTCCGCCAATATTGCCGAAATGGAAAAGCGCCGCGCCGCCGCCAAGATGGGCGGGGGGCAAAGGCGCATCGACGCACAACACGCCAAGGGCAAGCTGACCGCGCGCGAACGGCTTGAAATCCTGCTCGACGAAGGCTCCTTCGAAGAGACGGACATGTACGTCGAGCACAACTGCGTCGACTTCGGCATGCCGGACAATGTCATCCCCGGCGATGGCGTGGTCACCGGTTCGGGCACGATCAACGGCCGTCTCGTATTCGTGTTCAGCCAGGACTTCACCGTGTTCGGTGGCGCGGTTTCCGAACGCCACGCGATGAAGATCTGCAAGATCATGGACAACGCCATGAAGGTGGGTGCTCCGGTGATCGGCCTCAACGATTCCGGCGGTGCCCGCATCCAGGAAGGCGTCGCCTCGCTTGGCGGCTATGCCGAGATCTTCCAGCGCAACGTCACTGCCTCGGGTGTCGTCCCGCAGCTGTCGCTGATCATGGGGCCTTGCGCGGGCGGTGCGGTCTATTCGCCGGCGATGACCGACTTCATCTTCATGGTGAAGGACAGCTCCTACATGTTCGTCACCGGTCCCGACGTGGTGAAGACCGTGACCAACGAGATCGTCACGCAGGAGGAACTGGGCGGCGCGATTACGCACACGACCAAGACCTCGGTTGCCGACCTTGCGCTAGAGAACGACGTTGAAGCGCTGCTCGCCGCGCGCGAATTCTTCGATTACCTGCCGCTCAACAACCGCGAGGAAGTGCCCGAGCGTCCGAACGCCGATCCGTGGGATCGCCGCGAGGACAGCCTCGATACGCTGATCCCGGCTTCGGCGACGCAGCCCTATGATATGCACGAAGTCATCCGCAAGACGGTGGACGAGGGCGAATTCTTCGAGATCCAGCCCGGCCACGCCGCCAACATCATCTGCGGCTTCGGTCGGGTCGAGGGCAAGACGGTGGGTGTTGTCGCCAACCAGCCGATGGTGCTGGCGGGCGTGCTCGATATCAACTCGTCGAAGAAGGCCGCGCGCTTCGTGCGGTTCTGCGATGCCTTCAACATCCCGATCCTGACCTTCGTCGACGTGCCCGGCTTCCTTCCCGGCACGGCGCAGGAGCACAACGGCATCATCAAGCACGGTGCGAAGCTGCTGTTCGCCTATGCCGAGGCGACCGTGCCGAAGATCACCGTGATTACCCGCAAGGCATACGGCGGTGCTTACGACGTCATGGCTTCGAAGCACCTGCGCGGCGATCTCAACTACGCCTGGCCGACCGCGGAAATCGCCGTGATGGGCGCCAAGGGTGCGGTGGAGATCATCTTCCGCGGCCTCGATGCAGACGGCATCGCGGAAAAGACCAAGGAATACGAAGACCGCTTCGCCAACCCCTTCGTGGCGGCAAGCAAGGGCTTCATCGACGAGGTGATCTACCCGCACTCCACCCGCCGCCGCGTGGCGCTGGGCCTCAGGAAGCTGCGCAACAAGCACCTCGAGAACCCCTGGAAGAAGCACGACAACATTCCGCTGTAATGTCATGACCGACCGGATTGACCAGCTTGAGCGCCTTAAGTGCCTTCGCGATCAGGGAGCGATCGACGAAGCGGAGTATGCCAGCGAAAAGGCACGCCTGCTTGCTGGCACTCCGGCAGGTGCGGGGCGTCCGGTCTGGATCCTGTTGGGTATCCTGATTGCCGTTGTCGTCGGGGCGATTGCTCTGTTCGCTTTCCGCCCGAAGGCTGAAGGCACGGCTCCCGATGAATCGCAGCTGCTTGCGACGTCCGGGCCCAGCGCTGCGGCCCAGCCCGAGATTACGGCGACGCCGGAACCGGTCGCCCAGTGGGAATGCAATGGCTGGTACACCGGTGTCGAGTTCTCGGAGCTCAGCGGCGATGGCTCGGGCGTGGAAGTGCGCTTCGTGGATGGCCGGCTCAAAGCCTTCCGCATCTGGGAGGGCGGCGTTTCCGATGGCGCGGTGAGCAATGTTGCCAATGACGCGGAAGTCGTGAAAGCGCGTATCAGTTTCCCGGACTATCCGGAGCAGGAAGCTGAGCCCGTCACCTTCGCCTGCAATGATGGCAAGGTGCGGATGACCAGCAGGAATTTCGGCAACGACACGCTGCGGCGTGGCCGGGCAGAATAGAATTACGGATCAATCGGGCTTCATGCAGGAATGACAATGGCCAATCTTGAAGACATCTACATCGTCAGCGGCGCGCGTACGGCCATCGGTGACTTCGGCGGCACCCTCAAGGGCTTCATGCCGAACGAGCTGGGCGCGATCGTCGTGGCCGAGGCGCTGAAGCGGGCGCAGGTTGCCCCGGCGGACGTGCAGCATGTCGTCATCGGCCAGGTCATGCCGACCAGCGCGCGCGACGAAATGCTCAGCCGCGCGATCGCGCTCAAGGCTGACATCCCGCACCATGTGCCGGCGCTCACGCTTAACCGCCTGTGCGGCTCGGGCGTCGAGGCGATTGTCAACGCGGCGCGCCTGATGATGACCGGCGAGGCTTCGATCACCGTCGCCGGCGGTGCGGAATCGATGTCGAACGTCCCCTATCATGACCACGGCGTGCGCTGGGGCAAGAAGATGGGCGACAACACGCAGGAAGACGCGCTGACGGTCGGCCTGTCGGACGCGCTTGGCGGCTATCACATGGGCATCACGGCAGAAAACGTCGCCGCCCGCCACTGCATCAGCCGCGAGGACATGGACTCGCTGGCCGTCACCAGCCACCAGCGCGCCAGCCGCGCGCAGGTGGAAGGCCGCTTCAAGGAGCAGATCGTTCCGGTAGAGATCAAGACGCGCAAGGGCGTCGAGATCTTCGACACCGACGAGCACGTGAAGGGCAATACCACGCTGGACGTGCTCGCCGGAATGCGTCCGGCCTTCAAGAAGGACGGCACCGTTACCGCTGCCAACGCCAGCGGGATCAACGATGGCGCTGCCGCTGTCGTGCTGGCGACCGGCGCGGAAGTTGAAAAGCGCGGCCTCAAGCCGCTGGCGAAGATCGTCGCCTGGGGCCACGCCGGAGTCGAGCCGGATCACATGGGCGAAGGCCCGATCAAGGCGGTGCCGATCGCGCTGGAACGCGCCGGATTGTCGCTCGATCAGATGGACGTGATCGAAAGCAACGAGGCTTTCGCCGCCCAGGCCGCTGCCGTTGCCAAGGTGCTCGGCTTCGATCCGGAGAAGGTGAACCCCAACGGCTCGGGCGTGGGCCTTGGCCATCCGGTCGGCGCAACTGGCGCCATCCTCACCATCAAGTGTGCCTATGAACTGAAGCGCATCGAGGGCCGCTATGGCCTGATCACCATGTGCATCGGTGGCGGGCAGGGCATCGCCCTGATCATCGAAAGGGTTGCGGCATGAAGCTCGGCAGGATGAACCATATCGGCGTCGCGACGCCTGACCTCGACGCCTCGATCGCGTTCTACCGCGATGTCATGGGCGCGACCGACATTACCGAGCCGTTCGTGCTCGAAAGCCAGCAGGTCCGCGTGTGCTTCGTCAACACGCCGACCGACAGCGGCATGAACGGCACGCAGGTGGAGCTGCTCCAGCCCACCTCGCCGGATTCGGCCGTGGGCAAGTGGCTGGAAAAGAACCCGCTGGGCGGGCAGCACCACCTGTGCTTCGAAGTGCCGGACATTCACGCCGCCAAGGCCGAGTTCGAAGCCATGGGCAAGCGCGTGCTGGGCGAACCGCGCATCGGCGCACACGGGACGCTGATCTTCTTCGTCCACCCCAAGGACATGGGCGGCGTCCTGACCGAGATCATGGAGACGCCGAAGGACGGCCACCACTGATGGCGTTCGAGCGCATCCTGCTTGAGCGGGAGGGCGATGTCGCCATCCTGACGCTCAACGACCCGGCAACGCGCAACGCGCTGTCGTGGGACCTGTGCCGCGAAATGTCGACGGCGCTGGACCAGTTGGGCGATGCGCGGGCGCTGGTGATCACGGGCGCGGGCAAGGGCTTCTGCTCGGGCGGCAACATGGCGTCGGAAGTGGGCGAGGGCCAGGGCTTCGGCGACATGATCAAGCTGGGCCTGGTAGAGGCCGTGAACCCCATGCTGCGCAAGCTTGCGGCGCTGAAGATCCCGGTGATCGCGGCGGTGAACGGCGCGGCGGCCGGGGCAGGGGCACCGCTGGCGCTTCATGCCGACTTCGTCATCGCTGGCGAGAGCGCGTTCTTCTACTTCGCCTTTGCCAATGTCGGGCTGGCGCTCGATGCCGGGGCAAGCTGGATCCTGCCGCGCCTTGTCGGCCAGGCCCGCGCGACCGAGGCGCTGATGCTGGTGGAGCGCATCCCGGCGGCCAAGGCGCTCGACTGGGGCATGATCTACAAGGTGGTGGCTGACGAGGCCCTGCTGGCCGATGCCAAGGCACTGGCCGCACGGCTCGCCGCCGGGCCGACCGTATCCTACGGCGTGATCCGGCAGGCAATCCAGGCCGCTGCGGCGACCGACTATCTTTCCGCGCTGCTCATCGAAGAAGAGGCGCAGCGCGTATCGGGCAATTCGAAGGACTGCGCCGAGGCGGTGCAGGCATTTCTTGAAAAGAGGCCCCCGGTTTTCCGGGGCGAATGAGGGTTATCATGGCCAAGATTGAAGACTGGCAGGCAGCAGCGGCAAAAGAGGTCAAGGGCAAGGACCTGACCTGGAACACTCCCGAGGGCTTCGCGATCAAGCCGCTGTACACGGCGGAAGATGCGGGCGATCCGGGCCTGCCGGGCTTTGCCCCGTTCACCCGCGGCGTGCGCGCATCGATGTATGCCGGCCGCCCCTGGACGATCCGCCAGTACGCCGGTTTCTCCACCGCCGAGGAATCGAACGCCTTCTACCGCCGCAACCTCGCCGCCGGTCAGAAGGGCCTCTCGGTCGCCTTCGACCTTGCGACCCACCGCGGTTACGACTCCGATCACCCCCGCGTGGTGGGGGACGTCGGCAAGGCCGGCGTTGCCATCGACTCGGTCGAGGACATGAAGATCCTGTTCGACGGCATCCCGCTCGATCAGATGTCGGTCTCGATGACGATGAACGGCGCGGTGATCCCGATCATGGCCTTCTTCATCGTCGCCGGTCAGGAACAGGGCGTCGCCACCGAACAGCTCGACGGGACCATCCAGAACGACATCCTCAAGGAGTTCATGGTCCGCAACACCTATATCTATCCGCCCGAACCTTCAATGCGGATCATCTCGGATATCATCGCCTATACCTCTGCGAAGATGCCGAAATTCAACAGCATTTCGATTTCGGGCTATCACATGCACGAAGCCGGGGCGACCGCCGTGCAGGAACTGGCCTTCACAATTGCCGACGGCAAGGAATACGTGAAGCGCGCCATGGCTGCGGGCCTCGACATTGATGCTTTCGCCGGCCGCCTGTCGTTCTTCTTCGGCATCGGCATGAACTTCTTCATGGAAGTGGCCAAGCTGCGCGCCGCGCGCACGCTGTGGCACCGCGTGATGGACGGGCTGGGCGCCAAGAGCGAACGCTCCAAGATGCTGCGCACCCATTGCCAGACTTCGGGCGTCAGCTTGCAGGAGCAGGACCCCTACAACAACGTCATCCGCACCACGGTGGAAGCCATGGCGGCAGTGCTCGGCGGCACCCAGTCGCTGCACACCAACGCGCTCGACGAAGCGATCGCGCTTCCGACCGACTTCTCCGCCCGCATCGCGCGCAACACGCAGATCGTGCTGGCCGAGGAAACCGGCATCACCAAGGTGGTCGATCCGCTCGGCGGCTCCTACTACATCGAAGCGCTGACCAAGCAGCTGGTCGACGATGCCTGGAAGCTGATCGAGGAAGTCGATGGCCTTGGCGGCATGACCAAGGCGGTTGGCTCGGGCATGCCCAAGCAGCTGATCGAACAGGCCGCCGCCGCCAAGCAGGCGCGCGTCGACAAGGGCGAGGACGTCATCGTCGGCGTCAACAAGTATCGCCTGGCGCAGGAAGAACACCTCGATACGCTCGAGGTTGATAACCACGCCGTGCGCGATGCCCAGATCGCCCGCCTGCAGAAGATGCGCGCCACCCGCGACGAGGCCAAGTGCCGCGCCGCGCTCGAAGCCCTGACCGAAGGCGCGAAGGGCAATGGCAACCTGCTCGAACTGGCTGTCGAGGCCGCCCGCCACCGCGCCTCGCTCGGCGAGATTTCGGACGCGATGGAAGTGGCCTTCGGCCGCTATGGCACGCAGCCGGTTCCCGTTACCGGCATCTACGGCAAGGCTTACGAATCCGATGCCCGCTATGCCCAGGTGATCGAAGGCGTCGAAGCCGTCACCCGCCGCCTCGGTCGCAAGCCGCGCCTGCTCGTCGCCAAGATGGGCCAGGACGGCCACGACCGCGGCGCCAACGTGATCGCCTCGGCCTTCACCGACATGGGCTTTGACGTGACCAGCGGCCCGCTGTTCCAGACCCCGGAAGAGGCCTGCAAGCTGGCGCTCGACAACGATGTGGACGCAGTGGGCGCCAGCTCGCTCGCCGCTGGCCACAAGACGCTGATCCCCGAGCTGATCGGCCACCTCAAGGCCGCCGGTCGCCCCGACATCAAGGTTGTCGCTGGCGGCGTCATCCCGCCGCAGGATTACGACTTCCTGCGCGAAGCCGGGGTCCAGGGCATTTACGGCCCGGGTTCGAACGTGGTCGAATGCGCGGCGGACATGCTGGTGCTGCTGGGCCACAACATGCCGCCGCTTGGCGCCTGATTCACTGCGGAGCGAGACGAATGTTCAAGAAAATCCTCATCGCCAATCGTGGTGAAATCGCCTGCCGCGTCATCAAGACGGCGCGGCGCATGGGTATCCAGACCGTCGCAGTCTATTCCGATGCCGACGCCCGCGCGCCCTTCGTGCAGATGGCGGACGAGGCCGTGCATATCGGCCCCGCGCCTGCCGCGCAAAGCTACCTGATCGCGGACAAGATCATCGAGGCCTGCAAGGCGACCGGTGCAGAGGCGGTCCATCCGGGTTACGGCTTCCTCTCCGAACGCACCTCGTTCGCCGAGGCGCTTGCCGCAGAGGGCATCGAATTCATCGGACCCCCGGTGAACGCGATTGCCGCCATGGGCGACAAGATCGAATCGAAGAAGCTGGCCAAGGAAGCCGGCGTCAACGTCGTTCCCGGATTCGTCGGCGAGATCGAGGATACCGAGCACGCGGTGCGCATCTCGAACGAGATCGGCTATCCGGTGATGATGAAGGCCTCGGCCGGCGGCGGCGGCAAGGGCATGCGCCTTGCCTACAACGAAACCGACGTGCGCGAAGGCTTCGAATCCGTGAAGCGCGAGGGCCTGAACTCGTTCGGCGATGACCGCGTGTTCATCGAGAAGTTCATCCTAAACCCGCGCCACATCGAAATCCAGATCCTTGGCGACAAGCACGGCAACGTCCTTTACCTCAACGAGCGCGAATGCTCGATCCAGCGCCGCCACCAGAAGGTGGTGGAGGAAGCGCCTTCGCCCTTCGTCACGCCGAAGATGCGCAAGGCCATGGGTGAACAGTGTGTCGCCCTTTCCAAGGCTGTGGGCTATTACAGCGCCGGCACGGTGGAACTGATCGTCTCGGGTGCGGACCCGAGCGGCGAGAGCTTCTACTTCCTCGAAATGAACACCCGCCTGCAGGTGGAACACCCGGTTACCGAATGCATCACCGGGGTCGACCTCGTCGAGCAGATGATCCGCGTTGCCGCTGGCGAGAAGCTGGCGATGACGCAGGACGACGTGAAGATCGACGGCTGGGCGATCGAGAACCGCGTCTATGCCGAAGACCCATACCGCGGGTTCCTACCCTCGACGGGCCGCCTCGTGCGCTACAATCCGCCGGTCGATGGCTGGACGGACGACGGTGCGGAGAACGGTCGCCGCGGCGTGGACGGCGTGCGCGTGGACGACGGCGTCTATGAAGGCGGCGAAGTCTCGATGTTCTACGATCCGATGATCGCCAAGCTGATCACCTGGGGCAAGACCCGCGACGAGGCAGCGGACAAGCAAATCGCCGCGCTCGACGCTTTTGAGATCGAAGGGCTGGGCCACAACATCGATTTCGTCTCGGCCATCATGCAGCACCCGCGCTTCCGTTCGGGCGAACTGACCACCGGCTTCATTGCCGAGGAATACCCCGATGGCTTCACCGGGGCCGCCGCTTCGGACGAACTGAAGGCAAAGCTTGCCGCCGTAGCCGGTTTCATCGCCACCGCCCGTGCCGACCGTGCGCGGCAGGTCGATGGGCAGCTTGCCGATACGCTCGATGCGCCGGCCGAATGGTCGGTCAAGATCGGTGACAAGCGCCACCTCGTCAGCCTTGCAGGCGAGGACATCACCGTCGATGGCGAGGCCGTGGACCTGGCGATGGAATACACACCCGGCGATCGCATTGTCGAAGCGGAGATCGGTGACGAGGTGCTGGGCATCAAGATCGCCACGACCCGCACCGGCGTGAAGATGACCACCCGCGGCGCGATCCACAAGGTGGATATCCTGCCCGCTCGGGTGGCTCACCTTGCCGATCACATGATCGAAAAGGTGCCGCCGGATCTTTCCAAGTTCCTCATCTGCCCGATGCCGGGCCTGCTTGTGTCGCTCAACGTCAAGGAAGGCGACAAGGTCGAGGCCGGCCAGCCGCTCGCGGTGGTGGAAGCGATGAAGATGGAAAACATCCTGCGCGCCGAAAAGTCGGCCACGGTCAAGAAGGTGAACGCCGTTGCCGGCGAAAGCCTGGCGGTGGATGCGGTGATCCTCGAACTCGAATGACGCGTCCCACGATCTGGACCATCGGCTACGAACAGACGACGATGGCGGACTTCATTGCCGCCCTGTCCGCAGCCGGGGTCCGGATCGTTGCCGATGTCAGGGCGATTGCCGCCTCGCGCCGTCCGGGATTTTCCAAGACGGCCCTGGCGGCAAACCTGGCCGAGGCGGGCATCGGCTATCGCCATTTCCGGGCGCTCGGCACCCCGGCTGCGGGCCGCGAAGCCGCCCGGGCCGGCAGGCTGCAAGACCTCAAGCGGATCTACGCCAGCCAGCTCGAATTGCCCGAGGCGCTGGCGCAGGGCGCCGCCCTTGGCGATCTGGCGGCAGAGCAGCCGACAGCCCTGCTGTGTTACGAACGCGATCCATCCTGCTGCCACCGCACCCTGCTGCGCAAGGCGGTGCTTCCCGATTACGACTACGTGGACCTGATGCCATGACCTTTGCCGAACTGCTTGCCTCTGCGACGCCGACGGACAGCGGGTTCGGCCTGACGGTGCCTCAAAGCTGGCTGCAAGGGCGCACCGGATACGGTGGCTTTTCCGCAGCCCTGGCCCTGGTTGCGGCGATCCGCGCCGGGGGCGAAGGGTTGCCGCCGCTGCGTTCGGCCTCGGTCAGTTTTGTCGGGCCGGTCAATGGTCTTGCCGAAGTCAGCGCCCGCGTGCTGCGCCGGGGCAAGAATGCCACCTGGATCGGGGCCGAGGTAACTTGCGGCGGAGCCTGCACGTTGACGGCGACCTTCGTGTTCATGGGGCCGGTGGAAAGCGCGGTCCATCTCAACCGCCAGACAGCGCCGGAAGGCCTGATCGCGCCAGAAGACAGCCGCACCTTCGCGCCGCATCCTCATATGCCGGCCTTTCTTCGCAGCAATTTCGAGGTGCGCTTCGCCCTGCCCAAAGGCGAGGGCAAGGCACCGGAAATCTGCTGGTGGGTCCGCCTGCAGGACCGAGCCGTGCTCGATCCGATGGTCGAAGTCCTGCTCCTCGCCGATGCGCTGCCGCCGGGCATCCTGCCGCTGCTGACGCCGGCAACACCCGTCAGCTCGATGACGTGGATCGTCAACCTGCTGACCCCGGCCCCTACGACGCGGGACGGGTGGTGGCTGCTGCGATCGAGCGCGGACTATGCCGAGCGCGGCTGTTCCAGCCAGCACATGGGCCTGTGGAACGCAAACGGCGATCCGGTGATTTCGGGCATGCAATCGGTGGCCGTGTTCGGCTGATCAGCCCCGCCGGGCCGCATGCTCGGGCTTGCCCTTGCGCTTGGTGCTGGCCAGCTCCTCAAGTTCCTTTTCGGTCATCGATGCCGCCATCTCGCGGCTCGCGCCCTTGAGGCTCGATTTGCCGGTTTCGCCGCGCTTGGCCGCAAGGGCTGCGCCGGCGGCCTTTTGCTGGGCCTTGGATTTTGCAGGCATGGCTGGGCTCCTTTGCTGAGCCGTCAACCGCCCTGTCAGGGGTGCAGTTCCCCGTCGAGGAACTGCGCCACGTCATCCAGCGCCACATCGCGCGCCAGGAAGGCCGAGCCGATGCCGCGCATCAGCACGAAGGGCAGGGTGCCTGCATCCATCTTCTTGTCATGCAGCATGTGCTGGACGAGCGCGGCGCCGGTGCAGTTAAGCCCCAGGGCGGACAGCTGGTGCGGCAGCCCGGTGACAGCGAAATGGCCGGCGATCCGCTCTGCCTCTGCCATGTCCATCAGGCCCTTGCGCGCCGAATAGCGGGCGGCAAGGACCATGCCCATGGCCACGCCTTCGCCGTGCAGCAGGCGGTCGGAAAAGCCTGTCTGCGCCTCGAGCGCATGGCCGAAGGTGTGGCCCAGATTAAGCAGGGCGCGGGCGCCGGTCGTCTCGCGTTCGTCTTCGGCAACGATGCGGGCCTTGGCCTCCACCGAACGGGCGATGGCGAATTCGCGCGCCTCGTGCTCTCCCGCCAGCAGGGCAGGGCCGTTGGCCTCGCACCAGTCGAAGAACGCCGCATCGCCCAGCAGGCCGTATTTCACCACCTCGGCATAGCCCGCACCGACTTCGCGCCGGGGCAGGGTGTCGAGCGCATCGGGATCGCCAAGGACCAGCGAGGGCTGGTGGAACGCGCCAACCAGGTTCTTGCCCGCTTCGGTGTTGATCGCCGTCTTGCCGCCGACGCTTGAATCGACCTGGGCAAGCAGGGTGGTGGGAAGCTGGATGAAGTTGCACCCGCGCTTCAGGATCGAAGCGGCAAATCCGGTCAGATCGCCGATCACGCCGCCGCCCAGCGCAAGGATATGATCGCCGCGCTCCACTTCCTCGGCCAGCAGCCAGTCAACCGTGGCGGAAAGCTGGTCCCAGCTCTTGGTCGATTCGCCGGCGGGCAGGACGCGCCATGCCGGCTGCTTGCCAACGGCGAGCAGCGATTGCTCCACCGCCTCGCCCCAGGCCGCATAGACATGGGCATCGGTTACGATCGGCACGCGGGCCTTGCGCAGGCGCGCGCCGCATTCCTCGCCCACCCGGCGCAGCAGACCGCGTTCGATGCGCACTTCGTAAGGGCGGCCGGCAAGCGAAACGGGGACTACAGCCATGCGTCGATCTCCTTGAGCACTGCCGCCAGAGCGTGCGAATGCGGGACATTGCCGCTCTTCACGTGGATCGGCGCCTGCGAATAGAACGGCTCGCGCTCTGCCTTCAGGCGCGTCAGGATCTCGCGCGGGTCACCCTGGCGCAGCAACGGGCGGTTGTCCTTGCGGCCGACACGCTCGACCAGCACGTCGATATCGCTGTCCAGCCATACGGTGATGCCGCGATCCAGGATCAGCTGGCGTGTTTCCGGATTGCAGAACGCCCCGCCGCCCGTGGCGATGACCTTGGGCTGGCTTTCGCCCATCAGGCGGGCAATCACCCGGCGTTCGCCATCGCGGAAGCTGGCCTCGCCGTAATGCTCGAAAATTTCGGGGATCGTCATCTGCGCGGCCTGCTCGATGGCCTCGTCAGCATCGACGAAGGGGAAATGCAGCGCGTTTGCCAGCTTGCGCCCCACGGTGGACTTGCCCACGCCCATCATGCCGACCAGCACGATCGACCGGTCGATCCGCCGGGAAAGCGCTTCGATTTCGGCGCTGGATGGCATGGGTGCGTCAAGTTCCATTGCAGGCTCGCCTATAGATGCGATAGAGGCGGGTGCAAGCTTTCCGGGGAGTGGTTCGGCGTGGCGATGCGGGGTGGCAGGAAAATGGTGTTGGCCATCGTGACGATCGTGGTGCTGCTGTTGCTCGTCTGGGCCTGGATCGATGGCGGCCAGCGCGAGCTTCATCCCGTCGAACAGGACGTTGCGGTTCCGGAGTCTGTGAAATGAAGCGGTTGCCATTGGCCTTGGGCGGCGCATTGCTGCTGACATCGGCGATTGCCATTGCCCAGCAGGGGCCGGAATCGCTTTTGCCCCCCGGTTTTGACCGTCCCCAGCCCAAGGCCGCGCCGCGCGCTGCCGATCCCGCGCCCGCCGCGGCTCGGGCTGCACCGGGGCCGGGCTCGGTCTCCAGTCCGGTTGTCCAGCCGGTGCCGGGTGCAGCAGCGCCGGCCAGTGGCCCGGTGACCCTGCCATCGAACATTCCTTCGCTCGACCGCCTCGAAAAGATGACGCCAGAGGAGCTTTCCGCTCTGCTCGGCAACAAACCCAAGTTCGACGTTCCCGCCGGCGCGCGCCGGGCGATGAAGCAGATCGGCGTGATCGACGAGGGCGAGGGCGGCCTGCCTTCGTGGTCGCTTGCCGGGCAGAATGCCTCGCTGGTGCGGGCGACACTGGCGAAGAACAACGGCCGACTGGTTTCGCGCTGGGGGCATATCCTGCTGCGCCGCGCCCTTGCATCCCGCCTTGATGCGCCGGCGGGGATGGATCCGGCCGAATTCGTGGCCCTGCGCACGGCCCTGCTGGTTCGCATGGGCGAAGGCGATGCGGCCCGCGAACTGGCGCAGGATGTCGATGCCGGGAATTACTCGCCCGCGCTGACCCAGGCAGCGCTCGACGCCTATGTCGCCACGGCAGACTTCACCGGCGCCTGCCCGGTTGTGACCTGGCAGGGCGGGGCGCGCAAGGACAGCCAGTGGAAGCTGTTCCAGGGCATCTGCGCCGCCTATTCGGGCGAAGCCAGCCGCGCCATGGCCGTGCTCGATCGCTTGCGTCCGGGCGAAGGGCTTGAGCAGGTGGACCTGCTGCTGGCCCAGAAATACGCCGGTGCCGCCAGCCGTGGCCAGCGGGCGGTGAAGATCGAATGGGATGCCGTCGAGGGCATGACGCCGCTGCGCTATGGCCTTGCGCTGGCCGTCGGGCTTGAACCGCCGGCCAAGCTGCTGGGCGATGCGAACGAGAACCTGCGCGCCTATCCGGCCACGGCCCCGATGGCATCGCTGATGCTGCGCGCCGCCGGTGCCGATGTTGCCGCCGGTCGAGGTGTGCTTTCAAGCGCGGCGATGGTGGACCTCTACAGCCAGATTTTCGCCCTCCAAGGCTCGGACGAATGGTCCGAACGCGCCGGTCAGCTCCAGTCTGCCTACCTGGCGGAATCACCTGCGGAAAAGCTGGCGGCGATCAAATCGCTGTGGGGTAATGGCTCGAACCCGTTGCAGGCCTACTCGCGGCAAGTGCTTACGGCCTATGCCGCCGCGCGCCTGCCGGCATCGGGCGACTTTGCCGATGATGCCGCCGGGCTGATCGCCTCGATGCTTGCTGCCGGGCTTGATGCCAATGCGCTGAAGTGGGGGCCGGTAGTGCCCAACGGCAGCGAGGGCTGGGCATTGCTGGCACTGGCACAGCCCAACCGTCCGGGTGAGGTCTCGCGCGACCAGATCGAAGCCTATCGCAACAATGACGAGAGCGAGGAACAGCGCAAGACCCAGTTCCTTGTTGCAGGCCTCGCCGGGCTTGGGCGGGTTTCGCAGCAGGCGGCAGGGGACATCGCCAAGGACATGGGCGTCCCGCTTGATGCGCCGACCCGCTGGACGCAGATGATCGACCAGGCGGCAAGCGTGAACAACCAGGCGCTTGTCGCGCTGCTGGCAGGCGCAGGAATGCAGGGCTCCGGATGGGACAAGATGACGGCCCGGCATCTCTATCACATCGTCTCGGCACTCAACCGCGTCGGCCTATCTGCCGAAGCCCGGATGATCGCCGCAGAGGCTGTCGCGCGGGCGTGACAGGGGTCTGACCACGACCAAAGCCATATCCTCGTTCCTTGCCATGCTCGCCGCCGAACGCGGGGCGGCGGCCAATACCCTTGCGGCCTATCGCCGCGATCTTGAAGGGGCAGAGGAGATTATCGGCGATCTCGTCGAGGCCGATCCCGCTGCGCTGGGCGGGCTGGGCGCCGCATGGTCGGATCTTGCCCCTTCCAGCCTTGCGCGGAAATGCTCGGCGCTGCGCCAGTTCTATGCCTTCCTGCAAGACGAGGGCTGGCGAAAGGACGATCCTTCGCCCGCCTTGCCGCGCCCGCGTACCCGCCGCCCGTTGCCGCGCCTGCTCGGCCATGCGGAGGTCGATGCCTTGTTCCGCCAGGCCGAGGAAGAAGCCGCAGGCGACCGGCCGGATGCAGTCCGTTTGCTGGCGCTGCTCGAGCTGCTCTACGGTTCGGGCCTGCGCGCGACCGAACTTGTTTCCTTGCCACTTGCCGCTGTCCCCCGCGATGCGCCGTTCCTTCACGTAACCGGCAAGGGCGGCCAGCAGCGCATGGTGCCGGTGAGCACGCGTGCCCGGCAGGTCCTGTCACGCTGGCTGGCCTTGCGCCCGCAGGGGGGCAAGCTGCTGTTCCCCTCGCGCGGAGAGAAAGGCCACCTCACGCGCGTGCGCCTGTTTCAGATGCTGCGCGAACTGGCCGGGCGCGCCGGGATCGCGCCGGACAAGGTATCGCCGCATGTCCTGCGCCATGCCTTTGCCACGCACCTGCTTGAAGGCGGGGCAGACCTGCGGGTGCTGCAGACGCTGCTCGGCCATGCCGATATCGCGACGACACAGATATACACTCATGTCGATTCTGCGCGGCTCGTAGCTCTGGTTAACTCGCGCCATCCTCTTGCCGCGCATCGCAGCGGCGATTAGAGGCGCTTCGATGGTCTCCTACCTCGAATTCGAAAAGCCGCTTGCCGCGCTTGAAGCCCGCATCGCCGAACTGCGTTCCACCGCGGAAGCCGGTGCCCTTGATCTCGACGGGGAAATTTCCCGGCTCGAGAAGAAGAGCGCCAACCTGCTGGCCAGCACCTATGCCGCGCTGACGCCCTGGCAGAAGACGCAGGTGGCCCGCCATCCGATGCGGCCGCACTTCCGCGATTACGTCAACCTGGCCTTCACCGATTTCATGCCGCTGGGCGGTGACCGCTATTTCGGTGAGGACGAGGCGATCCTTGGCGGCTTCGCCCGGCTGGGTGACCGGCGGGTGATGCTGATCGGCCATGAAAAGGGCAACGATACGGCCAGCCGCATCCGGCACAATTTCGGCATGGGCAAGCCCGAGGGCTATCGCAAGGCAATCCGCCTGATGGAACTGGCGGGTCGCTTCGGCCTGCCGGTGGTGACGCTGGTCGATACCTCAGGCGCCTTTCCGGGGGTCGAGGCGGAAGAGCGCGGGCAGGCCGAAGCCATCGCCCGCTCCACCGAAGCCTGCCTTGGCCTGCGGGTGCCGATGGTCGCGGTGATCGTAGGCGAGGGCGGCTCGGGCGGCGCAGTGGCGCTGGCCAGTGCCGAACGCGTGCTGATGCTTGAGCACTCGGTCTATTCGGTGATCTCGCCGGAAGGCGCCAGTTCGATCCTGTGGCGCACGCCCGAGAAGGCGGCCGATGCGGCAGAGGCGATGAAGGTTACGGCCCAGCACCTTGCAAAGCTCGGTGTGATTGACCGAATCGTGCCCGAGCCGGTGGGCG
Organism: Novosphingobium sp. TH158; assembly: GCF_002855555.1. NCBI lineage: Bacteria > Pseudomonadati > Pseudomonadota > Alphaproteobacteria > Sphingomonadales > Sphingomonadaceae > Novosphingobium > Novosphingobium sp. TH158. The sequence continues at coordinate 765,767 of NZ_PKRT01000001.1, read as the reverse complement.
GGGCCCACCGCGATCCTGCCGCCACGGCCAGCAGCCTGGCTGCCGCGATCGGCGAGGAACTTGATACCCTTTGTAAACTCACGCCCGAAAAGCGCACGGCTCTTCGTGAGGAGCGCTTCATCGCGATCGGCCGGGCTTGACCTCTCCGCCGGGCCGGTGAACCATGGTTCCCGGTCGCAGCCCTTGTCCTTCGAGGGGTGCCTTGCGGAGGAGTAATATCATGGAACCGCGTCGCAAAAAGCGCTGGCTCTTGTGCACCAGTGCCGCGCTGATGGTGCTTGTGCCCAGCGTTGGCGGATCGCAGTCAACTCAATCGATCAGCCAGTCCGACAAGGAGCAGGGGGCCAAGGCGCACCCGCAGCTGCTGCAGGAATTCGGTGGCGCGATGACCGGGCCGCAGGCAAGCTATGTCGAGGGCGTCGGCAAGGCGATTGCCGTCCAGTCTGGCCTGTCGAACGCCCAGTCAGACTTCACGGTTACCCTGCTCAATTCCTCGGTGAACAACGCCTTCGCCATCCCCGGCGGCTATGTCTACGTCACCCGCGACCTTGTCGGCCTTATGAACAACGAGGCGGAGCTCGCCGGCGTCCTTGGCCATGAAGTCGGCCACGTTGCCGCCCAGCACGGCAAGAAGCGGCAGAGCACGGCAACGCGCAATTCGATCTTCGGCGTGCTTGGGCAAGTGCTGGGTGCGGCGGTGGGCGGCCAGTTTGGCGGCTTGCTCTCTCGCGGGGCGCAGGTGGCGCCGCAATTGCTGACACTGAAGTATTCGCGCGGGCAGGAAACCGAGGCCGATAACCTTGGCATCGCATACTTGCGCCGTGCCGGTTACGATGGCCGCGCGATGGGTTCGGTGCTGCAAAGCCTGGCGAACGAAAACGCGCTGGAGGCCCGCATCCAGGGGCAGACCGGGAACAAGGTGCCCGAATGGGCATCCACCCACCCGTCGGACGCGCCGCGCATCCGGGCGGCACTGGCCCGGGCAGGGGCCGCCTCGGGCAACCTCAACCGCGACAAGTTCCTCGCCGGGATCAACGGCCTGATGATCGGCGACGATCCCAAGCAGGGGATCATCGACGGGCGACGGTTCCTGCACCCGGACATGAAATTCGGCTTCGAAGTCCCGCAGGGCTTCTACATGGTCAACGGGACCCAGGCCGTCGCCATCACTGGCCAGTCAGCCAAGGGCGAACTGAGCAGCGCAGCCTATAACGGCAACATGGATGCCTATATCCAGTCCGTATTCGCCCGCCTGGCGGGGCAGGGGCAGGCGATCAACCCCGGCGCAATCCAGCGGACCCGCGTGAACGACCTGCCCGCTGCCTATGCCGCGGCGCGGGTGAATACCAGCAGCGGGCAGGTGGACGTGCTCGTCTTTGCCTACGAGTTTTCGAACAACCAGGCCTTCCATTTCCTGACGATTACGCAGCCCGGCGGGGCCAATGCCTTCGAATCGATGTTCAAGTCGATGCGGCGGCTTTCCGCGGGCGAGGCGGCGGGGGTAAAGCCGCGGCGGATCTCGGTGGTGACTGTCAAGAAAGGCGACACTGTCCAGACCATGGCCACCCGCATGGCCTATGCCGATCATGAGCTGGACCGGTTCCTGGTGCTGAACGGGCTTACCTCTACCAGCCCGCTGGTGCCGGGGCAGAAGGTGAAGCTGATCGTTTACTGAGGGGCGAACGGAAAAGGGGGACGCGACGCGCCCCCCTTCTGACTGCGTCTGCGACCGGATCGTCAGGCGTTGGTCGAGCTCATGGCCGACGAGGTCTTGGAGAAGGTGTTGTTCAGTTCGGTGCCGAGGCCGCCGATCGTGGTCATGATGGCAACGGCGATAAGCGCGGCAATCAGGCCATATTCGATGGCGGTTGCGCCTGCTTCATCGCGGAAGAGCTGGGTGACGAACGACATTTTCGGTCTCCTTTTTTCGGCTAGCCGATTGTTGACCCATCCCGGTGGGTCGGGGTGAGTGCCCCCGGTCTGGCCGACAAGGTTAAAAGGGACCTAAAGGGAAACCCCTAACGCAAATTCATGTTAAGTATTTTGCCCGCGAACGGGCGGGGGCAACGAAAAAGGGCGGCTGGTTTCCCAGCCGCCCCTGATCTTTTAGCCGTTCGACGCGCTATTAGGCGTTGGTCGAGCTCATGGCCGAAGAGGTCTTCGAGAAGGTCTTGTTGAGCTCGGTGCCCAGACCGCCGATGGTCGACATGATGGCAACGGCGATGAGAGCGGCGATCAGGCCGTATTCGATCGCGGTGGCGCCAGCTTCGTCGCGGAACAGCTTGTTGATGAACTTCATGGTTGGTCTCCAAATTGCAGTCTGTTTTACCCGGCTCGTCCCGTCCCACCGGTAGAGCACAATCGTCTAAGTAGAAGGCAGGTATTGAAAATTCGTTAATCGGAAGGTCAACGCAGGCCAGTCTCGACCTTGTGCCACATCTTCTCGACTTCACCGGCAAAGCCATCCATTCCCAGGACTGCAGCCATGCAGATCAGGCCGACGAGCAGGCCGTATTCAACGGCAGTTGCCCCCCGGGCGTCATGCATGATCCTGGTAAAGATGGACTTGCCTTGCATTTCTGTATTGCCATCCATTTAGTCGATGGGGCCTTTTTCCGATCACGAAGTTAAGATTGGGTTAGCGGAGCACGCAGTTTTGGAAACTTCTCCGACAGTGGTTCAGGTGGTTGCGCTGGCGCTGGCTGGTCCGGATGGCCGAATCCTCATGCATCGCCGCTCGTTAAAGAGAGTACACGGCGGTCTATGGGAATTTCCGGGCGGCAAGGTGGAAGCCGGCGAATCGCCGGAAACCGCGCTGGTCCGCGAAATCGCCGAAGAGATCGGCATTACGATCGCAGCCGGGGAACTGCATAAGGCCGGCTATGCCGATTCTTCGCATGTTGCGCCCGGAGAAGGCGGCGGGGTTGCAATAACTCTTTACACTTGCGCCCAGTGGCAAGGCGATCCGCAATGCCTGGAAGGCGAGGAAATCGGCTGGTTCGGGCCTGAAGGGCTGGAAAAACTGGCAATGCCGCCGCTCGATTACCCCTTGGCGGCGCAGTTGTGCGATTACCTGGCAAGAATGGCAAAATAGGGCATTGCCAAGCCGGATAACCGCTCCTATTAGCGCCATTCCAACGCGCCCGTAGCTCAGCTGGATAGAGCATCAGACTACGAATCTGAGGGTCGGACGTTCGAATCGTTCCGGGCGCGCCATTATACAAACGGCCATCCGCAAGGGTGGCCGTTCGTGTAAGGGGCTCAGCATGACCGGCCTGCTTTCGAGAATGAAGATCGACGGCTTCCTGCTTGCGATCGGCCTGGCTGTTGCCCTGGCATTTGCCTTCCCGACAATCGGTGCATCGGACGGCCAGCTTCGTGCCGGGCTGCTGACGGACCTGGGCGTTGCGCTCGTCTTCTTCCTCCATGGTGCCGCCGTTGCCCCTTCGGCCATGCGCGCTGCTGCGGCCAACTGGCGCCTGCACATCCTGGTCCAGGCGAGCATCTATGTGCTGTTCCCGCTCATCGGCCTGGCCGTCTGGCACGGTGCCCCGCAGGCGCTGGGCCCGGAGCTGCGGCTGGGGTTCTTCTTCCTCTGCGCCATTTCCTCGACGATATCCTCGTCCGTGGCGATGACGGCGCTCGCCCGGGGGAATGTGCCCGCCGCCATCTTCAACGCCACCCTCTCGGGCCTGCTGGGCATGGTGCTGACGCCCCTGCTGCTGGCACTGGTGATGACCAGGGCGCCCGGCATTGCCCCGCTGACCTCGCAGATCGGCGGCATCCTGTTGAAGCTGCTGCTGCCCTTCGTGATTGGCCAGCTTTCCCGGCCGCTGATCGCCGCGCTGCTCGATCGCCACAAGCCGCTGGTCGGCAAGGCGGACCGGGCGGTGATCGTGCTGATTGTCTATGTCGCGTTCTGCGACGCGGCCCTTGCCGGCATGTGGACAGCCGGGCAGGCGCTGGCGCTGCTGGTGGTGGCGATCATGTGCTCGGCCCTGCTGGCGCTGGTGCTTGTGCTTACCACCCTTGCATCGCGGGCCATGAAGCTTTCCACCGAAGACGAGATTGCGGCGGTGTTCTGCGGATCGAAAAAGAGCCTCGCCAACGGTGCGCCGATTGCCAAGGTGGTGTTCGGGGCCAACCCCGCGCTCAGCCTGATCCTCGTGCCGCTGCTGCTTTATCACCAGATCCAGCTTGTGGTCTGCGCCGTTCTGGCGCGGCGATATTGCGCACGCAGCCAAGGTTAAATCCGGCAGGGCGATTGGATTTGCCGCCAACCCGTCCTATCGGCACCGGGAACATTGCTCATTTGAGGGAAGGGCCAGCCAATGCCGTTCAAGACGCGCGTCACCGAAATGCTCGGTATCGAACATCCCATCGTCCAGGGCGGCATGATGCATGTCGGCTATGCCGAACTGGCGAGCGCGGTTTCCAACGCGGGCGGCCTCGGCATCATCACCGCGCTGACCCAGCCCAGCGCCGATGCTCTGCGTGACGAGATCGAGCGTTGCCGGTCGATGACGTCCAAGCCCTTTGGCGTGAACATCACCGTCCTGCCTTCGATTACCCCGCCGGACTACAAGTCCTATGCCCAGGCGGTGATCGATTCCGGGGTCAAGATCGTCGAGACCGCCGGCACTGCGGAAGTGCGTGAGCTGTGGGCGATGATGAAGCCGCACGGCATCACCATCCTGCACAAGTGCACCGCCGTGCGCCACGCGCTCTCGGCCGAACGCAATGGCTGCGACATCATCTCGATCGACGGCTTCGAATGCGCCGGCCACCCGGGCGAGGATGACATTCCCGGCCTGATCCTGATTCCCGCCGCTGCCGACAAGGTGAAGATCCCCATGCTCGCCTCGGGCGGCATCGGCGATGGCCGCGGGCTTGTCGCCGCCCTCGCTCTGGGTGCGGATGGCATCAACATGGGTACCCGCTTCTGCGCCACGCAGGAGGCGCCGATCCATCCCAACATCAAGCAGAAGTACGTCGAGAACGACGAACGCGGCACGAACCTGATCTTCCGTTCGCTGCACAACACGGCCCGCGTGGGCAAGAACGGGGTTTCGGACGAAGTGGTGCAGCGCCTCAAGAAGCCTGACGCGAAGTTCGAGGACGTTCGCGAACTGGTGGCGGGCAGGAAGGGGGCGGAAATGCTCAAGTCCGGCGATACCGAAGGCGGCATTTTCTGGGCCGGCATGATCCAGGCCCTGATCCATGACATCCCCACCTGCCAGGAACTGATCGATCGCATCATCGGCGATGCCGAGGCGATCGTGAAGAGCCGGCTGAGCGGAATGCTCGTCTGATTCACTTGAAACCGCGCCTCCGGGCGTTTAATCGACCAATTAACAAGCCCGCGCCCAGCGCGTACCAATACCCTCGAGGAAACGACAATGGCTCTCGCCCCGACCCTGAACGATACCCCCGAAGCCCGCGAAGTCGCCGAGCTGATCGCGCGCAGCCGCGCGGCGCAGGCGCAGATCGAAAACGCCACCCAGGAACAGGTGGACCGCTGGATTCGCGGCATGGTCTGGGCTGTTGCCAAGGAATCAACCGCCGAAATGATCGCCCAGCACACGGTCGATGAATCGCAGCTTGGCAACTACGACGGCAAGTACCTCAAGATCTTCCGCAAGACCCGCGCCGCCCTGATGGACATCATCAACGACAAGTCGGTTGGCGTGATCGAGGAAGACAAGGAGCGCTGCATCGTCAAGATCGCCAAGCCGGTCGGCGTGATCGGCGCGCTTTCGCCTTCGACCAACCCCGAGGCGACCCCGGTGATCAAGTCGATCTGCGCGGTGAAGGGGCGCAACTCCATCATCATCGCGCCGCACCCGCGCGCCAAGATCACCAACGCCATCATCTGCAACCTGATGCGCGATGCCCTGGTCAAGATGGGCGCCCCGGCCGATCTGGTGATCCCGATCGAAACCCCTTCGGTCGAAAAGACCAACGAACTGATGCGCCAGTGCGATCGCGTGCTTGCCACCGGTGGTGGGCCGATGGTTCATGCCGCCTATTCCAGCGGCACCCCGGCGCTCGGCGTCGGCGTGGGCAATGCTGTCATCACGGTCGACGATACGGCGGACCTTGACGAAGCGGCCGAGAAGATCCGCATCTCCAAGACGCTGGACCTTGCCGCCTCGTGCTCTTCGGACAACAGCGTGATCCTGTTCGATTCGATCTACGATGCCATGCTCGAAAAGCTGAAGCATCAGGGTGGCTATGTCGTCGAAGGCGAAGAGAAGGTGAAGCTGCAGAACACCATCTGGGTGAACGGCGCGCTGAATGCCAACATCGTTGCCCAGCCGGCGGAAAAGATCGCGGGCATGGCCGGTTTCGGCCTGCCCGAAGGCAAGACCTTCCTGATCGTTCCCGAAACCGGGACCGGGCCGGACTATCCGTTCTCGGGCGAAAAGCTCTCGGTCACCATGACGCTCTACCGCGCCAAGGACATCGACGAGGCCATCGCCCTGACCAACGCCATCCAGGCCTACCAGGGCCGCGGCCATTCTTGCGGCATCTACTCGTACAATGACGAGAACATCATGAAGCTGGCGACGCAGACCTTCACCAGCCGCGTGATGGTCAACCAGCCGCAGGCGCCCTCGAACTCGGGCAACCTGTGGAACGGCATGCCGCAGACCTTCAGCCTCGGCTGCGGATCGTGGGGCGGCAATGCCACCAACAACAACATTTCCTGGCGCGATCTCGTCAACCTGACCTGGGTGTCGCGCAACCTGCCGCAGCCCAAGGTGATCCCGAGCGACGAAGAGCTGTTCGGCAAGGACATCATCGAGCTGATCGGGTGATCTGAACCATGACCGGACAATTCTCCCTTACCGAAGACCAGCTCGCCATCCAGGACATGGCGCGCAAGTTCACCGCTGACCGGATCACGCCCTTCGCCGCCAAGTGGGACGAAGAGCACCACTATCCGGTGGACGTGTGGAAGGCTGCCGGCGAGCTTGGCTTCGGCGCGATCTACGTTTCCGAGGAAATGGGCGGCATCGGCCTTGGCCGGCTTGAGGCGGCGCTGATCATGGAGGCCATGTCCTATGGCTGTCCGGCGACCAGCGCCTACATCTCGATCCACAACATGGCGGCGTGGATGCTCGATACCTTCGCCAGCGACGACCTGAAGGCGCGTTACCTGCCGCAGATGGTCTCGATGGAGAAGATCGCGAGCTACTGCCTGACCGAGCCGGGTTCCGGTTCGGACGCGGCCGCGCTGAAGACGACGGCGCGGCTCGAAGGTGACCATTACGTGCTGAACGGCACCAAGCAGTTCATCTCCGGCGGCGGCTTCAACGATTACTATCTCGTCATGGTCCGCACGGGGGCGGAAGGTCCGAAGGGCATTTCCTGCGTGGTGGTGGAAAAGGACATGCCGGGCCTGTCGTTCGGTGTGCCGGAACGGAAGCTGGGCTGGAACGCCTCGCCGACCGCGCAGGTGATCTTCGATAACGTCAAGGTGCCGGTGCAGAACCGCGTCGGCAATGAAGGCGATGGCTTCAAGTTCGCCATGGCCGGGCTCGACGGCGGGCGCATCAACATCGGCGCCTGCTCGCTGGGCGGTGCGCAGCGCTGCCTCGACGAGGCGGTGCAGTACGTCAAGGACCGCAGCCAGTTCGGCCAGCCGATTGCTGCCTTCCAGAACACGCAGTTCCAGCTTGCGGACATGGCGACCGATCTCGAAGCGGCCCGCGCGCTGCTCTATCTCGCCGCCGCAAAGGTGACCGAGGGCGCGCCCGACAAGAGCCGCTTCTCCGCCATGGCCAAAAAGCTCGCTTCCGACAGCGGCAGCGAGATCGTCGACAAGGCGCTGCAGATGTTCGGCGGCTATGGCTACCTGCGGGACTATCCGATCGAGCGCTTCTGGCGCGACCTGCGCGTCCACCGCATCCTTGAAGGTACCAACGAGGTTATGCGGATGATCATCGGCAGGGACCTGCTCAAGTGAGCACCGAGGAACTGATCGTCCGCCGCGAAGGTGTGGCGGGGTTCCTCACGCTCAACCGGCCCAAGGCGATCCATGCGCTGACCCAGGCGATGGACCATGCGATGACCGAAGCGCTGCTTGCGTGGAAGGACGATCCGCAAGTCCAAGCCGTGATCCTCGATCACAGCGAGGGCAGGGGCTTCTGCTCGGGCGGGGATATCAACCTGCTGCGCAATTCGGCGTTGAACGACGGCGGCGTTTCGGGGCTGCAGTTCTTCTACGAGGAATACCAGCTCAACCACCTGCTGATGACCTACCCCAAGCCGGTGATCGCCTTCATGGACGGCATCACCATGGGCGGCGGCGTGGGTATTTCGCAGCCGGCGCGCTTTCGCGTGGCGACCGAGAACACCCGCTTTGCCATGCCGGAAACCGGCATCGGCCTGTTTCCGGATGTTGGCGGCGGCTGGCACCTTTCGCGCCTGCCGGGGCGGCTTGGCCAGTTCCTCGCCCTCACCGGAACCCGTCTCGACGGGGCGGAATGCCTGTGGACCGGTCTGGCGACCCACTACATTCCGGCGGAAATCCTGGCCGAGGCCAAGGCGCGCATCGTTGCGGGCCACGAGCCCGGGCAGGTGCTGGCCGCGCTTTCGGTGACGCCTCCTCCCGCCCGGATCGAGGCGCAGGCAGGGCAAATTGCCCGCCACTTCGATTCCGATCGCTATGAAGACATCCTCGCCAGTCTTGCCGGCGATGACAGCGAATGGGCGGCCAAGGAACTTGCCACCCTGCGCACCAAGTCGCCGCAGACCTGCAAGGTCGCCCTGCGCCAGCTGCATGACAGCCTGGCCTGCAAGGACTTTGCCGAGAACATGGCAATGGAATACCGCATCGCCAGCCGCGTGCTGACCCGCCCGGACTTTGCCGAAGGCGTGCGCGCGGTGATCGTCGACAAGACGAACGATGCAAAATGGAACCCGGCAACCCCCGAGGAAGTCAGCGACGAACTGATCGAATCGATCTTCGCCCCGCTGCCCCCCGAGAAGGAATGGAAACCCCTATGAGCTACGAAACGCTGATCGTTGAACAGCGCGGCGCGGTTACGCTGATCCAGCTGAACCGTCCGCAGGCGCTGAATGCCCTCAATTCGACGGTCATGAAGGACCTTGCCGCCGCCATGGCCGCTTTCGAAGCAGACGAAAGCCAGGGCTGCGTGGTGCTGACCGGTGCCGGCGAAAAGGCTTTCGCAGCAGGAGCCGACATTCCCGAGATGGCCAACAAGCCCGCCACCGATTTCTTCGCCGAGGCCTTCTTCGATGGCTGGCAGAAGGACATTGCCCACCGCGTGCGCAAGCCGTGGATCGCGGCAGTGCATGGCTTCGCGCTGGGCGGCGGTTGCGAGCTGGCGATGATGGCGGACATGATCATCGCATCGGAAAAGGCCCGCTTCGGCCAGCCGGAAATCAAGCTTGGCGTTGCCCCCGGCATGGGCGGCACCCAGCGTCTGACCCGCGCAGTGGGCAAGGCGAAGGCGATGGACCTGTGCCTTACCGGCCGTATGATGGACGCGGCAGAGGCCGAACAGTGCGGCCTGGTCGCGCGCGTGCTGCCGGTCGAAGGCTTTGTCGATGCCGTGGTTGCCATCGCCGCAGAAATCGCCGCGATGCCGCGCATGGCAGCGCTGCTGAACAAGGAAATGGTCAACGTCGCCTTCGAAACGACGCTGGAGCAGGGCCTGCTTTACGAACGCCGCACTTGGGGCATCCTCGCCGCGACCGAGGACAAGGCCGAGGGCATGAACGCCTTCGTCGAAAAGCGCCCGGCGGTCTGGAAGAACAGGTAGTTCCATGAAGATAGCCTTCATCGGCCTGGGGAACATGGGCGGCGGCATGGCCGCCAACCTCGTCAAGGCGGGCCATGAAGTGCGGGCCTTCGACCTTGCCGAAGCGGCGTTGGAGCTGGCGCGGCAGAACGGCTGCGCTACCTTTGCGACCGCGCGCGAGGCGTTGCAGGGCGTGGAAGCGGTCGTTTCGATGCTGCCCAACGGCAAGATCGTCGACAGCGTCTATCTTGCAGACGTGATCGGCGTCGCGCCGCAGTCGGCTGTACTCCTCGATTGCTCGACGATCGATGTCGCTACCGCGCGCAAGGTTGCCGAAGCGGCGGGGGCTGCCGGGTACGAGATGGTCGATGCGCCGGTGTCCGGCGGGATCGCTGCGGCCAATGCCGGCACCCTGACCTTCATGGTCGGTGGCAGCGAAGCAGGCTTTGCCCGCACCGAGCCGATCCTTGCCCGGATGGGCAAGGCGGTGATCCATGCCGGGGGCAGCGGGGCGGGGCAGGCGGCAAAGATCTGCAACAACATGGCGCTGGGCATTCACATGATCGGCACCTGCGAAGCCTTTGCCATGGCGCAGAAACTGGGCCTCGATCCGCAGAAGTTCTATGACATCATCTCGGTGTCTTCAGGCCAGTCGTGGTCGGTCACGAGCTATTGCCCGGTTCCCGGAGCAGGCCCGCAGAGCCCGGCCGACAACGATTACAAGCCGGGCTTCGCCGCCGCGCTGATGCTCAAGGACCTGACGCTGGCGATGGAAGCGGCGGAAACGGCCGGGGTCGATGCCGAGATGGGCAAGCGCGCGCGCGAACTTTATCAGGCCTGGGTCGATGCCGGCAACGGCGCGGTCGATTTCTCCGGGATCATCCGGACGCTTTAAGCGAGCAGTTGCGGCCCGGTGAGCAGCAGCAGCTTGCCATCGATCGCATCGCCCATTGCCCGGCGCTCCGCTATGAAGTCTGCCAGACCGGCAATTGGCACACGGTGCACGGTGATGTTCTCGCCATCGGTGCCGCCGCCTTCGCCCACCTTCTCAAGGTCGTGCGCGCGCACCAGCGTATAGCTCTCGCTCAGCATTCCGGGCGATGACCAGTATTCGCCCAGCACTTCCATGCGGGCCGCGCGATATCCGGTTTCCTCTTGGAGTTCGCGGGCGGCGGCGACAAGGTCATCCTCCCCGGCGACATCGTCGTGATCGCCGATCAGGCCGGCCGGAAGTTCGATGCAGGACCGGCCCAGCGGTACCCGGTATTGTTCGACCAGAATGGCATGGCCTTCGTCGTCAATGGCGACGATCACTGCCGCCCGGATCCCTCGCGAGCGGCTGACATATTCCCATTTGCCATCGACTTTCGCGGTTACGAAGCGGCCCTGCCAGACGATTTCCTCAGCCATTATACCTCGATCAGCCGGTCCGGCAGTTCATTCACATCGTTCGCATCGCGCGGGAAGTGCGCGGCCAGCACGGTGCCAACCTCGCGAACGGCGGCGATCATGCCGTCGGCCATGCGCCCCTGCCGCAGTTCCGCGATCATGGAGGCCATGGCATGGCCCCAGGTTTCAGGCGGAACCAGCGAGGCAATGGCCTCGTCCGCGACGATTTCCGCGCGATGCTCGGCCATGGACAAGTAGATAAGGATGCCCGTGCGGCCATGGGTCCGCCGCTCCGCTCCCACCTTGAAGCAGGTTATCGCCCGGTTGCGGACACGGGCGTTGCGCAACGGACGCGGCACCAGCCAAACGCGCAGCGGCTGCCACAGTAGGATCAGCCAGGAGCCTAGGAATTTCAGGCTGCCGAACAGGATGGCAAGCTCGAACAGCTGGCGCGGCGTCCATTCGACCTGCCAGTTGCCGAACAGCCAGTCCCACAGGCCAAGGTAGAAACCGGGGGCGATAGCCAGCGCGCTGAGTGCCAGTAGGGCGGCAATTGCAGACCAGACGAGCGCTACGTCATGGTAGCTGTCCGACCGTTCGGTAATGATGGTGACGATCTCGCCCGCGCTCGCGCTCTCCGCCTCGGCGACGGCCTGTGCGACGCGAAGACGGTCCTCCTGCGTCAGGTTCTGCTGTCTGGCCATGGTCGTCTCCTACCAGTCGCCCGAGGCGCCGCCGCCGCCGAAGCTGCCGCCACCGCCCGAAAAGCCACCGAAGCCACCGCCGCTGCCGCCGCCGAACGAGCCGCCGCCCCCGCCGGAACCGCCGCGGGCGAGCCCTTCGAGCACGCTCCACATGATGACATTGCCCAGCACGTCGCTGTCATAGCGCCTGCCGCGGCCACGCGAGCGCAGGATCAGCGGCAAGACGAAGAACAGCAGGATCATGCCGATGAAAAGCACGGCCGGGAATACCGAACCGCTGTTCGCGGCGGCCTTCGGCTTGGCGCTGGCGGCCACCTTCTGCGCCTCGTCAGGCGGCAGGGTGAGCTGCTGGATGATCGCGTCGGTCCCCGCCTCGATCCCGCCCGGCATGTCGCCCGCCTTGAAGCTGGGGACGATCTTCTGCTGGATGATGAGCGAGGAAAGCCCGTCGGTAAGATAGGGTTCAAGCCCATAGCCCACCTCGATGCGGACCTTGCGCTCCTTGGGCGCGACGATCAGCATCGCGCCGTCGTTGCGCTCCTTGTCGCCAAGGCCCCAGTGGCGGCCGAGCTGGTAGCCGTAGTCGGAGATCTCGTAGCCTTGCAGGTCCGGCAGGGTCACGACGACCAGCTGGCGTTGCGATTGCTTCTCCAGCCCTTCGAGCTTCTGCGTCAGCCGCGCTTCGACATCATCGGGGATGATGTTCGCCTGATCGACCACCCGCCCCGTGAGCTCCGGGAACGACTGCGCCCGGGCCGGCAGCGCTGAAAACAGCGCCGCCAGTGCGAGCAGCAGCATCGTACAGACTGTGAAGCTGCGGGTCTGGCGCAGGCGAGGGGCCTGCCCGGTCATGCTATCGCTCCTAGAGCTTGCCTTCGAGGCTGGGCGCAACTTCCGCGCCCGGCGTCGATGCCTGGTAGGGCACCATCGGCTTTGCGCCATAGAAGATCTTGGCCGCCATCGCATCGGGGAAGGTGCGGATCGTGGTGTTATAATCCTGCACCGCCGCATTGTAATCGCGGATGGTGATGCGGATGCGGTTTTCCTGCCCTTCAAGCTGGCTCTGGAGCATCTGGTAATTGGTGATGCTCTTCAGCTCGGGATAGGCCTCGACATTGGCGAGCAGGCGCCCGAACCCGGCAAGCGAACCGGAAAGCTGGTTCTGGGCATCCTGGAACTGCTTCATCTTCGCCGGATCGTTGAGGTCCTTGGCGTTAAGCTGGATGCTGGTGGCCTTGGCGCGCGCTTCGACCACGCCGGTCAGGATGCCCTTTTCCTGGTCCGCTGCGCCCTTGGCGACGGCGGCGAGGTTGGGAACAAGGTTGGCGCGTTCCTGGAAGGCAGCCTGGACATCGGCCCACTTGGCCTTGGCCTTTTCCTCCGCCGTGGGGACCGAATTGATGCCGCAGCCGGCAAGGCCGAGCGCGGCGGTGCCGACAACTGCGCCGCGAACAAGACGGCGGGTGAGCGATACGGCCATGAAATACATTCCCTTTCAAGGCGGCCGGGGCCGCGGATGGATCGAATGTAGCGATGTGCAGGGCGCGTTCAAGCGGCGAGATCGGCGAAACAACTTGTTACATCGTGCTTTCGTGGAGGTCTTGCCGGTGGAGAAACATGATGTAAGGTCGCGCCTAGGGATCATTGCGGGAAAGGGGACGCTATGCTGAACGAATTCAAGGCCTTCATCGCCCGGGGCAACGTGCTTGACCTGGCTGTTGGCGTGATCATCGGTGCGGCTTTCGGAAAGATCGTTTCCTCGCTGACCGACGATGTCATCATGCCCATCATCGGCGCCATCGTTGGCGATGTCGATTTCTCGAACAAGTATACCGTGCTCAGCGGCACGGTTCCCGAAGGCGCCACGCTTGCCGCAGCGAAGGCTGCCGGAGCCAATGTCGTTGCCTGGGGCAGCTTCATCACCGCCATCATCAACTTCCTCATCCTGGCTTTCGTGATCTTCCTGATCGTGCGCCAGGCCAACAAGGTGTTCCCGCCGGTGCCTGCAGCACCCGCCGGGCCGAGCGAAGTGGACCTGCTCACCGAAATTCGCGATGCGCTGAAAAAGTAGGCGCATCTCCCCTCCTGGGGACTTGGGGCGGAGGCTGGGGGGCCTCCGCCCTTTTCTTTTTGCGCGGGCCCCCTATATTGGCTTTCGCCGGGTTCGCCCGGCTATGGCGATAAATTGCGGTGTGCAATAGGCACAGCGGACCCGGGGGCGGTACCCGGCGGCTCCACCACCTTCCTCGGTCTCCGGGGAATATGACGGGGCCGAACTAGGATCGACGTGTGTTGAAAAGCACTGTTTTCGCCCGGGCTGAGTAACCCGTTAAAGGCTCAAAACTCACAAGTGCCAACGACAACGAAGCACTTGCTCTCGCTGCATAATTCTAGGGGCTAACGCCCTGAAGTTATAAAGCGACAGCACGGTTCGGACCGGACCGGGTAACAGAATCGGAAACCGGGGGCCCGGAGGGAGCCTAGCAACAGAATCCCTCCACTTCCCTTCCTCAGCTGAAAACCTGCGTCGTCTCGCGATCGCGTTCGCGCTGTTCGTACTTCAGGCAGTCGATAATCTTCGCGCCGGCCATGAAGACCGCGCCGTTGCAGGCCAGGAACAGCATCTTGCCGCCGTAACCGGGGAACTGGCTGAGGTAATGGACCCCGCGCGAGCACGCGCCAAGCGCCAGGGCATAGATGATGAGGAACGCCTCGACCCGGGTCTTGATCACGAACAGCCGGGTAATCTTTCGCAGCATCTGGGACCCTTCCTCGCCTGTGTTACACACAGCAACGATCATGCCATTCGCAGATTTCGGCGCAAGAGGGTGGTTAACCCGGGGTTAAATGTAAATCTTACCGACAGGGCAACATTCAGCCGAGCTGTTCTAGGTCCAGTGCGGCCAGCAGCCGCTGGCGCGCCGCGACAACCTGCGCCTCCAGTGCCTCTGAGCGAAGATCATCGGGCGCGATCATCTCAGGCCAGTCCGCGCGGATCACCTGCTCGATCCGGTCTGCCCTGGCCTCGTCGATCAGGAAGCGCGGATCGATCGTCGCCGGATCGGCAACCACCCGCAAGCGAAGGCAGGCAGGCCCCCCGCCGTTCGACATCGATTGCCGGACATCCACCGGCAGGACCCGCCGCACCGGGCCGTTGCTGGCGATCAGGCATGCAAGATAGGCACTGGTGGCCGCCTGTTCGGTGCATTCCTGCGGCACGACCAATCCCATTCCGCCTTCGGGCAGGCTGACCAGCTGGGCGTTGAACAGGTAGGACGAGACGGCATCGGCAAGGCTGACCTCGCTTGCCGGGACGACAATGATCTCTGCCTCGGGAAGGCTTTTGCGGATTGCGGCATAGGTCGCCTCGGGCTCGGCGAAAGCGAGTTCGTGGCAGAACAGCACGGTCTCGTTGGCGACAGCGACCACGTCGTTGTGGAAGGCGCCCGCGGCAATCGCATCGGGGTTCTGCTCGATGAACAGGGTGCGTGCCGGATCGAGCAGGTGCCCGCGCGCGATGGCGCGGCTCGCCTGTTCATGCTGCCGGGCCGGGAAGCGCCCGCCGGGGCGGCCATAGACAAAGATCTCGAGCCCCGGCGATCCATGCCCGGTGCACATCCGCATATGGTTCGCCGCGCCCTCGTCGCCAAAGCTGGACGGAACCGGCGGGTGAAGCGCAAAGTGTGCCGTGCTGGCGAAGGCGATCTGCAATTGCCGGAATGTATCGGGCCATTCGTGCGCCCGGTGCGGCATGGAAACCAGGTTGGCGGGCGTGAGATGGCAGCGGCCGTCTGCCGTATCGGGAGCGGGCGAAACAGTGGCCGCGTTGGCTGTCCACATCGAACTGGCCGACCAGGCCATGGCGGTGATCGCGGGATCGGTGTCCTTGTCGGCGTTGAGCGCACCGAGATAGGCGTTGTTCGGCCTTGGCAAAGGCAAGAGCACGCCTTGGGGCAAGCCCAGCGCCATGTTGTGCCGCATCTTTTCAAGCCCCTGCAGGGCCGCGGCGCGGGGATGGGAAACCTGCCCGGCATGGGCTGTGGCCGCCAGGTTGCCGAAGCTGAGGCCGGAGTAGTTGTGGCTCGGCCCGATCAGTCCGTCGAAATTGATTTCCACCAGCTCCATCGGCCTACCACCTCGCCACGTGGGTGACGCTGTCGCCCGGAGCCATGCCGAGCGCAGCGGCGCAGGCAGGATCGAGCGCGATCGTCTCGCCCTCGCGCTTGATCCAGCCATAGGCCGTGCGGAACTGGTCGAGCCTTCCCGCCGAAACGAGGCGCTTTTCGCCATCCTTGTGATCGCCGAGGCCGGCATCGAGCCGCCCGATGCGCGCATCCTCCGCCTCGCGGATTGAGCGGATCTGGTCGGTGCGCACGGTCATGGTCGGGCCGCCATCGAAAATGTCGATGTAGTTCTCCCAGGCAAAGCCTTCTTCCTCGAGCATGCGCATGGCGGCGCGGCCTGACGGGTGCGGCACGCCGATGACCGAGCGGGCGTGCTCGGACAGCATGGCGATATAGACCGGATGCTTGGGCATGAGATCGGCGATGAACTGGTTGCCGTGCTTGGCATTGAATTCATCCGCGTCCTGGAAGTTCATCCCGAAGAACCGGCCGGCAACGCCATCCCAGAACGGCGATCCGCCGGCCTCGTCGATCACCCCGCGCAGCTCTGCCAGCGTGCGGTCGGCGAAGCGGGCGCGATGCGTGCGCATGAACAGGTAGCGGCTGCGCGCGATCAGCATGCCAAGGCCGCCGGCGCGTTCACCGGGATGGAGGAACAGGCCGCCGACTTCGCTGGCGCCTTCAAGGTCGGTCGAGAGGTTGAGGATGTCCGCCCTGAAAGTGCGGCCCAGTTCCTCGCTGTGCTGCGTCAGCGCGCCGATGCGATAGGAATAGAACGGCCATTTCTGCCCGACGGCTGAGAAGATCTGGCAGGTGCCGCGTACCTCTCCGGTTTCGGTATTCTCCAGCACGAAGACGAACAGGTCGTCGCCCACATCGTCGTGGGTTCGGCCGAAGGCGGCTGCGGATCGTTCCAGCTTCGCAGCAAGCGCCTTGCGATCAGGCGGCAGGTTGGTGAAGCCGCCGCCCGTGCGCTTGGCCATCTCGTAAAGGTGCTGGAGATCATCGGCATTGGCTGCGCGGACAACGAAACTCATGCCAGGGCTCCATCGGCAAGGCGGGACAGGATAAGGGCGGAAAGGGCAGCCCGTTCGGCCAGGCTGGGGACGATCAGGTATTCGTCGGCGGAATGGATGGCGCCGCCGCGAACGCCCAGCGTATCGACCACGGGAACGCCGCAAGCCGCGATGTTGTTGCCATCGCAAACGCCGCCGGAAGACTGCCAGCGGATCGGCTGGCCAAGATCGGCACCGCACTGGCGGATGAGCTCGAACAGCCGCTGCGCCTTGTCGTCCATCGGCTTGGGTGGCCGGCCCATGCCGCCGTGGCTGTGGATGCGCACGCCGTGTTCCTGCTCGATCCGGCCAATGAGCATGACAAGGTGCCGCTCGAACTCGCCGGCGATCCTCTCGGTCTGGGGGCGGATGTTGAACCGCACGATGGCCAGATCGGGCACCACGTTGTTCGCACTGCCGCCCTCGATCCGGGCCGGATTGACGGCGAGGCCAGGCTTGCGCAGTTCGGCGAGCCCGATCACAAGCGCCGCTGCGGCAACGATGGCGTTCCGGCCCTGCTCGGGATTGCGGCCGGCGTGGGCAGCGCGGCCGTGGACCACCAGGCTGTAATTGCCGCTGCCCGCGCGCTCCCCGGCCAGGGTGCCGTCGGGCAGGGCAGCCGGTTCATAGGTCAGCGCTGCCTGCTTCCCGGCTGCCAGCGATGCGATCAACGGGGCGGAGGAGGGGCTTCCTGCTTCCTCGTCGGAGTTGAGCAGCACGTCATAACCCAGCCGTTCTGCGCCGGGGCTGGCTTCGAATGCTTTCAGCGCGGCCAGCATCACCGCAATGCCGCCCTTCATGTCCGCGACGCCCGGGCCGTTGAGGGTGGTTTCATCGAGCCAGCGCAGCGTCTGGAAGGCGTGATCGGCAGGGAACACCGTGTCCATGTGCCCGGTCAGCAGGATGCGCCGCTGTGCGTCAGGCCGGACGCTGAGCACGAGATGCTGGCCGAATTGCTGTTCGTAGCTACTCCCATCGGCGGCGACAGCTGTTACCTGCGAGTCTGCGACCCGTCGCACTTCGCCGGGCAGTTCGGCGAGGGCGGGTTCCAGTTCGGCTGCGATCCGGTCTAGTCCGGCAAGGTTGGTGGTGCCGCTGTTGATTGCGGCCCAACGTTCCACCCGTGCCAGCATCGGCGCGGCGTCTATCGCGGCTATCATGCGGGATTCGTGGGCGGCAATCTGTTGCATATGAAACCACCTTAGCCATTCAGCCGGTCCGGTTCAAATCCTGCGGAATTGTCTTGCGCACATTTACGTATTTGCAGGGGTGGCGGGCTAGACGTCTCCCCGGGTGAACAGAGGGGGCCTTCCGCCGTGAAGGACAGGATCGAACCGCGTCACAAGGTATTGATGCGCGGCCGGCTGCATGGCAGCGGCTTTGCGCGCGATGTCTGCGTGCTCGATGCTTCATCGCGCGGGCTGCTGCTGACCCTGGCCGTACCACCCGCGCGCGGCGAGATGATCGACATCATGGTCAATGGGCACACCCTGTTCGGGCAGGTGGAATGGTCCAACGGCCGCCGCATGGGGATGCGCTTTCGCGAGCGAATCGATGTTCTGGCCTTCATCGCCGGAGAGACCGGTCCGCTGGCACTCAGGCGGCAACCGGCGGGCAAGGCGAGCCACAGCCCGGCATTCGCCATCGACTGGAACCAGTTCATTGCCCGCAAGCCGCAGTTCGCCGGGGCCTTGGGCCTGATGGCGATTGCCGCCTTCTTCCTGGTGGATCTGATAACCGGAACGATTGGCTCGCTTGACCGGATATCGGACTTCCTTTCCCGCTGATCAGGAAAGTGCGCGGGCAATCGCGACGAATTCGTCGACAGACAGGGTCTCTGCGCGGCGCTGGGGATCGATCGCCAGCCTCTCCAGGGCCGCAAGCGCTCCGTTCACGCCCTTGAGGCTCTGCCGCAGCATCTTGCGGCGCTGGCCGAAGGCGGCCTCGGTGACGCGCTCAAGCATCCGCGGCGAAACGCCCGACGGCATCTCCGCCGGCTCGACATGGACGATGGCGGACATGACCTTGGGCGGCGGGGTGAAGGCGCTGCGATGCACCTTCATCGCGATACGCGCCCTGCTGCGCCATTGCGCCAGCACGGCCAGCCGACCGAAAGCATCGCCGCCCGGTTCGGCAACGACGCGCTGGGCAACTTCAAGCTGGAACATCAGCGTCAGCGAGGACCACTGCGGCGGCCAGTCCTCCCCCGACAGCCAGCCGACGAACAGCGCCGTCCCGACATTGTAGGGCAGGTTGGCGACGACGTGATAGGGCCCCTCGATGCCGTGCGAGACCTTGGTCGCGTCGCCCTCGATCACGCGCAATTGGCCCGGGAAAGCCTCTGCCAGTTCGGCAAGCGCGGGCAGGCAGCGCTTGTCCATCTCGATCGCGGTCACTCGCGCTCCGGCGCGCAGCAGGGCGCGGGTGAGGCCGCCCGGCCCGGGCCCGACTTCCAGCACCTGCTGGCCGGCCAGCTTGCCGGGAATGGCCGCGATCCGGTCAAGCAGCTGTTCGTCGAGCAGGAAGTTCTGCCCCAGCGCCTTCGATGCGCTGAGCCCGTGGCGGGCAATGACCTCTCGCAAGGGGGGAAGGGTCATGCCGCCGCCGCCCTTCGCGCCGCGATCTCTCCGGCCATGCGCAAGGCCGCGATCATCGCGCCGGGATCGGCAAGGCGCTTGCCGGCGATGGCGAATGCCGTGCCGTGATCGGGAGAGGTGCGAACAATCGGCAGGCCGAGCGTGACATTGACGCCTTCATCGAAATCGAGCGCCTTCAGGGGAACCAGTGCCTGATCGTGGTACATGCAGACGGCAAGGTCATAGGTTTGCCGCGCGCGCGGCGTGAACAGGGCGTCTGCGGGGTGAGGGCCGGTCACGGCCAGTCCCTCGGCTGCCAGTGCGGCGATGGCCGGTGCAATCACCCGGGCCTCTTCATCCCCCATGCGGCCATCTTCCCCGGCATGGGGATTAAGCGCGGCAATGGCGATGCGGGGCGCGGCAAGGCCGAAATCGCTCGACAGGGCACTGGCGGCAATCCGCACACGGTCTTCGATCAGTTCGCGGGTGATGGCGGCGGGCACCTGCTCAAGCGCGATGTGTACGGTAAGGGGGATCGTTCGCAGGCTTGGCCCGGCGAGCATCATGACGGCATTTTGCGGTTCAACGCCGCAGGCTGCGGCGACGAATTCGGTCTGGCCCGGATGATCGAAGCCGACAGCGGCAAGGCGCGCCTTGGCGATGGGGCCGGTGACGACCCCGCCAGCTTGGCCCGATCGGGCGAGCCCCGTCGCCATGGTGAGCGATTCCAGCGCGAGCCGGGCACCGTCCGGGTCAGGCTCGCCGGGGCGGTACTCGCCGTCTGACAGACCGAGAACCGGCAGCGCCTCGCCAAATACGGCTGGCGCTTCATCGGGCCGTGAAATCGGCTGGACTGGCAGTTCTATGCCGCGCAGGCTGGCCGCTCGATGAAGCAGTGATGCTCCGCCCGCGACGAAGAAGGGCGCAAGGCCGGCAGCGGCCCGGCGCGACCACGCTTCCGCGATCAGTTCCGGGCCGACACCCGCCGGATCGCCCAGCGATACGGCGAGCGGCTTCATCCGTGACCTCAGTTGTATTCGATGACCGCGTCGCGGCGCAGGTCGCGCATGTAGGCCTGGGCGCGCTTGTTGACGCGGTCGTCCTCCATCTGCGACATCATGTCCTCGAACTTCGGTCCGGAATCGACCTGCGGATCGTCACGGCCGCACAGCATGAGCATGCGGACGCCTTCCTGGATCGATCCGAACGGCGGCGTGGTTTCACCCAGCGAAAGCTTGAGCAGCGATTCCTGAAGCGGACCGGGCAGGTCACGCGCCTTTACCTGATCGTTTTCGACGACCTGTGCGCCGATGGTCTTGGCCACTTCACCGACATTGCCGCAGCCCTTGGCGCCCTTGATTGCCGTGGCGAAATCGGCTGCGCGCTTGGTCGCGTCTGCTTCGCTGGTGCCGGCAGGGAAATCGATCGAGATCTGCTTGAGCGACAGCATGGCATCGCGCGGATCGGCGGTCAGCACGGCACGCTTGTCAATCAGCACGAGGATCGAGAAGCCGCCCGGGATCTGCACCGGCCCGACAAGCTGTCCCGGCTGGAGGCCTTGCGCTGCGCCGGCCAGTTCGGTGGGCAACTGGGCAAGGCGGATCCAACCGAGATCGCCGCCGACGCTCTTGGTCGAGGCTTCGGAATAGGTCCGCGCCATGGCCGAGAAGCTGGCGCCCTGCTTGATCTGCTCGACGATCTTCTTGGCGTTTTCGTAAACCGGCGCCTGGGTTTCTGGGGTCGCGGCAAGGAAGATTTCGCCGATGTGGTATTCCTCGGTGCCCTTGGCCGCCTTCAGGCGCTCCATGGCTTCCTTCACCTCTTCCTCGGAGACGTTGACGAAGGGGTGCACGTTGCGGCGCAACAGCATGTTCCACGCCAGTTCGCCACGGATCTGCCGCTTGAGCGAATCCACCGATGAACCGATGCGCTTGAGGTAGCCTTCCATCGCCTTCGGGTTCTGCGGGAAATTCTGCTGGGAAAGCCGGGCGAACGACTGGTCGACCTCGGCGTTCTTGACCTCAAGCTCCTGGGCCTTGGCTTCCTGGATCTGGAGGGTTTCGTCGATCAGGTTGCGCAGGATCTGCAGGCGCAGGCGCTCCATTTCCTCGGGCTGGATCTTGCCCTGGTTGGCCGCGACGACCAGCGCCACGCGCTCGTCCACCTCGGTTCCGGTGATGATATCGCCATTGACGATCGCGGTGGCGCGACGGTTGTTGGGATCGTTCTTGCCGAAGATCGTGACGTTTTCCGGGATCGAGATCGTACCGCGGGGCGCGGGCTCTCCCGCATCCTGGGCCACTGCACCGGCGCCCAGCGCCGCAATCGTGAGGGCCAAAATGGATCGGCCAAGAGGAGCCAAGCGAGAAACTCTAGTCACCGTCATCCAATTCCCGTTTGCGACAGGCGAAGCCTGCCCGAATATGCGTGCGCCATTGCCGCCTTCCGGCTTAACCTTAGCTGAGCATTGCGGCAGGGGCGATAGCCGCTTTGCCAACCTGTGGAAACTCCTGACTGCGGCAAATCGTCAGCGCAGGCCAAGGTTGCGCAGCGCGAAGTAGATCTGGAACGTGTTGCCGCGCACAGCGTCGCCCGTTGCGACGAAATCGCGCCGCCAGGTGAGCGCCAGCTCAAGGCAATCATCCTCGTAGGCCACGCCGAGGCGCGTGCGCAGCGGTTGCCAGCCGTCGGAGGTGTTGAGCGGGTCTTCGTTCTGGTTGGTCATGTTGATGACCCCGGAACCGAAGACAGACCAGTGCCTGCCAACCTTGGCGCGTGCGGAAAAGCGCAGTTCTTCGCGGTCCTGAAGATCTTCCACGCTGGTAATGTCGCGGTTGAGCCGCAGGTAGCCGACTTCGAAATAGGTCTTCTGGCTGCCGATGGTCGCGTCGAACTCGTTACGGCGGATCGCCAGGTCGTCCTTGTCGAGGCGGAAACGATGCGTCAGCTTGACGATGTCGCGGAAACGCACCTCGGTCCGCCCGACGATATCGGACGCGCGCTTGTTAAGCCCGGTGCCGTCCGGAAACAGGGTCGGCTTGCTGGTCAGGCGATAGGACTGGCCGATGGTCGACTTCACGCGCCAGCCCGGTGCCTGCCACTGCCAGTCAACGCCATAGGTGAAGCGCACGCCGTCTTCGATCCGGTCGTAACCGGGAAAACGGTTTAGCGCGAAGAGGTTCGAATCCTCAAGGTCGATCGCGCGCGCATCCTCGTTCGGCACGGCAAGGTTGCGGATCGTCGGGCTGGCAACGATCTGGAACCGCGGCGTCAGCACCTGGGTGCCGTTCATGAACTGGCCGACCAGCGGCCACTTCACGTCCACGGCCGCGGTTGCCAGGGCGCGGGCCTGCCAGCCGGGCGATCCGCGGTAACTCGGGGTGCTCGTCAGCGCGTTATCGGACGAGTGGTAGATATCGCCGCGAGCCAGCCCGGTCAGCGTGATCAGCTGGCCCATGCCGGTCATCCGGGTCAGGTCCCACTTTGCGCCGGCAAAGGCGCGCTGCGTTTCCTGCCCGCTGGTGCGGCTGATGGCCAGCGAGTTCAGCTGCAATTCCACCTTGCCGCCCGCCACGTCCGAAATGCGGCGGCGATAGTCGATCACGGGCAGCGCCACGGGGACGAGGCCCTGACGAACGCCCACGCGCATGGTCTGCGTTGCCCAGCCGGAAACGGACAGGTAGCTTTCCGGGGCAATGCGCTCGAGCTCGATGGTTGAGCGCAGGCGATCATCGCGGCTGATGTCGTAGCGGCGCAGGAAAGTGCGGTCGCTGGCGACGCGGATCGAGGAGGTGAGGCTCCATTCCGGGTCGAATTGCAGGCGGCCGTTGCCGAACAGGTATCCGCGCGCAACCGTCTTGCTGCTGCCGCCCGGCGTGCCGACCGGAATAAGCGAGCTTCGGGTGAGGTAGCCGGTCACCTGGAATGCGCCGATGTCGGTCAGTTGCCGGTACTGCGCCGAGATCATCGGTGCGGCCTTGGTGAAGATATGCCCCTTCACCTGAACGTCGCGGTTGTTGGCCAGGCGTTGATAATAGCCCTCGCTCAGCTCGATGCCGTTCGAGGCCGAGAGCCGGATATCGGGGATCAGCAGGCCGGAAATGGCGCGGCCATCCGTCGCCAGCATCAGGCCGGGCAGGGGGAAAAGCGAAATGCCGAACAGTTCGATGCGCGCCCCGCGAAAACGCAGGTTCTTGCGCGCCGCATCATAGGTAACTTCGGCGGCGTTGACCTTCCAGGTCGGTGTCTTGGGGCAGCCTTCGTCATCCTCGACCGCGCAGCCGGTGTAGGAAGCGCGGGTAAGGACGATATTGCCGTTGGCATCCCTGCGTCCGCCCTGGGCTGCCAGGCGCCCGCCTTCGCGCAGGGCGATCAGCAGGTTCTCCATGGCCCCGGCCTTCAGTTCGTCGGTCAGTTCGACGCGGTCGGTGAAAAGCTGGTTGCCGTCCTTGTCGACCATCCGGATGTTGCCGGCGGCGACGATTTCTCCGGTCTTGCGGTTCCAGGTAACCGAATCGGCGCGGACCGACTGGCCATCCCGGCGCAGCACCACTTCGCCCGAAGCGGTGACCTTTTCCTCGTCATAGGCGTAATCGACGCGGTCCGCCTCGAACCCGATGGGCTCGTCGGATGCCGCAACGCCCGAGAAGGGAACGGCCGCCGGCTCGTCCTTGGGGTTTACCGCGTGCTCGATCGGGCGCTGGGCCTGCGCGCTTGTCGTGGCGGCATCCTGCGAAAGGGCGGGCGTGCCGATCAGCACCAGCGCCAGCGATGCGGCACCAGCCAGCCAGCGGTGCAATCCATGCTTTTGCGTCATTTGGGCGGAAACGGGCACCGGGAGCATGGCTTGCCTATCGCACTGCCCGCGCCTAACTGCAATCCGCGATGGCGGTGGAATTGCCCATGCCACCGCAAACAGCTTCGTCCGGAGTTTTCATGAAGATTTCTTTCGCCGCCGCACCCGCCGCCAATGCCCGTGTGATCGCCCGTCTGGTGAACCAGGATGCCTTGCCTGCCGACCTTGAGCCCGCTGTTGTCGAAGGTGCGCGCTCGACGCGCTTTTCCGGCAAGTCCGGACAGGTGTTCGAAGCCTTCGTCCCGCGCGAAGGCTCTGTGGTCCGGCTGGTCCTGCTTGGTGGTGGCGAAGCCGGCGATGCGGCGCGGCTGGCCAACCTGGAAAAGGCCGGCGCGGCGTTGACCGCACGGCTGCTGACCTCTGGCGAGACTTCGGCAACGGTCGACTTTGCCGGGTCCGCAGCCTCTGCCAACGAGGTTGCCGCGCTGCTGCTCGGCACGCGCCTCCGCGCATGGCGCCATGATGGCTATCGCACGACGATGAAGGATGAGCAGAAGCCTTCGCTGGCAGAAATCATTGCAGCCGGCGCGCCCGCCGGCGCCGAAGAGGCCTGGCAGGATGCTTTCGCCGTGGCGCAGGGGGTTGAGTTCACCCGTGAGCTGGTGACCGAGCCCGGCAATGTCATTTACCCCGAATCTTTCGTGCATCGCTGCATCAAGCGCTTCGAGGGGACAGGCCTTGCCGTTTCCGTCCTCGACGAGACGGAAATGCAGGCGCTTGGCATGGGGGCGCTGCTGGGCGTCGGGCAGGGCTCGGCCCGTCCGCCGCGCCTGCTGGTGATCGAATGGAACGGCGGCGGCGATGCCCGCAAGACGGCCTTCGTTGGCAAGGGCGTCACTTTCGATACCGGGGGCATCAGCCTGAAGCCCGGGCCCGGCATGGAGGACATGAAGTGGGACATGGGCGGGGCAGGGGCCGTTGCCGGCACCATGCTGACGCTCGCCCTGCGCAAGGCCAAGGCGAATATCGTTGCGGTCTGCGGCCTGGTCGAGAACATGCCCGATGGCAACGCGCAGCGTCCGGGCGACGTGGTCAGGACCATGTCCGGCCAGACGGTCGAGGTGATCAACACCGACGCCGAAGGCCGCCTGGTGCTGTGCGATGCGCTGACCTGGGTGCAGAAGAACCATTCGCCTGCCGCCGTGATTGATCTTGCTACCCTGACCGGCGCGATCATCGCCACGCTGGCGCACGAATATGCCGGCATCTTTACCAACGACGATGCCTTGGCCGAAAAGCTGACCCGGGCGGGCAATGCCAGTGGCGACAGGCTGTGGCGCCTGCCGATGGGCCCGGCCTATGACAAGATGATCGACAGCCCGATTGCCGACATGAAGAACATGGGCGCCAAGTTTGCCGGTTCGATCACCGCGGCGCAGTTCCTCCAGCGCTTCATTGAAAAGGGCACGCCCTGGGCGCACCTCGACATTGCCGGCATGGTCTGGGCCGACAAGCCGGGTGCGACGTGGGACAAGGGCGCCACTGGCTACGGCGTGCGCCTGCTTGACCGCTTCGTGCGCGACAGCCTGGAGAGCTGATGCGAGTCGATTTCTACCAGTTGAGCCGCGATCCGGCCGAACAGGCGATCGCGGCCATTGCTGCGAAGGCGCTGGCCGGTGGTCAGCGGATGCTGGTGGTTGCCGATGACGATGGCCTGCTCGATCGGGTGAGCGAGGCGCTGTGGTCCACGCGCGAGGCTTTTCTGGCCAACGGCAAGACAGGGGCGGGCCATGAAGACCGCCAGCCGGTGCTCCTCTCGCCGGCGCTCGAAGCGGCCAACGGGGCGAAGATCCTGGCGCTGGCGGACGGCAAGTGGCGCGAGGCCGATGGCTTCGACCGCGTCCTGCTGTTTTTCGATGGCAGGACCATCGACGATGCACGGGGCCTTTGGCGCCGGCTGCGCGAGCGCGTGGGCGTTGAGCGCAATTACTATTCGCAAGCCAGCGGCCGCTGGGAAAAGACCGGCTGACGCGCGATCTTGCAGCGCAGCATAATCCCGGCTAGGGGCGCGCCAGCAATTTCCCCCACCTTACCATTCAAGGACAAGACCATGGCGGTTACCCGCACCTTCTCGATCATCAAGCCCGACGCAACCCGCCGCAACCTGACCGGCGCGGTCACCAAGATGCTTGAAGAAGCCGGCCTGCGCGTCGTCGCTTCGAAGCGCATCCACATGACCCGTGAACAGGCCGAGGGCTTCTATGCGGTGCACAAGGAACGCCCCTTCTTCGGCGAACTGTGCGAATTCATGATGAGCGAACCGGTCGTCGTCCAGGTTCTTGAAGGTGAAGACGCGGTTGCCCGCAACCGCGAAATCATGGGGGCCACCAATCCGGCCGATGCCGCCGAAGGCACCATCCGCAAGACGCACGCCCTGTCGATCGGTGAAAATACCGTCCACGGTTCGGACTCGGACGAGAACGCTGCGATCGAAATCGCCTTCTTCTTCAAGCCGGAAGAAATCGTCGGCTGATCTGTCCCCCCGCGGACAGGAGCAAGGGGCCGCCGGAGCGATCCGGCGGCCCTTTTGCATGGGGATTTGCGCGAGTTTGACCTAAAGCAATGCGCCATTCGCAGTGGCGGCGATGATGCGGACAACAACAAAAGGAAGGAACCTTGAATGTCCCATACGCCGCATGAACTGGCTGATGAATTCCACAACGATCGCGCGCTTCTGCACGAACTCAAGCTGAGCAATCCGCACTTCGTTACCCTGGCGGATCGCTATCATGATGTGAACGGCGAGATTCACCGCATTGAGGCAGAGATCGAAACGCCTTCCGACGAATATACCGAGACGCTGAAGAAGAAGCGGCTTGCCTTGATCGACGAGATCAGCGGCATCATTTCGAAGGCCCGCACCGCCGAAAAGGCGGACTGACGCAGGCAGATTGCCGGACAGGGGCCGTCGGAGCGATCCGGCGGCCCTTTGCATTGCCCTCGGGCTGCCGTGCCCCTATTTCCCGACTGAAGGAGAGTTCAGATGCAAGGCATGGGTGAAGCGAACGAGGCCTGCCCGTTCGAGTTCAACTTCGATGAGAAGACATTCAAGGTCGGCGATACGGTGAGTTACCGCGTTACCGGCAGCCTGGCCGATTTCCCCTTCGTCGGGCGGCTGGTCGAGGTTCACGAAGACCATGTCATGATCGCGGGCGATCCCAACGATCCTGCCAAGCTCTACCGCGGTACGCGGGAGAGCCGGCCGGTGGTGGACGAAAGCGAGATCTGAACCTCGCCCCCTCAGAACTGGTCGGCTGCGGCCATCAGGTTTGTCAGGCGGCGAGGGGCGGCCGAGCGCCAGCTGCGCTCAAGCCATTCGCCGATGCCCTGCCAGTCGACTCCCGGCCGGTTCAGGATGACGCCGACCCAGCCCGAAGCACCGTAATAGGCAGGCCGGAAATAGGCATCCGGGTTGCTTTCGATCAGCCCGTCCATTTCGTCGGCACCGCTGGTCTTTACCAGCAGCGCGATGTGCGGCGTGCCGTGGTGCTGATCGTTGAAATGGGCGAAATACTTGCCGCCCACCCGCCAGCCGGGCGAACCGTGCGATGGGCGTTCCTCGACCTCGGGCAAGGCAAGCGCGCGCTCGCGAACCTGTTCCAGAAGCCAGTCGGCGCTATTCTCGCGCGTCACCAGCGCGGACAGGCAGCGCGAGTAAAGCTGGTGTTCGGCGATCAGGACGCGGGCCGCCAGGCTGTCTGCCGTGTCGCCCGGGAGGATCGCAACCGGCGTCTGGCCCAGCATCGGGCCGTCATCCAGCTCTGCGGTGACGAGGTGCACGGTGCAGCCACCGTGGCTGTCGCCTGCTTCCAGCGCGCGTTCGTGCGTGTGCAGGCCCGGGTATTTCGGCAGCAGCGAGGGATGGATATTGAGCATCCGCCCCTCCCAACTCGAAACAAATTCCGGCGTCAGGATGCGCATGTAACCGGCCAGCGCTACATATTCCGCGCCGCTGGCCCGGATGGCAGCGTCCATCGCCTTGTCGTGGTCCGCACGCGCCATGCCCTTGTGTGACAGGGCGAAAATGGCAACGCCCTCTGCCTCGGCCAGCTTCAGGCCCTTTGCTTCGGGGTCGTTGGCGGCGACGAGCACCACTTCATAAGGGCAGCCATCCGCCCGGCTGGCATAGAGCAGCGCTGCCATGTTGGTGCCGCTGCCCGAAATGAGGACGGCAACCCTGGCGCGCTCAGGCAAGGTGCGTTGCCTCCCAGACCGCGCGCGCGCTCCAGGTTTCATCGTCGCCTTGCACGGTGCAGCCGCGATCCCCGGCCTCGATAGCGCCGATGACGAACACGGTTTCGCCAGCAGCTTCGAGATCGGCCTTGAGACCGGCCACTTCGTCAGCGGCGACCGCCAGGACCATGCCTACGCCGCAATTGAACGTCCGCGCCATTTCTGCCGGTTCGATGTTGCCCTGCGCCTGCAGGAAAGCCATCAGCCGCGGCTGTTCCCATGCGCCGGCATCGATGCGGGCGTGGAGCCCTTCGGGCAGGACGCGGGGGACGTTCTCGAGCAGGCCACCGCCGGTGATGTGGGCGAGGGCGTGGATACGCCCCTGCCGGATCAGCGGCAGCAGGCTCTTCACATAAATTCGGGTCGGTTCGATCAGGGCGTCGATCAGCAGCCGTTCCTGGTCGAACAGGGCAGGGCGATCGAGCTTCCAGCCCTTGTCCGCGGCAAGCCGGCGGACAAGCGAATAGCCGTTCGAGTGAACGCCGGAACTGGCAAGGCCGAGCAGCACGTCGCCTGCCGCAACCTTGCTGCCGGTCAGCTGCTCGCCCCGCTCGACGGCACCGACGCAGAAACCGGCCAGATCGTAATCGCCAGCAGCGTACATCCCCGGCATTTCCGCCGTTTCTCCGCCGATCAGCGCGCAACCGGCCAGCTTGCAGCCTTCGGCTATGCCGGCAACGACACGTTCCGCCACGCCATTGTCCAGCTTGCCGGTCGCGAAGTAATCGAGGAACAGCAGCGGTTCGGCGCCCTGCACGATCAGGTCGTTCACGCACATGGCGACAAGGTCGATGCCGATCTTGTCGTGCCGGTCATGGTCGATAGCCAGCTTGACCTTGGTGCCGACCCCATCGTTCGCGGCGACAAGCAGCGGGTCCTTGTAGCCGGCAGCCTTCAGATCGAAGAAGCCGCCGAAGCCACCAAGCTCCGCGTCCGCACCCGGGCGCGCCGTTGCCTTCGCCAGCGGGCCGATGGCCTTTACCAGCGCATTTCCGGCCGCGATCGAGACGCCGGCCTGCTCGTATGAATAGCTCTTTTCAGACATCGCGGCGGCCCTAACCTTTTCCTGCTTGGATTTCCACGGATGATTGGGCAAAAGGCCAGCGGTTTTCCCCGATGGCAGTCGCACTCGATCATCCCAGCCCGCAGGCACAAGCGCCCGGACGCAAGGCCAATGTGCTCAAGGCACTGGCCGCGGCCGCCGCAATCGCGCTGGTTGTCGCCGGTTCCGTGCGCCTGATCGCACAGATCGAAGGTGATCGTGGCATCAATCCGATCGCCGTTTCCCGCGATATCGAGGTGTCGGGAATCGAAGTTAACGTGACCGGCAAGACAGCGCAGGAAGCGCGAGAGGCCGCCTGGAACGAGGCGCGGCGCAAGGCTTGGGCGCAAGCCGGCGGGCCTTCCATGCCCGACGGACAGATCGAGTCGCTGGTGGCATCCATCGTCGTCGAGCGCGAACAGATCGGTCCGCGCCGCTACATTGCCACGCTCAGCGTCATATTCGATCGGGCGAGGGCGGGGCAGTTTATCGCCTCGGGCGACGGCACG
Source organism: Novosphingobium sp. TH158 (assembly GCF_002855555.1). Lineage (NCBI taxonomy): Bacteria > Pseudomonadati > Pseudomonadota > Alphaproteobacteria > Sphingomonadales > Sphingomonadaceae > Novosphingobium > Novosphingobium sp. TH158. The sequence goes on along the minus strand of NZ_PKRT01000001.1, from coordinate 735,507 downwards.
ATTGCGCGCCATTCGGCCCCGATGCTGACCATCCCGGTGCTCTATTCCGGCGGAGCGGCGCAGGTTTACGAGGTTCGCGGGCCCTGGCAGGCGGCATGGGCCCAGTTCCGCGCGCCTGACAGCGGGATCGATTACGTCCGCCCGTCGGGCAGCGGTGGCGATTCGCTGCTGCTCACCGCCGGCCAGACCACGCGCCGCAGCCGCGCCTGGTGGGGCAACATCGTCGATCAGTTCGGCGCATCCGACATCCTTGTGCCCGTGGCCCGGCTTGAGCGGCAGTGGCCCGGCGGTCCGGTGCGGGGCACCTTCACCGCGCGTTACGGCCCGGACAATGTCTCGCTCGGCGGTTTCACCCTGACGGCGAACAGCGAGGCTGAATTGCCTGCGATGCTGGCAAACGCGGTGAAGCGGATCGACGGGATGTACAACGATGCCCTCGCCAAGGGCATGCTGAAGCCCGATGCGGCGCTTCGCCAGCAGTCCGAAATCGACCCGACGCTTGCCGCCATCATCGCGGCCGCCGCGCGGCAGGAAGCGGCCAATGCGCCGGCAGCCCAGGCCACGCCCGGAGCAAGCCCGACGGCATCGCCAAGCCCCACTCCTACCGCCGAGGCGAAGATCAGCACCATCACGGTCCAGTTTGCATCGCCTGATGCGAAGGCGGTCGATGGCGCGCTCTCCTCGGTTCGGAGCGTGCCCGGCGTGCGCGGAGCCTCGACCAGCAGCCTTGCCATGGGCGGCACCTCGGTCATGCGCGTAACCTTTGCAGGTTCGATCGAGGAACTGCGCGATGCCCTGCGCGCCCGGGGCTGGTCGGTCTCCGCGGGCAGCAACGCCCTGTCCATCAGGCGCTGATCCGTGCGACAGATCCCGCTTCCGCTCGGCACGGGTGCCGGCCCTTCGCGCATCGTTGTGGGCAGTGCGAATGCCGCGGTGATCGATGCGCTTGGCCACGCGGCGGAATGGCCCTTTCGCACGGCGGTGCTTTTCGGTCCGCCGCGTTCCGGCAAGTCGCTCCTGGCGCGCTGGTTCGCCGATAGCGGGGCGGGTGATGCCATCGATGATGCCGAGCGCCTTGACGAGGCAGACCTTTTCCATCGGTGGAACCGCGCGCAGGAAAGCGGGACACCCCTGCTTCTGGTGGTCAATTCGCCCGAAGGTGGCTGGAACATCGCCCTCCCGGACCTGCGATCGCGCATGGGCGCGGCGCTGCATCTTGAAATCGGCGAACCTGACGATGCCATGCTGACCGAGCTGATAGCCATCCATGCAGAGATGCGAGGGCTTGCCCTGGGGCCCGATGCGGCATCTTACCTTGTCCCTCGCGCGGAGCGTTCCCATCTTGGCATAGAGCGGCTCGTTGCGGCGATCGACCGGTTGAGCCTTGAGCGCAAGCAGGCTCCCACGCTGGCGATCTGGCGCGATGCGCTGGACGAAACCCTGGGGGCAAGCCAACCGCGCTTGCTTTGACCGCGCGAATGGGGGACAATCGGAACCTGATGTTGAAAAGCCTGACCGACTACCTGGACTCGATCGTCTCGCGCGATCCGGCACCGCGTTCGCGGTGGGAAGTGCTGCTTTATCCGGGGGTCTGGGCGCTCGGCTGGCATCGCGTGGCCCATTGGCTGTTCGAAGCGCGGCTGTTTTTCCTCGCCCGGCTGGTGAACCACATTTCGCGCTTCTTTACCGCGATCGATATCCATCCCGGCGCGACGATCGGCCGGCACCTGTTCATTGACCACGGTTTCACCGTCATCGGCGAAACGGCCGAGATCGGGGATAACGTCACGATTTACCAGTGCGTCACGCTGGGCGGCACCAATCCTGCCAATGGCGTGGGCGGCAAGCGGCATCCGACGCTGGAAGATAACGTTATCGTCGGTTCGGGCGCGCAGATTCTCGGGCCGATCACCGTGGGCAAGCGCGCGCGTGTGGGCGCCAATGCGGTGGTGACCGAGGACGTGCCCGAAGGCGCGACGATGGTGGGCGTCAAGGCGCGCTCCACACTCGTGCCGGTCGAGGCCTGGCAGCGCGATTTCGTGCCCTACGGCACGCCCTGTTCCGACCGGTTCGATCCGGCCACGCAAAAGCTGGAAATCATCCAGTGCGAGCTGGAGACCCTGCAGAAGCGGCTCGCCCTGCTGCTTGAGGAGCGTGATGCCGGAGCGGCCAAGGGCGTCACGCGCAAGAAGGGCAAGAAATCGGCTTGAGTGCGGTTGTCACTCCGTTCCCCGGCGGACAGCCTCCCCAGGTCGGCTTTGACCGCACCGAACTCCAGCGAATCCTCGATCTCTATGGCCGCATGGTCGCGGCCGGGGAGTGGCGCGACTATGCCATGGATTTCAGCCGCGACGCCGCGGCGTTCTGCGCATTTCGCCGGGCTGCGGAACGGCCTCAGGTGCGCCTGGAAAAGCGCCCGGCCTTGCGATCCCGCCAAGGCATGTGGACGCTTTTCGGAGAGTCCGGCCAGATCCTGAAGCGCGGACACGAATTGAGCGGGGTGCTTTCCCCGCTGGAGCGCCGGTTGGTCAAGCTCGTCGAGGAATGAGGTTCCGGGACCGGGGCAGGGCAGGCAGTCCCGCCCCTGGTGCCGAATGTCTCTCAGGCCAGGGCCATGCCCGTCAACGGCAGACGCTCGCGCAGGTCGCCCGGCAGCTGGTTGACGATCGAGCGGCGGATCGGGCTCCAGAAGGCCGAGAGCGTCAGCAGGGCCGAGCCGATGACCAGCCCGGTGATCGCCACGTTCAGTTCCAGCACACCGAACTCGCGGAACAGGTAGGTAAGGGCGACCAGCACATAGACCAGCGCCGAAACCAGCATCGCCCGCCGGTCGATAGCCAACGCCACCAGGCCGAGCACGATGTAGATTGCCACTACCGCGATTGCCGAGGCAGGGGCGATGTTCTCGCCGCCGGTCACGCCGATCCAGTAGAATAGCGGATGGCAGATCATCGGCGCGGCGAGCAGGTGCAGCCAGAAGGCAACGTCGCTGCGACGCGTCTCGCGCGCACGGTCGGACATGTCCCAGCGCATGGCAACCGCGAAGACCCCAAGCCCGGCGATGAAGATGATCGGTAACAGGATGCGCTCGGCATCGCTGCCGTCCTGCGGAATAAGGGCGGCGGCGATCAGCGCGATCAGCGTTGCGGCAATGGCAGCGGCTCCGGCTGCCACCGTAATCGGCACCATGAAGCGGCGCCAGTGCAGCCAGGCACCGGCGGCCACGAACAGGCCGACCCCGGCGACGAAGAGCGAGGCGGAAGACTCGCTGATGTGGCCGAAGTTTTCGTTCATGATCTCGATCGGTGCCGCCGCAAGTCCGCCGGCAAAGGCAAGGAGAAGCACGATCGAGGGCAAGGCCATGCGACGCTGGCGCGTGAAGTATTCCGCCATGCCCCAGGCGGTGGCGGCGACGAGGGCTCCGCCCAGTCCCGGCGTAATCGCCTGCCCGATCGAAGCGACGGCGGCGATCAACAGAACGGCTGCGATAGTCACGAAGATGTCGTTGAAACCGGTGATGAGACGGAAGTGTTCTTCATCGACCGAAGGCGCTGTGCGCATGCCGGATACGTGCAAGCGCAACGCTTCTGCTGCTTCGTGGCTGAGCGCGCCTGCCGCTACAGCCGATTGCAGTTCTGCTTCGGAATACATCAGACATTCTCCCCTGTGATGCGGGGAGAATGCCCGATCTGTATTACTGCGTCAACACACTATGGCGATCAGCTGCCCGAGGCAGCCTTTTGCAGCATGGTCATGGCGTGCATTGACTGCTCCATGCCGTTCTGGATCGCCTTGTCGCCGGTCTGCTTCGAGACGGTGCCCCAGGCTTCGGCGAAGCTCTCGACCGTGCAGTTGCCCGGGGGCAGGAGCACGCCCTCGTTCATGGTGACAAACGCGCTCTGGAACACGCCCGCACCGGCACCGACGATGGCGTTGGTCGGCGCATCTTCGGAAACGAGGAACAGGGCGGCGGGTACGACGGCCTCGGGATTGAACGCCTTGTAGGCTTCTTCCGGGAAGATATCCTGCGTCATGCGGGTGCCGGCGGTCGGCGCCAGCGAATTCACGCGAATGTTGTTCTTCGCGCCTTCGAGGTAAAGCGTCTTGGCCAGCCCGACGAGGCCAAGCTTTGCCGCCGAATAGTTCGACTGGCCGAAGTTGCCCCCCAGGCCGGAGGAAGAGGTGGTCATCAGGATGCGGCCATAGTTCTGCTCGCGCATGGTTTCCCAGCAGGCCTTGGTAACGAAAGCCGAGCCAAGCAGGTGGACGCGCACGACCAGTTCGAAATCTGCCGGTTCCATCTTGGCGAAGCTCTTGTCGCGCAGGATGCCGGCATTGTTGATGAGGATGTGGACGCCGCCCCAGGCTTCCTTGGCCTTGGCGACCATTTCCACCATCTGTTCGTATTCGGTGACCGAACCGCCGTTCGACATGGCTTCGCCGCCGGCGGCCTTGATCTCGTCGACCACGGCGAGGGCTGCGTCGGAATGGCCGGTGCCGTCACGCGCTGCGCCCAGATCGTTGACGACGACCTTTGCCCCGCGCCGGGCCAGTTCCAGGGCATAGGCCTTGCCCAGGCCTCCGCCTGCGCCGGTAACGATGGCGACCTTGTCCTTGAACGAAATGGTCATGACGCAAACCTCCGAAATAGTGCGCTGCACCAAGGCAATGAAGCCGGTCGAATGGCACGGGCAAGGCCGGCTTTCAATGGCGAAGGAAATTCTCGCGGACGCCGTAACGTCCGCCTCTCAAGGAATTTGTCATGAAGCGTCAAAAATGTGTCACTCGGCGGTCCTAAAGCCGTAATCGATTCGCCATATTCGGCCAGGGAGGCCTGCTCATGTCCCGGTTCCTTCGCACTTCCGCTATCGCCATCGCCTGTGCTTCAGGCTGGGCGCTGCCTGCCCATGCCCAGAACGCCGACCTGAAAGCGGTGCAGCAGCAGATCGCCGCGCTGCAGGCGCAGATGGACGGCATGCAGAAGCAGATCACCACTTTGCAGGAGCGGCTTGGCGAGGCCAATGCCCGCGCCGCTTCGGCGGAAGCGCGGGCGGTGAACGCGGAAGGCCAAGCTGCGGCCGCCTCTGCCGCACTCGCCAAGGCTCCGGCTGCGACGGCAACCGCCAAGCCAGCGACCGAGATCACCTGGGACGGTGCGCCCAAGCTGGCCAGCAAGGATGGCTGGAGCTTCAAGCCGCGCGGGCGGCTTCATTTCGATGCCGGAACGATCAGCACGCCGGGCGCGCTGCTCAGCACCAACCTTGGCACCCGCACCCGCGTCCGCCGCGCCCGTCTCGGCTTCGAAGGCACGGTGCCCGGCGGCTTCGGCTACAAGGCGGAAGCGGACTTCGCCAACGGCTCGGTTGGCTTCGGCGATGTTCTCGTCAGCTATGCCTCACCGAAGTTGCCGCTGGCCGTTCGCGTCGGCAATTTCGAGACGCTGAACAGCATGGAGCAGATATCCAGCTCCAACTTCAACACCTTCATCGAACGGTCGACCTTCAACGACGCTTTCATCAATGCCCGCCGCCTGGGCATTGCCACGGCAATCAAGAGCCGGAATGACGACCTTCGCGCCGAGCTGGGACTGTTTGCGGCCCACGCCATCGACAGCAGTCTCGACAACAACGGCTGGATCGGCGCGGCACGGCTTGTCTATGCGCCCAAGGCCCTGGGGGGGCAGCTGCACCTTGGCGCCAGCTTCCAGTATCGCGATTTCGCCTCGAACATCGCGGGTGGCACCTCCAGCGGCACCGGCATGCCCTCGACCAATCAGCTTGCCCGCTATCGCGCCCGCCCGACCAGCCAGCTTACCGACATCCGCTTCGTCGATACAGGAAGCTTTGCCGCCAGCAGCGACCATATCCTGGGCATCGAGGCGGCGGCCGTGTTCAAGGGGCTCTACTTCGCCGGTGAAGCGCAGTGGCTCAAGGCCAAGGGCTATGCGGCCGGCTCGCTGGCATCGGGTAACGACGCGTTCTCTGGCAGCAACACGGCCGTAACGCCGACTGCCGATCCCGGCTTCTTCGGGGCCTATGGCGAGGTCGGCTATTTCCTGACCGGCGAGACGCGCGGCTACAAGCGCGGCGATGGCACCTGGGCCCGTACCAAGGTGCTCAACCCCGTGACCAAGGGCGGGTCGGGGGCGTTCCAGCTTGCTCTGCGCTATGACTATCTCGATCTCGACGACGACCGCCTGATCAACGGCCTGACCAACAACTTCACTTCCGGCACCACTAGCCTCGCGGCGGTGACCAGCCGGCTTGGACGGGGTGGAACCCAGTCCAGCTACCTGCTGGGCCTTAACTGGTACCCGATGGACTATGTCCGCTTCATGGTGAACTATGGCCGAGTCGAAGTGACGGGCGGTCCGCTGGCCGGCCAGGTCCTGCCGCTTTCCACCCTGCCGGTGGATCAGCGCAAGTACGGCCTGGACGTGCTGCAGACCCGCCTGCAGATTGATTTCTAAAGGCGCAGCAGGGCAGGGACGAGCTCGTCGAAATGGCCGATCACGGCGTCGGCGCCAAGCTCGTCCACCGGTACGTCATTGAAGCCGAAGCTTACTGCAACGCAGGGTAGCCCGGCGGCGCGGGCCGCGCCCGTGTCATAGGTCGTATCCCCGACATAGGCTGCGCGCCCCTCGCCGAGCCGTTCCAGCATCAGGAGGAGCAGATCGGGCGCGGGTTTGCCGCGACCCGGTCCCAGTGTGTCTCCGCCGATGATCGTGGCGAAGCGTTTCGTCAGCCCCAGTTCTTCCAGCAGGGTGCGGGCGAGCGACTCCAGCTTGTTGGTCACCAGCGCAATCTTCACACCATGCTGGTCGAGCGCCTCCAGCATGGCCTCGCCCCCCGGAAACAGACGGGTATGGACAGCGATGTTCGCGCTGTAGAAGGCGATCAGTTCGCGGTGCAGGGCATCCCTGTCGATACCGTCCGGCCCGCCGGTTGCGGCCAGAGCCCTGTCGAGCATCATCTTTGCGCCGCCGCCGATCAGGTCGCGCGCCAGCGCCACCGGCACTTCCGGCCGGCCGGCAAGCTTGAGCGCGTGGTTCAGCGCGTGGCCAAGGTCCGCATGGGTGTCGAGCAGCGTGCCGTCGAGGTCGAAACCGACGATCTGGAAAGGAAATTGCGTCATCGCGATGCCCGATGGCGCGGCGTTGTGGAAACGGCAAGCATTTGATGGCAGAGGGGGCGCATGACGACCGTTAACCACGCAAGACCGCTCGCCATCGTGATTCTCGCCGCGGGCAAGGGCACCCGCATGAAAAGCGACCTGCACAAGGTGCTCCATCCGATTGCCGGGCGTCCGATGATCGAGCACCTGATGGCCAGCGCCGCCGAACTCGCTCCCGAGCGGCAGGTCGTGGTCGTCGGCGCGGGTCGCGAACAGCTTGAGGCGGCGATGGGGGATCGGGCGGCCATTGCCGTCCAGGAACCGCAGCACGGCACCGGCCATGCAGTGCAGCAGGCAGAAACTGCCCTGGCGGGTTTCGCGGGCGATGTGCTCATCCTCTATGGCGACGTGCCGTTCGTCAGTGCCGGAACCATGCGTTCGATGATCGGCCGCCTGCACGGGGAGGATAACCCCGCTGTGGTCGTGCTTGGTTTCGAGCCTGCTGAAACGCTGCAATATGGCCGCGTGATCGCCGAGGGCGACCGGGTGCTCAAGATGGTCGAGCACAAGGATGCCAACGATGTGGAGCGCGCCTGCCGCCTCTGCAATTCGGGCCTCATGGCGGTGCGTTCCGAAGACCTGTTCGGCCTGCTTGCGCGCGTGGGTAACGAAAACGCGCAAGGCGAGTACTACCTCGTTGACATCGTCAATATCGCCAATGCCGACGGGCGGACCTGCGCCGTCGTCGTCACTGCGGATGCCGATGAGGTTGCCGGGATCAACAGCCGCGGCGAACTGGCGGAGGCGGAGGAACGCTGGCAGCAGCGCCGCCGGGCTCAGGCGATGGCCGATGGCGCCAGCCTGGTTGCGCCGCATACGGTGTGGTTCTCGTGGGACACACGGCTCGGACGCGACGTGCTGGTAGAGCAGAATGTAGTCTTCGGCCCCGGTGTGTCGGTTGCCGATGGCGCAAGGATCCGGGCGTTCAGCCACCTTGAGGGTGCCAGCCTTGCCAGCGGAACCGAAGTCGGCCCTTACGCGCGTCTGCGCCCCGGCGCCGTGCTTGAGGAAAAGGCGAAGGTCGGCAACTTCGTCGAGGTGAAGAAGGCGGTGCTTGGCAAGGGTGCCAAGGCAAACCACCTTTCCTACATCGGTGACGCCGAAGTGGGGGCAGGGGCCAACATCGGCGCAGGCACCATTACCTGCAATTATGACGGCTACTTCAAGTACAAGACGGTAATTGGCGAGCGCGCCTTCATTGGGTCCAATTCGGCGCTGGTTGCGCCTGTAAGGATCGGTGCGGATGCTATCGTTGCAGCTGGCAGCGCGGTTACCCGCGACGTGGGTGATGGCGAACTGCGCATTGTCCGGGCGGAACAGCTGGTCAAACAGGGCTGGGCAGACCGCTTCCATGACGCAATGAAGCGCAAGAAGGCGGAAGCGAAAGCCGGCAGGAAATAATCCGGACCGGATCGGCCCTTCGTTGACATGATATCGCGATATGATATCTAGGCATCATGCGCATCCTCGCTGACCTTCCCGACGAAGACATTGCCTGGCTCGATTCGCACGCGGCGGAGCAGGGCAAATCGCGCGCGGCCGTGATCCGCGATGCTATCACCGCCTATCGTTCCCGCCAGAAGGATTGGCTGGAGCAAGGATTCGGCCTTTGGACCCGCTATGGGCAGGGCGCTGACGGGGCGGAATACGAAGCGGAAATCCGCAAGGCCTGGGACACGGGCGAAATTTCGTGAGCGAAAGTTACTTCGACACGTCGATCGTGATCGACATGCTTTCCGGCCATCATCTGGCCATGGCAGAGCTGCGCCGCGTGTCGCGTCCGTGGATCAGCCGCATCACCTGGCTGGAAGTCATGGCGGCCGTACCGGCCCCGGCTCGCGACGAAACCGAGGGGTTCCTTGCGAACTTCTCGACGCGCGAAATCACCCCGGAAATTGCCCGGCGAGCAGCAATGATGCGGGTGGATCGCCCCTCGCTCAGCCTGCCGGCCGCACTGGTCTTTGCCTCGGCACAAGACCACGGTGCGATCCTGGTTACGCGAAATATCAAGGATTTCCCGGCAAACATTCCCGGAATCCGGGTTCCCTACACCTGACAAGCGAAAGGCATTCAAGGCATGTGCGGCATTATCGGCATCGTCGGCAGGCAAGCGGTCGCAGAGCGGCTTGTCGATGGTCTGCGGCGGATGGAATACCGCGGCTATGACAGTGCGGGCGTCTGCACCGTCAGCGGCGGGCAACTCATCCGTCGGCGCGCGCCCGGCAAGCTGGCCAACCTTGTGCTTGAGCTTGAGCGCGATCCCGCAGCCGGCAGCACCGGCATCGCCCATACGCGCTGGGCGACGCACGGCGCGCCAACCGCAGCCAATGCCCACCCGCATGCGACGGATCATCTCGCGCTGGTCCACAATGGCATTATCGAGAACTTCAAGTCGCTGCGCGATGCGCTGATGGCCCGCGGCCGTCGCTTCGAGAGCGACACCGATACCGAAGTGGTCGCCCATCTCGTATCCGAGCAGGTGGAAGCCGGCCTTTCGCCCGATGATGCCGTAAAGGCCGTGCTGCCCACGCTGCGCGGGGCCTTCGCGCTTGCCATTGCCTTTCGTGAACACCCGGACATGCTGATCGGTGCGCGGCTCGGCTCGCCGCTCGTGGTCGGCTATGGCGACGGGGAGACCTATCTCGGCTCCGACGCGCTTGCGCTGGCGCCGCTGACCCAGAAGATCACCTACCTCGATGAAGGGGACTGGGTGGTCATCACGCGCGACGGCGCACGGATTTTCGACAAGGACAACAACCCCGTCGAGCGTGAAATCGTTGCCTCGGGTGCCTCTGCCGCCGCGATCGAGAAGGGCAATTACCGCCACTTCATGCAGAAGGAGATCTTCGAGCAGCCGACTGTGGTCGCTCAAACGCTTCGCTCGTATCTGCGCCAGGTGGACCAGACGGTAGCCCTGCCGCAGTTCGATTTCGACCTTTCCACGATCAACCGCGTTACCATCGTGGCCTGCGGCACCAGCTTTTATGCAGGCATGGTGGCCAAGTACTGGTTCGAGCAGTTCGCGCGCCTGCCGGTCGATATCGATGTGGCGAGCGAGTTCCGGTATCGCGATCCGGTGCTTGAGCCGGGCGGACTGGCACTGTTCATCAGCCAGAGCGGGGAAACTGCCGATACCCTTGCCGCTCTGCGCCATTGCAAGGAAGCCGGCCAGACCATCGCCGTCGTCGTCAACGTGCCGACAAGTTCGATGGCGCGCGAGGCGGATTTGCTGCTGCCGACCCATGCCGGGCCGGAGATCGGCGTGGCATCGACCAAGGCCTTCACCTGCCAGCTCGCCGTGCTGGCGGCTCTCGCCGCTCACCTGGCGGTGAAGCGCGGCCGGATGGACCGCGCTGAAGAGGCCGACATCGTCGAGCAGCTGCTTGAAGTGCCCGCCTGCCTCAATGCCGCGCTTGCCCACGATGATGAGATCGCCGCGATGGCACACCTGATCGCACCGGCGCGGGACGTGCTTTACCTGGGTCGTGGACAGGATTACCCGCTGGCGCTGGAAGGCGCGTTGAAACTCAAGGAAATCAGCTATATCCATGCGGAAGGCTATGCTTCGGGTGAAATGAAGCACGGGCCGATCGCCCTGATCGACGAGGCGGTTCCCGTGATCGTCCTGGCGCCTTCCGGTCCGCTGTTCGAAAAGACCGTTTCCAACATGCAGGAAGTGCGGGCGCGTGGCGGCAAGATCGTGCTGATTTCCGACAAGGAAGGGCTTGAGGAAGCGGGCGAGGGGTGCCTTGCAACGATCGAAATGCCCAAGGTGCACCCGCTGATCGCGCCGCTGGTCTATGCCGTGCCGGTGCAGCTGCTGGCCTATCATGTGGCCTGCGCGAAGGGCACGGACGTTGACCAGCCGCGCAATCTCGCAAAGTCGGTCACGGTGGAATGACGGTGCGTCCCCTGGCCGCAGGGGGCGCCGCAACCTGAAATCTATACAGGGCAAGGTTCGGTTTACGCGGTGCTAACAAATACCCGTTAGTTTCCCCGATCGTGAAGCCGAAAAGCCAAGAACCCGCCGCGCTGCCCAGGGACCTGCCGGTTCCGGTGATCCTCGGATTGTCCAATCCGCAGGAGGGCGACTGGATGCGCCTTCGTGGCATGCAATATGCCAGCCTCGCCCGTAACACGATCCAGCGGCTGATCGCCCATGCCGTGGCGGGTCTCGCCGCCGGTCATGTCCTGCTCGATGAATTCAGCGTGTTCATCGTCGTTGGCTGGCTGATCGCGCTGGGCGCTGCGCTTTCCTATACGGCCAAGATCGACCGCATGCTGTCAGATGCGGACCGCCGGGCGATCGCGAAGCCGGAAATGACCAACCAGACGATAGCCTATGGCATCGTCTCGCTGATCTGGGCCGTCCCCATGGTCATGCTTGCGCTGGGTGGAACGCCCCTGCTCAAGCTGGAATTGTGGACGGTGCTGGCGATGCTGCTGGCGGCACATGCGGTGATCTGTCCGGCAAGTCCGCTCGGCACGATCATCTTCGGCACCCTTGTTGGTATCGGTTCGGTCGCGCAGTTCCTGCTTTCGGGAATGATCGATGCCGCCGCCGCGGCCGTGGCGCTGATCGTCTTCGTTTCGCTTGGCGCAATCGAAGGCGCGCGCAATTTCCTCACATCGCGGGTGGCGGAATCGGCCATGCTCGAGAAGAACGAGGTCGTCTCGCTGCTGCTGCGCGAGTTCGAGGAAGGCGAGGCGGACTGGCTGTGGCAGATCGACACCTCGCGCCGGGTGCGTTCGGTCAGCCCGCGCTTTGCCTTTGCCCTGGGCCTTGATCCTGACGAGATCGACGGCAAACCTTTCATCCAGCTGATCGCCGGCGAGGCCTGGGAAACCGGCCAATTCCCCTCAAGCCTGCACGATCTGGCCGAGCGCCTGAAGCGGCGTGAGAGCTTTTCGAACCTGCTGGTGCGCGTAACCATCCGGGGCGAGGCGCGCTGGTGGGAGCTTTCCGGCACGCCGAAGCTGGACGAGAGCGGCAACTTCGACGGCTTCCGCGGCGTCGGTTCCGACGTGACGGAACAGCGCGAGAGCGCCGACAAGATTGCCCATCTCGCCCGTTACGACACGCTTACCGGTCTTCCCAATCGCCTCATGCTGACCGAGACCATGGGTGATGCCATGCGGTTTGCCGAGCAGTGGCGGACCAAGTGCGCCTTCCTGATGATCGACCTCGACCGCTTCAAGGCCGTGAACGATACCCTGGGCCACGTCGTGGGCGACCAGTTGCTGGCGCGCGTTTCGGCTCGTCTCAAGGAAATCATGTCCGAGAACGAGATCTGCGGGCGCCTTGGCGGTGACGAGTTCGCCATCGTGATCCGCGACGCATCCGATCTCGGCCGCGTCGAGCATGTGGCGAAGGCGGTGATCGAGCGCCTGTCGCAGCCTTACGAAGTCGACCATCACACGCTTTACGTCGGCGCTTCGGTGGGGTCGGCCGTCGGCCCGCGCGACGGATCGACCGTGGAAACGCTGATGCGCAACGCCGACCTTGCGCTGTACCGCTCGAAGGATGCCGGCGGCGGGGTGCACTGCACCTATGAACCGACGCTCCACGCCGATGCCGAGGAACGCCGCAAGCTGGAATTTTCGCTGCGCCGCGCGCTCGAGAACAACGAAATGCTGCTGAACTACCAGCCAGTGGTCGATGCCAAGACCGAGCAGGTGGTGAGCTTCGAGGCCCTGATCCGCTGGAACAGCCCCGAGCACGGCTTTGTCAGCCCGGCCAAGTTCATACCCATGGCCGAGGATACGCGCCTGATCGTTCCTATCGGTGAGTGGGTGCTGCGCGAGGCCTGCCGCGAGGCGACCCGCTGGCCCGGCCATGTGAAGGTTGCGGTCAACGTATCAGGCGAACAGCTGCTCGACCCGCACTTCTCTTCGACCGTGGTCGCCGCCCTGGCAGCCTCCGGCCTGCCGGCTGCGCGCCTGGAAATCGAGGTGACGGAGAGCATTTTCGTGCGCGACGGCACCACTGCCCGCAACACGCTGGAGCAGATCATGGCGCTGGGCTGCTCGGTTGCGCTGGATGACTTCGGCACGGGCTATTCCTCGCTCGGCTACCTGCGCAAGCTTCGCTTCTCGACCATCAAGGTCGATCGCAGCTTCGTCCAGGGCGCGGCGACCGGCAATCCCGAGAGCCTTGCCATCATCCGTGCCGTCGTGGCCATGGCGCAAAGCCTCGAGATGTCGACCACGGCAGAAGGCGTCGAGACCGAGGCCGAGCTCAACATGGTTCGCAGCCTTGGTGCGACCAAGGTGCAGGGCTTCTATTTCGGTCGCCCGATGGTGGCGAGCGAAGCCGGCCGGCTGTTTTATCAGAACACCGTTTCGCGCGGTGGCCAGGCAGCCTGATCAGGCGCCGACCAGGCCCTTCACTGCCGATTCAAACAGCGCGCGGCCATCGGTGCCGCCCTGTGCCGCCTCGATCATCCGTTCCGGGTGCGGCATCATGCCAAGCACGTTGCCGGCCGCGTTGAGCACGCCGGCAATGTCGCGGGCCGAGCCATTGACCGGTTCGGCATAACGGAAGGCCACGCGGCCTTCGCCTTCCAGCCGGTCCAGCGTCTCATCGTCGGCAAAGTAGTTGCCGTCGTGGTGGGCGACCGGGATGATGATCTTTTCACCCTGCGTATAGCCCGAGGTGAACAGCGACTGGCTGTTCTCCACCGTCAGCGCCACTTCCCGGCAAACGAAGCGGATACCGGCATTGCGCATCAGCGCGCCCGGCAGCAGGCCGCTTTCGGTAAGGACCTGGAAGCCGTTGCACACTCCCAGGACCGGAACCCCCCGGCCAGCCGCTTCGACCACGGCCTGCATGATGGGGCTGCGCGCCGCCATCGCGCCGGAGCGCAGGTAATCGCCATAGGAAAAGCCGCCTGGCAACGCGATGAAATCCAGCTTTTCGGGCAGGGCTGCATCGCCATGCCAGACGCGGAAGGGCGCGGTGCCGGAAACCTTTTCCAGCGCGTCCGCCATGTCGCGGTCGCAGTTGGAGCCGGGAAAGGTGATTACAGCGGAACGTAACCCGCTCATGCCGGCACCCGTTCGATCCGGTAATTCTCGATCACCATGTTGGCGAGCAGCTTGCGGCACATCTCGTCCAGCGCCTCGTCGGTGACGTTGTCATCGACGTCGAGTTCGATCAGGCGACCAGCGCGCACGTCGCGGACGCCGGCAAAGCCGAGACCTTCAAGCGAGTGCTGGATGGCGCGGCCCTGCGGATCGAGCACGCCGTTCTTGAGGCTGACGGAAACGCGGACCTTCATCGACTGGCCTTTCGCTGCGAAGGGAGATTGGCCGCGCCTATGCCGCCAGAAGCGGGCAGGGGCAAGCACGGATCGCCGAACTTCCACACCGCCGCGGCGAATGTCGCGCGGTTTGGGGGCTGGAACCTTGCCCGGTGCGGGGCCGCATGCAACTGTCCGGCGCGAAGGCTGCAATGCCAGATGGATTTTGAGGAGAGTGACGGATGCCGACCCCGGGTGAAAAGCTGCGCGCGCTGATCGAAAAGGGCGAACACTTCATAGCCGGTGACACCTATTCGGCGCTGACGGCCCGGATTGCCGAGCATGTCGGCTTTCCGGCCGCCTACCTTGGCGGGCATGCCTGTTCGGCCTTTCACTATGCCGTGCCGGATAACGGGGTTTTCAGCCAGGTTGAGCAGATCGAGCAGGCCAGCCGGATCGCCAATGTCATCTCGATTCCCTTGATTGCCGATGCCGATACGCTGGGAGAGACGGTGGCCGATGCCTATCATTTCACCCGCCGCTACATCCAGCAGGGGATCGCCGGCATCCATGTGGAGGACGAAAACAACCCCAAGCATTCCCGGCATGTGAACGGTCTATGCTCGATTGAGGACCAGCAGGCGCGCATCGATGCCGTCGTGCGCGCCCGGCGCGACATGGGGCAGGACCTGGTCATCATCGCACGCTGCGACGAACTCTACCCCAGCGAGGCAGGCGGCGGCGGCACCGGATCGATGGAGGAAGCCATCCGCCGGGGCTGGGCCTACAAGGAAGCGGGGGCCGACGTGCTGTTCTACCCGCCGCGCCCGGATGCCGTGCCCGACCTCGTCAAGGAATTCGCATCCAAGATTCCAGTGGCGACGATGGGCTTCACCATTCCCGGCACCGGCTTCAACATGATGACCGGTGGATGGGTGACGGCTGCTGCCAATCACCTCAAGATGGCGCGCGAGGTCATGGAAACCGGCACGGTTCAAAGCGGCAACTACAACTTCCCCGAGAAGTACGAACTGATCGAACAGCCGTTCTACGATGGCTTGATCGAGGAATGGGCGAACAAGACCGGCCGCCAGAGCCGTCCCAACAGCGCACGGTGAGGGCTCTTGATTTATAACTGACCGGTCAGTTATAAATCAAGCATGCCACGGCCAGCCAGTCCTACCCGCCGGGAAGACCTGCTCAATGCCGCTCGCGAAGAGTTCATCGCGCGCGGCTACGCCTCTGCGCGCATGGAAGATATCGCGGCGCGGGTCGGTATTTCGAAGGCTGCGGTCTATCTGCAGTTCGCCAGCAAGGAGGCGGTGTTCCGCGCGCTGGTAAGCGATATCGTCGCCAATTCCATGCCGCGCATGGCCCCGGCCGATGCGAGCGCCCTGCCGGTGGCGCAGCAGTTGCGGCAGTTCATCATCGCGGCCTTCGCTCTCGTCACCAGTCCCGAGGTGATTTTCCTGCCCCGCCTGATCGTGGGTGAGGGGCACAAGTTTCCCGAACTTGTGCGGTTCTACCATGATGAGGCGATCGTCCGGATCATGGGCATTATCGAAGCACTGCTCATGAAAGGCATCGAGAGCGGGGAGCTGGACTGCGCCGACCCGCGCCATGCTGGCCGCTCCATCGCAGGCGGCATTATCCTGACCGCGCTGTGGCTTACCGTGCTTGAGCCTGTCGGCGCGGAAAAGCTGGACGTTGCCCGTGCCGCGCAGATCCATGCCGATACGGTAATCAACGGATTGCTGGCGAGAAAGGAAGCATGAGGCGATGAAATCGGTTCCCAAGCCGCTGATAATCGGAATCCTGGCATTTGCCGGGTTCCTCGCCTGGTTCCTGCTTCGCGGCAGTGACCGGGACGAGGTGTGGCTCGGCTATGTCGAGGGCGAGACACTTTACGTCGCGGCCCCCGTTTCCGGCCGGCTGGCGCAGCGCCCGGTCGATCGCGGTGCCAGCGTGGCCCCCGGTACGCCGCTGTTCTCGCTCGATCCGGATACGCTCGATGCCTCGGTCAGCCAGGCACAGGCGCAGGTGGCATCGAGCGAAGCCCAGGCTGAAGACCTGACCCAGGCGCGGCAGCGGCAGGCCGAGATTGACGTCTGGCGCGCCAATGCAGCGCAGGCGCAGGCGGCGCTGACCAAGGCGAGCAACGATTTTACCCGCATGGCTGCACTGGCCGACAAGGGCTTTGCCAGCAAGGCGCAACTGGATGCGGCACGGGCAGCCCGTGATGGTGCCAGCGCGCAGCTTGCCCAGATGCAGGCGCAGATCCGCGCGGCGGAAATGACCGCCGGGCGCGCCCAGCAAATCCGCGCCGCCCAGGCCGGTGTTGCCGGTGCGCAGGCGGCGCTGCGCGGGCAGCAGAAGCTGCGCAGCGAGATTGCTCCGGTCGCTCCTGCCCGGGGCATTGTCGAGCAGACCTTCTACAACCCCGGCGAATGGGTGCCGGCGAACAGCCCCGTCGTCGCGGTTCTCCCGGATGATCGCCGCAAGCTGCGATTCTATGTGCCGCAGGACCGGGTGGCTGGCATAAAGGTGGGCACGACGATCCGCTTCACCTGTGATGGCTGCGGTGATGTGCGGCAGGCGAAGATCAGCTTCATCGCCCCGCGCAGCGAATATACCCCGCCGGTGATCTACAGCGAACGCGCCCGCGCCAAGCTGGTGTTCATGGTCGAGGCCTTGCTGCCCGTGTCGGACAAGCCCTTGCCTCTGGGCCTTCCGGTTGAGGTCGTGCCGCAGTGAGCGATGCGTCTCCTGCCATTTCCGTGCGCGGCCTGACCAAGCGGTTCGGTGGGCGCACGGTGGTGGACAATGTCGACCTGACCGTCGAGCACGGGCGCATCTGCGGCTTCCTCGGGCCGAACGGCTCGGGAAAGACCACAACGCTGCGGATGATCTGCGGCCTTATCATTCCCGACGAGGGTGAGGGCGAAGTCCTGGGGCTGGACCTGCGCACCGGGCGCAATGCGATCAAGGCGCAGATGGGTTACATGACCCAGAAGTTCGGCCTGTTCAGCGATCTGACGATCAAGGAAAACCTGGAATTCATCGCCCGCGTCTATTCGCTCGACGACATTGACCGGCGGGTGGCGGAATCGCTCGACCGGCTGGGTCTGGCGACCCGCGCCGACCAGCTCGCGGGAAAGCTTTCGGGGGGCTGGAAACAGCGCCTCGCACTGGCCGCTGCCGTGCTGCACGAACCGCGCATCCTTCTGCTCGATGAGCCGACGGCCGGGGTCGATCCGCAGGCCCGGCGCGAGTTCTGGGACCAGATCCATGAACTGGCTCGCGAAGGCATGACTGTCCTTGTTTCGACGCATTACATGGACGAGGCAGAGCGCTGCCACGAGATTGCCTATATCGCCTATGGCGTCATGCTGGCGCGCGGCACTTCGGCGGATGTCATCGCGGCATCGGGCCTCCACGCCCTGCAAGGCGATGGTCCGGGGGCGGACATGCTTTCGGCGCAGATCGAAGGGCGCCCGGGGGTGGCCATGGCCGCTCCGTTCGGTTCGGCGATCCACGTTTGCGGCAGCGATCCTGACCTGCTCCGCCAGGCCGTCAGCCCCTGGGCCGATACCGTGCGCTGGACGAAGGCGGAACCGACGCTTGAAGACGTGTTCATCCACCTGATGCGTCAAGCCGATGACAATTCGGTGGTGGCACGATGAGCGGGCGCTATCTGCGCCACTGGCAGCGCATCCTTGCGATGATCTTCAAGGAAGTGCGGCAGGCTGCCCGCGATCCCGGGACGGTAGCGATGATGTTCGCCATGCCGATCATGCAGTTGCTGATGTTCGGCTATGCCATCAACACCGACCCGCGCAGCCTGCCGCTGGCGATCGAGGCCAACGACAATTCGGCGTTTACGCGATCGATTGCATCGGCCCTCAACAACACCCGCTATTTCCGCGTCCAGCACATCGTTGCAAGCAAAGGCGAGGGCGAGCGCCTTGTCGCGAGCGGCGAGGTTCAGTTCCTCGTCACTATCCCGCCCGATTTCAGCCGGGACCTGGTGCGCGGCAAACGGCCCCAGCTTCTGGTGACGGCGGACGCGTCCGATCCTTCGGCGACCGGACCGGCACTTTCGGCAATCAACGAGGCCGTGCAGTCCGCTGTCGGGCATGACCTGATCGGGCCGCTGGCGGTTAGGAGGGCGACACCAGCCCCGGTGGAGGTGGTGGTCCACCGCGAATACAATGCCGAAAGCATAACCAGCCACAACACCGTACCGGGCCTGCTGGCGATCATCCTGACGATGACCATGGTGATGCAGACATCGATGACGGTGACGCGTGAAGTGGAGCAGGGGACTATGGAGAACCTGCTCGCCACGCCCCTGCGCCCGTTCGAGGTGATGGTCGGCAAGATCGTGCCTAACCTGATCGTCGGATCGGTACAGATGGCCATCGTGCTTTCGTGCGCAGCACTGATCTTCGACGTTCCGTTCGTCGGTTCATTGCCGCTGCTGATCGTCGTGACCGTGCTGTTCATCGCGGTGAACCTGGCCGTGGGCTTCACATTCTCGACCATTGCCAAAAGCCAGATTCAGGCCATGCAGATGAGCTTCTTTTTCATGCTGCCGAGCATCCTGCTCTCCGGCTTTGCGTTCCCCTATCGCGGCATGCCGGGCTGGGTGCAGGTTGCGGCGGAGGCCCTGCCGGCCACGCATTATCTGCGACTGGTGCGCGGCATCATGCTCAAAGGCTGGGACTGGTCGCTCGCCCTGCCGCAGGCGGCGGCTCTGCTTGTCATGCTCGGCGTGCTCGGCTTCGTTGCCGTGCGCCGCTATCAGGACACCATCGCCTGATCGTTATTGCGCGGGGGGATCGACGCCTTCGGGCAGCACGTTGAATTCAACCGCTCCGCCCGGGACAAGATAACGACGGGCCAGGGCCCGGAGATCGGCTGCCGTGATGGCGGCGAGCCGTTCCTTGCCCTTGACGTGCCGGTCGATCCGGTCGGATTCGGTCTGGGCGCGATCGACAAGGGCAAGCCAGCCGCCATTGCGCTTCAGTGCGTTGTCGAAGCTTTCGAGCATCGGCGCTCGGGCGCGTTGCAACTGGTCGGCACTGATCGGGGCATCGCGCAGGCTGGCAAGCGCCTGCAACATTGCCCGGCGGACCGCAGGCACGTCGGTGACATTGGCCGAAGACGAGATGGTGAAGGTGCCGTACCCGCGCCAGACGCGCGACAGCTCTGCGCCGACCCCCGGCGAATAGGCCTTGCCCAGCGCCTCGCGCAGGTTCTCGGTCAGCATGTTCTGGAAGACCTGTTCAAGCAGGGCAAAGCGCACCGTTTCGACCGGATCCTCGCCGTCGCGCGTCGGCCAGGTCATCCGGACGATTGCCTGATCCTTTGGCCCGTCATGGCGCAGCACGCGAAGCGAACGGTCGGCGGTGAAGGGCCTTGTCCGTCGCTCTGCATAGGGCTGGAACTCCGGCTCGCGCGGGGCCAGCGCTCCGAAAGTCCTGGCAACGGCGGCGATGGCGGCGTCCTCCTGAAAATCGCCGACGACGCCGATTTCTATCGCGCCTTTGGCCAGCCGTTCGGAAATATCCGCCTTCAGCTTCTTGAAGGAGAGCGCCCGGTACGCGGATATCGGCTGCAGAGTGAAGCGCGGATCGTTGTCGGAAAGGATGCCGCCAGCCGAATTGCGCAAGGCATCGCCCGGGGTCGAGCGCAGCCGCGCGAAGAAGGTGTTCATGGCATTGTAGTAAAGCGTCTGGCCTTCCAGCCTGTAGCCGGGGTCGGTGATCATGGCCGCGAAGACCTGCATCTGCAGCTCAAGATCCTTGGGCGTGGTCCCGGCGCTGGCGACGAAGGTTTCCGGCGTGCTGCCAAAGCTGCCACCGACCGACCGCCCCGCCAGGATCGTCTGGAGATCATCTGCCGAATGCTTGCCAAGGCCGCCGGCTTGCAGATTGCCGGCCATTTCGGTGGCCAAGGGGTTTTCACGGGTGTTGAGCATGCTGCCGCCGTCAACGCTCACCTGGATCAGCACGCGGTCCTTCTCGAGGTCGGTGCGCTTCAGGTTGAGGCGGACGCCGTTGGCAAAGCGCAGGGTGCGGATGCCCAGCACGGGTTCTGTCGAGTCGCTGGCAATGGTCCCGGGTGTGCCGAAATCGCTGTAGCCCCAAGCGGTGGCTTCCTGCATGCCCGATGCCTTGACCGGGCTGCGCATGGCCTGGTTCCACGTGTCGCGGATCGCCTTGGCGCCGCCAACCGGTTCCTTCCGGCCGGAAAAGCGGATCAGCGGGTCCTTCAACTCAAGCGCATCCTCGCGCAGGGCGGCAAGCACGCGCTCCGGCGTGATCTGCGGAATGAACGCCTCGATCCGTTCCAGCGTGCTCTGCGGTGTTGCCGGGACACGCTCATCGCGGATCAGCGAAAGCAGGGCGTCGAGATAGCTGCGGTGATGGCGGGTATCCTGCGATGCTGCGGCGTTGCGCCAGTCATTGCGCAGGTTGGCGATCTGCTCGTTCACTTCGGCGGCGGTGAAGCCGTGGGCCAGGGCCAAGCGGTATTCTGCTGCGGCGGCGAGCATCCCGGTTCGCCACTTGCCATCCACCGTATCGACAACGAGGTTTGTCGCCCGTGCCTCGCGAAAGACCGCGCCGGTCCCGAAGCTCGCGCCGCGATAGGGCGGCGCGGCCTGCCGCGAGATACGCAGCAGACGCCGGTTGACGATGGCATAGCCGACAGAACGGAGCAGGCGGGCATTGCGCTCCTCGATCGAATCCGCTTCGTTCCGCCACTTGCCCGAGCGTGTGATCGTCACGCGTTCGCTCAGCGCCTGGTCGATATAGACAGCGGTTCGTCCCTTGTCCTTGAGGTCGAGCGGACCCGCCGATGGCTGGGGATCGACAGGCGAAGGGGCGGCCTTCCAGTCATCGAAGCGCTTGCGGATCGTGCCTTCGACAAGGTCGGGATCGAAATCGCCGACGACGATGATCGTCGTCTGCTCGGGCACGTATTCGCGCGCCCAGAAAGCCTTCAGGGCTCCGGCCGTGGCGGCAGTCAGTGTCTCTGTCGTGCCGATGGGCAGGCGGCGGACGTAATGCGCCTTGGGATAGGTGAATTCCGCCTGGCTGGAATAGTTGCGCAGCTGCCAGGTGTTGCGGTCGCGCATTTCCGACAGGATCACCCCACGCTCGCGATCGACGGCTGCGGGATCGAACTTCAGCTCGCTCGCCGTTTCGCGCATCAGCATCAGCGCCGTTTCCAGCAACTTCGGATCGTTGCGCGGCAGGTCCAGCATGTAGTGCGTTTCGGTGTAGTTGGTCGAGGCATTGGTGTCTGCGCCGAAGGCCAGGCCCTCGCGCTCAAGCAGCTTCACCATCTCGCCCTCGGGGACGTTGGTCGATCCGTTGAACGACATATGCTCGACAAAGTGGGCGAAACCCCGTTCGCTGTCGCTTTCGTCCAGCGAGCCGGCATTCACCTCCATGCGTACCGCGGCAGTGCCCTTTGGCGTCGCATTCTGGCGGATGACATAGCGCATGCCATTGGCCAGCCGCCCGAAGCGGTAGCCGGGATCGACCGGCACGTTGCTCCAATTCATCGCCCATTCGGAACGGGGGCGATGCGGCGGCGGCGGAGAGGAGGAAAGCCCTTGCTGCTGCGGCGCGCAGGCGGCCAGCAGCAATGAGGGAAGGGCGGCAATCAGCAACAGGATTCGGCGCATCGGCCGGACGGTGCGTCAGCCGATGCGCTTAGGCAAGTGCCTTCCTGCGAATTACTTGCCGCGCAGCTTGCGGTGCTTGGAAAGGTCGAAGACTTCGCTCGTCGCACCGTCATCCTGCAGCAGGCCGAGACGGCGGGCGACTTCCTGGTAGGCCTCTTCCTCGCCGCCGAGATCGCGGCGGAAGCGGTCCTTGTCGAGCTTTTCGCCGGTCAGGATATCCCACAGGCGGCAGCCATCGGGGCTGATCTCGTCGGCAAGGATCACGCGGCTGTAATCGCCATCCCAGATGCGGCCGAATTCCAGCTTGAAGTCCACCAGGCGGATGCCGATTGCCGCGAACATGCCGCACAGGAAATCGTTCACGCGGATCGCCATGGAGGAGATGTCCTGCATCTCTTCGTTGGAAGCCCAGCCGAAGCAGGCGATGTGTTCCTCGGCGATCAGGGGATCACCCAGGGCATCGTCCTTGTAGTAGTATTCGATCAGGGTGTGCGGCAGCGGCTCGCCCTCGGGGATGCCGAGGCGGGTGCTGATCGAGCCTGCGGCAACGTTGCGGACGACGACCTCGATGGGCACGATTTCCACCTGGCGCACCAGCTGTTCGCGCATGTTCAGCCGGCGGATGAAGTGCGTGGGAATGCCGATGTGCGAAAGGCGGGTGAACACATACTCGCTGATGCGGTTGTTGATCACGCCCTTGCCCTGGATCGTGCCCTTCTTCTGCGCGTTGAAGGCGGTGGCATCGTCCTTGAAGTACTGGATCAGGGTGCCGGGCTCCGGACCTTCGTAAAGGATCTTGGCCTTGCCTTCATAGATCTGGCGACGACGCGACATGAGCGATACCTCGAAAAGACAAGCCCCGGCGTGGCGAGTTATACCGAACTCACGCTGCCGGGGCGACGCGATGGCCATAGGCCGTGGATCGCCAAAATGCAATCGCCAGCAGCCTGCCTGTCGCGATTTGGCTTGGGCAAGGCGGTGTCGCCGGGCTGAAGTGCGGGGCGTGCCGCATGTATGCCTGCTCGACCTCTAGGAGTGAACCCGGCCATCCCCGGAATCGAAAGAGGCGCGGACCGAAATCCGCGCCTCCCTCGGTGATATCGTTCCGGCTTCAGCCGGCGGACATCAGAAGTTGATCCTGATGCCGCCGTTGACCGAAGCGCCGCCCAGACCGCCGCCACGGAACAGGTTGCCCTGGACGTAGACGTTGATCTTGCCGCTGGCGTCGCGGCCGCTGATGCCTGCCGTGTACTGCACCCCGTTGTCAAAGCCCGAGGTGATCGAGCTGAGCGTCGAGATGCCGTAGGTGGCGCTGCCGGTTTCGGTCCTCGAGAAGTTGTCGAGGTAATAGGCCCCGACATAGGGTTCGACCATGAACTTGCCGTTGTCCGGGCTGGTCCAGGCCAGCTTGGCGCCGAAGCGGCCCAGGCTCTGCGTGTCGTCTGCTGGAGTGACCGTGCTGAGCGCATCGACCACAAAGGCATCGACATTCGACGAACCCCACGACAGGGCAGCGCTCGGCGTGAGCGAGAAGCCGCCCTTGCCCAGTGCAACCTTGTACGAACCGCTGACCGATCCGGCCGTGGCTTCGCCCTTGGTCGAGGCGGAACCGGCGGCGAAGATGATCGGGTTGGTCATCTTGTAGTCGCGCCATTCCTTGCGGATCGTGGCGTCGAAGGTCAGCCCGTTGCCGGTAAGGGCCACGTAGCCGCCGATGAAGTCGCCATCGATCTCGGTCCGGCCGGTCGCACCCTTGGCAGTGCCGCCGAAGGTACCGCCGGTGATGCCGAAGTGCAGGTTGAAGTTGCCGGTGCCAAGGCCAAGCACGCCATAGTCGAGACCACCCTGGACGGTGTGGAAGCTCGTGTTGACGCGCTCGGCAGCTCCGCCCGTGAAGCCCGTCGCCGTGAAGGTGCTCGACAGGTTCTGGTCGAAGTTGCCGCCACCGCCGCGGATCCACAGGCCGAACTGGTTATCGGCACCCTTGCGGTCGGTGATGTAGGCGCTGAGCGGATCGTCGAGCAGGGCCGACATCGAACCCGCCAGGGTCTGCAGGCCGGTGACCTGGGTAACACCCGGATCGAAGGTCTGCAGGATGCCGAACTGCTTGGTGTTCGCCGGGTTCTGGGTGAACCGTTCGAGCACCAGGCCGGTCGCCGGCAGCGAGTTCGAGAAGAACGTACCCGCCGGAGCACCGCCGTTGACGGTCACGACCGTCAGGAAGCCACCCGGAAGGATCGCTTGCGGTCCGATCAGGTTGAGCTCCACCTTGGTCGTGGCGCTGCCCGTGCCGCTGATGGTCAGCGTATCGGTGGTGGCCGTCGAGATCTTGGTATCGACCCCGATGCGGCCGCCGCCGACATAGTTGCCGGTCAGCGTGATGGCATTGTTGCCCGCCGTGCCGTTGCGTGCCTCCATCAGGCCCAGGTTGGTGAGGTTGGTCACCAGCGTGGCGTTGCCGGCGAAGTTCATCAGGCCGGTTGCCGTGTTGGTGGAGCCGTTCGTCACCGTGATCGACGAGCCATTGGCAATGTTCGTCGTACCCGAGTTCGACCAGGAACCGCTGAAGGTGTTCGAGCCGAAGGTGTTCCAGGTTCCGGCGTTGGTGAAGACCGAGGTCGCACCGGCCGAGCCCGTCACATTGACCGCACCGTTCAGCGTCGCACCGGCGCTGTTGGTGATGGTGAAGGCACCGCCGTTCATCGTACCCAGCACCGCGTTCGTGCCGCCGGTGATGGTGGCGCTGTTGTTCACTGTGCCGGAGCCGGTTCCCGTGGCGGTCATCTTGATGGCGGTAACGTCGCCCAGGATCAGGCCGGCGTTGTTCACCGTCATCGCACCGGTGGCCGTGGTATCGTCGATACCCACCGCCGGATCGACAAAGCCGCCTGCCAGGACGTTGGTGGTGATGCTGCCCGAGGTGGAGCTGGACTTGATGCCCGTTCCCGCCGCCGTGCTGGCCTTCACCGTGCCTGCAACCGTGATCACCGTATTGCCCGTGGTGTGGCTGGTGGTGATGCCGGTGGCTGCGCCCTGGATCGTGGTGCCTGCCTTCTGCGTGATGGTCAGCGTACCGTTGCCGCCAAAGACGCTGGCGTCGATGCCGTCGCTTGCCGCGAGGGTGCCGGTGACATTGGCATTGGCGTTCACCGTAACCGCACCGCCGCCCGAGCTGCTGGCGCGGATGCCGTTGAGGCCGCCGGTACCCGAAACGGTCACCGCGCTGGCGCCGGTTGAGATGGCATTAATGCCATCCGTGCCGCCGTTGACCGTGCCGGTGCCAAGCACGTCGATCGTGCCTGCCGTGGTGGCAGAGATGCCGGCATTGGTGGTGCCCACCGTGCTGCCTGCGCCGGTGATCTGGATCGCGCCGGTGTTCGAGACAGCGAGCACGCCGTTGAGCTGGCCCTTGATGCCCGCGCCATTGGCCACGGTGATCGAGCCTGCATCGCTGGTTGCCCAGACGCCTTCCTCGCTGCCGCCAGTGACCTGACCGACCGTGGTGACCGAGACGGTGCCCGCTCCGGTCGTGCCGGCGATGATGCCCCAGCCCTGGGTGCCGGTCACCGTCGAGGCCGGAGCCACGATCACGTTGCCTCCGCTGGAGCGGGCATCGATGCCCGTGCCGAGCGAGGAGAGGACCGTGCCGGTGCCGCTCACGGTGACATTGCCAAGTCCGCTCGAAACGGCGCGGATGCCGGTGCCTGCGGAGTTGACCGTGCCAGTGCCGAGCACATCGATCGAACCGGCAGTCAGCGCATCGACGCCCAGTTGGCCTTCCGAGCTGATGTTGCCGGCGCCGGTGATCTTGATGTCACCGGTCGTCGACCCGGCGTAGATGCCGGTGTTCGAAGCATTGACGCCTGCGCCGTTGGCAATGGTGATCGTGCCGGCATCGTTGATGCCGCGGA
The DNA here is from genome assembly GCF_002855555.1 of Novosphingobium sp. TH158. Lineage (NCBI taxonomy): Bacteria > Pseudomonadati > Pseudomonadota > Alphaproteobacteria > Sphingomonadales > Sphingomonadaceae > Novosphingobium > Novosphingobium sp. TH158. The sequence continues at coordinate 709,483 of NZ_PKRT01000001.1, read as the reverse complement.
TGCCCATGCCGCCGTTGCCGGTGACCAGCCCGACCGTGGTGATCGAGATGTTGCCCGCACCGTTGGTGAAGGTGTCGATCCCGCTGCCACCGCCGCTGAATACGGAGGAGGCGGGGGCCACGGTGACATTGCCGCCGTTCGACCCGGCAAGGATGCCGGTGCCGCCCGAGGTGATTGCACCCGTGTTGAGCACGTTCACGGCGCTCGCACCGGTCGAGTAGGCAAATACGCCATACTGGTTGGCGTTGATCGTGCCCGTGCCGAGGACGTCGATCGTGCCAGCCGTGTTGGCAAAGACGCCGTTTGCAGTCTTGCCCTGGACGCTGCCCGGGCCGGTGATGGTGATCGGGCCAGAGCCGGAGGCGGTGAAGATGCCATTGGACTGGCCGGTGATGCCGTCGTTGTTGGTCACATTGATGGCGCCGTTCGCGGTGATGCCGATCACGCCATCGCCTGCACCGCCAACCACGGGGCCTGCCGTGGTGATGGTGACCGTGCCGGCACCATTGGTGAGCCCCATGATGCCGAAGCCGCCGGCGCCGGTTACCGTGGAGGCGGGCTGCACAAGGACGTTGCCGCCATTGGCAAGCGCCTGGATGCCGAAGCCGTTGCTGGCATAGACCGCGCCGGTTCCCGACACGGTGACATTGCCTGCACCCGCAGCGAAGGACTGGGCAAGAATGCCGCCGGAAACCGCGTTAACCGTTCCGGTGTTCAGCACATCGACATTGCCAGACGCCAGGCCCACGATGCCGGTAGCAGAGTAGCCTTCAATCGAGGCGTCGCCGCTGGTCTTGAGATTTCCGTTCAATGCGACGCCGAAGATGCCCGTGGTGCCCGATACCGTACCGCTGTTGTTGGCGATGGCGATATCACCGGTGCCGACATGCTGTGCCAGGATGCCGGTGCCACTGGTGCCGGTCACGTTGCCGATCGTCGAAATGTCGATGACACCGTTACCGTTGTGGTTCGCCAGGATGCCGGTGGCACCTGTGATGCTGCCGCCGGTCGTGTTGATGAACACCGATCCGGCCTTGCCGCCGACCTGCTGCATCGACACGCCAAAGCCGCTGGTGCCAGTGATCGTGTTCGAACCGGTCAGCGTCACGTTTCCGGCCCCCGCGCTCGCCATGAGCACGCCGGTGTTGCCGCCGGTGATGGTGCCGGTGCCGGTGACCAGCACGTTGCCATCGAGCGTAGTCGACTGGACGCCGGTGCCGCCGCTGACGATCGTTCCGTTGTTGTCGACAGTGCTGGTGCCGGTAAGCGTCACGGCCTGGCGGACGCCGATTGCATCGCCCTGGATGTAGCCAAGGTTATTGACCACGTTGGCACCGTTGGCAGTGACCTGATCGATACCGATCACCGGATCGATCTTGCCGGTTGCCGAGACGGTCACGATGTTCGTGCCGTGCAGCGAGGTCTGCTTGACGCCGGTGAAGCCCGGAGCGGTGACTTCGCCGTTGACGGTGACGAGCGCCGTGCCAAGCGAGTTGCCCAGGTTGGTCTCGATGCCATTGCCGCCGGTTGCGCTGATCAGCTTGCCGGCCGCCTGGGTGACAGTGATGTTCGCCAGGTTTCCGAAACCGTTGGTGTTCTCGGCATAGATGCCGGTACCGCCGGTGGTGGTCACGTTCGACGCAGCAATGGTGATGTCTCCCGTGCCGCCGGTGCTGGAAACGATACCGCCCGTCTTGCCGAAGATATCGCCGGGAACAGTGATCGTCGTTGCACCCGCCTGGTTCCCCGAGATCAGGGTGCGGATGCCGATACCGTCGAAGCTGTCGATATTCGACGTGCCGGTGTTGGTGACCTCGATGTTGCCGCTACCCGACTGCAGGACTTCGACGGCATTGCCGACCGAATAGACACCTGCGCTCTGGATGTTGACCTTCAGATTGCCGGTGTTGGCAGTGCCCAGCGACTGGAGCAGCACGCCCTTTTGTGCAGCGCGATCACCGGAAGATCCGATGTCCGAGTTTACGGTGACGGTGGCATTGCCCAGCTGGCCTGCGTTCAGCGTGCCGAGAATGCCGTTCTGCAGCGTGCCTGCGGCGCCCTGGCTGCCGATGGTGCCGATGTTGGTGATGTTGAGATCACCCGTGCCGGGGCCGTCCATGACAGCCACGATGCCCGAGCCGTTCGAGGCGCGGATGACGCCCGAATTGATCGTCACGCCATCGCTGCCGCCCGACTGGTGGAACACGTTGATGCCATCACCGTTCGATGCGGTGACAGTGCCCAGGGCATTGACGGTGGTCTCGCCGCCCGGAGAAAGCGTCGTGACCTTGATGCCGCCATTGACGCCAGCGATGGTCGATGCACCGTTCTGCTCGATCCTGATGGTACCGCCCTTCGAGAGCGACTGGACGCCGATAAGGTTGGAGGTGACATCGCCATCCACGGTCACCAGCGTTGCGCCCGTCGACACGCCGCCGTTGGTGTAGATGCCGTCGCCGCCGGTGGCGTTGATCTTGGTGCCGCTGGCGGTGCTGACGGTGATGCCGCCGGAATTGGCGCCCGCAGCCGCGTTCACCGCCTTGATGCCATAGCCGGCTGCCGTCGTGATGTCGGCCTGGGCATCCACCACGATGTTGCCGCCCACGGTGCTTGCATGGATGCCGTCGAGGCCCGCAAGGATCGCGCCGCTCGAAGTGACCGTGACATTGCCCTTGCCTGCAGTAGTGGCAAGGATGCCATTGCCGTCAGCGCTGATCGAAGCCGTCTAGGTAACGCTGATTGCCGAGCCATTGGCCGCATTGGTGATCGTGGCCGAAATGCCGTCCTTGCCGACATTGCCGCCGAGGCCGCCGCCAATGGCGCCGCCCTGATTGATCGTGATGGAGCCCTGGCCACCCTGCAGCGCCTTGATGCCGTAGCCGGCATTGCCGCTGATCGTGCCGCCGCTGCCGGTGGTGATCGCGATATTGCCCGTCTGCGTCGCGTTGCCGATCGTCGCCAGGATGCCGGTTCCGCCCGTGGTCGGGTCGATGGCACCGTTGTAGCCGCCGCCGGTGTTGCCGACGATCAGGTTGCCGTTGCCCAGCGTGTGCAAGTGGATGCCGTTGCTCGGGAAGGTAGCGGAGAGCGAGAAGGCATCGAAGTTCGTCCAGTTCGGATCGTTGCGATACCGGATCGCGAAAGTATCCGTGCCAGTGGAGAGCAATGAGGTCGTCACATTGGTGAGACCCAGCGGGCCACCGAACAGTGAATTGAAGGAAACACCGTTCCAGAGGAACTCGGTGCTGATCGAACCTGCGCCGCCAACGGAGTACCACCCGGAGAAGTCAAGCGCCGTACCCGGAGCTGTGGTAACCGTCTGGCTTAGCGTCCCGGTCGATCCCACCGGACCGGCGCGGTAGAAGAAGCCGGGATCAACGCCCATGCTTCCGGCGGCCACCGAGGTGAAGCCGTTGTTGCCCGCCTGGGTCCAGCCTGACAAGTCACCGGTATCAAAGCTGCCATTGACCAGCAGGTTACCAGTCGTGCCACCGCCAAAACCGCTCGCAGTGATCGAGGCTGAACCATTGACGATAACGTCGCCATCGCCAGTGGCATAGCCTTCGATACCGCTGCCGTTGGTGGCAACGATGGCGCCGCTGTTGGCGTTGATGTTCATCGCCGACGAGCCCGAAGTCTCGCCATAGATGCCGCCGTTGACGCCGTTGACGTCGGCATTGCTGTTGATCGTCAGCGCACCCGAAGCGGTGCCCTTGATGCCATAGGTGGTGCCCGTTGCGCCGCCGTTATTGGTGATGGTGACATCGTTGCCCGAGGCAATGATGCCCGAGCCGTTGCCGCCGGTCACCAGCTTGGCTGCCGTGACAGTGACATTGCCCGCGCCCGAGGTTAACGCCGAAATGCCGTCCGCGCCAAGACCGGAAACCGTGTCGAGGGCATTGACGACAATGTTGCCGCCAGTGGTGCTGGCAAGGATGCCATACCCGGCCGAGCCGAGAACGGCGCCGCTGGCCTTCACATCGACGTTGCCGGAGCTCGACGTGGCGACGATGCCGCTGGTCGAGCCGGTGACCGAGGATCCGGCCGTTACCGAGCTGCCACCCGAACCGCTGGTGGCAGTGATGCCGGTGCCCGCGCCGCCCGTGACTGCACCCAGGGTGGTAACCGTGGTGCTGCCCGCGCCGTTGGTGGTTGCCTTGATGCCGTCACCGGCCTTGCCGGTAACCGAGTCGGCCGGAGCAACCACGACGTTCCCGCCAAGCGAGGCCGCGATGATACCGCTGCCGGCATTGCCCAGCACCGTGCCCGTTCCCGAGACGGTGACATTGCCCGCGCCGGTCGACTGGGCAATCACACCCGTCGATCCTGCAGTGACCGTACCCGTATTCAGGACATCGACGCTGCCCGATGCGGAGGCAACAATGCCGTTCCCGCCGGTGGACAGGATCGTCACATCGCCGCTGGTCTTGACGTTGCCTGCCGCCGCGGAGGCGTTGATGGCATCGGCCGTTGCGGTGATCTTGCCGCTGGTGTTGCCGATGGCAATGTCGCCAGTGCCCGTGTGGGCGGCAAGTACGCCGTAACCCGCGGTGCCGGTGATATCGCCAACCGTGGTGATCGAAATGGGGCCCGTGCCGTTGGACGCGGCAACGATACCATTCGCACCGGTAATCGAACCACCCGTGGTGTTCACGGTGACGAGGCCGCTGCTTGCACCCACCTGGCGGATATCGACGCCCGAGCCAGTGCCGCCCGTGATCGTCTGGCTGCCGGTCAGCGTCACGTTGCCGGTGCCGCTGGTCTGCATGACGATGCCGCCGTTGCCGCCGGTGACCGTGCCGGTTCCGGTGACCAGCGAGTTGCCGTCAACACCCGTGACGAGCACACCCTGCTGGGCCGTGCCGACGATCGTGCCGTTGTTGGTGACGGTGTTGGTGCCGGTGGTCGTGGCGACCTGGCGCACGCCGATGTTGTCGCCCTGGATGAAGCCGGCATTGGTGACGGTGTTCGAACCCGAGACGGTCGACTGGTCGGAACCGATGATCGGATCGATCTTTCCGCCCGCGTTCACGATCAGCACGTTGGCGCCGCCGATCGAGGTCTGCTTGACGCCGGTGAAGCCGGCTGCGGTTACCTCTCCGTCAAGCGTGACAGTAGCCGTGCCAGTGGAGACGCCGAGGTTGGTTTCGATGCCATTGCCGCCCAGCGCGTTGACGAACTTGCCGCTCGCCACGCTGACGTTGATGTTGCTGGCATTGGCGAGGGCGGAGGTGTTTGCCGCATAGATACCGACGCCGTTTGCCGCCGTGACGTTGCCAGCCGGGGCGACTAGGATTTCGCCGCCATCCGAAAGTGCAACAATGCCGTTCGTTGCACCGCTGACGTTACCACCGGCGGTGACAAAGGTGCCGCCGCTGCCGCTGATCGCGCGGATGCCTTCAGCACCGCTGCCGATGACGGAGCCGACAGTCGTCACGGTCGCCTTGCCGATTCCAGAGGTCGCGGCGAGGATGCCGTAGCCGGTATTGCTGGTAACGTTCGAGGCCGGCGCAACCAGCACATTGCCGCCCGCGCTGGTCGCGAGGATACCGCTGCCGGTGGCCGAGACGGTGCCAGTGCCGGAGACGGTGACATTGCTTGCGCCGGTGGACGCAGCAACGATCCCGTCGCCTGCGCCCGCATAGACCGTTCCGGTTCCAAGAACGTTGATCGCGCCACCAGTCGTGGCAACGATGCCGTCACCCAGGTGCGAGAAGACGTTGCCCGAACCCGAGACGGTGATCGCACCGATGGTCGAGGTCGCGTTGATGCCATCGAGCTTCGAATCCACGCCACCGTTGTTGGCGATGGAGATCGAGCCGGTTGCGGTATTGGCAGTGATGCCTGCACCGTTGGTCGAATAGACGAGGGCAGGGGAGCTGATCTCAACCTTGCCGAGCAGTCCGGCAGAAGCTGCGATCGCCGTGCCGTCTACCGTCGAGACCGTCGATGCGGGGGCGATTTCGACATTGCCGACCGTCGAATTGGCCGCGATGCCACCTGTTCCGCCCTGGACTGCGCCCGTGCCCGAGATGGTGACGTTGCCGCCGCCCGCAGTTGCAGTGATGCCCACACCCGATGCCTGGACCTTGCCGGTGGCAAGGATGTCGATGTTGCCGAGCAGGTTCTGGGCCGAGATGCCGTTGCCGCCGAGGGCAAGGACATCGCCCGCACCGGTTACCGAGATGGCGCCCGTCTGCGTGGACGTGACGATGCCGTTGGCCGATCCGCGAACGCCGCCGCTGTTGGTGACATTGACCGACCCGATCTTGGTTGCGGCGAAGATGCCATCGCCTGCGCCGCCAAGGACCGCGCCAGCGGTCACAACGTTGATATTGCCGATAAATCCGCTCGTGGCGATGATGCCCGAGCCGCCGTTGCCGATGACAGCGCCGGACGGCGCGACGGTCACGTTGCCCCAGGCGGTCTGCGCCCGGATGCCGTCGCCGCCCGCGTTGACGTCGCCGGTGCCGCTGACCTGGATGTTACCCTTGGTCGATACATTGGCCAGGATGCCGGTGCCGGTGGCGGTTACGCTGCCGGAATCGGTGATCTTGATGTTGGCGTTGCTCAGGATCGTGCCGCTGGTGCTGGCCTGGATGCCATTGCCGCCGTTGGCGACGACATTGCCCGGGCCGGAGATCGAGATGCTGCCCGTGGTGGCCGAGGCGACGATGCCATTGGCAGAGCCGACCACGCCGCCATTGTTGACGATGGTGTTCGAACCCTTGGTCGTCGTTGAGGTGATACCGTTGCCTGCACCGCCGGTAACAAGTCCGGTGGTGGTGATGGAAACCGTTCCGTTTCCGCCGGTGCTTGCATTGATGCCGTCACCGCCGCCGCCGAAGACAGTTGATGCCGGAGCGACCGTGACATTGCCGGTTCCGGTGCTGGCAACGATGCCCGATCCCAGCGAGGAATTGATCGCGCCCGTGCCCGAGACGGTCACCGCGCCAGCGCCGGTGCTAAGGGCGGTGATGCCCGTTCCGACCGAGGTTACGCTGCCCGTCGAGAGAACCTTGACCGCGCCACCGCCCGAGCTGGCCTGGATGCCGCCACCACCGGCCGTGACGTTACCCGCGCCCAGGATGGTAATGCCACCGGTTCCGCTAAGCGCGAGAATGCCAGTGACCGCGCCGTCGACGCCGCCATTGTTGGTGATCGTGGTCAGGCCGCTGCCTGCCTGGGTGAAGATGCCGTCAAATGTGCCGCCAGTTACCAGGCCGGCAGTCGTGACCGTGACGGCCCCGGAGCCGTTGGTGGATGCATAGATGCCGAAGCCATTTGAGCCCGTAACGGTGGACGACGGTGCAACGGTTACGGATCCGCCATTGGAGATCGCCGTAATACCGGAACCGCCAGCCAGGACTGTTCCGGTGCCGCTGACCGTGACCGCCGCCGCTCCCGACGAATTGGCAAGGATGCCATCCGAAGTGGAGGTGATCGAACCGGTGTTGAGCACGTCGATCGTGCTGTTGCCCAGGGCCAGAATGCCAATGCCGCCATTGGCGACGACACCGGACGAGCCGCTGGTCTTCACCGTGCCATTGGTTGCGGATGCAAAGATGCCGCCGGTGCCGCCGGTAATGGTTCCGCCGTTCGTGGTGACCTGGACATTGCCGATCCCGGAATTCGCGGCATAGATGCCGGTCCCGGCAGTGCCGGTCACATTGGCATCCGTTGCAACGTCGATCAGTCCGCCGGTTGCCAGGGCGACAATGCCATTGGCCGATCCGGTGACCGTCGCGCCTGCATCCACGGACGCGCCGCCCGACCCGGCAATTGCGCGAATGCCGTCGCCAGCTCCGCCCGTTACCGTGTTGACCGTGGTGATCGCGACGCTGCCGGTGCCGTTCGTAGTCCCAACGATGCCGTCGCCGCCCGAGCCCTTCACGGACGAGGCCGGCGCGACGACAATGTTGCCGCCCAGCGAGGTGGCAATTATGCCGCTGCCACCGGAAGAATTGACCGTGCCGCTTCCCGAGACAGTGACGTTACCCGATCCGTTGGAGATCGCGTAGATGCCGGTCATTGCCGAATTGACGGTACCGGTCGTCAGGACATCGACGGTGCCCGATGCCTGGGCATCGATGCCGAAGCTTGCCTTCGAAATGACGTTGCTGTCGCCGGAGACCGAGGTGTTACCCTTGGTTGCGACTGCTACAATGCCGATGTCGCCAGCCGAGATGGTGCCGCCATTGGATACGACGCTGACGTCACCGGTCCCGCTGTTGAGTGCGTAGATCCCCTGCGAGGATGTCGCCGTAACGTCGGCGTCCGTCTTGATGGAGATAAGGCCGCCCGTGGCGAAAGCGGCGATGCCGCGATTGGCCGCGGAAACGGTGCTGCCAGCGGACACGGTCACCCCACCGGTGCCCGAAATGGAGAGGATGCCATCGCCGGTCTTGCTCGAAACCGGTCCGACGGTGGTTACGGTAATGCCGCCACTGCCATTGGTGGAGGCGTAGATGCCGGTCAGGCCGGCCGTTACAGAAGATGCCGGTGCGACGGTGATATTCCCGCCAGCCGATTGCGCAAAAACGCCGTAGCCACCCGTTCCGGTGATCGCGCCCGTCCCGGACACCGTCACATTGCCGGCCCCGGTAGAAACCGCGGCAACACCAGTGCCACCGGCGGTTACAGTTCCGGTGTTCAGTACGTCAGCGGTCGTGGCGGCCTGGACTGAGATTCCATCACCGCTGAGGCCGATGACATTAGAATTGCCGCTCGTCTTGACCGAGCCTGTGTTGGACTGCGCATAGATGCCGAAAGTGCCGCCCGAGACCGTGCCGCCATTCGTCGCAATTTCGACATTGCCGCCGGTATTGAGCGCGAAGATTCCCAGACCGGTCTTGCCGATGACACTGGACGATGCATCGACACTGACAAGGCCGCCAGTTGCGGTTGCAATGATGCCACTGACATTGCCCGTTACCGCGCCGCCGGTGGAAATTGCTGCGCCTCCGGTTCCTGCGGCCGCATCGATTCCGGTGATGGACGCGATCACATCGTCAACCGTGGTGACAGTTACGCTGCCGCTGCCGCTGGTCAGGGCGGTGATGCCGGTGCCACCATTTGCAGTCACCGTGGAAGATGGGCTCACCACGATGTTGCCGCCCTTGGACGAGGCAAAAATGCCCGCGCCACCCGCCGTAATGGCTCCCGTGCCCGAAACGGTGACGTTGCCGGTGCCCGACGACTTGGCAGAAATGCCGGTCGACCCCGAGTTCACCGATCCCGTGTTGAGGATGTCCACGTTACCCGAAGCGCTGGCGAGAATGCCGGTGCCGCCTGCGTCGATCGCGGCGTTGCCTTCGGTCTTGATGTTGCCGTTTGAGGCGTTCGCGTTGATGCCCTCGGCAGTAGCCTTGATCGTGCCGCCCGAGTTGTTGAGCAACACGTCGCCCGTGCCGGTGCTGGCGGCAAGAATGCCCGACCCGGCCGTGCCGGTGACATTGCCGACCGTGGTGATCGAGACGTTGCCGATGCCGTTGGACGAGGCGTTGATGCCCGTTGCGCCCGAAATCGAACCACCGGTGGTGTTGACCGTGACAAGGCCGGTGCCGCCGCCGGTCTGGCGGATCAGCACACCTGCGCCGGTGCCGCCGATGATCGTCTGGCTGCCGCTGAGCGTGACATTGCCTGCGCCCGTGGTGGTGAGGCTTACGCCATCGGTGCCGCCATTGACTGTGCCCTTGCCGGTGACAAGCGCATTGCCGTCAACAACCGTAGAAAGCACGCCTTCGGCCGACTTGCCGGTGATCGTGCCGTCGTTGGTCACCGAGTTGGTGCCGGTCGTCGCCGCGACCTGACGCACGCCGATCGTGTCACCTTCGGTGAGGCCGAGGTTGCTGACCGTGTTCGATCCCGAAACGGTGAGCTGGTCGATGCCGATCAGGGGATCGATCGATCCGGTGGCGCTGACGTTGACCACGTTGGCACCGCCGATCGAGGTCTGCTTGACGCCGGCGAACAGGCTGTCGGCAATGATTGCGCCATTGACGTTAACCGTGGCCGTGCCGGTCGATTCACCAAGGTTGGTGAGAATGCCGTTGCCGCCAGTGCTCGAGAGGGTCGATCCGGCGCGCAGCGTGACGTCGATATTGCCGCTGTTGGCGCCGACGTGGTTATTGAGTGCGAGAATGCCGGAGTTGTTGGTCGAGGTCACATTCGACGCGACAACACTGATATTACCGGTGCCGAAATTCTGGGCAAAAATGCCGCTCGCGCCGGTCACGTCCTGAGTGACGTCAATTGAGATGTTTCCGGTCGCTGCGTTATCGAGCACGCGACCTGCGACACCGGCAAGCGTGACACTGTTGAGCGAGCCAGACCCCGTGCCGACGATGGTTACATTGCCGAAATTCGAAACGCCAGCGATCGCGTTGCTGGTTGCATAGGCGCTGCCCGCAGTATTGATCGCAACGTTGCCGGTATTGGCTTCGCCATAAATGCCGATGAAACGCGCGCGGTCAGTGCTGGAACCGATATCGCCGTTCGCCGTGATCGTGACGTTTCCGCCATTCAGTCGCGCAATGCCGCCGATGCCGTTGGCCAAGGTGTTCGGCCCGGTCATGCTGCTGATGTCGCCATTGACCGTGATGTTGACATCGCCACCGAGTGCGCCCTGGGTGGCGCCGAGAACGCCCCACTGGCCCGACGAAGTGCTTGATGACCGGACTTCGTTGGCAACGATGGTAACGGTATTGTCGGCAGGCAATCCTGAGGCAGGGGACACGATAGCGAAGATGCCGTTTCCGTTGCTTCCGGTCACCGTGCCGAGTGCATCAACCGTTATCTTGCCGCCGGCAAGGGCGACGATACCGTTGTCGGCACCGCTGATCGTCGTGCCAGATGCCTGATTTACGTCGATCTTGCCGTTGTTGGCCGTCACCCAGACACCTTCGGAACCGGACACGTCACCATTGACGTTAACCGTTCCCGTGCCGGTCGAAACGCCCAGATTCACGTCGATGCCCCTGCCGGTCGCCGTGATGGCGTTTCCGGCCTTCAGTGTGACATCGACATTGCCGGCGTTTGCGCCGGCTGCCGTGTTCTGCGCCAGGATGCCGGTGCCGCCAGCCGTGATGTTGCCATCGGCAACGATGCCGATGTTGCCGCCGCCTGCGGTCGTCGCGGAGATGCCCTGGGTGCCGGCCTTGATGTCCTGTTCGATGTTGATGTCGATGGCGCTCGTGTTCGCGCCGCTGGTGATGGATGCCAGTACGCCCGAGGCCGAGGTCGACTGGATGAGGCCAGCGCCATTGCCGTCGATGATGACGCCGCCGTTGCCGGTCGACTGACCGAAGATGGCGTTGCTGAGGCCTGCGGTCACCGAGCCATTCGCCGTGACCTTCACGTCGCCGGCAGAACCGGCGGCAATGCCCGAGCCTGCGCCGGTAACGTCACCATTGGCGATGATCGTGGTCCCGCCGATGCCGCTGGTGGCGAAGATGCCGTCAGCGCCTGCGCCACTTACGTCGCCGCCAGCCACGATGGACACCGAGCCAGAGCCCGCGTTGGTGGCAATGATGCCGTTGAGGCCGCCCTTGACGTCCTGCTCGACGTTGATGTCAATGCCGCTGCCATTCGCAGCCTTGGTGAGGTTCGCGAGGATGCCGTCGCCCGAGGTCGACTGGATAAGGCCTGCGCCATTACCGTCGATCGTGATGCCGCCAAGGCCGGTGCCGGTGGCCGAGATGCCCGCGCCGGTGCCGCCCGAGACCGAGCCATTGGCGGTGACGCTGACGCTGCCGCTGGAGTCCGCGTCGATACCTGCTGCCGTGCCCGAAACGTTGCCGTCGGCAAAGACCGTGGTGCCGCCCGTGCCGCTGGCCGCGCGGATGCCGTTGCCGGCGCCGCCCGTCACCGTATCAAGCGTGGTAACGCTGGTGCTGCCCGCGCCGTTCGTAACCGCACGGATGCCGGTGCCGGCCGTGCCAATGACAGTAGAGGAGGGGGCAACGACGACATTGCCGCCGTTGGAATCGGCATTGATGCCGCTGCCCGCGGTGCTGAGGATTGCGCCCGTGCCCGAGACGGTGACATTGCCTGCGCCCGAGGAAACGGCACGGATCGCGGTGAGACCGCCGGTGACCTTGCCGGTCACCAGCACGTCGATATTGCCTGCCGTGTCGGCCTGGATGCCGTTGTTGTTCGTGCCGGTGACGTCACCCGAGCCCGAAATATTGATGTTGCCCGAGGTCGAGACGGCATTGATGCCATCGAGGCTGCCGGTCACGCCGCCGGTCTGGCCGATCGAGATTTTGCCGGTATCGCTGAGTGCGCGGATGCCGTTTCCGGATGCGCCGGTGACGAGGCCGCTGGTGGTGACAGAGACGGTGCCAGCATTGCTGGCGATTGCGCGGATGCCCGTTCCGGCCGTGCCGGTGACAGTGCCGTCGACATCGACTGTGACATTGCCCGTGCCATTGTTCGTCGCAGCAATACCGAAATTGCCGCCCGAGATGTCGCCCGTGCGGTCGATCAGCACATTGCCCGAGGAGCCCGCGTTGTTGATCAGGGCATTGATGCCGGGGCCGGTGCCGCCGGTGATGTTGCCACTGCCATCGATCGTGATGCCGGCAGAAGAGACGCCGTTCTGGCGGGCCAGGACGCCCGTGGTCGCGCCGGAAATGGTGTTTCCGGTAATGTCGATGCCACCGGAGCCGCTGGTGACAACCGAAACGCCGATGCCGGCCGAGCTGGAAATCGTACCCGAACCGGAGATCGACTGCAGGCCGTCCTTCCCGGTCATCTGCACGCCGGCGATAGTGCCGCCGGTGATGGTGCCGTCATTGACGATCGTGTTCGTGCCGGTGGTCGTGGCGGCCTGGCGGACGCCGACGTTATCGCCTTCGACCAGGCCGAGGTTGTTGACCGTGTTCGAGCCCGATGCGGTGGACTGGTCGACACCGATCAGCGGATCTACCGAGCCAGCCGCGCCGACGTTAACGACGTTCGCGCCGCCAAGCGAGGTCTGCTTCACGCCGGTCGTGCCTGCGATCAGTTCACCATTGACGTTTACCGTTGCAGTACCGGTCGAATTGCCGAGATTGGTGATGACGCCTTCGGTGCCGGCATCGAGGGTGGAACCTGCTGCAAGCGTGACATTGAGATTGCCCGTGGATGCGCCGGCCGTGACATTCTGCGAGCGGACCCCGATACCGGCCGCAGTGACGTCGCTGTTGATGTTCACGGTCGAAGTGCCATTGCCCTCGACCTGCGTGTTCACCCCAAGGCCGCCGCTGTTGATGCCGCCGTTGACGTTGACCGTGTTGCTGCCGTTCTGGGTATAGCTTTCGATGCCCATCGATCCGGCGGTGATCAGGCCGCCCGAGGTAACGGACGAGGTCCCCGTGCCGGTGGCGGAGGTCGAAATGCCGATGCCAGCCTTGACCGCTGAAGCGGCGTTCACTTCGATATTGCCGCCTGTGGAATTCCCCGCGATGCCGGCGAGCCCGCCTTCGACCACTCCGTTTGTGTCGATCTTGATGCCGCCTGTGGTCGAGGAAGCGTCAATGCCGATGTTCGAGCCGAAGGCGCCAACGTTGCTGGCAATATTGGTCTGACCAGTGGTGGCGGTCGTGTCGATTGCATTGCCGGCAGTGGCGTAAACCTGGCCGTTTGCGGTGACCGAAACTGCACCGGTCGAATTGGCGGTAATGCCGCTCGTGGAGCCGATGACGCCGCCATTGGCCAAGACCGTCGAGCCGCCGGTTCCGCTGTTGGCGCGAATGCCGTCACTGGTGCCGCCATTTACGACGCCAGTGGTTTGAATCGATACCAGACCAGCACCGCTCGTGGTGCCGAGGATGCCGCCGGCGCCGCCAATGACCTTTCCTGCCGGCTGGATAATGACGTCGCCGCCGTTGGTGGTGCCGGTGATGCCGGCGCCAAGGGTTGCATCGACATTGCCAGTGCCCGAGATCGTCACGTCGCCACCGCCGGTGGATACGGCTTCGATGCCGTTATTCTTGGCCGCGACCGTTCCGGTGCCCGTGAGACTGATGTTGCCTGCAGCGCTGGCGTCAATGCCGTCGCCGCCCGAGCCGACAAAGCTCGAGTTACCGGTGACGCTGACATTGCCGAGTGCAGAGCTGATGGTCAGGCCGTTACCGGAGGCGCCGCGGACCTGGCCGCTGTTGGCATTGACTGCGGCGTCGCCCGAACCGGCGGTGGAGAGCACGATGCCGCTGCCGAAGGTGCCGAGGACGTCGCCATTGGTGTTGACCGTCACGTCACCCGTGGAGGCGGCATTGCTGTTCTGGACGATGATGCCGTTGAGGCCGCCGCTGACCTGTCCATTGGTGGTCAGGTTGATGGTGCCACTGGCCGAGTTGCCGGCGATGTTCACGCCGTTCGTACCCACGCCGGTGCCGATGGCCTTGCCAGCGGTCACGTCGATGTTGCCGCTCGATGCAACGTTGGTGACGGTGATGCCCGAACCGTTGGTGCCGATCGCCTGCGAGGTGTTGATGGCGATGTTGCCCGAGCCGGTGGTCGAGACGTTATAGCCGCTGGCGCCGGTGACCACACCGGTAGAGGTCAGTTCGATATCACCGCTGCCGGTGTTCGAGACCTTCACTGCCGGGCCGGTATCGCCCGAAATCAGGCCGCTGGAGAACAGGACGGTATCGCCCGAGCCACCATTGGTGAACTGCAGGCCCCCGGTCGAACCGGAAATCGTCGACCCGCTGCCCTGCGTGATGTTGATGCCGCCATTGCCCGAGTTGTCGATGACCAGGCCGATTCCGTTCGTGGTCGAGATCGTACCGTTGATCCCGCTGCCGCCGGGGGTGGTGCTATCAACCGAGCCGGCGGTGGAAATCACGGTGAAGGCATTGCCCGATGTGGCAACGATGAAGGAAGTGGGGGCAGTGTAGATGCCGAAGTGGATGCCGGGTCCGGAGGGCGCGAAGCTGAAAGTTGCAGTGCTGACATGGCCGGTTTGAACCTGGACGCCGACATCGCCGGTATACACCTTGTTCTGCGGTGCGGTGTTCGGATTGGGCGCAGTAGTATCGCAGATCAGCTGGTTCCCGCCGACAACGGAACAGGCGGCCAGCGCAGGTGTTGTCAACGAAAAGACACCCGAAGAGACGGCAACCGCTCCCAGGGTCAGCCTCATCGCATTGTGACTGGTGCCCGATTCAAAGAGCCGACGGGCCTTTGATCCGAAAGAGGTCGAGTTCGATCCATTGATTCGCGCACGCAGCATCATTCTGCTCCCACAAGGCAGGCAAGAAAAACGGTTGCGACCAATGTATTATTATTAGAATCGCCCGCACTTCCCCAGCACGGACGATTCGAGACCTAAGTAGAACTACTTAGTAAGTCAACGCAGGCCCTTCGGCCTCGATCAGGCCAGCCGCGCTTATCCCCACCAACAGGTTGGGAAGCAGTTCCGCGATGGCGGATTTCAGCTCTTTCGCGTCGGTGATCGCGTTGCCGTCGCGTGCGAAAGAAAGTGCACCCTTCTGCGTTGCCTCGAGAAGCGCCGCTTCCAGCTCTTCCTTGCCATTGGTGCCATCCAGCGACGGCAGGAGGGCCTGGGCGCCGGGATCGAGGGCAACGGTTTCATGGCGCAGGCTGGTGGTATAACCAGCGCCCGCCTCTGCGTCAGAACGCGCGACCAGGCTGGCGCGCGGCTTGTCTCCGGCATTCGTTGCGCAGGGCACCGGCTCGCTTTGCAGATAGAGCAGGCCGGTCATGGCCATGCGATAGAGCGCATCGAGCATTTCGGCCCGGGCCTGGTCTTCCGCACCTTCGGTGAGGGCGGCGACATTGGTCGACGCCGGGAAGCTTTGAGCCATCTTTTCCAGCATTCCGCCAACCGAGGGCAGGGTGGAGCTGAGCAAGCGCCCGTCTGCGGCCGTGAAGGTCGTGGCATCGCCATCGCGGGCAACCTTGCAGCCGGCAGGCAGGACGAAGTGTAGCGCGGCGATCGAATCCGGCGATAGCGCGCGGTTCACACCGGCCATCCGCTCGTTGGCGATCAGGAGCGACTGACGGAAGGTACGGCCTGAGAGGATATCGAGCCACTGTTCAGAGGCGACAAGATCCGAACCGCCCCGCGCCCGGACGCCTTCGGCAAGCTCCTGACCGTAATTGTCGAGGATCATCGCCGACAGTTCGCATTCACCAAGATAGCCCAGGCCATGCACGGCGGCGGCATTGGCAAAGTCGCGGATCAGGCTGGGGTCGTTGCATTCCTCAAGGAACTCGTGCGCGATATAGTCATCGGGCAGGCTAGCGAGGCGTTGTGCCCAGTTGCGCAGGGTCTCGCCGTAAGGCCCCTTGTCCGGCGATGTCTTTGCCATGAATTCCAGCATCTCGCGGGCCATCCGGACGCGGCCGAGCGAATCGACGCCGTCGGGCACGGCAAGGAGGAATGCGTCGCGCAGGGGCTGCATCATGCGCCAGCCGGGCAGAACATTGTAGCTGACGCAGGCCACGCCCACGGGCGAAAGGCGTGCGCGGATCACTTTCATGATCGCATCCTGCACTTGCGGCGGAACCCACGAGTAGACGCCGTGGCAGATGATGTAATCGAAGGTGCCCAGCTCCTCGCCGATCTCCGTGAAGCTCTTGCAGAGGATTTCGATGTTGTTGAGGCCCATGCGCTCGATGCGCGCACGGCCCGCCGCCACTTGCGTGCGGGCGAGGTCAACGCCGACGAATTGGGCATCGGGGTAGCGGGCGGCGTGGGGAATGATGTTGCCGCCAGATGCACAACCGAGCTCAAGGACGCGGGCCTTTGCGAGCGGCGCTGCCTCAAGCCCGAACAAGCGGGCCAGCGCACCCAGCCTAGCCGGCTGGCTCATGGCAAAGGGCTTCGATTCGTACGGAAGCAGATCGTACTTCAGCGCGGTCCGGGCAATAATGGCTTCAAGCTCGCCATTGTCCCTCGTTTTCGTAGCCATGGAACTCCCCCGGTAAAATTACGCAAGGGATGTTACCTAGTGTGACTACGCAAGCATCGTCAAACGCTCGTTTGGCCAGAGGGGCGGGATTTTGGCGGGGAAGGCGTCCCTGATCAGGACGCAGTGGTGCCCGGGGACGGAATCGAACCGCCGACACCATGATTTTCAGTCATGTGCTCTACCAACTGAGCTACCCGGGCAGCGCTACGGCGACGGTCCAGTTAAGGGCCGGCGAGCGGTTGGAAGCGCGCCTATGGCGAAGGCGCGCCGGCTTGGCAAGAGTGAAATCAGGCCTCGTCGTCACTATTCCCGGATGCGGGCGGTCCGGGAAGGGCATAGCCATCGTCCAGCCACTTCACGAGGTCGCGGTCGCGGCAGCGGGTGGAGCAGAAAGGCGCATGGGATTCGCTGCGGGGCTTCCCGCAAATCGGGCATTTTCGCTTGGGTGCGGTCATGATGGCACCGCCTGCGCGAATCCGCCCTCAAGTGCAAGGCCGGGATCCATCGACCATTGGATGACCTTGCCCGAGCGCCGTGCCAGTTCGTCGATCCAGTCCTGCCGGATAGCGGCCCTCACACTCGGGTTGCACGTCAGCATGAGTTGCCCCGGATCGGTGATTCTCTCCGCCTGCCGCAGCAGGGCGCGTGCCGCACTGCCGGCCCGGTCGTTCGCCAGGAGGCCAATGAGCGACGGTGCAGCGAGGCGGCTGACGATCTGCACCAGTCCGAAACCGTTCATTGCCGTCCGTTCATGCGGCCAGCCTTGCAGGCCATCGACAATCAGCGCGTCGACTGCCTTGCGATCTTCCTTGCGCTCAAGCGTCGGGAAATCGGCGGCCAGCGATCCGCCCAGGTTGAAACGGGGAATTGCGGCGCACAACGCCTTTGCCGCAGCGCGCGCCAGAAGGGGTATGGGCAGCGAGCCATCGATATCGACCACCGTCATTGCCGGCGTGGGCGAAATGATCAGCGATCCGCCATCGAAATCGAAGCGGCCTTCCCAGGCTTCCGACCAGACCTCTTCCCACAGGCCGGGTTCGAAAGCGCGGACGACGCGTGCTGACAGTCGCCGCGCCAGTTTCGGCGCAGGGCACACGGCCTCATTTGTCGGGCGGGCACGGGCGAGCTTGAACCGGCCGGTTTCCGATAGCGCTGGGCGAACCACCTCCAGCCGGATGAGCGCGCCTTCCTTCGCCGCCGGGGGCAGGCGATCGACCAGTGCTTCCTCACCACCGGGGAAAAGAGCGGTTCCCCGCGTCGCTCCTGCGGACTTCGAGACAAGCCGCGCCTCGGCAATCTCTCCGGCCAGCAGGCGGCCCGGCCATTCGATCTGGGCCGCCACGACCGTGCCAGACCGCAAAAGCAGGGCGCGATGCTCGGCAATGCCCTCTTCGACGAGCCAGCCGTCCTTCGGTTCAGCCGATGACAAAGCCGGCCGCCTTCAGCAGGGCTCTGGTTTCGAACAGGGGCAGGCCGACTACGCCCGAATGGCTGCCCGATATCCAGGTTATCAGGCCTTCCGCCGCGCCCTGGATGGCATAGCCCCCCGCCTTGCCGTGCCATTCGCCCCCGGCGATGTAGGCTTCGATTTCGAGAGCATCGAGCCGTTTGAAGCGGACGATCGTTTCGCTGAGCCTTTCCCGCACCGTACCGTCGGGGCTTGCCAAGGCCACTGCCGAAAGGACCCGATGGCGGCGGCCGGAAAGCAGAGCCAGACAGGCCCTTGCGGTCGCCTCGTCTTCGGCCTTGGGCAGGATGCGCCTGCCGCAGCAGACCACCGTATCGCCGGCCAGCACATGAGCATGGTCCGACCGTACGGCCGCAGCCTTTTCGCGGGCCATGCGCTGGGCATAGGCACGCGGCTGTTCGTTCTTGTGCGGTGTTTCGTCGATATCTGCCGCGGCAATGGCCTGCGGTTCCACGCCAAGCCTGGCAATCAGCTCACGCCGGCGCGGGGAGGCAGAAGCGAGGATGAGGGCGGGGTTGGCCACCCGGCAGGTCAGAACTGGCCGGGACCGCCGCGGCCGGGCATGAAGCGGTAAGTGATGCGGCCCTTGGTCAGGTCATAGGGCGTAAGTTCGACGAGGACTTCGTCGCCAACCAGCACGCGAATGCGGTTCTTGCGCATCTTGCCGGCGGTGTGGCCCAGAATCTCGTGATCGTTTTCCAGGCGGACGCGGAACATGGCATTGGGCAGCAGTTCGACCACCGTGCCGCGCATTTCGAGAAGTTCTTCTTTCGCCATCGGCGATCCGTATCCGTCGTGGTTGTTCCTGATTGCGGCGCGCCATAGCGGGGCGAGGGCAAAAAGGGAAGAGCGCAGTCTTGGTGAGATTGTTTCGCAACAGCGACAATTTATTACCCTGCTCTACTTGCCTGCAATCATGGTGCGAGGCAGGACTGCATCGCTATGAATCCGCTCCTCCCCGCAGCTTACCTTTCTTCCGTCGCCCTGCTCTGGGCAACGCCTTCCATCGCGCAGAACGCAACGCCTGCGGAGCAGGAAGCTCCGACGGGCGCTTCGGCCGAAACAGAGGAGGCCGTGGACACCTCCGGCGAGATCGTCGTCGTTGCAGAACGCATTCCCGGCCAGCTCGACGTGCCGCAGAAGGCGATCGAGGTGCTCGATGAAAAGGCAATCACGTCCTACGGTGCAAATTCGGTCTCAGACCTTCTTGCCTCGCTGGCTCCGCAGACGGGTTCCGGGCGCGGGCGGGGCGGCGGCGGCCCGCCGATCACGCTGATCAACGGGCAGCGGATCACCAGTTTCCGCGAAATGCGCGATATGCCCACCGAGGCGATCCGGCGGATGGAGATCCTGCCTGAGGAAGTGGCATTGCGCTTCGGCTATCCGCCGAACGCGCGCGTGGTGAACATGATCCTGAAGGACAGTTTCGCCCAGCGCACCGTCGATATCGAATATGGCGGTCCGGATCGGGGTGGCTCGACAACGGCAGAGCAGGAATTGAGCCTGTTCTCGGTCAACAAGGGCAGTCGCCTGAACCTGACTGCGGCGCGGGAACGGACCACGC
Organism: Novosphingobium sp. TH158; assembly: GCF_002855555.1. Taxonomy (NCBI): domain Bacteria; kingdom Pseudomonadati; phylum Pseudomonadota; class Alphaproteobacteria; order Sphingomonadales; family Sphingomonadaceae; genus Novosphingobium; species Novosphingobium sp. TH158. The sequence continues at coordinate 689,526 of NZ_PKRT01000001.1, read as the reverse complement.
CGCTTACCGAAGCCGAACGCGGCGTGATCCAGGCCACGGGCAGCCTTTCATCCGTGCCGGGCGATCCCGATCCCGCCGGTGCCCGCACGCTGATTTCCGATCGCACCAATACCTCGCTTAACGCCACCTGGACCAAGGGACTCGGCAAGGGTGGCCTTGGCGGCTCCATCACACTGAACGGCACGATTTCGCGGGCGAACACCAATTCGCTCCAGGGGCTTAATTCGGTCACGCTGATCGCACCTGGCGGGGCCAGCGCCCTGCGCACCTTTGGCGATCCGCTTGAACGGTCGAACCAGACCGTCAGCTATCAGGGCGGTGCCGGCTTCAACAAGCCATTCGGAGAGTGGCTGCTCTCGGCAACGGTCGATGCCAGCCGGACGGAAAGCGACACGCGCCTCGAGCGCCGGGCGGGCACCGCGACTCTCACCGCCGCCGCGGCAGCCGGAACGCTGCCGATCACCGGTCCGATACCCCCCCAGGCATCGCTGGGCTTCGACCGTGCGTGGACTGCCAGCAATTCGGTGGCCAGCCTGGTTACCGTTATCGGCCGGCCGCTGCGCCTGCCGGGCGGTGAGGTGACTTCGACAATCAAGGGCGGCTTTGCCCATACCGCGATCACCAGCGAGGACTCGCGCACCGCGCTTGGTCGCTTCTCGCTCAAGCGTGACGATGCCTCTGTCGGGGTCAACATCGGTATTCCCATCGCAAGCAGGCGCGAGGGCTTCCTCGAGGCCATCGGCAATCTCTCGCTCAACTTCAGCGCCGGCTACAACCATCTGTCCGACTTCGGCTCGCTTTCCGACTGGAGCGCCGGCCTCAACTGGGGGCCGACCGAGAAGCTGAACCTGCAGGCCAGCTATATCGTCAACCAGCGCGCACCTTCGCTGGCCGAACTTGGCAACCCGGTGGTGCAATCGTTCAACGTCCCGGTCTTCGATTTCGAGCGGGCGGAAACCGTACTGGTCACCGTAACGACTGGCGGCAATCCGGGACTGGTCAAGGGAACCGACCGCGACCTGAAGTTCGGTGCCAACTGGCAATTGCCCTTCGTGAAGAACACGATGATCATGGCCGAATACTTCCGCAACAATTCGGACAATGTCACAGCGTCTTTTCCTGTCCTGACGCAGGCGATCGAGGCGGCCTTCCCGGGGCGCGTGACCCGCATAAACGGGAAGCTGACGGCCATTGACCGCCGACCGGTGAACTTCTTCAACGAACAGGCCTCGCGCCTGCGCTGGGGCGTCAATGTAAACGGCCCGATCGGCAAGGCGCCGGCTGGTGCTGCTGCGGGTGGGCCCGGCGGCATGGGTCGTCCCCAGGGCGGCCCCGGCGGGCGGATGGGCGGCGGCGGACGCGGCGGCCCGCCGATGATGGGGCCGATGAACGCCAATGGCGTCGGGCGCTGGAACCTGGCCCTGTTCCACACGGTCCAGTTCCGCAACCGGGTTACGGTCGCCGCTGGCGGACCGGTGCTTGACCTGCTGAATGGCGATGCACTCAGCGGCGGCGGCGTGGCCCGGCACACGCTGGAACTGGACGGCGGATTTTTCTATCGCGGTGTCGGCCTGCGCCTGAACGGCAATTATACGGCCCCGACGCGCATCGACGGCACGACCGACCTTCGTTTCGGCAGCCTGACCAAGGTCAACATGCGCCTGTTCGTCAACATGGATGTTGCCAAGTGGCTGGCGAAGGACAGCAAGGTCCTGAAGGGTGTCCGCGTAGCCATGGTGGTCAACAACCTGTTCGATTCGCGCCAGAAGGTGACTGATAGCAGCGGCACCGTGCCGATCGGCTATCAGCCCGACCTGCTGGACCCCACGGGACGTTTCATCGGGCTCGATATCTCGAAGCGCTTCTGATCCCTTTGCCAGCGACGGGCGAAGGCCCTATCTGCGCCTCATGGCCCGCAAGAATGCTGTCCCCCCTGACCGGCAGTCGTCCGAACGCTTCAACGAGGAGCGGGCGACCTTCACGATGAAGGGTAGCCGGCCCGATCTCGAGGCCGGCGTCGCCGCTATCCGCGAGGTGCAGGCAACCTTGCCGCCACGGCCGGGCGTCTACCGGATGCAGGATGCCCGGGGCGACGTGCTCTACGTTGGCAAGGCGCGGGCGCTCAAGAACCGGGTCGCCAATTACACGCAGGTCGATCGCCTGCCGTTGAGGCTGCAGCGCATGGTCGCGCAGACCCGGTCGATGACCATCGTCACGACCAACAGCGAGGCAGAGGCGCTGCTGCTGGAAGCGCAATTGATCAAGCGCTTCCGCCCGCCCTACAACGTGCTGCTGCGCGACGACAAAAGCTTTCCCTTCATCCTGCTTCGTTCCGACCATGAGTTTCCGCGCATCATGAAGCATCGTGGCGCGCGTCGCGCGGCAGGTAACTATTACGGGCCATTTGCAAGCGCCGGATCGGTCAACACCACGATTAACGCGTTGCAGAAATTGTTCCTTCTAAGAAGCTGTACGGACAGCTTCTTTTCCCGGCGCGATCGTCCGTGCCTGCTTTACCAGATCAAGCGCTGCTCGGCCCCATGCGTCGGCCGCATCGATTCTGCTGGCTATGCCGAACTGGTCGGCGAGGCCAAGGATTTCCTCGGCGGCAAAAGCTCTGCCGTCCAACGCAAGATCGAGGCGCAGATGGCCAAGGCCGCCGAGGCTCTGGACTTCGAACGCGCCGCCATGCTCCGCGACCGGCTGCGCGCCGCCACTTTCATCCAGGGCAGCCAGGCGATCAACGCGGAGGGCCTCGGCAATGCCGACATCTTTGCGCTGGCCAGCAAGGGCGGCAATGTCGGCATCCAGGCGTTCTTCATTCGCGGCGGCCAGAACTGGGGCCACCGCGCCTTCTTCCCGAGCCATACCGAGGGTCTGAGCGAGGAAGAGGTGCTGCAAAGCTTCATGGCCCAGTTTTACGAGGAAGTGCCGCCCCCCCGCTGCATCCTCGTCGATCGCCCGATCCCGGAGGCCGATCTGCTGGCGGAGGCGTTCCGCGAAGGGGCTGGAGGCAAGGTGGAGATTTCCGTGCCGCAGCGGGGGGACCGGCGGCGTCTGCTTGACCAGGCCCGGCGCAACGCTGTCGAAGCGCTGGACAGGCGCCTGGCCGAAAGCGGGACCAAAGCAAAGCTCAATCGGGAACTGGCCGAATTCCTGGAATTGCCCGAACCGCCGCAACGGATCGAGGTTTACGACAACAGCCACATACAGGGCGCGCAGGCGCTCGGCGCGATGATCGTTGCCGGGCCGGAAGGTTTCATCAAGGGCCAGTACCGCAAATGGAACATCCGTAGCGCCCAGACCAATGACGATTTCGCGATGATGCGCGAGGTATTCCAGCGCCGCTTTGCCCGCGTGCAGGATGAAGATCCCGACCGGGATGGCGGAATGTGGCCGGACCTAGTGCTAATCGACGGCGGCAAGGGGCAGATGAGTGCGGCACGCGACACGCTGGAGGACATGGGGATCGAGGATGTTCCCCTGATCGCCATCGCCAAAGGACCGCATCATGGTCGCGAGGGACGCGAAGTGTTCCATTTCCCCGACGGTCGGGAAAAGATGCTGCCGGAAAACTCGCCGCTGCTGTTTCACCTGCAGCGCCTGCGCGATGAAGTGCACCGCTTTGCCATCGGTGCACACCGCGAAAAGCGCAGCCGGGCGATCACCGCATCACCGCTCGACGAGATTCCCGGCATCGGACCGGCGCGCAAACGTGCGCTGCTGCTGCATTTCGGCACGGCCAGCAAGGTGCGCGCGGCGGCGCTCGACGACCTGAAGCGCGCGCCGGGCGTTAGTGCGGCAGTAGCGCAGGCGGTCTATGACTTCTATCATCCCGGCGGCTGAGCGCAGACGGCAACAGGAGGGAAGCGAATGAAAGACAGGCACTTGCACGGCTGGACGCTTGAAGACGTTGGCTTTGCCGCGCTCGTCGTCTTTGTCACGGTGCTGTTCGGCTGGATGCTGCTGCCCTATTTCGGCGCGATCCTGTGGGGCCTTGTCGCGGCAATCCTGTTCCGTCCGCTCCACTTGCGCCTCGTTGCCGCCCTGGGCGGGAGGAAGGGAACGGCCGCCGGGATCACGCTGTTCCTGATCGTCGCAGTGGTCATCCTTCCGGCCGTATTGCTGGGCGCCAGCCTGGTGCAGGAGGCCAGCGCCATCTATGCCCGGATCCAGAGCGGTGACATCGACATCGGCCGGATCATGAACAATGCGGTCGATGCCTTGCCGCAATCGCTGCGCGGCATTGCCCAGGACTATGGAATTGGTGATCCCAACCAGATGCGCGGGGCGCTCGCCCCCGGCCTCAAGAACGGGTTGCAGGCCGTGGCCGGACAGGCGTTGAACGTAGGGCAGGGGGCCTTGTCGTTCATCGCCGCGCTCGGCGTCATGCTCTATCTCACGTTCTTCCTGCTGCGCGACGGGAACGAGCTGGAAGACCGCTTCCGCACGGCCCTGCCGATCCGCCCGCAACTGCGTGACCGGCTGATCGACAAGTTCCTCGCCGTCATTCGCGCCACGATGAAGGGCACGGTTGCCGTAGCCGTCATGCAGGGGCTGGTCGGCGGCCTGATCTTCTGGATGCTGGGCGTGGAGGGCGCACTCCTGTGGGGCCTGCTGATGGGCTTCCTGTCGCTGATCCCGGCCGTTGGCACGGGCCTCGTCTGGGTGCCTGTCGCGGTTTACCTGTTGATCACCGGGTCTGTCTGGGAAGGCGCAATACTGGTTTTCTGCGGCCTTTTCGTCATTGGCCTGATCGATAACCTGCTGCGCCCGATCCTTGTCGGCAAGGATACCAAGCTGCCGGACTTCGTCGTCCTCATCGCGACGGTGGCAGGTCTGGAACTGTTCGGCATTACCGGCTTCATCATCGGCCCGATCATCGCCGCGCTGTTCATCGCCGTGTGGGACATGGTCACGCACGTGCGCGGCCAGCCACTGCCCCGGCACGAAGGTTGATGGTCAGCCCTTCGGCTTGACTCTGATCAGGCCTTCCTGAGCGGTTTCCGCGACCAGCCGGCCGTCGCGGGTGTAAATGCGGCCGCGGTTGAAGCCGCGCGCACGTCCGGCCCAGGGACTGTCGGTGGAGTAAAGCAGCCAGTCATCCACCCGGAAATCGTCATGGAACCAGATGGCGTGATCCAGGCTCGCACCCTGTACCTCGCCCGTCATCCAGCTAAGCCGGTGCGGGACGGTACAGGTGCCAAGCAAGGTATAGTCGCTGGCATAGGCGAGGATCGCCCGGTGGATGTGCGGATCATCGGGCAACCGGGCGGGCGCGCGGAACCAGGTATCGAGCCGCGGTGCGCCACCCTTCATTCCGGCCCACGCCGCCGGATCGACCGGCTTCACTTCCAGCGCCCGGAACTTCAGCACAAAATCGCGCATGTTCTCGGGCACAAGGTGAATGTACTTTTCCCGCAGTTCGCCTTCGCTCAGCAGGTCCTCGGGCTGGGGCACCTGCGGCATGCCCTCGGCATGGCCGACACCGGGCTCGCGCTTGTGGAACGATGCCGTGAGGTTGAGGATCGGCGTGCCCTGCTGGCTGGCGACGACGCGACGGTTTGAAAAGCTGCCGCCATCGAAGTCGCGATCGATGGTGAAGTCTATCTCGTGATCCTCGCTGCCGCCGCGCAGAAAATAGGCATGGAGCGAGTGAACCTCGCGATCGGGGGCAACGGTGCGCTCTGCGGAGGCAAGGGCCTGGGCGATGACCTGTCCGCCGAATACGCGCCCGATGCCGCCCACCTTGCGACGGCCACGGAATGCGTCTTCGCCGACCTGCTCGACGTTAAGCAGGTGGAGGAGTTCGGACACGAGGTCGTCGGGACGAGGGGCGTCGGTCATGCCCACGCCCTTTGCCGCTGCGCCCGGCGCCGTCAACCTTGCGGTTGGCTCCGGAACCGGCGCAGCACCCGCCAGCCAAGCGCCTTGGCCTTATTGGTCGCGGGCCACCGTCCGGTGCTCGCCGGCCTGAAGCCGATCCGCCGCAGCACCGAATTGAAGGCGCGGGCATCAGCTTCGGCAAAGGACCAGTCCGAGCGCCAGGTGATCGAGAGCGAGACCGAGCTCTGCGGTCCGGTCTTGACGAAGTGCGGCGCCATGACGGGGACGAAGAGGGCTTCGCCGGGATCGAGCGGAAACTCTGTCCCGCCGGAAAGCAGCTCGTCGCGCCATTTCAGCTCGCGCGCGCCACCGGTGTGATAGCCTTCATGCACCTCATCCGGCGCGAAGCGGGGATCGCCGGCGGGGAATTGGGTCATGACCTTCGAACCGCGGATCTGCAGCAGGATATTGTGCTCAGGATCGAAGTGATAAGGCGTGACACCGCCGGGCGAGGTGACGAAGACAAAGCCCTGAAGCTTCATCATGCGTCCGGTCTTGGCCTCGATTTCCGGGCGGAGTTCGGCGAGCAGGGAGTTCAGCAGATCGGCGTAGGCAGGAACCTGTTCGATGTTCTTGATCGCCGCCCATGAGCCGCTGCTTTCGATATTCCGGATCGTTTCGCCGATGGAAAGCGCGGACGGATCGGGCTTGCCGTCGATGCCGATCGGCAGGTCGGCGTAATTGTATTCGATCGAAGTGGCGGGAAGCGCTTCCGCGAGATCGGCGAGTGCGGCGAAACTCAGCAGCGGGTGATCGCCGAGCGCGTGGGCAATCTTGTGCGGCACTTCGGGGTAGTTGGCGGCAAACGTGCTGCGGGCTTCGGGAGAAAACACGGTCATAGTCTGGCTCCGTCAGGGCGGCGACCCAGTTCGGCTTTGAGGATCAGGCAAAAGGCGGCTCGGCGCAGCTTTCCGCCGATGGCGATGGAGACCGACCCGATGGCGCGCCGTTCGCGCCAGATGTGGTCGATCATCGGGTGATCGGGCGCAGCGCACGAATCGCACCATGCGATGCCCGCCCGCTCAAGCAGCGCCAGGTTCTCCCGCTGGAGCAGGACGCCCGGCGAGAAGCGGGCATAATCCTCGTCGAACGCCGTCTTGTAGGAAAACGCGCCCGGGGCCGTGAGGAAGTTGGCGAGCATGGCGATGGGCTGGCCATCAAGCAGCAGGGTCAGGCGCTCTAGCCGTCCGGCAGCTGCCGCACCTGCCAGACTGTCGCGGAACAGGGCCTCGGTATCGGCAGAGCAGGCAAGGGCCGAGCCGTTAAGGCCTTTCCAGCCGGCCTTTTCCAGCCGCAGAAAGTCCGCCGTCCATTGATCGAGTCCGGCATCGGAGTCGTCGCGGACGAATTCGACCCGTCCTGTCTCGCTGAGGCGGTTGTGCTGGCGGCGCAGTTCCTTGCGCTTCTTGCCGCTCATCGAAGCCTCAAGATAGGCTTCGGGGGAAAGGTCCGATTGCAGCAGAGCCCGCTCTTCGCGCATGACGATGCCAGCAGGGCGCGCCTTGCCGGCCAGCACCTGCCGAAGCGCCTCGAACAGAGCGCCGTCCAGCGGCAATTGCGGCAGGTGAAGGAACAGTCCCTCCACGTTGCCATCGGCCCAGGCCAGCAGGGCCTGCCAGAAGGCAGCTTCGCGTCCCCGCGCAACGAGAGGCGCGCCAAGGAAGCAATTGGCGTGCATCCAGCTGCCGAGGTGCCTGATCGGCTTGCCGTAATAGCTTTTGCGGGAAGCGATGGGCAGAAGGCCGGCCCAGCCGCCATCCTGTTCCAGCACCAGCAGGCGTGCTGCGCCAGACTTGTCCAGCGCCTTCAGGGCCGGGAGAAGATACCAGTGCTCGAAGAAGGGATTGGGCTCGCTCCCGTCCTGCGCAAGCTGTGCCCAGGCGTGCAAGTCGGCCGGGCTGCAATCCTTCGGGGCAAGGGTTCGCAGGCGCAGGCCTTCGCCAGCGGCCGATCTTGCCCCCGCCGGTTCTGCGATCCGTTCCAGCGCGATAGCGCTCGAGGCCAAGCGTTAACCCTCACTCTGCGCGGCAATGCCGCAATCCGGGTGCGATTAGCAGCCGGAGGCAAAGGAAGTATGAACGCGCAGGTGGTCTAACCCTTTGCCTTGCGGGCGATCGAGGCCAGTCCCTTGGTCAACTGGAACAGCCCGTTAAGCCGCGCTTCCGGATTGCCCCATGTGCGGGTGATGACCAGCTTGTTATCCGGCCTCAGCTTGACGGTTCCTTCCAGCCGCTGGGCATAGGCGACAAGTCCGGCCGGATCGGGGAAGCTGTCGTCGTGGAACGAGACCAGCGAGCCCTTCGCGCCGACATCGATCTTGGCGATGTTCGCGACGATGGCCTGGCGCTTCACCTCGATCAGCTTGACCAGGTTTGCGGTCGGCTTGGGCAGCGGGCCGAAACGGTCGATCATTTCCGCGGAGAGGCCCTCGATCTCGTCATTGCTCTCGGCATCGTTGAGGCGGCGATAGAGCGCCATGCGGACGGCAAGGTCCGGCACATATTCCTCGGGGATCATGATCGGGGCATCGACCGTGATCTGCGGGCTGAGGCCGCTCGTCTCGCGCTTAAGGCCCGAAGCGCCGGCCTTGGCCTCAAGGATCGCGTCTTCCAGCATCGACTGGTAGAGTTCGAAGCCGACCTCGCGGATATGGCCCGATTGCTCGTCGCCCAGCAGGTTGCCGGCGCCGCGGATGTCGAGATCGTGGCTGGCGAGCTGGAACCCCGCGCCCAGGCTGTCGAGATCGCCCAGAACCTTGAGCCGCTTCTCCGCGACCTCGGACAATTGCTGGTCCGCAGGGGTGGTCAGGTAGGCATAGGCGCGCAGCTTCGAGCGGCCGACACGTCCGCGCAGCTGGTAGAGCTGGGCAAGGCCGAAGCGGTCGGCGCGGTGGATGATGATCGTGTTGGCGCTGGGAATGTCGAGGCCGCTTTCGACAATCGTGGTCGAGAGCAGGACTTCGTACTTCTTCTCGTAGAAGGCGCTCATCCGCTCTTCCACTTCGCTTGCGCTCATCTGCCCATGCGCGGTGACGAAGCGCACTTCCGGCACCGTGTTGCGCAGCCACTCCTCGACATCGGCCATGTCGGCGATGCGCGGCACGACAATGAAGCTTTGCCCGCCGCGGTGGTGTTCGCGCAGCAACGCCTCGCGCATCACCATGTCGTCCCATTCCATCACGTAGGTGCGCACGGCAAGGCGATCGACCGGCGGGGTCTGGATGGTGGAAAGCTCGCGCAGGCCCGACATTGCCATTTGCAGGGTGCGCGGGATCGGCGTGGCGGTGAGGGTGAGGACGTGCACGTTTGTCCGCAGCGTCTTCAGCCGTTCCTTGTGATTGACGCCGAACCGCTGTTCCTCGTCGACGATCACCAGGCCCAGCCGCTTGAAGGTCAGGCTCTTCGACAGGAGCGCATGGGTGCCGACGACGATGTCGATCGTGCCCTCCGCCAGTCCGGCACGGGTAGCGGCCGCTTCCTTTTCCGGCACGAGGCGGGACAGACGGCCGATATTGAGGGGGAAGCCGTTGAAGCGCTGGACAAAGCCGGAATAATGCTGGCGGGCAAGCAGCGTGGTCGGCGCAATCAGGGCAACCTGCTGGCCGGCCATGGCGGCAACGAAAGCGGCGCGCAGGGCGACCTCCGTCTTCCCGAAACCGACATCGCCGCAGACAAGGCGGTCCATCGGCTTGCCTTCGGAAAGGTCTGTGAGGACATCCTCGATAGCCGCTTCCTGATCCTCGGTTTCCTGCCAGGGGAAGCCTTCGGCAAATTGGTCGTAGACCGCCTGTTCCGCAACCAGCACCGGGGCCTGGCGCAAGGCCCGCTGTGCGGCGGTGCGCAGCAGCTCATGCGCGATTTCGCGGATGCGTTCCTTGAGGCGGCTGCGTCGCTTCTGCCATGCTTCGCCGCCGAGCCGGTCAAGCGCGACGCCTTCGCTTTCGCTGCCATAGCGCGAAAGGACGTCGATGTTCTCAACCGGGACATAGAGCTTGTCGCCGCCGTGGTAGACCAGCATCACGCAATCGTGCGGGCTCTGGCCGACGGGGATCGACTGGAGGCCCTCGTAGCGACCGATGCCGTGCTCCATATGGACCACCAGGTCGCCGGGCGTCAGCGCCGAGAGTTCCGCCAGGAAGGCGTCGGCGCTCTTGCGCCGTTTCTTGCGCCTGACCAGGCGATCGCCAAGCAGGTCCTGCTCGGTTACCAGTTCAATGTCACGGTTGGAGAAGCCGGTTTCGAGCGGCAAGACCAGCGCAACGGACACGCCCTTGGCCGCAAGGCCAAGGGCTTCCTGCCAGTTATCGGCCAGAACGGGGGCAGGGCGCACGGCTTCGCCGAGAATGGCGGCGATACGGGCGCGGCTGCCGGTTGAATAGCAGGCGATCAGCGCCTTGCGCCCCTGTGCGGCCTGCCCGTTGAGATAGCGGCCGGCAGCCTCATAGACGTTATCGCCACGGGCCCGCTCAGGCGCAAAGTCGCGGCCCGAGGAGAAACCGAAATCGACCGTGGTTGGCCCTTCGGGCTGTGCGAAAATGTCCGTCCGATGGATCGGCCAGCCGGACAGCCGTTCGTCCAGTTCCGCACGCATCAGGTAAAGGGAGGAGGGCGCAAGCGGGCGGTAGGAGCCGGGTGCCTTGCCCGAGGTGTCGGAACGGGCCACATGATAGTCGGCAATGTCGGCCAGCCGTTCATCCACGGCGCCCATCGCGCCAGCGTCGATAAGTACCAGGTCGTCGGCGGAGAGATGGTCGAATAGCGTGACCATCCGTTCTTCCAGAAGCGGTAGCCAATGCTCCATTCCGGCAAGGCGGCGCCCGTCGCTTACCGCCTGATAGAGCGGGTCCGAAGTGGCATTCGCGCCGAACAGGTCCCGGTATCCGGCGCGAAAGCGCTTTATGCTCGCTTCATCAACCAGTGCCTCGCTGGCCGGGAGCAGCAGGTGTTCCTCGCTCACGCCCGTCGAGCGCTGGGTGTTCGGGTCGAACAGGCGCAGGGTTTCCAGCTCGTCACCGAAGAAGTCGAGCCTGAGGCCCATGTCGAGCCCGGACGGATAGATATCGAAGATGGAACCGCGCACGGCGAATTCGCCGGCATCGGCAACCGTGTCGGTCCGCGAATAGCCCTGCCGCTGCAACAGGGCGATCAGGCTCTCGCGGCCGATCTCCATGCCGGGTTTGAGCAAGCGTACCGATTCCCGGATGCGGAACGGTGTCAGCACTCGTTGCAGTACGGCGTTTACCGTCGTGACGAGCAATTGCGGCCCACTGGCCTTCGCCTGCAGCTTGTAGAGGGCTGAAAGGCGGCGGGCGGAAATCGACAGGGCAGGGCTTGCCCGGTCATAGGGCAGGCAGTCCCAGGCCGGGAAATCGATGACCTGAAGCTCCGGCGCGAAGAAGCTTGCGGCATCGGCGATGGCGCGCATTGCGGCATCGTCCGGCGCGATGAACACGGCGCGGCCCTTTGCGGCCCGTGCCAGGTCGGCAAGCACCAGCGGCTGCGCCCCGCGTGCGATCGAGGAGAGCGTCAGCGGGCTCTTCGCGGAAAGGATCTTGTTCAGGTCAGGCATGGTCAGACGCACCGGTTCACGCAACAGCAAACGCCCCGCGTGCCGATTCGGGCATGCGGGGGCAGGGGGAAAGCGCTCCTAGCCCCCGGCGGGGCAAAAGTCTCCCCCGGCGGCGATTGCTGCCGGCGGACGGATCGGGCATGGCCCATGCCATCGAAGGGGAGATTCTATGAGCGACAATCCGTTCCTGCGGCACATGGCCCTGTTCTGGCTGAAGCGGCCCGGCAATGCCGAGGACCGGGCCAAACTGGTTGCCGGACTGGAAACGCTTCGCGCCATCCCGCAAGTCAAGTCGCTGCACATCGGCGTCCCGGCCACTACCGAGGCGCGAGAGGTGGTTGATCACTCGTGGGACGTGTCGGAATCGATGACTTTCGACAGTCTGCAGGACCAGGCCGATTACCAGCCGCATCCGTTGCACAAGGCTTTCATCGATGCCTGCGGGCACCTGTGGGACCGGGTCGTCGTCTACGACATCGTGGACGCGCAATAGCCCCGCTCAGCGCGGGATTTCGACGTAATCCAGCTGGCACATGCGATCCATCAGCGGTCCGGCGAACCGGTCGGGCACGGCAATCGTGCCGAGTGCCCAGCCCATGATGTCGACGTCCTCTTCCTCGATCAGGGCTTCGAACCACTCCACGGCTGCTTCGTCCCATCCGGCATGGAACCGGTCGAAATAGCAGCCGATCATGTAATCTGCCTCGCGCGTGCCGCGATGCCATGCGCGAAAGCGCAGCCGCTTCAGGCGGTCGGGGTCAATGCTCGCTTGGTCCATGTCGGCTGCGCTAGGCGAGAGGTCTGCGGCTGGCAACTGCTCAGTGCACCTCGCGCAGGGCGGCAAGAACCTGCGGCGGCTTTGCCCCCATCAGGTCCTTCGCCAGTTCCCTCGCAATCGCCTTCTCGGTCTGCTTGTGGAAATGGCGTCGCAGTTCGCCCAGCGTGCGCGGCGGCGCGATGACCACAAGCTGTTCGATCCGGTGGCCAAGCACCTCGGCATTGAGCCACTGGGCAACCGCATTGGCATGGGCATCCTCGCCGACCTGGCTGTCGGCATGATTGCCGGCGCTGGAATGATGTCCTGCGCCGCTGTGATTGCGGCTATCGAGCTTTGGTGCCGGCATGGCCGCAAGCTCTGGCCCGGCTTCATCACCGGCGTTGCGATACAGTTCGAGACCTCGCCCATCGACAAGGACGATCACGGTTCCATGGGAAAGCAGCATGGGGTCCTCCTTTGATTTGCCCCATTCTCGTCGTGAATGCCGGCGCAATCATTGCGCGGCATCAAACCGGCGGCGCAAAAGTCGGTGGCGAAAAGCCCATCCGGGTGGCTATGACGCATCGCATGCGCCCCGATCGGCTCAACCCCCTGTTCATCGAGACTGCCAGCCTGAAAGGGGTGGGGCCGAACCTGCTGCGCCCGCTGGAAAAGCTGGGCCTGACCCGGCTGCGCGACCTGGCTTATCACTTGCCCGAGCGCTTCGTGATGCGGCGCGCGGTGGCTGACCTTGACGAGGCCACGGTTGGCGAAAATGTCGTGGTTGCGTTGACGCCCATCGAATATCGCAGTCCGCCGGGGCGCGGGCCCTTCCGGGTCGTGGCGGTCGACGGGCCGGGAAATACCTGCGCGCTCACCTATTTCGGGCGCAATTCCGGCTGGGCAAAGAAGCAGCTGCCGCTTGGCGAGCGCAAATGGATTGCCGGGCGCCTGGATCAGTTCGGCCAGCAACTGCAGATCGTCCACCCCGATCACGTCAGTGACGATGGCGGCACCCTGCTGGGAACCCTGTGCGAGCCGGTCTATTCGCTGTCCGAAGGCCTCACCCAAGGGCGCGTGGCCGGGCTGGTGCAGCAGGCGCTCGTCCATGCACCGGACCTGCCCGAATGGATCGAGCCTGGCCTGCTTGACCGGATGCAGTGGCCGGGCTGGCGCGATGCCCTGTCCCTCGCGCACAAGGGTGAACACGCCGCCGCGCGGGACCGGCTCGCCTATGACGAGCTTCTCGCCAACAGCCTTGCCCTGATGCTCGTGCGCAATGCCAACCGGGCGCGCACGGGAACGCCGCTGGCAGGTGACGGACGGCTGCGGACGAAATTAAACCTGCCCTTTGCCCTGACCGGTGCCCAGCGCCGGGCGATTGAGGAAATCGAGGGCGATCTCGCCCAGGCCGCGCCCATGCTCAGGCTGCTGCAAGGCGATGTCGGTTCGGGCAAGACGGTGGTGGCGCTCGAATCCATGCTGGTTGCGGTTGAGGCCGGTGCTCAGGCTGCATTGCTTGCACCCACCGAAATCCTTGCCCGGCAGCATTTCGAAACGCTCCGCCGCATGGCAGCGCCAACGGGCGTGAACATCGCCCTGTTCACCGGACGCGACAAGGGCCGGACGCGCGAATCGATCCTGATGGGACTGCTTGACGGTTCGATCGCCATTTGCGTTGGCACCCATGCGATCTTCCAGGATGCGGTATCCTATAAGAACCTGGCCCTGGTGGTGATCGATGAGCAGCACCGCTTTGGCGTCGGGCAGCGCCTCATGCTCAACCAGAAGGGCAAGCGGACCCCGCATTGCCTGGCGATGACGGCAACCCCGATCCCGCGCACGCTGACGCTGGCGCAGTACGGGGAAATGGACGTCAGCAAGCTCGACGAAATGCCACCCGGCCGCCAGCCGATCGATACGCGCGTGGTCGCGGTCGAGCGGATGGAGGACGTTGTCGGTGCGCTCGCCCGGCATATCGAGACGGGCCAGCAGGCCTACTGGGTCTGCCCCATGGTGCGCGAAAGCGAGACCGACGATCTTGCCGCTGCCGAGGCGCGCTTTGCCGAGCTAAAGCTGCGCTTCGGTGAACAGGTGGTTCTCGTTCATGGCCAGTTGCGACCGGAAGTGAAGGACGCGGCGATGGAACGCTTCGCCCGGGGTGAGGCCGCTGTGCTGGTGGCCACCACCGTGATCGAGGTTGGTGTCGATGTTCCCAATGCAACCCTGATGGTCATCGAGGCGGCAGAGCGATTCGGGCTTGCCCAGCTTCACCAGCTTCGCGGCCGGGTGGGCCGAGGGGAAGGCAAGAGCACGTGCCTGCTGCTGCGCGGTAACGAGCTATCCGAAACCGGGCGCAAGCGGCTCGCCCTGATGCGCGAAACGCAGGATGGCTTCCGGATTGCCGAGGAAGACCTTGAATTGCGTGGCGGCGGTGAGCTGCTGGGGACACGGCAATCGGGCGATACGCCCTTTCGGGTCGCGCAGCTCGACCAGATCCAGCGCCTGTTGCCGCTTGCCCACGATGATGCGCGCCTGCTGATGGAGCGCGACGGCGGACTCACCGGTGAACGCGGGGAAGCAGCGCGGCTGCTGCTCTACCTGTTCGAGCGCGATTACGGCGTCCAGCTGCTGCGCGGCGGCTGAGCAGCGGTCAGACGGCCAGCAGCAAGGTATCCGTTTCGCGCGGGGGCTGCGGCGCGAAGGTGGGCAGGGTCTCGAAGGGCTCATCCAGCAGTGCGGGATTGCCGAGGCCAGCCAGCTTGAACTGGCCAAGGCGCGGTTCCTCATCGCTCCGCCAGGTCTTGCCCAGGTTCAGCGCGCTGACGAACAGGTCACCATGCCGCTCAAACAGCAGGTGCGGGGCAAGGCGGATGCGCTGCCCGTTGTAATCGGCTTCGACAATCTGCTTGCGGGCAATCGCTTCCATCATCTGAAGGCGCGGTTCGGTCATGTAACGGGTGTCTCGAATTGCTGGGGAGAAGAAATTGTGCAGTGCAGCATAATGCGCGAGCAGCCGCGCGCTAGCAAGCCTGCATTGCAGCCCCATGACAAATTGTTGCGATGGAAACGATGTGGTCGGGGAAAGAGGATTCGAACCTCCGGCCCCTGCCTCCCGAAGACAGTGCTCTACCAGGCTGAGCTATTCCCCGACCGATCGTTCACCCCATGGAGGGGCGAGGCAGGAGCGCGCCTATAGAGAGGCAATCGCGGGGTGGCAAGCATGCAATCGCCTCGCTACGAAAGAACAATGACAATCACCCTTCCAAATACCGATTCTGCGGCCTTCCGGGCCAATCCCGATCATTGGGAATGGCAATATATCGACCTGATGCGCCGCATCTGGGAGCATGGGGACGAGCGTATCGACCGCACCGGGGTGGGTACACGTTCGATTTTCGGGGCACAGATTCGCTTTGACCTGTCGGAAGGGCGGATGCCGCTGCTCACCACAAAGCGGGTCTACTGGAAAACCGCGAGCCGTGAGCTGCTGTGGTTTCTCACCGGTGATACCAATATTCGCAGCCTTTGCGCCCAGGGCGTTGAGATTTGGACCGACTGGCCGCTCGATCGCTATCGCAAGGCGACCGGAAGCGAAATTTCGCGCCCGGACTTCTCGCGCCGGATTGTCGAGGATGCGGCTTTCGCCGCCGAATGGGGTGACCTGGGGCCGGTCTACGGCAAGCAGTGGGTCGATTGGCCAAGCTATGAGCCACAGGGCGATGGAACGTTCCGCCGGGGCGCCGGGATCAATCAGGTGG
Source organism: Novosphingobium sp. TH158 (assembly GCF_002855555.1). NCBI lineage: Bacteria > Pseudomonadati > Pseudomonadota > Alphaproteobacteria > Sphingomonadales > Sphingomonadaceae > Novosphingobium > Novosphingobium sp. TH158. The sequence continues at coordinate 673,554 of NZ_PKRT01000001.1, read as the reverse complement.
CCCAGGTCGTTGAAAGCCTGAGAGAGAATCCCGGTAGCCGGAGGCACATCATCGAGGGATGGAACGTGGCCGAGCTTGACGCCATGGCCCTGCCGCCGTGCCACAAGACCTACCAGTTCCATATCGCGGGAAATCGCCTGTCGGGCCTGCTTTACCAGCGTTCGTGTGACCTGGGACTTGGTTTTGCCTTCAATATCTGGAGCCTTGCCTTGCTGACGCGCATGCTGGCGCAGCAATGCGATCTTGAGCCGGGGGAGGTGGTCTGGATGGGCGGCGATACCCATCTTTACCTCAACCACGCGCCGCTGGTGGAAGAACAGCTTTCGCGCGTTCCGTCCGGCGATGCGCGGATGGAGATCGTTCGCAGGCCTGAAACGATTTTCGACTATGCGATCGAGGATTTTTCGGTTGAGGGATATGCGCCTCAGGCGCACATTCCGGCACCCGTTGCTGTGTGATCATTTGGTTGACGTTGAAACCGGGTTGAAATAATATGTCTCCAATGTAAAACTTTGCTGCGCCGCACAAGGGGCGGCGGGAGAGCTGGGACCATGGCGAAAGGCAGGAAAAGTCTGGCGCGAGGCGGAAACCGGCCGCCGCTCGAATTCTACGTTCCCGAGCCCAAGTTCAGGCCGGGCGATCCCGTCGATTTCGTGCACGTGCAAGTTCCCCCGGCAGGCGCGCAGCCGCGCCCCGACGAAAGCTGCGCTGCCGTCGATACCAGTCCGCTGTGCTACGACCTGGTCCGCGTGCTTGATGACGAGCATCAGGCGACCGGCCCCTGGAATCCCCGCCTCGATGGCGAGACCCTGCGGGAGATGCTGCGCGTCATGGCCCTGACCCGCGCGTTCGATGACCGGATGTATCGCGGGCAGCGGCAGGGCAAGACCAGCTTCTACATGAAGTGCACCGGCGAAGAGGCGACGAGCGTTGCCTCGGCCTTTGCGCTTGCTTCGGATGACATGGTGTTCCCGTCATACCGCCAGCAGGGCATCCTGCTTGCCCGGGGATACCCGATGGTGGAGATGATCAACCAGATCTATTCCAACCGCGCCGATCACCTGAAAGGCCGGCAGCTGCCGATCATGTATTCGGCCCGCGACTATTCGTTCTTCACCATCTCCGGCAATCTCGCCACGCAGTTCCCGCAGGCGGTGGGCTGGGCGCTCGCCAGCGCCAGCAAGGGCGACAGTCGGATTGCCACCAGCTTCATCGGTGACGGATCGAGCGCCGAGGGCGATTTCCACGCGGCGATGACCTTCGCGACGGTCTACAACGCTCCCGTGGTGCTCAATATCGTCAACAACCAGTGGGCGATATCCAGCTTTTCCGGCTTTGCCGGGGCAGAGCGCACCACCTTTGCCGCGCGGGCAATCGGCTATGGCATGGCGGGCCTGCGGGTCGACGGAAACGATGCGCTGGCGGTCTATGCCGCGATGCAATGGGCGGCGAACCGGGCGCGTTCCAACCATGGCCCGACGCTGATCGAGCATTTCACCTATCGTGCCGAGGGCCATTCCACCTCTGACGATCCCAGCCAGTACCGATCCGCCCGCGAGGCCGAGGCCTGGCCGCTTGGCGATCCGATCACCCGCCTCAAAAAGCACCTGATCGCCATCGGCGAATGGTCGGAAGAGCAGCACGAGACGATGGACCGCGAACTGGCGGAACAGGTCAAGGCGGCGACCAAGGAGGCTGAGAAGAACGGCGTGCTCGGCCACGGCCTGCATCACCCGTTCCACACCATGTTCGAGGACGTTTACGAGGAATTGCCCTGGCACCTCGAGGAGCAGGCCGAACAGGCCATCCGCGAGCGCCGGATCAAGTGGCCCACCTGGAAGGAGTATGAGCAGTGACGCTGGAGGAAGCCCCGCTTTCGCTCGCCAATGCGCCTTCGCGGCGGATGAACATGATCGAGGCGATCAACGACGCCCTCGACATCATGATGGGCCGCGATCCCGATGTGGTGATCATGGGAGAGGATGTCGGCTATTTCGGCGGCGTGTTTCGCGCCACCGCCGGCCTGCAGAAGAAATACGGCAAGAACCGCGTGTTCGATACGCCGATCAACGAATGCGGCATCATCGGCGCCGCTGTCGGCATGGCGGCATACGGTTTGCGGCCCGTGCCGGAAATCCAGTTCGCCGATTACATCTATCCCGGTTACGACCAGCTGGTGTCAGAGGCGGCGCGGTTGCGTTACCGTTCGGCAAACGAATTCATCGCCCCGATCACCGTGCGCTCGCCCTTTGGCGGCGGCATCTTCGGCGGCCAGACGCACAGCCAGAGCCCGGAAGCGCTGTTCACCCACGTCGCCGGCCTGAAAGTGGTGATCCCGAGCACGCCGCACGATGCAAAGGGCCTGCTCATCGCCGCGATCGAAGACAATGATCCCGTGATCTTCTTCGAGCCCAAGCGAATCTACAACGGCCCCTTCGACGGCTATTACGACAAGCCGGCAAAGCCCTGGAGCCAGCATCCCGACAGCGCAGTGCCCGAGGGCTATTACTCGATACCGCTCGGCAAGGCTCGCGTCGTGCGGGAAGGGGAAGCGATGACCGTGCTGGCCTATGGCACGATGGTCCACGTTGCCGCTGCGGTTTGTGCGGATAAGGGCGTTGACGCCGAGATCATCGACCTCAGAACGCTTGTGCCAATCGACATAGAGACTGTTGAGAAGTCTGTGGAAAAAACCGGCAGAGTGATGGTGGTGCATGAAGCCACCCGCACTTCCGGTTTCGGGGCGGAACTGGTCGCGCTCGTCCAGGAACGCTGCTTCTATCATCTCGAAGCGCCGATCGAGCGCGTGACCGGGTTCGATACCCCCTATCCGCACAGCCTGGAGTGGGCATACTTCCCCGGACCGGTGCGGATCGGCGAAGCGATCGACCGTCTTCTAGGGGCTGACTGATGGGCAAGTACACGTTCCGCCTGCCGGATATTGGCGAGGGCATAGCCGAGGCAGAGATTGTCGCCTGGCACGTCAAGGTCGGTGACCGGGTCGAGGAAGACGGCCGCCTTGCCGACATGATGACCGACAAGGCGACGGTCGAGATGGAAAGCCCCGTTGCCGGCACCGTGGTCGAGGTGGCCGGTGACGTCGGCGATATCGTCGCCATCGGTGCGCCGCTGGTCGTGCTCGAAGTCGAGGGCGAGGGGCAGGCCGAGGAAGTGCCCGCAACCCCCGCCGCTGCCGAGCGCATTGCGGTGGAAACGCCCGAGCCGCCCGCTCCGGCCCCTGCGCCCGAGCCGGAAGTGAAGCCCGAGGTCGCCGCAGCCGCGCCCACGCCAACGCCGACGCCTCCTCCGCACCCGCCAGCCGCGCCAGCACCAGCCCGCGCGCCGGCAGCGAGGGGCCATTCGCGCGCACTGGCGAGCCCGGCCGTGCGGGCACGCGCTGCCGAACTGGGCATTGACCTGGCAGATGTCCGTCCGGCGGAAGGCAATCGCGTCCGTCATGCCGATCTGGACGCGTTCCTCGCCTACAGCGGACCGGGCGGTTACCGCGCCCCGGGCCTGCATGGGCAGGACCAGGAGGTTCGCGTCATCGGCCTGCGCCGCCGGATTGCCGACAACATGGCAGCATCCAAGCGCAACATTCCGCACTTTTCCTATGTAGAAGAATGCGACGTTACCGCGCTTGAGGAAATGCGCGGGCAGTTGAACGCCAATCGCGGCGACAAGCCCAAGCTGACCATGCTGCCGCTGCTGATAACGGCCGTGTGCAAGGCTCTGCCCGATTTCCCGATGATCAATGCGCGCTTCGATGACGAAGCCGGTGTCGTGACGCGTTACGCTGCCGTCCACCTCGGCATGGCAGCACAGACGCCGTCCGGCCTGATGGTGCCGGTGATCCGCAACGCGCAGGACCGCAACTTGTGGCAACTGGCGCAGGAGATCGTCCGCCTTGCCGAAGCGGCGCGCACCGGCACGGCCAAGAGCGAGGAACTCTCCGGCTCTACCCTGACGATAACCTCGCTTGGTCCCCTGGGCGGGGTGGCGCACACCCCCGTCATCAACCGGCCCGAAGTCGCGATCCTCGGTCCCAACCGCATTGTCGAACGGCCGATGTTCGTACCTGACGGCATGGGCGGTGAACGCATCGAGAAGCGCAAGATCATGAACATCTCGATCTCGTGCGACCATCGCGTGGTCGATGGGTGGGATGCGGCGAGTTTTGTCCAGGCGATCAAGAAGCTGATCGAAACGCCGGTGCTGCTGCTGGCGAATTAGGAGAAGGGCAATGCAGGGCGATCCGCGCGTCGATGCCTATATCGACAAGTCGGCAGGCTTTGCGGTCCCGATCCTCAATCACTTTCGTGCGCTGGTCGGTGCGACCGTTCCCGATGCGTCGGAGACGATCAAGTGGGGCGTGCCGCATTTCACGCTTGAGGGAAAGATCCTTGCCGGCATGGCCGCGCACAAGGCCCACGCTTCGCTGATCGTCGAAGGATCGGGCGAGCGCCGCGGGATGATGGGCGATGGCATGGGAAACTTCGGCAGGATCACCTGTCGGGAGGGGATGCCGAGCGACGATTCGCTTGTGGCTTTGCTGCAGGCGAAGGCGGAATCGATTCGCGCGGGGGACGCTGCACCAAGGCCTAAGCGTGCACCCAGGCCTGAGCTTCCGATGCCCGAGGACTTTGCCCGGGCCCTCGCAGCCTGTCCTGCCGCGGAGGCGGCCCTTGCGGGCTTCGCGCCTTCGCATCGCCGCGACTATATCGAGTGGATCACAGAGGCCAAGCGGCCGGAAACGCGCGACAAGCGAATTGCGCAGGCGGTTGCCGAGCTTGCCGAGGGCAAGAAGCTTTACTGGAAATACGACGAGTGCTGATTCAGCGGACGATGGCGCTGTAGGCGATCCGCCCGCTGGTGCGCGGCGATTCGATCTTCCAGCGCACGTGCGTCACATCTTCGGCGGTTGCCAGCCGCTCGCCCAGGCGCAGGCTGCCCAGCTTCCCCCAGTTTCGGCCACCATCGATGGATACTTCTTCCGAATCGCTGGCGCTGCCCTGGTAGTAGAGGCTGCGGGGCAGGGGGTTCGAAACGACGAACTGCCCTCCGGGTGCCTGCCGCTTCCATGTCAGGACAGTAACCACACGGTCGCCACGGGACAGTTCGCTCGCCGGTTCGAGCACGCGCGATTGCGCCTTGCTGCGTTCCACGAACACGCTGCTGTCGAGCGATATGCTTGCAGCCAAGGATTCGCTGCCGAATGCCAGCGCGAAAACCAGCGAAAATGCCTTGGTGAAGTTGCGCGAATTCATCTGAGATCAGCCCCCGCTTGCGCTCAGACTTGTCGCAAATCCGCCCCAAAAAATGGTTAACGACGCTAAGGGATAACTGCCCGACAATCTTTCCGCTCGAATGGGCTGCAAAGCTGTTGACAGGCCCGGTGGCCTGCCCTAGTGGCGCGGCTCCCAAGTGGCTGCGCGGGTGTAGCTCAGTTGGTTAGAGTGTCGGCCTGTCACGCCGAAGGTCGCGGGTTCGAGCCCCGTCACTCGCGCCACTTGGGGATTTTCCTGAAATTGTCGTTTGAACCTGTCAGCCGCGCCAGCGGCCGGTTTCCATCCAGATCAGGAAGCGCCTGAGCGGCAGCAGCCAGGCAATGCCCAGCACGATATAGATCGGTGTTTGCGCGAGGGCGGGCCAGCCACCTATCAGTTCCGGCACATAGCGCGCGATGACCAAGGCATAGACGGCAAGCGCCAGCAGCAGGCCGATCACGCCGACAGGGATTCGCCAGGTGGGTTCAGTGCGCATCAGGATTCTTTCCAGTACAGACGGGTCGGAGTGACCACCGCATCGAGCGGCGCGTCGTGCGGTTCAAGCGGGAGTTCCTCGACAAGCTGGCAGTCCCAGCCGAGCCCGATCGCAAGGGCGGGGCGGTCTGCGCCAAGCCAGCGGTCGTAATGGCCGCCGCCCATGCCGATTCGGCCGCCTTCCGCCGAAAAACCGACGAGCGGGCAGAACATCACATCTGGGACCAGCATGGCCGCATCTGCCCGCGGTTGGAGCGAGTTCAATCCGCCCTTGTCGAATGGGTCGGCTTCCAGCCGAAGGCCATCCTCGAACGGGTTTGTCCATTCGCGGAACTGCATGGGCGAAGCACGATCGGCAAACCAGGGAAGGGCGATACGGTGGCCCCGCTCGAAGAACCAGCGTGCATAGTGGCTCGCCGGTGCCTCCGCAGGCTGTTCGTAGTAGACCGAGATGACGGCCCCATCGGGTATCATCTCAACAAGGGGAGAGGGCGGTCGCCGGAAAAGCAGGCCGCGCTGCCAGTCAGGGATCGCGGCGACGAATTCACGGCGTTCCTGCTTCAGCCTTGCACGCAGGGTCTTCTTGTCGAGCAATTGCGGCTCCTGCGGGAGGGTGACGGGACCACCATGGGCCGTTGCCGGGAAATCCTCTGACGCCTCGAACGTCAGGTGGGGACCATATGCGTCGGACCAGGGTCCGGGCAGGGACAGCCCCCATGGATTGCTTATAGCCTCAGGGATATTCTGTCGGTTCGTACCGGGCAGTACCCGTCGCCGCCTATTTAGGCGCAGGGCGCTCAGGCCTCAAGGGCGGTGGCGCATTTTTCGAGCGTTGCGGCCAGCGCCTCGAGCCTTTCCGCCAGTGCGGGGTCTGCAACCGGGGCCTGCGGTGCCGGAACGGAGCCGCTGCGATTCTGTGCCTCGTGCACTTCGTCCGCCAGCATCAGCGAAGCAAACAGGAGCATGCGCGCCTCGCTCTGCCCGGCGGCACCTGGGACCGAGGCAACCTTGGCGTCGATCATGCGGCCAAGGCTGGCAACGTGCTCCTCTTCACCGGCAGCACAGGCCACCTTGAAGCTGCGGCCACCGATCGACAGGTCGATGTTGCTCATTGCCGGGCGCTCCCGATCAGCGAATTCAGTTCGCGCAGCGATTGGGCGACGACACCGCGCAGGGCTTCGTGCCGTTCAGCGAGATCGCCGTCGGAATTGCCACGCCTTGCCGCGGCCGCCTCTATCCGGGCGGCGGCAGCCTCTATCCGGGCCAGGGCCTGATGGATACGATCCCCCGTCATGAGGGCCATGGCTAGACCAAAAAACGCCGAACAGGAAGCGCGGTAACGATTTGCGATTTAATGGGCCGCTTAACTTGACGATTCGCGGCGTTGCAGCAAAGAGGCCGCATCCCGAATCGCCCCTGGCTTTGCATCCGCTCTGGAGGCCTGCACATGACTTTTGATCCATCTCGCCTGGGCCCCATGGCCAATGCCATCCGTGCCCTCTCGATGGACGCTGTCCAGGCGGCAAACAGCGGCCATCCCGGCATGCCCATGGGCATGGCCGATGTCGCGACGGTGCTCTATTCCCAGTTCCTGAAGTTCGATCCTTCCGCACCAGAATGGGCGGACCGCGATCGCTTCGTGCTGTCGGCCGGGCATGGTTCAATGCTCATCTACGCGCTGCTCCACCTGTCCGGCTATGCCGCGCCGACGATGGATGACATCCGCAATTTCCGCCAGCTTCACAGCCCCTGCGCCGGACATCCCGAGAATTTCGAGCTGGCCGGGGTCGAATGCACCACCGGTCCGCTGGGCCAGGGACTTGCCATGGCGGTTGGCATGGCGATGGCCGAACGCCACCTGAATGCCCGCTTCGGCAACGACCTCGTGGATCACAGGACCTGGGTCATCGCCGGTGACGGCTGCCTGATGGAAGGCGTCAATCATGAAGCCATCGGCCTTGCCGGTGTGCTCAAGCTTGGTCACCTGAATGTCCTGTGGGACGATAACAACATCACCATTGACGGTGATACCTCGCTCTCGACCAGCGAAGACATCCTGGCCCGCTATTCAGCGACCGGCTGGCATGTGACGCGCTGCGACGGGCATGACTTTGCCGATATCGCCCGTGCGCTGGCCGAAGCGCAGGCCGATCCGCGCCCGTCGCTGGTCGCCTGCAAGACGGTCATCGGCAAGGGCGCTCCGAACAAGCAGGGCGGCCATTCGATCCACGGTGCACCGCTTGGCGCCGACGAGATCGCCGCGACCCGCGAAAACCTGGGCTGGACCTCTGCTCCCTTCGAAGTGCCCGCCGATATCCTGGCTGACTGGCGCGCGATTGGCGCCAAGGGCGCTGCGGCGCGCGCTGAATGGGAAGCGCGCCTGGCGCAGGCTCCGGCCCGCGCCGATTTCGAAAGCAGCCTTGCCGGCGCGGCCCGTCTCGCCGCTCCGGCGCTGGAAGACTATATCGCCGGCCTCGTCGCCGCCCCGCAGAAGGTGGCAACGCGCAAGGCTTCGGAAATGGCGCTTGGCCCGCTGACCGAGCGGATCCCGCACCTGATCGGCGGTTCGGCCGACCTTACCGGTTCGAACCTGACCAAGACCAAGGCGACGACCACTTTCAGCGCCGACGATTATGCCGGCCGCCACGTGCATTACGGCATCCGCGAATTCGGCATGGCCGCCGCGATGAACGGCATGGCGCTGCATGGCGGCGTGGTGCCCTATGGCGGCACGTTCCTTGTCTTCTCGGACTATTGCCGCAACGCGATCCGCATGTCGGCCATCCAGCGGGCGCAGGTCGTCTATGTCCTGACGCACGATTCGATCGGCCTTGGCGAAGATGGCCCGACCCACCAGCCGGTTGAGCACATCATGTCGATGCGCCTGATCCCGAACCTTCTGCTATTCCGTCCGGCAGACGTGATCGAAACGGCCGAGTGCTGGGCCGCGGCGCTTGAAGCGGAAGGTACGCCTTCGGTCCTCGCACTGTCGCGCCAGAACCTGCCGCAGCTGCGCGGTGAAGGCGATGCCGGCTGGACCGGCGCGGCAAACCGCTGCGCCAAGGGTGCATACCGCCTGCGCGCGGCTCAGGCCGAACGCAAGGTCGTGCTGGTGGCAACCGGCTCCGAAGTGGAAATCGCCGTTGCCTGTGCCGCAGAACTCGAAGCGGCCGGCATTGGCGCGGACGTTGTCTCGATGCCGTGCACCGAGCTGTTCGACGCTCAGGACCTTGGCTATCGTGCAGACCTGCTGCCCGCAGACGTCCTCAAGGTTTCCATCGAAGCTGGCGTCACCACCGGTTGGGAGCGCTACACCGGCATCGACGGCCTGCGCTTCGGTATCGACCGGTTCGGCGCTTCGGCCCCGGCTGACCAGCTCTATTCCTATTTCGGCCTCACGGCAGAGGCCATTGTTCCGCAGATCAAGGCCCGTCTGGGCTGACACAAGCAGGAGTTCATCACATGGCGATCAAGGTTGCGATCAACGGTTTCGGACGTATCGGGCGCAATGTCGCCCGCGCCATTCTCGAGCGGAATGACCATGACCTCGAGCTGGTTTCGATCAACGATCTGGCTTCGGCCCAGGCCAATGCCATGCTGTTCCAGCGCGACAGCGTTCACGGCGCTTTCTCTGGTACGGTGGAAGTCGATGGCAATGACCTGATCATCAACGGCAAGCGCATCCACGTCACTGCCGAGCGTGACCCCGCCAACCTGCCGCATGCCGCCAATGGCGTTGACATCGCGCTGGAATGCACGGGCTTCTTCACCGATCGCGCTTCGTGCGAAAAGCACCTGGCCGCCGGTGCCAAGAAGGTGCTGATCTCGGCTCCGGGCAAGAACGTGGACCTGACCGTCGTTTACGGCGTCAACCATGACAAGCTGGAAGCCGGCCACATCATCGTGTCGAACGCTTCGTGCACCACCAACTGCCTTGCGCCCTTCGCCAAGGTGCTGAACGACGCGATCGGTATCGAGCGCGGCCTGATGACCACGGTCCACGCCTATACCAATGACCAGAAGATCCTCGACCAGATCCACGAAGATCCGCGCCGCGCCCGTGCTGCGGCCATGTCGATGATCCCGACCACCACCGGCGCCGCCCGCGCCGTGGGTGAAGTGCTGCCCGAACTGAAGGGCAAGCTGGATGGTTCGGCCATCCGCGTGCCGACCCCGAACGTTTCGGTCGTCGACCTGACCTTCCAGCCGAAGCGCGACACGACGAAGGAAGAAGTCAACGCGCTGCTCAAGGCCGCTGCCGAGGGTCCGCTCAAGGGCGTGCTCGGCTATTCGGACGAGCCGCTGGTTTCGATCGACTACAACCACTGCCCGAACAGCTCGACCATCGACAGCCTCGAAACGGCTGTGATCGACGGCAAGCTGGTGCGCGTCCTTTCGTGGTACGACAACGAATGGGGCTTCTCGAACCGCATGGTCGATACGGCCGGTGCGATGGGCAAGCTGCTGTAAGGACGCAAACGATGGCGAAGTTCCGCACGCTCGATGATCTTGGCGACGTCAATGGCAAGGTCGCCCTGGTTCGTGTCGACCTCAACCTGCCGATGCAGGACGGGGCGGTAACCGACGATACGCGCGTGCGGGCTTCGGCCCCGACGATCCTGGATCTTTGTGCCAAGGGTGCGAAGGTCCTGCTGCTGGCCCACTTCGGCCGCCCCAAGGGTGAGCGGGTATCGACCCAGTCGCTCTCCATGGTGGTCGATGCGGTCCAGTCTGTGATCGGCAAGGAAGTGATGTTCGTTCCGGAGATCGCCGGGCCGGTTGTCGCGCAGAGCGTCGGCATCCTGCGGCCGGGCGATGTCGCCATTCTCGAGAACACGCGGTTCTGGAAGGGCGAGGAAAAGAACGATCCCGAACTCGCCAGGGCCATAGCCGAGAATGGCGACTTCTACGTCAACGACGCCTTTTCGGCGGCGCACCGCGCCCACGCGACGACCGAGGGCCTTGCCCACGTGCTGCCGGCCTATGCCGGCCGTTCGATGCAGGCAGAGCTTGAGGCGCTGGAAAAGGCGCTTGGCAATCCGCAGCGCCCGGTTGCAGCCGTTGTCGGGGGAGCCAAGGTCTCCTCGAAGCTTGACGTGCTTAAGCACCTCGTCACGCAGGTCGATCACCTGATCATCGGCGGCGGCATGGCCAATACCTTCCTGGCGGCCAGCGATGTCGATGTCGGCAAGTCGCTGTGCGAGCACGATCTCAAGCCCACCGCCGTCGAAATTCTCGAAACGGCCGACAAGTCGGGCTGCACAGTGCACCTGCCTTATGACGTGGTCGTAG